>NZ_JBSFGF010000006.1:0-533422 GCF_053596455.1 Nonomuraea sp. NPDC001699 | reverse complement strand
TTTCATGCACTGGCTTTTAACACACTGTTGAGTTCTCAAGAAACGGACGCGTACTTCCTCACCAGAACCCGTTCCCGGATCCTCGTTCAGAGGCGCTCGTATTTCATTTCTTTCAGTCTACCAGATCCGGACGATTCTTGTCAAACCGCCCGATCCGGGAGCTTCCGGACCTGCCCCGTTTCGGAGCAACCCTGCTAACTTACTCTAACTTCCGGCCTTTGTCCAACCGCTAGGTCAGACAGCCCGAAAGTCGGGGTTGATCAGAAGGGGTGTGGGGCCGATCGGCCCCGCGTTGAAAACTGTAGCAGCCCTGAGGACGACGAAGGTCCATCTTCGGTAACGAATGGACCTTCCCCGCGTTCGTATGGTCTAAACCCCGAGCCCGGACAGCTGCGCCTCAAGGCGCGCGATGTCCGCGGCGGCCTGCTCGGCACGGGCCCTGACCTTGGCCACCACGTCGTCGGGCGCCTTGGACATGAACTGCTCGTTGCCCAGCTTGCCGGTCGCCTGAGCGGCTTCCTTCCGGGCGGCGGCGAGATCCTTCTCCAGACGCTTCCGCTCGGCCACGACGTCGATGGCGCCCGCGGTGTCGATCTCCACGGTCACCGCGCCCACGCTGAACCGCGCCGTGGCGTTGAACGTCTCCGCCGGCTCGGTCAGCCGCAGCAACGCGCGGATCGCCTTCTCCTGAGCCTCCAGCGGCGTGCCGGACAGCCCCAGCCGGGCGGCCACCTTCTGGCCGGGCTTGAGCCCCTGGTCGGAACGGAACCTGCGGACCTCGGTGACGAGCTCCTGGAGGGCGTCGATCTCGGCCTCGGCCGCCGGATCGGCGTAGCGCGGGTCGGCCTGCGGCCAGGGGGCCACGACGATCGACTCGCCACCTGTCACCGCTCGCCACAACTCCTCGGTGACGAACGGCACCAGCGGATGCATCAACCGCAACAGCGCGTCGAGCACGTGCCCGAGCACGAGCCGGGTGTGTTCGAGCCCCTCCCCGAGCTGGATCTTGGCCAGCTCCAGGTACCAGTCGCAGACCTCGTCCCAGGCGAAGTGGTAGAGCAGGTCGGAGGCTTTGGCGAACTCGTACTCGTCGAAGGCCGCATCCGCGGCGTTCACCACGGTCTGCAGGCGGGACAGGATCCAGCGGTCGGCCGCGGTGAGGTCGAGCCCGTCGAGCGAGCCCACCGTCGCGCCGTTCATCAGCGCGAACCTGGTGGCGTTCCAGATCTTGTTGCAGAAGTTGCGCGAGCCGGCCGCCCATTCCTCGCTCACCGCCACGTCGGCGCCGGGGTTGGCGCCGCGCAGCAGCGTGAAGCGGGTGGCGTCGGCGCCGAAACGCTCGACCCAGTCGAGCGGGTCGACCACGTTGCCGAACGACTTCGACATCTTCTTGCCGTATTGGTCGCGGACCATGCCGTGCAGGGCCACGGTCTGGAACGGCGGACGGCCGTCCATGGCGTAGAGGCCGAACATCATCATCCGGGCCACCCAGAAGAACAGGATGTCGTAGCCGGTGACCAGGACGGAGGTCGGATAGAACTTCTCCAGCTCCGGAGTGGAGTCGGGCCAGCCGAGTGTCGAGAACGGCCACAGGCCCGAGGAGAACCAGGTGTCGAGGACGTCGGAGTCCTGGGTGTAGCCGGCCGGCGGCTCCTCGTCGGGGCCGACGCAGACGACCTCGCCGCCCGGGCCGTACCAGACCGGGATGCGGTGGCCCCACCACAGCTGCCGGGAGATGCACCAGTCGTGCATATCGTCGACCCAGTCGAAGTAGCGCTTGGCCAGCTCCGGCGGGTGGATGCGGGTGCGGCCGTCGCGCACGGCGTCGCCGGCGGCCTTGGCCAGCGGCGAGACGTTGACGAACCACTGCAGCGACAGCCGCGGCTCCACCACGGTCTTGCAGCGCGAGCAGTGGCCGACCGAGTGCAGGTACGGGCGCTTCTCGGCGACGATGCGGCCATCGGCGCGCAGCGCGGCGACCACGGCCGGGCGTGCCTCGAAGCGGTCGAGCCCTTGGAAGGGGCCGTGAGCGGTGATGACGCCGCGCTCGTCCATGACGGTGAGGGACGGCAGCGAGTGGCGTCGGCCGATCTCGAAGTCGTTGGGGTCGTGGGCCGGGGTGACCTTGACCGCTCCGGTGCCGAAGGCGGGATCGACGTGCTCGTCGGCGACCACGGGGATCATGCGGCCGGTCAGCGGCACCTCGACCATCGTGCCGACCAGGTGGGCGTAGCGCTCGTCGGAGGGATGGACGGCCACGGCCGTGTCGCCGAGCATGGTCTCGGCGCGGGTGGTGGCCACCACGATCTCGTCGGAGTAGCGGATCGAGACCAGCTCGCCCTCGTCCTCGCTGTGCTCGACCTCGATGTCGGACAACGCGGTCAGGCAGCGCGGGCACCAGTTGATGATGCGCTCGGCGCGGTAGATGAGCCCGTCGTCGAAGAGCTTCTTGAAGATGGTCTGGACGGCCCGCGACAGCCCCGGGTCCATGGTGAAGCGCTCGCGCTCCCAGTCGACGCCGTCGCCGAGCTTGCGCATCTGGCCGAGGATGCGGCCGCCGGACTCCTTCTTCCACTCCCAGACGCGCTCGACGAACGCCTCGCGGCCCAGGTCGTGGCGGGACAGGCCCTGCTTGGCCAACTCGCGCTCCACGACGTTCTGGGTGGCGATGCCGGCGTGGTCCATGCCGGGCAGCCACAACGTCTCGCGGCCCTGCATGCGGGCGCGGCGGGTCAGCGCGTCCTGGACGGAGTGGTCGAGGGCGTGCCCGATGTGCAGGACGCCCGTCACGTTGGGCGGCGGGAGGACGATGCTGTACGGCACTCGCGAGCTGCCCGGGTCGGCGTGGAAGTAGCCTTCGGACACCCAGCGCTCGTAGCTACGGGTCTCGACGTCGGCCGGCGTGTATTGGGTGGGCAGCTCTTGCGTGGTCACAGTGACCAATTCTAGGGAGCCGGGCAAGCGAAACGCCCCCGGGTTGATTCCCGGGGGCGTTTTCGACGACGGTCAGGCCGACTTCTCGCGCGGCGTGCGCTGCTGCTTGGCGGCGAGCTGGTCGCGCGGCACGAGCGTCGGGATCGCGTGTTCGAGCACCGACTCGCGGGTGATGACCACGCGGGCGACGTCCTGGCGGGAGGGCACCTCGTACATGACGGACTGGAGCACTTCCTCCAGGATCGCGCGCAGGCCGCGCGCGCCGGTGCCGCGCAGGATGGCCTGGTCGGCGATGGCCTCCAGCGCGCCGTCGGTGAACTCCAGCTCCACGCCGTCGAGCTCCAGCAGCTTGCGGTACTGCTTGACCAGCGCGTTGCGGGGCTCGGTGAGGATCTGGATGAGGGCCTCGCGGTCGAGGTTGTGGACCGAGGTGATGACCGGCAGACGCCCGACGAACTCGGGGATCATGCCGAACTTCAGCAGGTCTTCGGGCATCACGTCGCCGAAGATGTCGGCCGTGTCGACCTCTTCCTTCGAGCGGATGATGGCGTTGAAGCCGATGCCCTTCTTGCCGATGCGCGACTCGATGATCTTTTCGAGGCCGGCGAAGGCTCCACCGCAGATGAACAGCACGTTGGTGGTGTCGATCTGGATGAACTCCTGGTGCGGGTGCTTACGCCCGCCCTGCGGCGGCACCGAGGCCGTCGTGCCTTCGAGGATCTTCAGCAGCGCCTGCTGCACGCCCTCGCCGGAGACGTCACGAGTGATCGACGGGTTCTCGCTCTTACGGGCGATCTTGTCGACCTCGTCGATGTAGATGATGCCCGTCTCGGCCTTCTTGACGTCGTAGTCGGCGGCCTGGATGAGCTTGAGCAGGATGTTCTCGACATCCTCGCCGACGTAGCCCGCCTCGGTGAGGGCGGTGGCGTCGGCGATGGCGAAGGGCACGTTGAGCATCTTCGCCAGAGTCTGTGCGAGGAGAGTCTTTCCCGACCCGGTGGGCCCGAGCAGCAAGATGTTGCTCTTGGCCAGTTCAAGGCCGTCGTCTCTGCCCCGGTCGCCGGACTGCACCCGCTTGTAGTGGTTGTAGACCGCCACCGAGAGCGCCTTCTTCGCCTTGTCCTGTCCGATGACGTAGGCGTCGAGGAACTCGTAGATTTCCCTCGGCTTGGGCAGGTTGTCCCACTTGAGCTCGGAGGACTCGGAGAGCTCCTCCTCGATGATCTCGTTGCAGAGATCGATGCACTCATCGCAGATGTAGACGCCTGGACCGGCAATGAGCTTTTTGACTTGCTTCTGACTCTTTCCGCAGAAAGAGCACTTCAGCAGGTCTCCCCCGTCGCCGATGCGTGCCACCCCAGATACTCCTTTGCGTGGGACCGCCCTGCTCACGCGAGCAGTGTCTCCGGACATCCTCCGGACTAGGCCGAACCGCTCAGGTTTCGACGTTACCGTCTTCTGGGCCCTCAGTGAGCCCCCTAGCGGCGAGTCGCACCGGAACGTGCCCTATTGGGCAGCGCTCCGGTGCGTCACATCTCAACTAGGAAGCGACGGCCTGAGCTCGTTTCTTCCTGGTCGGGATGATGTCGTCGATCAGACCATACGCCTTTGCCTCGTCCGCGTTGAGAATTTTGTCGCGTTCGATGTCCTTGCGGATGTCGGCGGAGGCCTTGCCCGTGTGCTTCGCCACGATGTCCTCAAGGAGGGATCGCATGCGGAGGATCTCGCGGGCCTGGATCTCGATGTCGCTTCCCTGGCCACCGCCCTCGGTGGAGGGCTGGTGGATCAGCACCCGGGCGTTGGGCAGCGCGAAGCGCTTGCCCGGGGTGCCGCCGGCCAGCAGCACGGCCGCGGCGGACGCGGCCTGGCCGAGGCAGACGGTCTGGATCTCCGGCCGGACGAACTGCATCGTGTCGTAGATCGCCGTCATGGCCGTGAACGAGCCGCCGGGCGAGTTGATGTAGATGCTGATGTCACGGTCGGGGTCGAGCGACTCCAGCGTCAGCAGCTGGGCCATCACGTCGTTGGCCGACGCGTCGTCGATCTGCACTCCGAGGAAGATGATGCGGTCCTCGAAGAGCTTGTTGTACGGGTTCATCTCCTTCACGCCGTAGGACGTGCGCTCGACGAAGGAGGGGAGAACGTAACGGCTCTGGATGTTCATGTCAGCTCCCCCTAGGAGACCGGGCCCACGGAGGGCACCTGCCGCGCGCTGCGCACCACGTGATCGATGAAGCCGTAGTCCTTCGCCTCCTCGGCCGTGAACCAGCGGTCACGGTCGGAGTCGGACTCGATCTGGTCCAGCGGCTGCCCGGTGTGGAAGGCGATCCGCTCGGCGAGCGTCTTCTTCACGTAGAGCATCTGCTCCGCCTGGATGGCGATGTCGGCCGCGGTGCCGCCGATGCCGCCGGACGGCTGGTGCATCATGACGCGGGCGTGCGGCAGGCCGTAGCGCTTGCCGCGGGCGCCGGCGGTGAGCAGGAACTGCCCCATGGAGGCGGCCATGCCCATCACCACCGTGGACACGTCGTTAGGCACATATTCCATCATGTCGTAAATCGCCATACCGGCACTCACCGAGCCCCCCGGCGAGTTGATGTACAGCGTGATGTCGCGCTCGGGGTCGTCGGCCGCGAGCAGCAACAGCTCGGCGCAGATCCGGTTGGCGATCTCGTCGTTGACCTCCTGACCGAGCACGATGATGCGCTCACGCAGCAGGCGCTGGTAAAGCTGGTCCTCAAGCCGGAAGGACGAGCCGTTCTCACGGCCTCGCGACTCAGGCTGATAGAAGGTCGGCGGGCTGGTCACAGCGTCACCTTCCGATGCGTCGTAAGTGATTGGCTTTGCTTGTGACCTTAACGCGCGACGCCCACAGGTCATGCCCGGTCCCCCGTACTGTTCGCTGACGGCGCAGGTCTGGGTGACCGGTCTTCTGTCAGGCTACGCCGTTCCTCCACGTCCAGCTCATGGTCCGGCTCTGTGGGCGATTCGGCGGGGATGATTCCTGGCTGGTGGGGCTTGTGGAGCTTCTGGGGTTGCGTCCCGGTGAATGCCGTCCGGCGGCGGGGAAGCCGTCGCGCGAGCGGTGGCGGTGAGGGGCTTGACGAGCCCTCAGAGGGCGACTCCCGCCCCTAGGGCCGGATTCGCTCCCGCGGGATCGTCAGGAGCCCTCTGGGCGCGCTCACGCGTTCCATCGCGCGCGGGGACGCGTGACAGCCATGTCCAGAAGGCTTCTGGCCGGAAAACGCGAAACCCCGAACCGGAGTGGTTCGGGGCGGAATGCGCGAAGCCCCCGAACCGTGGTGGTTCGGGGGCTTCGGGGAAGATCAGGCTTCGGCCTTGTCCTCGGAGCCGGCCTCCTCGGCCTCCTCCTCGACCGGGGCGCCGTTGATCTCGGCGTAGATGGCCTTGAGGTCGACCTCGTTGCCCTCGCTGTCGACGACCTTGGCGGCGTCGCCGAGCACGGACTTGGCCTTGTCGCGGACGATCTCGACCATGGCCAGCGTGAGCTGGTCGTTGTCGGCGAGGTGCTTGGCCAGCTCGTTGGGCTGGACGCCCATCTCCATGGCGCGGCGCACCACGAAGTTGGTCAGCTCCTGCTCGTTGACGCCCAGCTCCTCGGCCTTGACGATCTTGTCGAGCACGAAGCCGACCTTGAGCGCCTTGGCGGAGTTGGTGTCGAACTCGGTGAAGCGCTCCTCCTCCGTCGTCTGATACAGACGGAAGAAGGCGTCGCGGCTCAGGCCGCTCTCGGCGATCTGGTGGTCGAGGTTGTGCTTGCGGGCGTCGACCTCGGCCTTGAGCGCGCTCTCGGGCAGCGGGATGTCGATCTTCTCGAGCAGCGCGTCGAGGGCCTTCTCGCGGGCCTGGACGACCTGGTCGATGAGCTTGTTGCGGCGGGACTGCTCGCGGATGCTGGCCTTGAGCTCGTCGAGCGTGTCGAACTCGCTGGCGAGCTGGGCGAACTCGTCGTCGAGCTCGGGAAGGACCTTCTCCTTGACCGACTTGACGTTGATGATCACGTCGGCCTCCTCGCCGGCGTTCTCGCCGCCGACGAGCTCGGTCTTGAAGCTCTTCTCGTCGCCCGCGGACATGCCGACGAGGGCGTCGTCGAGGCCCTGCAGCACCGAGCCGGCGCCGACCTCGTAGGAGACCTCGCTGGCCTGCTGCTCCTCGATGTTCTCGCCGTTGATCTCGGCGCGCAGGTCCATCACCACGAAGTCGCCGTTGGCGGCCGCGCGCTCGACGCCGGTCAGCGTCGCGAAGCGCTGGCGCAGCGAGTCGAGCTGGCCGTCGACGTCCTCGTCGGAGACCTCGGCGGAGTCGACGGTGACCTCGGCGCCCTGGTAGTCGGGCACCTCGAAGTTGGGCCGGATGTCGACCTCGGCGGTGAACTCGATCTGCTCACCGTCGTCGATCTTCGTGACCTCGATGTCGGGCTGGCTCACCGGGAACACGTCGACCTCGTCGACGGCCTGGCCGTAGAGCTTGGGCACCGCGTCGTTGAGGGTCTCCTCCAGCACTACCGCCCGGCCGAAGCGCTGCTCGATGATGCGGGCCGGAACCTTGCCAGGCCGGAACCCGGGGACGCGCACCTGCTGCGCGACCTTCTTGTACGCCGCATCCATGCTCGGGCGCAGCTCTTCGAACGGCACCTCGACGGTGAGCTTGACCCGGGTCGGGCTGAGCTCCTCGACAGCGGTCTTCACGGAATGGTCTCCTTGATCAAGCTACGAGTGATCGCGGGCGCGTCCATTCGGTACGGCTCACGCGCCGCGCCCACATGAGCGGCGTTGGGCATGCTCCGCCACGGCGGGATCCAACGCCGATGGCCAGTCTAGGGCAGATGCGTACCGAACAACGACGCCGTCGCCGTCAGAACTCCTCGGCGATCGTCCGCAGGAGATCGATCGTCTCATCTGGGGTGGTGCTCACGGCGCACAGCCGCTCCATGACCTCTGTGTAGCGGTCCACGTCCTCACGCTTGTCCAGGTACAGGGCGCTGGCCAGTTGCTCGACGTAGACCACGTCGGGCAGGTCGCGGTCGGGGAAGCGCAGGACGCTGAAGGCCCCGCCCTCGGCGCTGTGGCCGCCGAAGCTGAACGGCATGATCTGGATGGTGATGCTGGGCTGCCGCATGAGGTCGATGAGGTGTTCGAGCTGGGCGCGCATGACCTCGACGCCGCCGATGGGCCGGCGCAGCGCCGCCTCGTCGATCACGGCCCAGAAGATCGGGCCGTCCGGGCGGTCGAGGATGCGCTGGCGTTCGAGCCTGAGGTCGACCCTCCTGGCGATCTCCTCCGTCGCGATGCCCGCCGCTCCCGCGGTCACGACGGCCCGGGCGTACTCCTTGGTCTGCAGCAGTCCTGGCACGAACTGGACCTCGTAGGTCCTGATCCGGGCGGCGGCCTCCTCAAGGCCGACGTACGCCTGGAACCACGTGGGCAGGACGTCGTTGAACCGGTGCCACCAGCCGGGTTCGTTGGCCGTGGCCACCAGGTCGAGGACGGCGGCGCGCGCCTGCGGATCGACGACCCCGTACAGGGTGAGCAGGTCGGCGACGTCACGTTCCTTGAACCCCACCCGGCCCAGCTCCATGCGGCTGATCTTGGATTCGGACCCCCTGATGAGGTGACCCGCCTCCTCGCGGCTGACGTTCTTCGCCTCCCTGAGCTTTCGCAGCTGGGAGCCCAGGAGGATGCGCAGCGCCGTCGGCCCCGAACCCGGCTGGTTCTGCGTCACTTTGCCTCCTACTCAAGGTCCGCACACACAGTGACACCACATCGCCGGGTATGACAAGGTCTCAACCCCGTGTCCGATTAGGAGAGTTTTGCCCCAAAAGGCGCATGCTGCTGCACATTGCAGCTGCACGTGCATTTGGGTCTTGCAGCCGCCGCGTTCGTGACCCATGATGGCTTAGTGCATTGTGGGCCAAACATGCACTAAACCGAGGGCTACGGGGAGGTATCGGCGGCATGGTGGAGGATCCTCTGGCCACTGCCGATTGCCTGCAGATCACCCGTGAGGTGGGGTTCGACCACCTGCTCAAGGGCGGGAAGCCGAACACGACCGCGTGTCCCCTGCCCTTCCAGGCCGACTCGGTGAAGACCGCCAGGGACGTGACCCGCTCCACGCTGCGGGGATGGGGCCTGCACGAGCTGAGCGACGACGCCGCGCTCGTGGTGTCGGAGCTGGTGACGAACGCCGTCAGGTACGCCATGTACGCGGCCGGCCGGCGGGAGATCGAGCTCCTGCTGATGCGCGTGTCGCCGCACGTGCTGCTGGCGGTGGCGGACCCGAGCGACGAGGTGCCGCGCCGCAAGGAGCCGGACTTCATCTCCGAGAACGGGCGCGGCCTCTACATCGTCGAGACCTACAGTCAGTGCTGGGGCTGGGATCCGCTCGACCGCGGCGGCAAGGCCGTGTGGGCGTTGTTCCGCGCCGAAGAGGGCTGACCCGCTCGTCCCTACTCGCCGGTGGCGCCGTCGATGCGCTCGCGCAGCAGGTCGGCGTGGCCGTTGTGGCGCGCGTACTCCTCGATCATGTGGACGAGGATCCAGCGGTGGGTGCAGTCCTGGCCGTTCCTGTCGCCCGTGGCGTCCAAGGACTTGGCGGCCGAGATGGCACGTGCGCGCTCCATCTCGTCCTGCCAGGTGGTGAACGCCTCCTCGACCGAGGCCTCGTCCACGTCGTTGAAGTCCGCGTCGGCGTCGACTTCCTTGTTCCAGAGGCGGGGGATGTCCTCGCCGTCCAGCACGCGGCGGAACCAGACGCGCTCCACGTGCGCCATGTGCCGGACCAGGCCCAGCAGTGACATGGTGGAGGGCCCGGCCGAGCGGAGCCTGAGCTGGTCGTCGGTCAGGCCGTCGCATTTGACGGCCAGAGTGCCGCGATGCCATTCGAGCCAGTTGTTGAGCATGGTCCGTTCGTCGCCGGCATAGGGCGGCGGCACGCGATTGTCTGTCACGCCATGACCTTAGTGGGCAGTTCGTCCTGCTTCGACGTGATTTTTGGGGCGCGAAAAGCAAGAGGCCCCCTCCGGATGGGAGGGGGCCTGCTGAGCTGGTCGGGGCGACAGGATTTGAACCTGCGACTTCTTGCTCCCAAAGCAAGCGCGCTGCCAAGCTGCGCCACGCCCCGCCTCGTCGGGTGCGCATGCGGTCCGTGACTCCGGTACGCTTACGCCCTGACGACCGGATGAAGTCTAGACCAGAGTTCGACCGGTTCGCGCGGACGTAGCTCAATGGTAGAGCCCTAGTCTTCCAAACTAGCTACGCGGGTTCGATTCCCGTCGTCCGCTCCAGACACGAAGGCCCAGGTCCGGGAGATGATCCCGAGCCTGGGCCTTACTGTTGTCCGATCTTGTCTCTTTGTGGCCGCGCCGGCCTCATGCCGTCCGGCCATCTGCCCTACAGGGGACACCGACACTGATCGCACGCTCTACGGGAGGGCGCTGAAGTACATCCATGCGGCGACGGCCTCCACCCTCAAGGCCGATGGAACCTCAGGGCTCCTATGATCGGCACGACGACAGGAGGCCCAGTGTTCTTCCATCCGTTCACGCTCTTCGTCATCGCGATTCTGCTCGGCGGAGTCGCCTTGTTCGTCGTGATGAGCATCCAGCTGTGCAGGCTGTTCTGTGGGAACGCCTCCGGCGGGAGCGCTCGGCCCCGGGGTGATCGCGAAGGCGGCCCTGTCTCCGGGTAGTCAGCGGCCGAGGCGGAGCCCATGAACCCGAAGGGGGCATCACCCACGCCCAGAGCGTGCCGGTGCGGGCGGCCGACCACGGGGGCGTCGCGGTGATCGACGGTGTGCGTCGTGACGGACCCGACGTAGAGCGGAGCAGCTCTCGTGCGCGGTTCGGGGGCCTTGGGTTTTCGTGATCTTCGGGGCGTAGGGTGGTGGTGATGCGTGCACGACCGATCTCACGGGAGGCGCTCGTCGAGGAGCTGGCCGAGCGTGTCGCCGCGTGGCCCAGGGACTCATGGGTGCGGGTGGCCGTCGACGGGGCGCCCGTGGCGGGGCCCGGCGCGCTGGCCGACGAGCTGGTCGCGCCCCTGCGGCTGCGGGGGCGGCCCGTGCTGCGGGTGTCGGCCGGCGACTTCCTGAGGCCGGCCTCGCTGCGGCTGGAGCACGGCCGGACCGATCCCGACGTCTTCTACGAGGACTGGCTCGACGTCAAGGGGTTGCTGCGCGAGGTGCTCGAACCGCTGGAACCGGGCGGCTCGGGGCGGGTGCTGCCGGCGTTGTGGGACAGCGGGATCGATCGGGCGTACCGGCTGCCGTACCGGGAGCTGGCGCCGGGCGGGGTGGTGCTCGTGGACGGGACGCTCCTGCTGGGACGGGGGCTGCCGTTCGAGCTGAGCGTGCACGTGTGGCTGTCGGCGGGTGCGCTGGCGCGGCGCACCCCCGAGGACGAACGGTGGCGCCTGCCGGCCTACGAGCGGTACGAGCGCGAGGCGCGCCCGCAGCGGGCCGCCGACGTGGTCGTCAGGGCCGACCATCCGGACCGTCCGGCGGTGCTGACGGACGGCTGAGCCCCAGCAGGGCGTCCAGCTCGGCGACGGCCTGGGCGTTGGAGGTGAAGCGCACGGCGTGCAGGCCGGCCGCGCGGGCGCCCTCGACGTACGGCTCGTGGTCGTCCAGGAACACCGTGGCGGCGGGATCGGCGCCGAGGGCGTCGCAGGCCAGCAGGTAGATGCGCGGGTCCGGTTTGCGCACGCCCGCCTCGTGCGAGTAGACGATGTGGTCCACCAGGTCGGCGTAGCCGTACGCGGCCTGCTCGCGTTCCCTGGCTCCGACGTAGCTGTTGCTCACCAGGCCCGTACGGAAGCGGGGACGCAGGGCGCCCAGGTACGCCATCAGCCCGGTGTTGGGGCTGCCGAGGTACTCGGTCCAGACGTCGGCCATGAACGCCTCGGCGTCCGCGCCGAGCAGCTTCGCCACCTCGGCGTCGGCCTGCTCCTCCGTCACCTCTCCCACGGCCCCGGCCAGCCAGGTCGGCTCCAGGTGCGCGTCGAGGTGACCGGCGGGCAGGCCGAGCCGCTCCTCCCATGTGGCCGTCACCCCCAGGGACGGCGTGAGCTCCAGGACGCCGCCGATGTCGAAGATGACCGCTTCGATTTTCATTCGCTCCTCCTGTGAACTGTTTCAACCAAGGTAAAGAAGGAACGTGTCCGCGTCCATACCCTTGACGGCTCGGAAGGGCGGCTCAAACTGAAACGGTGATCCCTGGCAACTGGTACAACATCGTTCCCGATCTTCCCGTGCCGCCTCCGCCGCCGCTGCACCCCGGCACCCGCCGTCCCGTCGGGCCGGACGACCTCGCGCCACTGTTCCCCATGGGGCTCATCGCGCAGGAGGTCAGCGGCGAGCGCTACGTGCCCATCCCGAAGGAGGTCTACGACGTCTACCGACTGTGGCGGCCGACGCCGCTGATCAGGGCGCACCGGCTGGAGAAGGCCCTCGACACGCCGGCCCGCATCTACTACAAGTACGAAGGCGTCTCACCGGCCGGGTCGCACAAGGCGAACACCGCCGTGCCGCAGGCGTACTACAACGCCAAGGAAGGCGTGCGGCTGCTGACCACGGAGACCGGCGCGGGACAGTGGGGGTCGGCCCTGGCGTTCGCCTGCGCCCAGTTCGACATCGAGTGCCGGATCTGGATGGTTCGCGCCTCCTACGACCAGAAGCCGTACCGCAGCTCGCTCATGCGCGTGTACGGCGCCACCGTCCACCCCAGCCCCTCACCCGTCACCGGCGCGGGCAGCAAGGCGCTGGCCGACGACCCCGACTCGCCCGGCAGCCTGGGACTGGCGATCAGCGAGGCGGTCGAGGTGGCCGCCGCGAACCCCGAGGCCCGGTACGCGCTCGGCTCGGTGCTCAGCCACGTCCTCATGCACCAGACGGTGATCGGCGAGGAGGCCCTGGCGCAACTGCCCGAGCTGCCCGACCTGGTCATCGGCTGCACCGGCGGCGGCTCCAACTTCGCCGGCCTCGCCTTCCCCTTCCTCAGGGAGAAGCTGGCCGGACGGATCGCCACCGAGTTCCGGGCCGTCGAGCCGGCCGCCTGCCCGTCGTTCACCCGAGGCGTCTACGCCTACGACTTCGGCGACACCGCCGGGCTGACGCCGCTGCTCAAGATGCACACCCTCGGGCACTCCTTCGTCCCCGACCCGATCCACGCCGGCGGGCTGCGCTATCACGGCATGGCGCCGCTGCTGTCCCACATGTACGAGCTGGGGTTGTTCGAGGCGGTGACCCGTACCCAGAGCGAGTGCTTCGAGGCGGGCGTGCGCTTCGCGCGGACGGAGGGCATCGTCCCGGCTCCCGAGCCCACGCACGCGCTGGCCGAGACCATCGCCGAGGCGCTGCGCTGCAAGGAGAGCGGCGAGGAGAAGGTGATCCTCACCGCGCTGTGCGGGCACGGCCACTTCGACCTGGCCGCCTACGACCGCCACCTGGCCGGCGAACTGGAGGATCACACCCTCCCGCAGGAACGGCTCGACCGGGCGCTCACCGAACTGCCCGGCTGAGGGAAGCACGGGTGGCCGCGGGATCCCGCGGCCACCCGTGGTCAGTTCGCGTTCGGGCGCTTCCTGTGGTTCGCCTTCTTCTTCTTGCGCCCCCTGCCCTTGCGTGCGCGTTTCGCCATGGGCTCACCTCCGGCGGTCGGGATCGTGACCTTCAAGGTCTCCCCTGCCCGTCAGTCGCACAAGCGATACGCCGCGACCTAACATTCCTCAACAAACTCGTGTCATAATTTGGTGGAATCTGTTGGAAGGGGTGGGCGTGCTCGCACAGCAGCGTCAGCAGACGATCCTGGAACGCGTACGCAGCAGCGGCGGCGTCCGGGTGGCCGACCTCGTGCGCGAGCTCGGCGTCTCGGACATGACGATACGCCGTGACCTTGAGGTGCTGGCCGAGCGCGGGCTGCTGGAGAAGGTCCACGGCGGCGCGACGGCCCTCGGCCCCGGTTCGACCGAGGAGCCCGGCTTCACCGCCAAGTCCGCCCGCCAGCAGCAGGAGAAGGAGGCCATCGCGCGGCACGCGGCCACCCTCGTCCGGCCGGGCACCGCCGTCGCGCTCTCCGCCGGCACCACCACGTGGGCGCTGGCCCACCATCTGGTCGCCGTGCCCGAGCTGACCGTGATCACCAACTCGATCCCCGTCGCCGAGGTCTTCCACCGCAACCCGCGCGCCGACCGCACGGTCGTGCTGACCGGCGGCGTGCGCACACCCTCCGACGCGCTCGTCGGCCCCGTGGCGGTGGCGGCGATCCGCCGGCTGCACGTGGACACGCTCTTCCTCGGGGTGCACGGCATGAGCCTGCGCGCCGGGTTCACCACGCCCAACCTCCTGGAGTCCGAGACCGACAGGGAGCTGGTGGCCGCGGCGCACCGGCTGGTGGTCCCCGCCGACCACACCAAGTGGAACACGGTCGGCATCAGCACGATCGCCGAGCTGACCGAGGCCGACGTGGTCATCAGCGACGCGGGGCTGCCCGAGGAAGCACGCACCGAGCTGGCCGAACGGGCCGGAGAACTGATCATCGCGGAGGGCACGCCTTGAAGCGCACCATCACCCACCTGGCAGACGGCCGAGAGCTGATCTACTTCGACCGGCGCGACGACGCCGACCGGAGCGCGATCGACCGGCGTCCGCTCGACCCGCGGCCGGTGGCCTCCGAGCTGCGCTACGACCCGCTGACCGAGGAGTGGATCGCGATCGCCGGTCACCGGCAGACGCGCACGTTCCTGCCGCCGGCCGACGAGTGCCCGTTGTGCCCGTCGTCCGGGACGCGGGCGTCGGAGATCCCGGCCCATGACTATGACGTGGTGGTGTTCGAGAACCGCTTCCCCTCTTTCTCCGGAAATTTTGGGACTTATGGGGATGTCGGCGGGTTGAGTGAGGTGCGTCCGGGGGTCGGGCGGTGTGAGGTGGTGTGCTTCACCTCCGACCACACCTCCTCCTTCTCCAAGCTCTCCAACGCCCAGGTCAGGCTGGTCATGGAGGCGTGGGCCGACCGCACGGCCGAGCTGTCCGGCATGGAGGGCGTCGAGCAGGTGTTCTGCTTCGAGAACAGGGGCGAGGAGATCGGCATCACGCTCCCGCACCCGCACGGGCAGATCTACGCCTACCCCTACGTGACCCCGCGCACCAAGCTCCAGCTCGGAGCGGCCTCGCGGTACACGGGCGGCAATCTGTTCGCCGACGTGCTGGCCGCCGAACGGGCCGCCGGCACGCGGGTGGTCGCCTCCAACAAGCTGTGGACGGCGTTCGTCCCGGCCGCCGCGCGCTGGCCGTTCGAGGTGCACGTGTATCCGCACCGGCAGGTGCCCGACCTGGCGGCGCTGTCGGAGGAGGAGCGGGCCGCGTTCGCGCCGCTGTACACCTCGGTGCTGCGGGCGCTGGACGCGCTGTTCGGGGTGGCGATGCCGTACATCTCGGCCTGGCACCAGGCGCCGGTGCGGTACGGCCGCGAGCTGGCCTACCTGCACCTGGAGCTGTTCAGCATCAGGCGGGCGCCCGGCAAGCTGAAGTACCTGGCGGGCTCGGAGTCGGCCATGGGCGCCTTCGTCAACGACGTGCTGCCGGAGGAGGCTGCACGCATGTTGCGATCACGAATTGATCACTAATTGATTTCTCCTTAAAGTCGCATGACTCGTGATCTACCACTAATATCCCGTTAGACATCGGCCAGAACGGTCGTTGTACGCCTAATCCCGGGCGTGTTGCCCGGGAGCCGGGGACCCATCGCATCCGGGGTGAATCCGCGCAAGTGGTAGGGACTGCTCCCGTGCCCGAACCCGTCAGCTAACCCGGCCGGCAGAGGGAGAGGAACACCCACGTGGCGGCTTCGACCCCCGCGAGTCTTGCCATCGGCCTCATCACCGCCACCGCGCTGCTCATCCATCCGGCCGCCGCCTCGGCCGCGCCCAAGCCGTCCGAGGCCGAGCTGCGGGCCCAGCTCAAGCAGCTCAACAGCAAGGTGGACAAGCTCATCGAGACGTACAACCTCAAGCGGGTCGAGCTGGCCAAGGCCCAGCAGGCCGCCACGGCGGCACAGCAGCGGCTCACCGCCGCCGAGCAGGCGGTGGCCACGGCCGAGCAGCGGGTCGCCGAGATCGCCCGGATGCGCTACCAGAACCGCGACGCCTCCCTGCCCGGCTTCATGCTGACCCCGGACGGCAACAACGTGGCCATGCTCGAACAGCTCACCGCCGAGCAGCAGGCCGTCGTCAACAGCGTGGCCAAGGCCCGCGACGACCAGAAGAAGGCCGCCGCTGCCGCCACCGCGCTCGCGGCCGAGCTCAAGGCGGGCACGGCGGAGGTGGCCGAGCAGCGCGACGACGCCCAGGACGTCATCGACGACATCAAGAAGAAGCTCCAGGACCTCGTGCCGTTCGGGCCGGGCAAGAAGTCCGACGGCAGCTGGGCGCCCGAGCTGCCGTCCGGCTCGGACAACATCACGCCGCGCACCCGGCTGATGCGCGCGCAGGTGCAGAAGAGCTTCTCGCTGCCGTACGAGGTGGGCTGCTTCCGGTCCGGCTCCAGCGGCGAGCACCCGCTCGGCCGGGCCTGCGACTTCATGATGAGTACGGGCGGCACCATGCCGAGCGCCGTCAACAACGCCCTGGGCGACCGCCTGGCCGCCTGGGCGCTGCAGAACAAGGCCAAGCTCGGCGTCAAGTACGTGATCTGGAAGCAGCGCATCAACCAGGGCTCGGGCTGGCGCGCGATGTCCGACCGCGGCAGCATCACCGAGAACCACTACGACCACGTGCACATCTCGATGAACTAGCCGACGTCCTGTTCGCGTGACCACCTGACAGCCTTGCCGGCCCGGGCTGTCGGTGGTTCAGCCCCGGAACCTGTCCGTCGCGGCGGTCAGCAGGTCGATCATCTCCAGCCCGCCGTGTCCCTCCCCCACCACGTGCAGCTCGCTCCCGGGCCACGCCTTGTGCAGCTCCCAGGCCGTCACCAAGGGCCCGCTGACGTCGTACTTCCCGTGGATGAGCACCCCGGGCACCCCCGCCAGCCGCGTAACCCCGCGAACGAGATCGCTCTCCCCGAGAAAACACCCGTTCCCCCAGTAGTGCGTCACCAGCCGGGCGAACGTCATCCGGAACACCGGGTCCTGATATCTCCGGCTCGGCTGGAACTCCGGGTCGAGGCTCACATGCGTGTCCTCCCACGCACACCACTCGATCGCCGCCCGCTCCCGCCGCTCGGGGTCGGCCAGCGCCTTCGCGTAGCCCGCCGCCAGGTTCCCGCCCCGGTCCTCCTCCGGCAGGAAGTCGCGGAACCGCTCCCACTCCCGGGGGAAGATCCGCCCGACGTCCCGGGTGATCCACTCGATCTCCCAGGGCCGCCCGGCGGTGACCGCGAACAGGATCACCTCGCTCACCCGCTCCGGATACCGCTCGGCGTAGGCCAGCGACAGCGTCGCCCCCCAGGACGCCCCCACGAGCTGCCACCGCTCGATGCCGAGATGCTCCCGCAGCCGCTCCATGTCGGCGACGAGGTGCGCCGTGGTGTTGACCGACAGATCGGTTTCCGGCTCCCCGGCATCAGGCGTGCTCTTCCCGCAACCACGCTGATGAAAGACGACGATCCGGTACGCCTCGGGATCGTGGTACCGCCGCCACCCCGGGGACGCGCCCCCGCCCGGCCCGCCGTGCACGATCACCGCCGGCTTGCCATGCGGATTCCCGCTGACCTCCCAGTAGACGAGGTTGCCGTCACCCACGTCCAACATGCCCTGCTCGTAGGGCTCAATCGAGGAATACATAAGCGCTAATATATCTACATGACCCAGAGTCTCGGCACCCTGATGCGCACCTTCCACGAGCGCACCGACGGCGCGATCGCCCGGCTGTACGCCGACCTCGGGCTCCCCGACTACCGCCCCCGCTACTCCCCCGTCGTCCGCGCCCTGGTCGAGACCGGCCCCATGACCATCCGCGACCTGGCCGCCGCCATCGGCGTCACCCACTCCGCCGCCAGCCAGACCGTCACCCAGATGCGCCGCGCCGGCTACCTCGACCTCCGCCCCGGCCCCGACGACGCCCGCCAGCGCATCGTGCACCTCACCGGACGATGCCGCGACGCGCTCCCTCTCATCGAGGCCGAATGGCAGGCCACCGCCCTCGCCATCGCCACCCTGGACGCCGAGCTCCCCGTCCCGCTGGCCGACGTCCTCGCCTCCGCCCTCCAGGCCCTCGACGCCCACCCCTTCCGCGACCGCCTTCTCGCGACCGCGCCGCTGGCCGCGTACGGCGATCGGCGCGGTCCCGGGGGCAGGGACTGACCCTGCTCTCTCACGCCAGGTCGAGCACCGCCTTGCCGTGCACGCGGCGTTCGAGGAGGGCGGTCACGGCCTCGGTGGCGTCGTCCCAGCCGCCGCGCCAGGTGATCTCAGGGCTCAGCGTGCCGCCCGCGACCTGTCCGGCCAGCCAGGTCAGGTCGCGGCGCAGGCCCTGGCAGTAGAGCAGGTGGAACGTCACGAGCGAACGGTCGTGGCGGTCGGCTCCGCCGAACAGGGCTCCGAACGGGAAGCTCTCCCCCTCGCCGGTGGAGTGGCCGACGGCGACCAGCGTGCCGCCCTCGGTGAGCTGGTCGAACGCCTCGACCAGCGGGGCGCCGCCGAGCAGGTCCAGGACGCCGTCGAGCCGTCCGCCGCTCTCCGCGGGGCTCGCGACGACCTCGTCCGCGCCGAGCGCGCGCAGGGCTTCGCCGTGCCGGGCCGGGTCGCCGGTGGCGGCGATCACGTACGCGCCGCCGAGCCGGGCGAGCTGCACGGCGTACCGTCCGACGCCGCCCGTCGCGCCGGTGACCAGGACGCGCCGCCCCAGGATCGGCCCGAGACGGTCGAGCGCGCGCAGCGCGGTGGCGCCGGCGACCGGGATCGTGCTGATCGCGCCGGGGTCCGCGTCCTGCGGCGCCACCCCGATCCAGTCGGTCGACACGGCCCGCAGCTCGGCCCAGCCACCACTCTCGCCCACCGTGACCACGGGCGTGCCCGCGGCCGGCCCCGAGCCGTCGGCCGCGGCCTGGACGACGACCCCCGCGGCGTCCCAGCCCAGCACCGTGCCCTCGGGCGCCTCCTGGAGGCCGTGCCTGACCTCGCCGTAGTTGAGCGACGTGGCGGTGACCCGGACCAGCGCCTGGCCGGGCGCGGGCACCGGCTCGGGGGCCTCCCCCACCCGCAGGCCCCCGGGAACGGAACGGTCGACGATCAAAGCGCGCATGATGATGCCCTCCAAAGTGCCACTGAGTGGCATAAGCCTATAGGGGGCATATGCGCTCCGGCTACACTAGGGGACGATGACCGCCGATCTGCTGCCGCTCCGGGAGCGCAAGAAGCTCAAGACCAGGGCCGCCCTGGTGGACACCGCGCTCGCGCTGTTCACCGAGCGCGGCTTCGACCAGGTGACCCTCGACGAGCTGTGCGCGGAGGTCGAGATCTCCAAGCGCACGTTCTTCCGGAACTTCGCCAGCAAGGAGGAGGTCGCCTCGGCCCCGCTGGAGGCCCTGTGGACCGCGCTGCTCGGCGACGTCGAGCACGCGCCGCTCGGCGGCCGTCCCGTGCTGGAGGTGTTGCAGGAGGCGATGCTCGCGGCGGTGCGCCGGATGTCGGCGGAGGGGCCGGAATGGGTGGCCCGCGTGCGGCTCAGCCAGGAGCTGTCGCAGCGTACGCCGTCCATCGCCGCGCACGGGCTGCAGTTCTGCGACCGCACCAGCGCGGCCTTCGAGACGACCCTGCGTACGCGGCTCGGCCTCGGCGACCGCGACCAGCGGCCCAGGCTGGCGCTCGACCTGCTGGTGGCGGCCTTCCACGCCGCCCTGCGCGGCTGGACCACCGGCTCGCCCGAGCCCACGCTGGACGGCCTGCTCGCCGAGCTGCGTTCCGTGTTCGCGGCCGTGCCCGAGGCGGTGACGTTCACCGGCGACGGGCCCGGCCGCCGGGTCAGCCGAGCGTGAGCGGGTTGACCAGGTCGGCGTAGACCAGCAGACCGGCCATGATGATCAGCACGAACGCCATCGCGTACGTGAGCGGCAGCACCTTGGCGATGTCGACGTGGCGCGGCTCGGGACGGCGCATGACCCTGGCGTAGCCGCGCTTGATCCCCTCCCACAGGCCGCCCGCGATGTGACCGCCGTCGAGGGGCAGCAGCGGGATCAGGTTGAACAGGCCGATCGCCAGGTTGAACCCGGCGAGCAGGCTGACGAAGGTGAACAGCTTGTTCGTGACGGAGGTGTCGGAGGCCAGGATCTCGCCGCCGAGCCGGCCCGCGCCCACGACGCCCACCGGGCCCTCGGGGTCGCGCTTCTCGCCGGAGAAGGCGGCGTTCCAGACGCCGACCATCTTCTCCGGCAGGTTGACCATCGAGCCCACGACGCGGCCGGTCAGGTCGCCCATGTAGCCCAGGACGTACCCCATGCTCTGCTTCTCGTAGACCTGGGAGGGCACGACGCCGAGGAACCCGACACCCTTGTCGATCTTGCCTTCGTCGGCCGTGCTGGGCAGGTCGCGGGCGATGAGGGTGACGTCGAGCGTCATCGGCCTGCCGTCGCGGACGATGCCGAGCTTGACCGGGCCGGCGCCGTGGCCGCGGATGAGGCGGGTGGCGTCCTGCCAGCTCGCGATCTTCTGGCCGTCGAGGGAGACCATGCGGTCGCCGACCTTGACACCCGCCTTCGCGGCCGGGGTGCGCTCGTCGGCGGGCGTGCACGTCTTGCGCACCTCGGTGGTGGGGATCACGCACGTGTTGGTGTCGGCCGACACGATCGGGGCCAGCTTGGGCAGGCCGATGCCGACCAGCAGGATGCTGAAGAAGATGAAGGCGAGCACGAAGTTCATCGCCGGGCCGCCCGACATGATGATGACCTTCTGCCACCACTTCTTGCGGTAGAAGACGCGGTCCTCGTCGCCGGGCCGCACCTCCTCCATCGCGGCGTCGCGGGCGGTCTCGATCAGGCCCTGCCACGGCCCGGTCGGCGCGCTGCGCAACCTGCCGGGGACGTCGCCCGGACGCGGCGGCAGCATGCCGATCATGCGGATGTAGCCGCCGAGCGGGATCCACTTGATGCCGTACTCGGTCTCGCCCCTGCGGATGGACCAGGCGGTCGAGCCGAAGCCGACCATGTACTGGGTCACGCGCACGCCGAAGATCTTGGCCGGCACGAGATGGCCCACCTCGTGCAGGCCGACGGAGACCATCAACCCCACCAGGAAGAGGAGGATCCCGGCGACAAAGAGCCAGTTCATCTACGCGCGCTCCAGGCAGACAGGCGGTCTCGACGTGTCCAGACTAGTCGAACTCATCACATCCCTCGGGCTTGTCCGCACTTTGGCGAATCCACGAGCCACATTGACAGTAAGCGATCAGCCGATCACCCTGGGAGACGATGGAGGGGGACGTCTTGATCCGCATACTCATCGCCGAACACCTGCCCTTGGTGCGACGCGGTCTGCAGGCCACGCTCGAAGCCGAGCCCGACCTGCGGGTGGTCGCCGAGACAGGCTGCCCCGACGGCGTGCTGCCGGCGGCGCGGTCCAGCGCGCCCGACGTCGCGATCGTCGACCTCGACCTGCCGGGCCTGCCGGTCGCCACCCATCTGACCCAGCAGATCCCCCGCTGCTCGGTGCTGATCCTTTCCGCGCGGCCGAGCCCCGGCGAGGTGCGCAGGGCGTTCAACGGCAGCGTGCTGGGGTTCATGAGCCTGCGGGTGGCGCCCGAGCGGCTGGCCGAGGGGGTGCGCCAGGTCGCTGCGGGCGGCCGGGCGGTGGAGTCGGAGCTGGCGGTGGCCGCCCTGCAGTCGGCCGCCAACCCGCTCACCCGGCGGGAGCTCGACGTGCTGCGCATCGCGGCCGGCGGGGCGAGATCGACGGAGATCGCCGACCAGTTGTTCCTGTCGGTCGGCACCGTACGCAATCATCTGTCGCGGATCATGTGCAAGACGGGCGCCCGCAACCGGCTCGACGCCGTACGCATCGCCAGCGACAGCGGCTGGCTGTGAGAGCGGCCCACGGGAGCCCGACGAGGAGACGGGCCCGGTGGAGCCGCGCCGCTCCGCCGGGACCCGAACAGTCGAATGATCTCAGCCTGCCGAACCCGCTGCCAGTGACCGCCATCACGACCTGACCCGTGTGAAACGTCACTACGGACGCCAGATCAACACCAGCGCGCAGTCGTCGTTGTGGCCCGAGGACATCGCGTTGACCAGCGCCCTCGCGCCGTCGCGGAAGCCGGAGGGCAGGAGCCGTTCGGCCTCGCCGAGCAGCCGGTCGAGCCCGGCGTCGATGTCGCGCCCCGGCTGCTCGATCAGCCCGTCGGTGTAGAGCAGCAGCGCGTCACCCTTGCGCAGGGTGCCGCTGTCGGGCTCGCAGTGGAGGTCGGGCACCACGCCGAGCACCACGCCCTTGGCCGAGGCGACCTGCCAGTTGCCGGTGCCGGAGTCGAGCTTGACGACCGGCGGGTGGCCGGCCGAGGTGATCGTGTAGTCGCCGGTGGCCAGGTCGAGGCGTAGGTGCACGGCCGTCACGAAGCCCTCGTCGCCGCGCTGCCGGTGGAGGTAGGCGTTGCACGCGGGCAGGAAGTCGTCGACCGAGCCCAGCAGCCCGCCGAACGTGCCCGACAGCAGCAGCGCGCGGGTGCCGGCGTCGACGCCCTTGCCCGAGACGTCGACGAGGGCGATCTCCACGGAGTCGCCGTCGCGCATGGAGACCAGGAAGTCGCCGCCGAACGACGAGCCGCCGGCCTGCTTGAGCACCACCTTGGCGCCCCAGTCCTTGGGCAGCGGGGGCAGCTCGCCCTGGCTCTTGAGCCGGTCGCGCAGCTCCAGCAGCATCGCGTCGCCGCGCAGCCCCTGCACGCCGAGCTTGCCCCTGGTACGGGCCATCAGCACGGCCAGCACGGTGGTGAACACGATCGTCACCGTGAGCCCTAGCCCCACCCGCGCCACCCCGAGCGTGGCCGCGATGTAGGCCAGCGCGACGCCCACCGCCACCAGCAGCTTGACCAGGCTGCGCAGCCGCAGCTGCAACCCGCCGATCAAGGTGACCAGGATGAGCAGCGACGGCGAGAACCACTCGGTGGACACCTTCGCCGCCAGCAGCCCGATGACGAGCGAGAGCACGGTCAGGGTGATGAGCAGGTTGCGGTCGCGGGCCAGCGGCCCTCTCCGGAGGAACCGGACGGCAGACACCAGGAACGGCACCCGCACCAGGACCGCGCGGACCCGTGGCGGAATCAGCGGCGCCGGACGGGAACTCATGATGCGTGTGACTGTATCGGTCTGACCCCTGTTTGGGCAGCCCACTTGACCAAGGCCTTGATCATTAAGCACGGATATTGGGTGGCCGTCCCCCTTTGCCCGCTCCTACCGTGGACGGATGACCTATCCGATCCGTCCCATTGACGAATCCGAGTGGCCGGGCTTCGCCGGCGTGCTCGCAGAGGGGTTCGGCTGGACGCCGCATCCCACCCAGGACGAGCGGTTCAAGGCGGCCACGGAGTTCGACCGCACGCTGGTCGCCTTCGACGGCACCACCATGGCGGGCGTCACGTCCGTCTTCAGCCTCACGATGACGGTCCCCGGCGGACGCCAGATCCCCGTGGGCGGCGTGACCGCGGTCGGTGTGCTTCCCTCGCACCGCCGCCGCGGCGTGCTGTCCGCGCTCATGCGCCGGCAGCTGTCCGACATCCGCGACCGGGGCGAGTCGGTGGCCGCCCTCTACGCCTCCGAGTCGCTGATCTACGGCAGGTTCGGCTACGGCAGGGCGGCCAGCGAGCTGTCGTACCGCATCGACAAGCACCGCTCGGCCTTCGTGCGGGACGCCCCCACGGACCCCGCGCTCAGGATCAGGGTGGTCTCCCCCGCCGAGGCCAGGAGCGACTTCGAGAAGCTGTTCTCCGAGGTCGTGACCCGGCGTCCGGGACGGTACGCGCGCAACCGGCACATCTGGGACGGGATGCTCGCCGACGAGGAGCACGACAGGGACGGCTGGGGCTCGCTGCGCGCGGTGCTCGCCGAGGACGACGGCAACGTGCGCGGCTACGCGCTGTTCCGCACGAAGTCCGCCTGGGACCCCAACGGCGTGGCCAACGGCGAGCTGCGGCTCATCGAACTGGAGGCGGCCGACCCGGCGGCCTACGCCCTGCTGTGGCGCAACGTGCTGGACCGGGACCTGATCACCAGGCTGGAGGCGTACGCCCGGCCGGTGGACGACGCCCTGACCGCGCTGCTCGCCGACTCCCGGCAACTGCGCGCGACCTGGTCCGACGAGCTGTGGGTACGCCTGGTCGACGTCGACGAGGCCCTGACCGCCCGCGCCTACGCGGCCCCCGTGGACCTGGTGATCGAGATCGAGGACGACGTGTGCCCGTGGAACGCCGGCCGCCGCCGGCTCACCGCGGGCACCGACGGCGCGCAGTGCAAGCAGGTGGACGACGAGCCGGACCTGACGGTGCCGGTGTCCGCGCTCGGCTCGGCGTACATGGGGGACGGCCTGCTCGGCGCCCAGCTCGACGCGGGCCTGCTGCGCGAGCGCACGCCGGGCGCGGTGCGGGCGCTGGCCGCGGCCATGGCCTGGACCCCCAAGCCACTGGCCGGGCTGGTGTTCTGATCCCCGGAACAAGACCGGAGACAAGGCACAGGACAAGGCACAGAACGAGACCCGGAGCGTAGGCTCGGAGCATGGCCCTGCAAAGTCTGCAGATCACCGCGACCATCGCCATGCGGGCCCGCGACGTGTCCAGGCCGTCGAAGGAGCAGCAGGAGGCCGCCGACCGGCGGCCCCTGCGCGACGAGACGCCACGGCGCGAGGCCAGGCGCAAGAGCGAGCCCGCCTAGGGCAGCGAGGGCAGCTGGCCGATCGTCTCGTAGGTGGTCAGCTGCGCGATGCGCCTGCTGTGGCGCTCGCTGCCGGAGAAGGAGGTGGTCAGGAAGACCTCCACGAACCTGGTCGCCTCCTCGGTCGTGTGCATGCGGGCGCCGATGCTGACGACGTTGGCGTTGTTGTGCTCGCGGGCCAGGGAGGCGGTCTCCTCGCTCCAGGCCAGGGCCGCGCGGATGCCGCGCACCTTGTTGGCCGCGATCTGCTCGCCGTTGCCCGAGCCGCCGATCACCACCCCGAGGCTGCCGGGGTCGCCGGCGACGCCCTCGGCGGCGCGCAGGACGAACGCGGGATAGTCGTCCTCGGCGTCGTAGACGAAGGGACCGCAGTCGGTCACCTCGTGGCCGTGGTCCTTGAGCCAGGACACGAGGTGGTTCTTGAGCTCATAGCCGGCATGGTCGGCACCGATGTAGACACGCACCCGTCCAGTCTTCCACAGCCCCGCCGATCCCACTCGCTGGCTAGAGTAAGGACCCCAACCGTTCCCCAGTCCTTACGAAAGTGGAGACGCATGCGTGAGATCCGCGTCATCGGCGATCCGGTGCTGCGCACGCCCGCCGAGCCCGTCACCGACTTCGACCGCGAGCTGCGCCGCCTGATCGAGGAGATGTTCCAGGCGATGTACGCGGTCAACGGCGTCGGCCTGGCCGGCCCGCAGATCGGCGTGTCGCGGCGGCTGTTCGTCTACGACATCGCCGGCCGCAAGGGCCACGTCGTCAACCCCGTGCTCACCGTCGACGACGCCGAGGAGGTCTCCGACGAGGAGGGCTGCCTGTCGGTGCCCGACCGCCGCACCGGCACGCCGATCTACGCCGCCGTCGCGCGGGCGGCGGGCGTCACCGTCGAGGGGCTCGACCGGTTGCAGCGGCCGGTGCGCCTGAAGGCCCGCGGCTCGCTGGCGCGCTGCTTCCAGCACGAGACCCAGCACCTCGACGGCAAGCTGTACGTGGACCGCCTGCCGAAGGACGAGGCCCGCAAGATCATGCTCCGCGCGTAGGCCGGGGCCTACAGCTGCAGCGACTTGATCTCCAGGTACTCCTCCAGGCCGAACTCGCCCAGCTCGCGGCCCACTCCCGACTGCTTGTAGCCGCCGAAGGGGGCCAGCGGGTTGAACTGGCCGCCGTTGACGACGACCTGACCGGTGCGCAGCCTGCGCGCGACGGCGACCGCGCGCTCCTGGCTGCCCGACCAGACCGCCCCGGCCAGGCCGTACCTGGTGTCGTTGGCGATCTCCACGGCCTGGCCCTCGCTCGTGTACGGGATCAGCGCCAGCACGGGCCCGAAGATCTCCTCCTGCTCGATCGTCATGCCCGGCTCGACCGCGGCGAAGACCGTGGGCTCGACGTAGAAGCCGCGTTCGCGGGGGCGCTCGGTGCCGCCGGCGACGAGCCTGGCGCCCTCCTCCTGACCCCGGTTGATGTAGCGGACCACCCGCTCGCGCTGGGCCGCCGACACCAGGGGCCCGACCCTGGTGGCCTCGTCGAAGGGGTCGCCGACGGTGTACTTGCGGGTCGCCTCGACGGCCAGGCGGACGGCGTCGTCGTACTGGTCGCGGTGGACGATCATCCGGCTCCAGGCCGAGCAGGTCTGGCCCGCGTTGATGAAGCAGTTGGCCACCCCGACCTTGACGGCCGTGGCGAGATCGGCGTCGGGCAGGACGATGTTGGCCGACTTGCCGCCGAGCTCCAGCGCCACCCGCTTGACGGTCTCGGCGGCGAGCGCGGCGACCCGGCGGCCGGCCGCGGTGGAGCCGGTGAAGGAGACCATGTCCACGTCGGGATGGGCGGCCATGGCCTCGCCGACGACCGGGCCGCGTCCGCTGACCAGGTTGAACACCCCGGGCGGCAGGCCGACCTCGTCGAAGATCTCCGCCAGCGCGTACGCCGCGAGCGGCGCCACCTCGCTCGGCTTGAGCACGACCGTGCATCCGGCGGCCAGCGCGGGGCCGACCTTGCAGATGATCTGGTGGAGCGGGTAGTTCCAGGGCGTGATCGCCGCGACGACCCCGATCGGCTCCTTGACCAGCAGGGAGTTGCCGATGCGGGACTCGCGCGGGTAGCTCTCGGCCATCTGCGCGTAGGAGGACAGCACGGCCGCGGGCATCAGCGTCTGCACCTTGAGCGCGAAGCCGAGCGGCGCGCCCATGTCGGTCGCGATCGTCCGCGCGACGCTCTCGGCGCGCTGCTTGAGCAGCTCGGCCGCGGCGCCGAGCAGCTTCCCGCGCTGCGTCGCCGACGTGTCGGACCAGACGGGGAACGCCTCGCGCGCCGCCGACACCGCCGCCTCGACGTCGTCGGGGGTGCCCGCGGGCACCCGATCGATGATCTCCTCCGTGGCCGGGTTGGCGACCTCGATGGACTCGTCTGACGTAGAGGCGTTCCAGGAACCGCCGATGTACAGCTGGCGCATGGGGCCATCCTCGCGTGCACGTCGTGGACTGGCGACAGCATGGACCGGGCAGAGGGGGATTCCTTATCCTCGGCGCGCCCGAGACCTACCGCCAGGGTAGGAGTCTTACCCCGGCGGCGGAAGACATATCTAGTCGAAGGTGGGCTGTCTGGTACGAGTCCGCTTCAGCTCGAAGAAGTCATCGAACTCGGTGACGAGAAGAACGCCGTCCCACAGCCTGCCCGCGTCCTCGCCCTTCGGGATGGACGTGATCACGGGACCGAAGAAGGCGTTGGCGCCGACGCGGATGACCGGGGTGCCGACGTCCTGGCCGACCAGGGTGATGCCCTCCTGGTGGGAGGCGCGTACGTCGTCGTCCCACTCGGTGGAGTGGGCGGCGGCGGCGAGGTCGCGGCTGAGGCCGATCGCCTCCAGGGAGTCCTCGATGAGCTCGCCGAGGCGGCTGAGGTCCTTGCTCCCGCCCTGGTTGTGCAGGCGGGTGCCGAGCTCGGTGTAGAGCGGGCCGACGACCTTGTCGCCGTGCGCGGCCCGTGCCGCGGCCACGACGCGGACGGGTTCGATGGCCCTGGCGATGGCCTCACGGTAGGAGTCGGGCACGTCATTGCCCTCGTTGAGGACGTTGAGGCTCATCACGTGCCAGCGCGGCTCGATGGCGCGAACCTTCTCCACTTCGAGAAGCCATCGTGACGTCGCCCAGGCAAATGGGCAGAAAGGATCGAACCACAGGTCCACGGGAATCTTCTCAGTCACGTGGGGCCATAACCTGAGGGTGTCGAGGTCCTATTCCCGGCGTGGCAGGATACCGACAAACTACAACGAAGTGGTGAAAAGGAGCGCAACTTGGCAGGGAACCTGACCCGGGACGAGGCTCGCGAGCGCGCCCGGCTGTTGACGGTCGAGTCGTACGACGTCGCACTCGACCTGACGGAGGGGGACGAGCGCTTCGAGAGCGTCACGACGGTGCGCTTCACCAGCACCAGCCCGGGCGCCTCCACCTTCATCGACCTCCACGGCGCCAACGTGCGCAAGGTCACCCTCAACGGCGTCGACCTCGACGTCTCCGCCTACGACGCCGAGAAGGGCCGCTTCCCGCTCCCCTCGCTGGCCGAGTCCAACGAGCTGCTGGTCGACGCCGACTGCAGCTACATGCGCACGGGCGAGGGCCTCCACCGCTTCGTGGACCCGGTCGACCAGAAGGTCTACCTGCACAGCCAGTTCGAGACGGCCGACGCCCACCGCATGTACGCCTGCTTCGACCAGCCCGACCTCAAGGCCGTCTTCCAGCTCACCGTGCTGGCCCCGGCCGACTGGGAGGTCGTCTCCAACGGCGCCGCGGCCAAGGTGGAGGACCTCGACGGGCACTCCGGCCGCCACGGCGGCGTCGAGGCGGCCAGGCGGTGGGAGTTCGAGGCCACGCCGGTGATCTCCACGTACATCACCGCGCTGGTGGCCGGGCCGTACTACAAGGTCACCTCGGAGCACGACGGCATCCCGCTCGGCCTCTACTGCCGCGCCTCGCTCGGCGAGCACCTCGACGCCGACAACCTCTTCGAGGTCACCCGGCAGGGCTTCGACTTCTTCCACCGGGTGTTCGGCGTCCGCTACCCGTTCACCAAGTACGACCAGCTCTTCGTGCCCGAGTTCAACGCCGGCGCGATGGAGAACGCGGGTTGCGTGACGTTCCTGGAGGACTACGTCTTCCGGTCCCGCGTCACCGACGCGGTCGTCGAGCGGCGCGCCGAGACGATCCTGCACGAGATGGCCCACATGTGGTTCGGCGACCTGGTCACCATGCGCTGGTGGGACGACCTGTGGCTGAACGAGTCCTTCGCCACGTACGTGTCCGTGCTGGCCCAGGCCGAGGCCACCCGGTGGGGCAACGGCGCGTGGACCACGTTCGCGAACGTGGAGAAGTCCTGGGCCTACCGCCAGGACCAGCTTCCCTCCACCCACCCGATCGCCGCCGACATCCCCGACATGCAGGCGGTCGAGGTCAACTTCGACGGCATCACGTACGCCAAGGGCGCCTCGGTGCTCAAGCAGCTCGTCGCCTACGTCGGCCTGGACAACTTCCTGGCCGGGGTGCGCGACTACTTCGCCGAGCACGCCTGGGGCAACACCGAGCTGAAGGACCTGCTCGCCGCCCTTGAGCGCACCTCGGGCCGCGACCTGTCGTCGTGGTCGAAGGAGTGGCTGGAGACCGCGTGGGTCAACACGCTGCGTCCCTCCTTCGAGGTGTCCGACGGCCGCTTCACCTCCTTCGAGGTGCTGCAGGAGGCCCCGGCCGACTACCCGACGCTGCGCTCGCACCGCATCGCGATCGGCCTGTACTCGCTGGTCGACGGCGTGCTCACCCGGACCAAGCGGGTCGAGCTCGACGTGGTGGGGGCCCGTACGAGCGTGGCCGAGCTGGTCGGCGCCGAGCAGCCCGACCTGGTGCTGCTCAACGACGACGACCTCACCTACGCCAAGATCAGGCTCGACGAGCGTTCCCTGCGCACGCTCGTCGAGGGCGGCATCGCGGCCTTCACCGACTCGCTTCCGCGCGCTCTGTGCTGGTCTGCGGCCTGGGACATGACCCGCGACGGCGAGATGTCCACGCGCGACTACGTCAGGCTGGTCATCTCCGGCGCCGGCACGGTCTCCGACATCACGGTCCTGCAGGCGGTGCTGCGCCAGGCGCGGCAGTCCGTCCAGCAGTACGCCGACCCGGCCTGGCAGGCCGAGGGCCAGGCGCTGCTGGCCGCCGAGCTGCGCTCGCTGCTCGGCTCCGCGGCGCCCGGCTCCGACCACCAGCTCGCCTTCCTCCAGGCGTTCGCCCCGGTGGCGGTCTCCGCCGCCGACCTCGACCTGGTGCAGGCCATCCTCGACGGCACCGGCGTGCCCGAGGGGCTGACCGTCGACGCCGACCTGCGCTGGACGCTGGTGGCCGCGCTGGTCTCCGGCGGCCGGCTGGACGAGGCCGACATCGAGGCCGAGCTGCGGCGCGACCCTACGGCGACGGGTGAGCGGTCGGCGGCGCTGTGCCGGGCCGCGATCCCGACGGCCGAGGCCAAGGCGGCGGCCTGGGACCGGATCGTGGGCGGCGAGCTGGCCAACCACATCGCCCGCAGCACCATCGCCGGCTTCCAGGACCCGCATCACACCGGGCTGCTGGAGCCGTACCGGGAGAAGTACTTCGCCGAGGTCGGGCGCGTCTACCAGGAGTGGACGTTCGAGAAGGCCTCGACGTTCGCCGTGGGCTGCTTCCCCACGCTGCTCATCGAGCCCGCCACGGTCCAGGCCGCCCAGGACTTCCTGGCCGCCGAGCAGCCGCCGCAGGCCCTGCGCAGGCTGATCCTGGAGGGCGCCGACGGCGTCAGCCGCGCCCTGCGCAACCGCGAGACCGACGCCGCGTCGGCCTGATCCACCCGGGGTCCCCGCCACGCCCGGCGGGGACCCGGCTTCGCGCTGCGCCGAATACGGCCTGAGCACGGAGAGTGGGTGTTAGCCTCAAGTACGTGCTAGGCGCCGGTACCACGCTCAACGACCGCTACGTGCTGGCCGACCGCCTCGGCGGCGGCGGCATGGGCGAGGTCTGGCGTGCCGACGACCTGGTCCTGGGCCGGGCCGTCGCGGTCAAGGTGATGATGCCCGCCCTGTCGGAGAACCCCACCTTCACCCAGCGCTTCCAGAACGAGGCCAGGGCCATGGCCACGCTCAGGCACCGCGGCGTGGTCGGGGTCTACGACTACGGCGTCCACGAGGCCGACGGGCGCCGGGTCAGCTACCTGGTCATGGAGTACGTGCGGGGCGAGTCGCTCGACCGCGTCCTGCGCCGGGGCCCGCTCGGCCCCCAGGAGGCCATGCGCCTGATCGCCGAGGTGGCCGACGCGCTGGCCGCGGCCCACGCGCAGGGCATCGTCCACCGCGACGTCAAGCCGGCCAATCTCATGGTCAGGCCCGACGGGCAGGTCGCGCTGACCGACTTCGGGGTCGCCCACTCCGCCTCGGCCGGTCACCTCACGGCCACCGGCACCATGCTCGGCTCGGCCGCCTACTGCGCGCCGGAGATGGCCGCCGGCAACGAGGTCACGCCCGCGGTCGACGTCTACGCGCTGGGCGTGGTGGCCTACGAGTGCCTGACCGGGCGGCTGCCGTACCAGGGGGAGACCCCTGTCCAGATCATCTTCAAACACCTCAACGCGCCCGTGCCCGAGCTGCCCGCCGAGCTGCCCGCGGCCGTGCGCCAGGTGGTGTCGCGGGCGCTGCAGAAGGACCCGGCGCAGCGCTGGCCGTCGGCCTCCGACATGGCGCGGGCGGCCCGCGCCTCGGTGAGCGGCGCGGCCCTGCCGGTCGACCTGCCGGTCAACACGTCTCCCGTCACCACGTCCTCGGTACCTGCGTCCACGACGAGCGGTCCCCACCCGGGCCTCCAGCCGACGGGCGTCATGCCCGCGGCCGACGCCGGATCGCCGTTCACCATGCCGTCGGCCCCGGCCGGCCGCACGTCCCGCCGGCGGCGCACGCTGACGGCCCTGGTCACCATGGCCGCCGCCGTCATGGTCTCGGCCGCGGTGGCGGGGTCGGTGTGGCTGCGTCCGGCCGAGCCGGCGAGCACGGGCGAGGTGCTGCCGCCCGCCGAGGAGACCACGCAGGCCCACACCCCGAGCAGCCCGGAGCACACCACCAGGCAGCCCGTGCCGCCGACCAAGGCCGCGCCGAGCGCCAAGCCGAGCGGCACCGCCAGCGCGACGCCCGGCCCGACCGTGGCCCCCACCACCCCGAGCGCCACGCCCTCCATCTCGCCGAAGCCCACGCCCACCGCGACCACCGCCGAGCCCGAGCCGTCGCAGGAGCCGAGCCAGCCCGGCCCGGAGGAGCCCACGGACGAGCCCACGGTCACCAGCCCGCCGGAAGACGTCCAGTGCGTGCGCGCCCCGTGTCCGTGACCGTTCCAAGATCGTGAGAAAGTCATCGCGTGGATTCGACTCGTGAGCTGCTGATCGCCCTCGCCCGCCGGTACGCCTTCGCCGACCTGGGCGCGCTCGCCCCCACGGCCGAGATCTCCGACGTGTGCGAGTTCGGGCAGCGGCTGCTCTCGCTCGACGCCGAGGACTTCGCGGCCGAGGCCAGGTCCGTGCCGGCCGACCTGCGCCGGCTCGCCCGCGCCTGTCACATGCCGCAGACGCCGCGGGAGCAGCCGCGCGGGGCCCTGGAGTCGCTCAAGCCCGCCTACGGCCTGCTCCTTGAGGTGATCGCCGTCCGCTGGCACCGGCGCGAGCTGAGCCCCATGATCGCGGCCGTGCACATCGCCAGCGAGTACCTGCCGCTGCTGGCCTTCGAGCCGCAGCTCGGCCACGCCGGCGACCCGGCCCGCTGGCCCGCGGGGCTGAGCGCGCCCGGGAGCAGGTTCGGCGTGATCGGCGACCGGGAGTGCGACCACACCAAGTCCGAGCAGTCGGCCACCAACCGCACGCTGCGGGTGTCGGTCGAGCCCGGCGAGGGCTGGCGGGCCTACTTCGACCGGCAGCACAGCCAGCTCGCGGGCGCGCTGGCGGTGTGCGTCGCGACCTGCCGCAACCCGTGCACGGCCATGGACTGGATCGAGCCCGAACCGCGCGCCGACCTCCAGGTGCGCGCCCGTACGGCGCTGACCTTCGCCGAGACGCCGCTCGTCCGGCTGCGGCACGCCGCGCCCGTCGGGCACGGGTTCGGGGTGCCGTCCCCGGAGGAGGTGCTCGACGCCTGGGAGCGCAGCCGGGCGGCGCTGGACAAGAACGCCGTGGGCGCGGCGGCCACCGCGGACGACGACTTCCCGCTGCCCGGGCTGCCCGCGCTGTTCTCGGCCGTGGCGGGGGCGCCGATCGAGCCGTCCGGGCTGCTCGCAGGCGTCAGCGACCACGTCGTCACCCTGCTGCAACGCGCCTGACGACCGCTGCGGCGCAGGTCAGTGGCGGGTCGTGGCCTGTTCGCCGAGGGTGGCGATGCCGTACAGGAGGCCGCCGACCAGGTCGCCGGCGCTGAAGGCGGTGGCCATCGACAGGGCGGTGAGCCGGCAGGCGCCGTCGCTCAGCCGCCGCCTGGCGTTCGGGCCCGTCACGATCTCCAGGGCGCGTCCGGCCGGATCGACGAACACCAGCACGGCATCGGCGGCCTCGGCGCCCAGGGCGGCGTGCAGGCGCTCGGCGAAGTGCCGCCGGGCGCCGACCGGCTCGCCCAGGAACACGCCGAAACGCAGCCCGCTGCGCCGCTCAGCGCCCTGGACGGCCTTCCGGAGGTCGTCGGCCTGGGCCGTCGTCAGTGTGCGCATCGCCGGGTCACCATCCCGCCGAAGCGCCGCCGAGGCGCCCGTCGGGCTCGGCGGTGGCCGCCGAGGCCGGCCAGTCGTGCTCGGACGCCCGCGCCCAGGGCGCGACGCCGTCGGCCAGCACCAGCCCCGACGTGCTCACGCCGTGCTCGCTCCCGGACGGCCCGCCCACCCACACCGGCCCCGCCTCCGCCACCCTGGACGAACCACGCCCCGGCACCATGACCAGCAGGCTGATCAGGACGAACAGCCCTGAGGACACCCCGAGGAGAAAGAGCAGACTTTCCGCTGCGCTGTTCACACGACGAACGTAATCCTCAGCCGGGGGCCCGGCCAGCCCCAGGCCGCGACCGCCTACCAGACGACCGGCCGCCGCTCCCCCCAGAATCCGCCCCTGGCCGCCTCGACCTGGGCCGACAGCGAGATCAGAGTGCCCTCGCCACCGATCCGCCCGGCCAGCATGACGCCGATCGGCAGGCCGTCGCCGCTCCAGTGCAGTGGCAGGTTCACCGCGGGCTGGCCGCTGACGTTGTAGATCGCGGGGAAGGCGGCGAAGCGCTTCATGCGCTCGAACGTCTCCTCGACGTCGTCCACGTCCTCGAACCAGCCGATCGGCCTGGGCGGCTGGGTGAGGGTCGGGGTGAGCACCGCGTCGTAGGCGTTCGTGATCGCGAGCGCGCCCCGGGTGGCGAGCTGGAGGGCCGCCTGGGCCTGGAGGAACGCGGGTGCGGGGGTGGCCAGGCCGCGCTCGCGCAGCCATCGGGTGAGCGGCCGGAGCAGGTGCCGCTGGTCGTCGGCGACCGGGTGCATGCAGGCGAAGGTGTACCAGAGGGTGACGAACTGCGGCACGAGGTCCACGCCGAACGGCCTGGGGATCTCGACGACCTCGTGCCCGAGGCCGGCCAGGGTCTCGGCGGCGTCCTCGTACGCGGCCAGCACCTCGGGGTCGATCTCGGTCCCCGGCACGACGGGGTCGGCGTAGCGGGCGATGCGCAGCCGTCCGGGGTCGCGGCCGGCGCAGTCGAGGAACGTGCCCTCGTGGCGGGGCGCCAGGTAGAGGTCGCCGGGCTCGTTGTGCGCCATCACGTCGAGCAGGGCCGCCGCGTCGGCCACGGTACGGGCGATCGGGCCGTTCGTGGACATGCCCGCCAGGTCGGGGATGATCGGGGCGAAGCTGATCCGGCCACGGGTGGGCTTGATGCCGTACAGGCCGCACGCCGAGGCCGGGATGCGGATCGAGCCCGCGCCGTCGCTGCCCTGGGCGGCCGGGGCCAGCCCGGCGGCCACGGCGGCGGCCGCTCCCCCGCTGGACCCGCCGGCCGAGGTGCCGAGGTCCCAGGCCGAGCGGGCGGGCGGCGAGACGTCGGTCTCGGTGTAGCAGGGCAGCCCGAACTCGGGGGTGGCGGTCTTGCCCAGGATGACCGTGCCGGCCTCGCGCAGCCGCGTCACGACGGTGTCGTCCACCGGCGCGACGAACCCCCGGTACACCGCCGACCCGAACGTGATCGGCACGTCCTTGACCAGATTGAGGTCCTTGACGGGGATCGGCACCCCGGCCAGCGGCCCGTCCGGCAGGTCCTTCTCCAGGCGTCGGGCCTGGTCGAGGGCCTGTTCGCCGGTCACGGTGACATACGCGCCGACCTGCGGATCGATCCGCTCGATCCGGTCGAGATAGTGCCGGGTCAGCTCGACCGGTGAGACGTCACGGTCGCGGACGGCCCGGGCCTGCTCAAGCGCGGAAAGCTCATGAAGTTCTCGCACGATCGGCACACTAGGCATCTCTAGAGAAGAACGTAAGACATACCCCGAAAACATGAGTGGAACACGATGAGCTGGGCCATAAAACTATGGACAGGTCAACACTAGGAATCGTTCCGATCTCCGGGCTACGGTGAGTTACGTGGACTCCGACAACCAGCGAGAAGACGGTCACAACGCGTCACCCATCTGGGTGAGCGACCGGCCAGAGGGCGAGCAGACCGCCGCCGCGACGCCATCGGCGCCCACGACCACCTACGCGCCCGTGGAACGCGCGTCCATGCGTGACCTGCTCCAGCAGCCACGGTTCCGCCGCCTGCGCAACCGCGCGCTCGTGGCGGTCGGCGTGGCGGTCGTGGTGGGCTTCCTGTTGCGCGACTGGCGCATGGGAGTGACCGCGGGGGTGGTCGCGGCCATCCTCGAAACGGTCTACCGCGCGCGTTCCCATTCCACGGTGCCGGCGTGGCGGCGCGCGTCCGTGGCCGAACGGCGTACCGAGGGGCAGCTCCGCAGGCTGGAGCGCAGCGGTTACCGCACCCTGCACGCCAGGGCGATCCCGGGCAGCGAGGCGCAGATCGACCACCTCGTGGTGGGGCCGACCGGCGTCTACGCGGTCGACTCCGAGAAGTGGGACAAACGGCTTCCCGTCCGCGTCCAGTCGGGCAAGAAGCTGTTCCACGGTCCCTTCGACATGAAGCCGAGGCTCACCGAGGCCAAGTGGGAGGCGTCCCAGGCAAGCGAGCTGATCAGCAAGGCGTTCGGCCGCGAGGTCGTCGTCGTGCCCTCGCTGGCCATCTACGGGCCGCCCGTGCCGTGGAAGATCATGACCATCCGCGGCGTGGACGTCTACCAGGGCGACCGGGCCCGCAAGTGGATCACCAAGCGGGAACGGGCGCTGACCCCGGCCGAGATCGACCGGCTCTACGACATCGCCGCCCAGGTCCTGCCCGCCAGGTACGGCGAAGGCTAGGACGGCCTAGGACGGCCGACGGACCTCGCGGAGTTCCGCTCCGCGGGGTTCTTTCACGTCCGCCGACAGCCGGGCGCCGAAGTCGTCCAGTTCGGCGGCCAGCACGTCGCTGGGCGGCAGCGCGCCGGGCAGGCGGGACGCCAGCGCCGTGCCCATCCCGGCGATGCGCACGATGTGGTCGATCAGCGCCTCCCGGTCCTCGGGCCACGGGAACGACGGCTGGGCGATGAGCAGCGAGACGCAGCCGTGCATGGACGACCACAGACCGAGCGCCAGCTTCTCGGGGTCGCCTTCGAGCACGCGGACGGCCACGCAGGCGGCGACGGCCGCCACCATGTGGCGGAAGCACTCGGCGGCGGCCGGCGGCACGCCCTGCGCGGTCGAGGGCCGCATCATCAGCACCCGGTACTGCACGGGATGGTCCAGGGCGAAGCGGGCGTAGGCCCGTCCGCAGCGGCCCAGCGCGAGGAACGGGTCGCCCGTCAGGTTCTCGCGGAACAGGCGGCCGAGCTCGTCCCACACGCGCAGGCAGACCGCTTCCAGCAGCGCTTCCCGGTCGGCGAAGTGCAGGTAGACCGAGGGGGTGGACACCCCGGCGCGCTGGGCGACGGCGCGCAGGGTGAGGGCGTCCTCGGTGCCGGACTCGGTCAGCAGGTCCTCGGCCGCGCGCAGGATCTCCTCCCGCAGCAGGCCGCCTTCTCCGCGCCGGGCGCGCACACGTTTCGCAGCGGTCATGGACCTCACATTGACGCCGTCAGGTTGACGGTGTCAAGCTGACCTTCTTCGGAAGGGATATCGCGAAAAATGGGGACATTCGGGGAGGCGACCGCGCTGGTCGCCTGCGGCGCGGACGCGTTCGGCGCCACGCTGGACGCCCAGTGGAGCGTGGGCACCAAGCTGCACGGCGGTTACCTGCTGGCCGTGCTGGCCCGCGCCGCCTGCCAGAGCACCGCCGGCGAACGGCACCCGCACGTGACCGCCGTGAGCGGCGCCTTCCTCGAGCCGCCCGTGCCGGGCCCGGCGGACGTGCGCGTGGAACCGCTGCGGATCGGCCGCAGCGTGGCCCAGGTCCGGGTCTCGCTGGCCCAGGAGGGCAGGGTGCGCGTCGAGTCGCACATCACGCTGGGCGTGCTGGACGACGGCGACCCCTGGTGGTCCGCGCTCCCGCCGGTCGAGCTGCCGCCCGAGGAGGACTGCTTCCTCGTGCCCGTCGAGGCGCCCGGCGCGGGCTTCGCCGTGCCGCTGATGGCCGTGGTGGAGGAGCGCGTCGATCCGGCCCATCTGGCGTTCGTGTTCGGTACGCCGGCCAGGAAGGGCGTGATCGCGACCTGGCAGCGCCTGGCCGACGGCACCGACTGGGACCCGCTGAGCCTGCTCGTGGCGCTGGACCCGGTGCCGCCGGTCTCGTTCGAGCTGGGGCTGTCCGGCTGGGTGCCGACGATCCAGCTCTCGGCCTACGTCCGCCGGCTGCCCGCGCCCGGCCCGATCAGGGTCCGCCTGTCGGCCACGGACGTCGGGGGCGACCGCATGGACGAGGTGGCCCACGTGTGGGACTCCAAGGGGCGGCTGGTGGCCCAGGCGACGCAGCTGGCGGCCGTACGGTTGCCGGACTGAGGTGTCCGGTTGATGGACACGTGTCTCAGCCGCCGGGCGGGTGGCCGTAACATGTGAAGACTCGCCTCATGATGGGAGAAGCACAATGCCGGCCCTCAGGTCACGTACGGTCACCCACGGCAGGAACATGGTCGGCGCCCGGGCCCTCCTCCGGGCGACCGGCGTAGCCGGGAGCGACTTCGGCAAACCCATCATCGCGGTGGCCAACAGCTTCACCCAGTTCGTCCCGGGCCACGTGCACCTGCGTGAGGTCGGCGACGTGGTGTCGGCCTCGATCCGCGAGGCCGGGGCGATCCCGCGCGAGTTCAACACGATCGCCGTCGACGACGGCATCGCGATGGGCCACGGCGGCATGCTCTACTCGCTGCCGTCCCGCGAGCTGATCGCCGACGCCGTCGAGTACATGGTCAACGCCCACTGCGCCGACGCGCTGATCTGCGTCTCCAACTGCGACAAGATCACCCCGGGCATGCTGCTGGCCGCCCTCCGGCTGAACATCCCCACGATCTTCGTCTCCGGCGGGCCCATGGAGGCCGGCAAGACGCCCGGCCGCAAGCTCGACCTCGTCGACCCGATGATCGCCGCGGCCGACGACTCGGTGTCCGACGCCGAGCTGCTGGAGATGGAGGAGAACGCCTGCCCGACCTGCGGCTCCTGCTCGGGCATGTTCACCGCCAACTCCATGAACTGCCTGACCGAGGCCATGGGCCTGGCCCTGCCCGGCAACGGCACGATCCTGGCCACCCACAAGAAGCGCAAGCAGCTCTTCGAGGACGCCGGCCGCCAGCTCGTCGAGATCACCCGCCGCTACTACGAGGACGGCGACGAGTCGGTGCTGCCGCGCTCGATCGCCACCCGCGAGGCGTTCGAGAACGCCATGGCGCTCGACGTGGCGATGGGCGGCTCGACCAACACGATCCTGCACATCCTGGCCGCGGCCCGCGAGGCCGAGGTCGACTTCGGCCTCAAGGAGATCAACGAGATCTCGCTGCGGGTGCCGTGCCTGTGCAAGGTCGCCCCGGCCACGAGCAAGTACCACGTCGAGGACGTCCACCGCGCCGGCGGCATCCCGGCCATCCTGGGCGAGCTCGACCGGGCCGGGCTGCTGCACCGCGACGTGCCCACCGTCAACGGGGGCACGCTGGCCGACACGCTGGCCGCCTGGGACGTCAAGTCGCCCTCCGCGCTGCCGGAGGCCACCGACCTGTGGCACGCGGCGCCGGGCAACGTGCGCACGGTGAAGGCGTACTCGCAGGACAACCGCTGGGACTCCCTCGACCTCGACCGGGCCGAGGGCTGCATCCGCGACCGCGAGCACGCCTACAGCGCCGACGGCGGCCTGGCCGTGCTCTACGGCAACATCTCGCGCGACGGCGCGGTGGTGAAGACGGCCGGGGTCGACGAGTCGATCTGGAAATTCAGCGGGCCCGCGGTGGTGTTCGAGTCGCAGGAGCAGGCCGTGGAGGGCATCCTCGGCGGGCAGGTCAAGGAGGGCGACGTGGTGGTCATCCGCTACGAGGGCCCCAAGGGCGGCCCCGGCATGCAGGAGATGCTCTACCCGACCTCGTTCCTCAAGGGCAAGGGCCTGGGCAAGGCGTGCGCGCTGGTCACCGACGGCCGTTTCTCCGGCGGCACGTCCGGGCTATCGATCGGGCACGCCTCGCCCGAGGCGGCCGAGGGCGGCACGATCGCGCTGGTCGAGGACGGCGACATCATCGACATCGACATCCCCGGCCGGTCGATGGAGCTGCGGGTGCCCGAGGCCGAGCTGGCCGCCCGGCGCGAGCGGCTGCTGGCCGACCTGGGCGGCTACCGGCCGCGCGACCGCAACCGGCCGGTGAGCGTGGCGTTGCAGGCGTACGCGGCGATGACCACGTCCGCCTCGACCGGCGCCTCGCGTGATCTGTCGCAGCTGTCCCGATAGTTAGTGTGCGGTGGACCCCCGGTCCACCGCACAGATTTTCGAAAATTGTCGGTGGTCGTCCCTATTCTTGGGGTATGACGACAGTCGTGAAGGACGAGACTCGCCCGCTGACGACCGCCGAGATCGCCGCCATCGCCCTCTCCCTCGCTCACCTCGGAGCGGGCCCGCAGGCCGTCGCCGCACGGCGCGGCCTGCAGCACGCGCTCGAACACCTGGAGCTCGACGACGACGTCATCGCGACCACGCTCGCGACCCTGACCGAGCCGCTGCCCGTGGAGGTCGCCTCCCGGGCCAGGCTCGTCGCCGACGCCATCACCAGCCGTCTCATGATCCGTCTCCACTACCGCGACGCCTCGGGGGCCGTCACCTCCCGCGACGTCGAGCCGGTGACCTGCCTGGTCCACCGCGAGTACTGGTACCTGGTCGGCGTGTGCAGGATGCGCCAGGCCATCAGGGCGTTCAGGTTCGACCGGATCATCGCGGTCGAACCCACGCTGACCCCGTCGCGGCCGCACCTGGCCGACCGGTTCCTCCCGTTCCAGCGCCGCCGCCGGCGGACCAAGGCGGCGTGAGCCGCAAGCGGACCACGCGGCGTGAGCCGCAAGCGGACCACGCGGCGTAACCTGCCGCAAGCTTGACCCTCGGGCCCCCGGGCGTTGGTGCGGGGCGTGACAGGCTCGCGCACATGCGCGTCCGGGGGATCTCGCTCATCGCCGCCCTGCTGCCCGCCCTGCTGCCCGTCGTCGTGTCCGCCTGCTCGGCGGGCCGGCCGCCGGACCCGCTCCCGATCGTGGCGCACCGCAAGGCGGTGTCCATGGGGCGCCTGCTGCCGCCCTCCACGCGGCGGGCGCTCGACCGGGCGCTGGATCGTCAGCTGCGGGGGCGTCCGGGGCGGGCGGCGCTGTCGGTGTACGACCGCGCGACGGGCGTGCGGTACTCCTACGCCGAGGGCAGGCCGTTCGTGCTGGCCAGCGTGGCCAAGGTGGACATCCTGCTCGCCCTGCTGCTGCTCAGGCAGAGCGAGCACCGGCGGCTCAGCGCGTACGAACGCGGGCTGGCCTCCCGGATGATCCGCGAGAGCGACGACGAGAGCGCCCACGAGCTGTACATGACCGTCGGCGGCCAGGTCGGGCTCACCCGCATCCTGCGTGCGCTGGAGGTGCACGACACCGTGCCGGGCGCCGGTCTGTCGTGGGGAATGACTCTCAGCGGCCCGTCGGACCAGGTGAGGGTGCTGGAGAAGCTCACCGACCCCGCCGGGCCGGTGTCGGCCGCGAGCCGCCGCTGGGCGCTCGGGCTCATGTCGTCGGTGGACAGGACGCAGGCGTGGGGCGTCAGCGCCGCCGGCGGCGAGGTCGCGCTCAAGAACGGCTGGCTGCCCGTCGGCGCGCACGGCGGCCGGTGGACGGTCAACAGCGCGGGCCGGATCGTGCTGAACGGCCACGAGCTGCTCGTAGCCGTGCTGTCGGAACGCAGCCCCGACCTGGAGACGGGCGTGGAGACGGTGGAACGGGCGGCCCGGGTCGTGGTGGAGGTGCTCAGCCGGGCCCGCCGGTCACGAGCAGCAGCCACCGCCGCAGCAGCCACCGCCGCCGCCGGCTGGACGGGGAGCGGCCGCGCCGCCGGTCATGGAGACCGTGGACAGCAGCTTGACCGTGTCGCCGTGACCCTCCGGGCAGGTCGCCGGCTCGTCTGAGGCCGACATGGGACGGGAGACCTCGAACGTGGAGCCGCAGGCGCGGCAGCGGAAGTCGTAACGCGGCATGCCGTAAGCCTAACCCGCTGCGGCGGGTGAGCGGGAGCCGGTGTAGGTCAGGTGCGCATGGTCGGAGACGGGCTCGTAGCCGATCGACCGGTAGATCGCGTTGCTCGTCGGGTTGTCCAGGTCGGTGAAGAGCACGACCTGCTCGCACCGCTCGGCCAGCGCCACCTGGCCGGCGTACGCGGTGACCGCGGCCCCGTAGCCCTTCCTGCGGCACGACGGCGGCGTGTAGACCGGGCCGACGCGGCACACGCCGCCGGCCGCCCGGCCGAGCCCCGCCATCGAGACCGGCGCGCCCCCGGCCTCCCAGACGAACAGCTCGCGCCCGGCCACCCGCCGGGCCACCCGCTCGGCGACGTCGTGCGCCTCGCCGAGCCCGACCTCCTCCCCGAACGCCTGGTACCAGCTCACCATCAGCGGGAAGTCGCCCGCCCCGGCGAGCCGGCCGCGGCCGGGCACGGAGGGGACGGCGGGCACGCCGAGGCGGTAGAGCCGTTCGGACACCGTCCGGTCGGGCTCGCCGAGCAGCCGGACGACCTCGGATGTCACCTCGACCGGCCCCACGACCGGCCCTGTCACCATGGACAGGTCACCGACGAGCGCCTCGACGAGCGACGCGACGGCCTCGGCGGGCATGCGCGTGAGGCTCAAGGGGGCGGGCGGCGTGCGGAAGGCGGCGGCGCGAACCTGGCCACTGGCGGTCCACCAGGCGAAGAAGGCGCCCTCGGCGGGCCGGCCGGCACGCAGTTCGGCGAGAACGGTCAGCGGAACCGTGTTGCCGACCGGGTCGCCGAGCAGGAACGGCTCGGCGACCGCGGCGAACTCCTCTGGATCAGCGGTGAAGGTCCACATACCCGTCATGGTGACAGGCTGCGGCCTCCGGGTTCAAAAAGTGTGTCTAGGCCGCCGCCTCCAGGTAGGGCGCCCATTGGGGATCGCCGACGAGCGAGGCGCCGATGAGCCGCCAGTGGGCGCCCCTCGGCACCGCCGGGAGGACGCGCAGCGTCCATCCCAGCTCCTCCAGGTACTTGTCGGCCTTGCGGTGGTTGCAGGTCGTGCACGAGGCGACGCAGTTCTCCCACGTGTGGGTGCCGCCGCGCGACCTCGGGATGACGTGGTCGATGGTCTCGGCCCGCTGCCCGCAGTAGGCGCAGCGGTAGTCGTCGCGCCTCATGAGGGCCGCCCTGGTCAGCGGGATTCGGGACCGGTAGGGGATGCGGACGTATCTGCGGAGCCTGATCACCGAAGGCACATCGAGGGTGCAACTCGCCGAGCGGAGCTGGGCGCCCCGCCCGTCGCGGTGCACGACGTCGGCCTTCTCCCGCAGCACCAGGACGATGGCCCGGTGGAGCGAGAGCGTGGTGAGCGGCTCATAGGTGGCGTTGAGCAGCAGGACCTGGCGCGTCATCGGGCCTCTCCCTGCCGCGCGCGTATCAAAGGGGACATGCCGTGGCATGTCCCGCCTGTCGGCCCCTCCTGGGGCACTGGTGCTTCCGTCACATGGACCTCCGCCGGACGGTCCAGCGGATGGTCACCACGGCACCGTCCTGTCACCAAGTCTGGCGTTAGCCGTAGCGTCCCCGCCACCCCATAATCTTCAAGCCGGAATGACCAGAGGGACACACGTTACGTTTTATGCCCGCTTCACCAGCGCTTTACGCCCCCACCTTGGCAGTAGGGTTCCTGGCATGACGCGAGAGCCTTATCCGACGGCACGCCGCGAAGACGTCGTCGACATCCTGCACGAAACGCCCGTCCCCGACCCGTACCGGTGGCTGGAGGACCCTGACAGCCCGGACACCAAGGAATGGCTGCTCGCGCAGGCCGAGCTGTTCAACGCCACGCGTGGCGAGCAGCGGTTCAAGGACCGCATCGCCGAGCTGCTGCGGTCCGGCTCGGTGGGCCCGCCGGCCTGGCGCGGGGAGCGCCGGTTCTTCTCCCGCCGCACGCCCGACCAGGAGCACGCGGTCTACTACGTCGTCGAGGCCGACGGCACCGAGCGGGCGCTGATCGACCCGATGGAGATCGACCCGTCCGGTCTCACCACGCTCGACGCCGTGCAGCCCGACAAGGAAGGGCGGCTGCTGGCGTACCAGATCTCGGTGGGCGGCGACGAGGAGTCGATCCTCTACATCATGGACGTCGCGACCGGGATGCGCGTCGAGGGCCCGATCGACCGCTGCCGCTACTCCCCCATCGCCTGGCTGCCGGGCGGCGAGGCGTTCTACTACGTGCGCAGGCTGCCGCGCACCGAGGTGCCGGAGAACGAGGCGCAGTTCCACCGCCGCGTCTACCTCCACCGCGTCGGCACCTCGACCGAGGACGACGCGCTGATCTTCGGCCAGGGGCTGAAGATGACCAACTACTACGGCGTCTCGGTCTCGCGTGACGGCCACTGGCTCCAGGTCTCGGCGCACGAGGGCACCGCGCCGCGCAACGACCTGTGGGTGGCCGACCTGACCGCCTCGCCCGCCGACTCCCCCGACCTGAAGGTCGTGCAGGAGGGCGTCGACGCGCAGACCGCCCTGGTGTTCGGCCGCGACGGCAGGCTCTACGTGCACACCGACCGGGACGCCTCCCGCGGCCGGGTGTGCGTGACCGACCCGGCCGACCCGGGCTACGAGACCTGGCGCGACCTGATCCCCGAGGACCCCGAGGCGGTGCTGTCCGACTTCGCCATCCTCGACGACCTGGAGCGCCCGGTCATGCTGGTGGGCTGGACCCGCCACGCGATCAGCGAGATCACCGTCCACGACCTGGCCACCGGCGAGCGCGTGGGCTCGGTGCCGACGCCGGGCCTGGGCACGATCGGCGGCATCTCCGAGCGTCCCGAGGGCGGCTTCGAGGCGTGGTTCGGCTACACCGACAACACCACGCCGCCGACGATCCAGCGCTACGACGCCCGCACGGGCGAGACCACGCTGTGGGCCGCCTCGCCGGGCGCGGTCGAGGTGCCGCCGGTGCGCACGTCGCAGGAGGTGTACCGGTCCAAGGACGGCACCGAGGTCCGGATGTTGATCATCTCCCCGGCCGACGAGCGTCCCGGCCCCCGCCCGACGATCCTGTACGGCTACGGCGGCTTCGGCCTGTCCATGACCCCCGGCTACTCGGCCTCGATCCTGGCCTGGGTCGAGGCGGGCGGCGTCTACGCCATCGCCAATCTGCGCGGCGGCGGCGAGGAGGGCGAGGACTGGCACCGCGCGGGCATGCTGGCCAACAAGCAGAACGTCTTCGACGACTTCCACGCGGCGGCCGAGCACCTCATCGAGACCGGCGTCACCACCCGCGAGCAGCTCGGCATCTCCGGCGGCTCCAACGGCGGCCTGCTGGTCGGCGCCGCGCTGACGCAGCGCCCCGACCTGTACGCGGCCGTCGTCTGCTCGGCGCCGCTGCTCGACATGATCAGGTACGAGAAGTTCGGCCTCGGCGCGACCTGGAACGTCGAGTACGGCAGCGCCGACGACCCCGAGCAGTTCGGCTGGTTGCGGGGCTATTCGCCCTACCACCGGGTCGAGGAGTCGGTGGCCTACCCGGCGACGCTGTTCACCGTCTTCCAGTCCGACACGCGGGTGCACCCGCTGCACGCCTGGAAGATGTGCGCGGCGTTGCAGCACGCCTCGACCGCCGGGCGGCCGGTGCTGCTGCGCAACGAGACCGAGGTGGGCCACGGCGCCCGCTCGGTGAGCCGTACGGTCGATCTGTCGGCCGACACGCTGACCTTCCTCGCCGAGCACACCGGTCTGTAGTGTCGGCGGCATGAGCACGCCGGGGCCGGCCATCGTCGAGGCCGCCCCCGGCGCTGCGCTGCGGCCGTACGTCACCCGGTTGTGCGCCTACAGCGAGCACTACCCCGCGCCGCTGACGCGGGCCGAGGCCGCCATGCCGGGGGCGGTGCTCATCCTGGGCGTCGGCGCGCCGATGGAGGCGTACGGGGAGCGGGTCAGGGCGTTCGCGGGCGGGCTCGCCGACCGGTTCGCGCTCACCCGGGTCACCGGGCCGTGCGAGGGCGTGCAGGTGGTGCTCACGCCGTTCGGGGCGCGGCGGCTGCACGGGCTGCCGATGCGGCACCTGACCAATCGGGTGGTCCCGGTGGAGGCCGTGCTCGGGCGGTGGGCCGGGGAGCTGCTCGACCGGCTGGCCGCGACGCCGTCGTGGCGGGAGCGGCTGGCCCTGACCGACCGGCTGCTGACCGAACGCATCCTCGCCGGGCCCGAGGTGGGCCCCGAGCTGCCGTGGGCGTGGGCGCGGCTGCTGGAGTCGGGCGGGCGGCTCGGGGTGTCGTCGCTGGCGGCGTCGCTGGGCTGGAGTCACCGTCATCTGGTGGCCCGCTTCCACGACCAGGTCGGGCTGGCCCCGAAGGCGGCGGCCCGGGTGATCAGGTTCGGCCGGGCCGCGCGGTTGCTGCGCTCCGGCGAGCCGATCGCCGCGGTCGCGGCCGAGTGCGGCTTCTACGACCAGGCCCATCTCAACCGGGAGTTCCGGGCGCTCGGCGGCACCACGCCCGGTCAGATTCGTCCAAGACCCGCCGGCGGCCCGCCGTGGACACTGGAGCCATGAAACGCACTGTCTACGCACTGGCCCGCTACGAGGACCCGCAGGCGGCGCTCGACTTCCTGACCGGGGCGTTCGGGTTCCGGGTGCACGAGTCGTCGAAGGACGCGTCCGGAGCCGTCGAGCACGCCGAGCTGTTCGTCGAGGACGACCTGATCATGATCGGCCGGGGGAAGCCGGGCGGGCCCGGCGTCTACATCGCGGTCGACGACGTCGACGCCCACCACGATCACGCCAGGGCCGCGGGGGCCGTGATCACCATGGAACTCGTCGACCAGCCGTACGGCTCGCGCGAGTACGCCTGCAAGGACCCCGAGGGCAACTCCTGGTTCTTCGGGACCTACCGCCCGTAACCCATCGGAAGAGGTCAGCGGGGGAAGACGACGGTCTTGTGGCCGTCGAGCAGGACGCGCTGCTCGGCGTGCCACCGGACCGCGCGGGCCAGCGCCACGCACTCCACGTCGCGGCCGATGCGCACGAGGTCTTCGGGCGAGTGGCTGTGGTTGACCCGGGCGACCTCCTGCTCGATGATCGGCCCCTCGTCGAGGTCGGAGGTCACGTAGTGGGCCGTCGCGCCGATGAGCTTGACGCCGCGGTTGTGGGCCTGGTGGTAGGGCTTGGCGCCCTTGAACGACGGCAGGAACGAGTGGTGGATGTTGATCGCCCGCCCGGCCAGCTTCTCGCACAGGTCCTCCGACAGCACCTGCATGTAGCGGGCCAGCACCACCAGGTCGACCTGGTAGTGCTCGACCAGCGCCAGCACCTCGGCCTCCTGCCTGGGCTTGGTCTCGGGGGTGATCGGCAGGTGGTGGTAGTCGATGCCGTACGACTGGGTGAGCGGGCGCAGGTCGGGGTGGTTGGAGGCGACCGCGACGATCTCGATGTCCAGCGTCTTCGACCTGACCCGGTAGAGCAGGTCGTTGAGGCAGTGGTCGAACCGGCTGACCATGATCAGCACGCGCGGCTTCCTGGCCACGTCGCGCAGCTTGAACTCCATGGCGAAGTCGGGGGCGAGGGCGGCGAAGGCAGCGCCCAGCTCGTCCTCGCCGAGGGGGGCGGAGAACTGCACGCGCATGAAGAAGCGCTGGGCGACCCGGTCGCCGAACTGCTGGCTCTCGATGATGTTGCACCCGTGCCCGGCCAGGAGGCCGGAGACGGCGGCCACCACGCCGGGGCGGTCGGGGCAGGACAGGGTCAGGATGTACTCGGCGTGGCTGCTCATGACTTCACTCTCGCGGACGTGGGATCGTAGGGCGCCTTGAGGCTGATCTGGGCAGAGTACAGGTCGCCGGCCACCTCGACCTCCACCTTCTCCAGCGTGACGCCGCCTTCCGGCGAGACCTCGGTGACGAAGCCCAGCGCCACGGACCTGCCGAGCGTGGGGCTGTGGGCCGCCGAGGTGACGTAGCCCACCGGGACGCCGTCGGACAGCAGGGACTCGCCGCCCCACAGGTGTGCGGCGGGGTCGTCCAGCACGATCGAGACTACCCTGCGCGACGGCGACCCCAGGGCGTGCCGCGCTCCCCGGTAGCCGCTCTTCTTGCAGGTGAAACGCAGTCCGGCGGCGGCGGGGGTGATCTCCGGGCCCAGCTCGCGGCCCCAGGCGCGGTAGCCCTTCTCAATGCGCATGGCCTCGATGGCGTAGTAACCGGCCTGGGTCAGCTCGCCGGTGCCCATGAGCGTCTCGTGGACGGTGACGGCGAACTCGGCGGGCACGTACAGCTCCCAGCCCAGCTCGCCCACGTACGTGACGCGGGTGGCGCGCACGGTGGCGTGACCGAGGTCGACCAGCCGGGACGTGCCGAAGTCGAAGGCCGAGAAGTCCGACTTCGACACCGACTGCAGGATCCTCCTGGACGACGGGCCCATCACGCCGAAGACGGCGTACGCGCCGGTGACGTCCACCAGGACCGCCCGCCGGTCGCCGAGGCCCTTGGAGATGTGGTCGAAGTCCCTCGTGGTCTGGGCCGAGCCGGTCACGACCAGGTACTCGTCGCGGGCCACGCGGGTCACCGTCAGGTCCGACTCGTAGCCGCCCCGGTCGTTGAGCAGGCCGGTGTAGACGACCCGGCCGAGCTCGACGTCCACGTCGGCGGTGCAGAGCCACTGCAGCGCCTCCATGGCCTCGGCGCCCTTGAGGACGAACTTGGAGAAGGACGTCTGGTCGAACAGCGCCGCCGCGTTCCGGCACGCCGCCACCTCGGCGTCCACGTACGGCTGCCATCCCGGCCGCCCGAACGTGGACGGCGTGGCGGGCCCGAAGTAGTTGACCCGCTCCCAGCCCATCTTCGACCCGAAGCGCGCCCCGGCCTCGGCCAGCAGGTGGTGGACCGGCGAGCGGCGCAGCGGCCGGGCCGTCTCCAGCTCCTTGTCCGGCCAGGACATCGCGTAGTGCAGCCCCAGCGTCTCGGTGACCCGGTCGCGCAGCCAGGTGTCGTTGCCGGCCCAGCGGGCGAAGCGCCGGATGTCGGCGGGCCACAGGTCGCCGGTCGGCTCGCCGTTCACGATCCACTCGGCCAGCGCGCGGCCGGCGCCGCCCGCCGAGGCGATGCCGGCCGAGTTGAACCCGGCGCCGACGAACAGGCCGCGCACCTCGGGCGTCTCGCCCAGCAGGAACATGTTGTCGGGCGTGAAGCTCTCCGGCCCGTTGTAGAACATCCTGATCCCGGTGCTCTCCAACGCCGGGACACGCTGGATCGCGTTCTCCATGATGATCGCGAACTGGTCCCAGTCCTCCTCCAGGAGCTGGAACTCGAAGGGGTGGGGGATGCCGTCCATGCCCCACGGTTTGGCGTCCGGCTCGAAGCCGCCCACGACCAGGCCGCCGACCTCCTCCTTGAGGTAGGCGTACCCGTCGGGGTCGCGCAGCACGGGCAGGTCGGGGCGTACGCCGGGGATCGGCTCGGTCACCACGTAGTAGTGCTCGGCCGAGTGCAGCGGGACGGTGGCGCCGGCCATCCGGCCGAGTTCCTTGGCCCACTGGCCGGCGCAGTTGACCAGCACCTCGGTCTCGATGTGGCCCTCGGTGGTGTCCACGCCGCGCACGACGCCGTCCCGTACGGTGACGCCGGTGACGCGGACGCGTTCCATCACCAGCACGCCGCGCCGCTGGGCGCCCCTGGCGAGCGCCTGGGTGAGGTCGGAGGGGTTGGCCTTGCCGTCGCCGGGCAGCCAGACGCCGCCCACCAGGTCGTCGGTGCGCATGACCGGCCACAGCTCGCCGGCCTCGCGCGGGGTGATGACCTCGGCCTGGATGCCGTAGTTGCGGGCGGCGGACGCGGTGCGCCTGAGCTGGGTCATGCGCTCGGGGGTGCGGGCCACGCTGACGCTCCCGCACTGCTTCCAGCCGGTGCCGAAGCCGGTCTCGGCCTCCAGGCGGGCGTACAGGTCGGTGCTGTACTTGATCAGCCTGGTCATGCTCTCGGTGCTGCGCAGCTGGCCGACGAGCCCGGCGGCGTGCCAGGTGGTGCCGCAGGAGAGTTGTCCCTGTTCGAGCAGCACGACGTCGGTCCAGCCCAGCTCGGCCAGGTGGTAGGCCACGCTGCAACCGGCGATGCCGCCACCGATGATCACGACCTGTGCCCGGGAGGGCAGGGATGTCACGAGATGCTCCTCAAGCGGTTGATCCCCGGCCAGCTGCGGACGTTGCGCAACATGGCGATGAACGCCTGTTCGGCGGGCCCCAGCAGCCGGTCGCGGCGGTGGGCCAGCACGATGGGGCGGGGCTTGGGCGCGGGCAGCACTTCGAGGGCCGCCAGCCGTCCGTCGGCGAGCTCCTGCTCGACGCAGTGCTCGGACACCAGCGAGACGCCGAGCCCGGCGGCGACCGCCTGTTTGATCGTCTCGGGGCCCCAGATCTCGCTGCGGCCGGCCTCTTCGAGCCCCCACGTCTCCAGCGCCTGTTCCTGCAGCTCGCGGGTGGAGGAGCCGGGCTCGCGGATGAGGAAGAACTCGCCGGTCAGGTCGGCGGGCTCGGCGCGGCCCCTGCTGGCCAGCCGGTGGCCCGGCTGGGTGATGACGACGAGCCGGTCCTCCAGGATGGGCTCGCTGGCGAGCTGCGCCGCGCCGGGCTCGCCGGCCAGCACCGCGACGCCGATCTCGCCGTCCACGAGCCCGCGTTCGACCCGCTGGCCGTTGCCGACCTGGATGCCGATCTCGATGCCCGGGTGACGGTCGCGGAAGGCCGCCAGCAACGGCGGCAGGAGGTACGTGCCGACGGTGGTGGTGCCTCCCGCGACCAGCTTGCCGGTCTGCAGCCCGGAGACCTGCCGGATCGCGGCCACGGCCTCGTCGGCCAGCAGGAACACGCGCCTGGCGTACTCCAGCATCACCTCGCCCTCGGGGGTGAGCCTGATGCGGGCGCCGCTGCGGTCGATCAGCGTGGCGCGCAGCGACTGCTCAAGCTGCCTGACCTGGTGTGACACGGACGGTTGGCTGAGGTAGAGCTTCTGCGCCGCGGCCGAGAAGCCGCCGCACTCCACGACCGTCATGAAGATCCAGAGCCGGTGCAGGTTGAGCTGCATGTCGTCGTTAACCCCTAGCTGCCTCGATCGACTCTCGGAGCGCGTCCTCGAGCTGTTCCAGCCGGTGCCAGGGGATCTCGCCCATCGTGCAGATCCTGAAGAAGTCCGCCGAAAGTTGCCCCTGACCGGCGTAGATAACGTAACCGCGCTTTTTGAGCTCATCATGAAGCGCCGCATAAGTTACGTTTTCGGGGAGATGAAGCATTGTTACGGTGTTTGACCTGAATTGTTCATCAACGAGGATTTTCAGGCCCAGACGGGTGAACTGGCCGCGGACCAGGTCGGCCCGCTCGCGGTACAGCCGGGTGCGCGCCGCGAACCCGCCCGCCTCCTCGTACTCCTTGATCGCCTCGTCGAGGGAGTAGCAGACCTGCACGGCCGGGGTGAACGGCACGTCGCCCTTGCGCTGGCCGGCCAGGTAGCTGGCGGCGTTGAGGTACAGGCTGCGCGCGGGCGCCTCCTGGATCCGCTCGATCGCCGCCTCGCTGCACAGGATGAACGACATGCCGGGCAGCCCGTGCAGGCCCTTGTTGGCGGTGCCGCAGACGACGTCGGCCTTGACCTCGGCCAGGTCCTGGTCCTCGATCGCGGTGCCGCTGATCGCGTCGATCACGAACAGGGCGCCGTGCTCGGCCACGACCTCGCCGATCTCCTTGATCGGGTTGATCAGGCCGGTCGTGGTCTCGTGGTGCACGCAGACCACGGCGTCCACGTCGTCGCGCCCGGCCAGCGCCGCCCGGACGGCCTCGGGGTCGGCCGGGACCGTCCAGTCGCTCCTGACCTCGTGGAACGGGATGCCGTGCGCCTTCGCGATCTTGATCATCCGGTCGCCGTAGACGCCGTTGTTCACGACGAGCACGCCACGTCCCGCGCGGACGGAGCTGATGACCGCCATCTCCATGGCCGCGGTTCCCGACCCGGTGACCAGCAGCGCCTCGTGCGTGCCGCCGAGGTTCAGGCACCGGGGCAGGGCCTCACGGATCCTGAACAGCAACTCCGTGAACTCGGGCTCGCGGTGGCAGAGGTCGCCGCGAAGCAGGGCGTCCTTGACCCGCTTCGACGTACATGCGGGCCCGGGATTCAACAGAATGAGTTCTTCGTCCATCAATCCACTCGATCTTGGGTAGTTATCGGGCATTACGGACGCTATCCGGGGTGGCGCCGCATGGGACAGCCGCCTTTCCCCTATGGGGGCCATAAGGGAAACGGGCTTGTCCGTGCCGAACAGCGCCGACTGGGATGGAGCACGTGCCGTTGGAGACCGTCGTACTGATCGGGGTCGCGGGGCTGTTCGCCGTCGTGTCCGGGATCAACGACGGCGGGGCGCTGCTGGCGACCGGGCTCAAGCTGCCGGTGATCCGGCCGGCCGTCGGCATCCTGACGCTGGTGCTGCTCGTCACGGTGATCCCGTTGATCACGCACCGGGTGGCGCTGACGTTCGTGAACCGGCTGGCGGCCTTCCACGCCCCCGGCGGTCAGGCCGCGATGACCGTCGCCGTGCTCTGCTCGCTGGCCGTGGTGTTCACGCTCAGCGCCAAGGGGCGGCCGACCAGCCTCACGCTGGCCGTGGTGGGCGGGCTCACCGGGGCGGGGCTGGGGTGGGGGCTGCCGGTGTCGGGCGGCTCGGTGGCGCTCGTGCTGGCCTTCGGGCTGGCCGCGCCGTTCGCGGGGGCGCTGCTGTCGTGGCTGCTCATCCGGCTGCTCGTACGGGTGACCGGCGCGCCCGGCCTGGCCCGCTGGCACTGGGCCGGGTTCCTGCTCCAGACGCTCGCCTACGCGGCCAACGACGGGCAGAAGATGCTGGCCGTCTTCATGATCGCACTCGGTTTCCAGGGCGCGCCCCTGGCCTGCACCTCGCTGGTGGCGATGTTGTTCGGGCTCGGCGCGCTGTACGGGCTGCCCAGGGCGGGCCGCACGCTGAGCCGCGAGATCATCGTCTCCCGTCCCGCGCACGGCGTCGCCGCCGAACTGGCCGCGGGCACCGCGGTGATCGCCTGCGCCGCCGTGGGTATGCCCGTGAGCATGACCCAGGCCGTGGCCGGCGGGCTGGTCGGCGCGGGGGTCGCGCAGGGCGGCGGCCGGGTCCGCTGGTACGCCGCCGTCAAGATCGTCGTGGCCTGGCTGCTGACGCTCCCGCTGAGCGGGCTCTTGGCCGCGACCGCGGCGTTCGTCCTGAAGGGGCTGAGGGGGACGTGGTGAAGCGATGGCGCCGGATCCGGGACCTCATGACCGGCCGCATGGACGGCGCGCTCAGCGGGGCCCTGCTCGGCCAGCTCAAGGCCACCAAGCAGGGCGCCTGGCTGGCGATGGCCATGATCGGCGGCGAGGTCGGCAGGACCGGCGCGCACGAGCAGATGCGCGCCATCGAGCACCTCGGCGACGAGGAGCGCGCCCGCCTGGTCGAGGAGCTCAAGACGGCGCTGGTCACGCCCATCGACCCCGAGGACCTGTTCCGCCTGTCACGCTCGATCGACGACGTGCTGGACTCGCTGCGGGACTTCGTGCGCGAGTCGCACCTGTACCGGGTGCCCGACCAGATCCGTTTCACGCCGCTGCTCGACCAGGTCATCGTGGGCATCGACGCCCTGGAGAGCGCCGTACGCGGCCTGGCCTCGCGGCCCTCGGCGGTGGTGCAGGACGCCCTGGAGGCCAAGAAGGCCGGCGGCGCGATCCGGCGCATGTACCAGTACGAGATCTCCCGGATCTTCTCGGCCGAGGTCACCTCGGACGCCCTCAAGCAGCGCGAACTGGTACGCCGCCTGGAGATCGTGGGCATGGCCATCGGCGACGCCGCGGACGCCATCGCCGACGGCGCCATGAAACGCTGACCGTCAGCCCGGTGAGACCCCGCCTCTCAGTACCGCGCGACGCCGCCGCCCCTCAGGACCGCGCGGCGAAGGCGTCGACGCCGGTCAGCTCGGCCGACAGCCGCCACAGGCGCGCGGCCTGCTCGGGGTCGGTCGCGTAGGAGTGGACGCCGCCCCCCGCGGCGCCGGCCTGCTCGGCGATCTCGCAGTCTTCGCAGTAGACGCCGCCCATGTCGTCGAGCTGCGGCGAGGTGGCCGCCCACACCTGGGTGGCCGCGCCCTGCTCCGGCGTCTTGAAGCTGGTGTTGAGCTGGTTGCCCTGCTCGTCGATCCAGCCGGCCTCGACCATCTCCCGCCTGGTCAGGTGGCGTTGGAGCGGGGTGAGGATGCCGCCGGGATGCACCGCGAACGCGCGCACCCCCGCCCCCTTGGCCAGGGCGTCGAGGTGCACGGCGAACAGCACGTTGGCCGTCTTCGCCTGGCCGTACGCCTGCCACTTGTCGTAGCCGTGCTCGAACATCACGTCGTCCCAGCGCATGCCGGAGCGCCGGTGGCCGGCGGAGGAGACGGCCACGACCCGGCCGCCGCCGCGCTCGACGGCCGGCCACAGGCGGTTGACCAGGGCGTAGTGGCCGAGGTGGTTGGTGGCGAACTGGGCCTCCCAGCCGGGGCCGACCCGCGTCTCGGGGCAGGCCATGATGCCCGCGTTGTTGATCACAAGGTGCAGGTCGCGGCCGGTCGCCAGGAACCCGTCGGCGAAGCGGCGCACGCTGTCGAGGTCGCCGAGGTCGAGCTCGCCCACCTCGACGCGGTCGATGCCGGCCAGGGCCTCCTCGGCCGCACCGGGACGCCGGGCCGGGACGATGACATGGGCCCCGGCCCTGCTGAGCGCGCGCGTGGTCTGCAGGCCCAGGCCGGAGTAGCCGCCGGTGACCAGCGCGATCCTGCCGGTGAGGTCGATGCCCTGGAGCACCTCGTCCGCCGTGCTTCTGGCGCCGAAACCCGAACCGATCTTGTGCTGAGGCGTTGTCATGGGACCGACGTTACGAATTGAAGTGCGCTCTAAGTCAAACCGACCCGCCGGGGCCCGCCCCTCGATCAGAGGCCGAGGGCCGGCGCCAGGCGCTGGAGCTGCTTCAGGGCGTCGTCGAGGTCGGGGGCGCCCGGCGAGAGCGGCTGGACGGCCACGTGGTCGGCCCCCGCGTCGAGGTGGGCCCGCAGCCGCGCGGCGACCCGCTCCTCGTCGCCCCAGGCCACGATGGCGTCGGCCAGCCGGTCGCTGCCGCCGCCCGCGAAGTCGTCGTCGGTGAAGCCGAGGGCGCGCAGGTTGCCCAGGTAGTTGGGCAGGGTCAGGTAGTAGGCCAGGTGGGCGCGGGCGATCTCGCGGGCCCTGACCGAGTCGGCCTCCAGCACCACGGCCTGCTCGGGCACCAGCAGCCTGTCGGCGCCGAGGACGCGGCGGGCCTGCTCGGTGTGCTCGGGCGGCACGAAGTAGGTGTGGGCGCCGTCGGCCCGGTCTCGGGACAGCTCCAGCATCCGGGGACGCAGCGCCGCCAGCAGCCGGGGGGCGCGCGCCTCGGGCAGGCCCTCCTCGGCGGCGTCCATGCCGTCGAGGTAGGCGCGCATCGCGCCCAGCGGCTTGTCGTAGGCGTGGCCGCGGCTGCCGACCAGCGGGCCGTGGCTGACCCCGATGCCCAGCAGGAAGCGGCCCGGGAAGGCGTCGGCCAGCGTCTTCGTGCCCGCCGTCATGCCCGTCGCGTCGCGGCCCCAGATGCTGGCGATGCCGGTCGCGACCGCGACGCGGGTGGTGGCGGCCAGCAGGACGGCCGCCGTGGTGAGCGGCTCCTTGCTCTGCCGGCCCTCGTTGATCCACACGGAGCCGTAGCCCAGCCGCTCGATCTCGGCCGCCGCCCGCCGCGCCTGCTCGGCGGGGGCCTTGCCGATCAGCGGGTGCCACACTCCGAAGTGCCCGGTCTCCATGACCGCTCCCTCGACTAGGATGTTCGATCGAGATGGAACACTACACCAATGTTCGACCGGCATCGAACAGGACGCGCGGCCTGACCCACGCCTCTCCCGCCGAGGTGTCGTTGCAGGCCGCCCTCGACGCGCTCGGCGACCCGGTCCGCCGCCGCATCGTCCGCGAGCTGGCCGGTGAGCCCGACTGGGCCCGCGCCTGCGGCACGTTCGCCCACCTGCGGGTGGCCAAGTCCACGCTCAGCCACCACTTCGGGGTGCTGCGCCAGGTCGGCCTGCTGGAGCAGCGCGACGAGGGCACCCGCCGGCTCAACCGGCTGCGCCGCGAGGAGTTCGACGAACGTTTCCCCGGCCTGCTCACCCTCGTGGTCGAGGAACCCGAGGGCGCCTAGGGCATGCGGCGGCACTGGCGGGTAGGGGCAGGCCCATGCAGATGCGCCCGTTCGCCCGTAACCTCCTCGCCACCACGGCCGCGGTCACCGTCACGGCCACGCTCGGCAGCCTGGCCACCTCCTCCGGCTCGGCCTGGTACCGCCGGCTGCGCAAGCCGCGCTGGCAGCCGCCCACGCGGGCGTTCGGCCTGGTCTGGACCCCGATCTACGGCCTGATCGCCTACGCCGGCGCCCGCGCGCTGACCTCGGGCGACGACCGGGCGGGCCTGACCCGCGCGCTGGGCGCCAACCTCGCGCTCAACGCCGCCTGGACGCCGCTGTTCTTCGGCGCCCGCTCCCCCCGCCTGGCCCTGGCCGACATCGTGGCGCTCGACGCGGCCAACCTGGTGCTCCTGCGCCGCTTCCTGCGCGCCGACCGCCGCGCCGGGCTGGCCCTGCTGCCCTACGTCGGCTGGACGGCCTTCGCGACAGCGCTCAACGCCTCCATCGCCGCCCGCAACCCCTGACCGGGAGCCCCGTCCCAGGACGAGGCTCCCGGCCGCACCCGGCCGCACCCGGCCGCACGGTCAGGAGACGCGCAGGTCGTCCACCGCCCAGTACCAGTTGTTGGTCGCGTCGAAGTAGTGGAACTTGACCCTCATCGACGTAACCCCGGCCGGCACGGCCACCCTGAGCGACTCGTTCCTGGCGATCGCGTCGGCCGTGTAGTTCTTCACCAGCGTGTCCGCGCCGCCGTCGAACGAGACGAGCACCTGCGCCTTCTGGGCGCCGTCCACCCGGTAGTGGGTGGCGTAGGCAAGGGTGACGGACGCGCGGCCGGTCACGGTGTAGGCGGGCGAGACGAGCGTCGAGTCGAACGTCCCGGTCCCGTGGGACTTGTCGTCCCATTCGTCGGAGTCGGCCACCGCGAAGACGCCCCTGGACCGGACGTTCAGCTCCCGCTGCTGGTCACGGGCCGCCCGCGACCAGAACTCGTCCGTGGTGAACGCCCAGCCGCGCCACTCCTGGACGCCCCCGGACGGCATCCTGGACGCGTCCGCCGACCAGCCCGAGGGCGGCGTGTGCGAGTAGCCGAGCACGCCGGCCGGGATGCCGGTCTCGTCGGTCCTGCCGGACAGCGTCACGCCCTCGAACGGGTCGCCGGTCCTGGTGTCGACGCGCCTGCCGTCGATCCCGCCCGGCACGGCCAGCCGCAGCCCGGTGAAGACCGCGGCCGTCACGTCCACCAGGCGCGTGTCGGCCGGCCGCGCCCCGGCGGCGAGGCCGGGCCCGGAGGCCAGGACGAACGTGCGGCGCTCCTCGATCGAGGACCCGCCGTGCCCGCCCGCGTCGGTGTGACCGTGGTCGGTGGCCACGACCACGGTCCAGCGCTCGCTCGCGTACGACGGCCTGGCCCTGACCGCGGCCAGCAGCCGGCCGATCCGGGCGTCGGCGTCGTGGATCGCGGTCAGGTAGGCGGCCGAGCCGGCGCCGCTGCCGTGCCCGGCGATGTCGATCGCGCCCAGGTAGACGAAGGAGGCGTCCGGATTCCTGGTGCGCAGGACAGTCTCGCTGACCTGGGTGACGCGTTCGTCCTCGGCCGGGTAGCCGTCGGCGTCGCCGTCCAGGGCCACTCTGGCGTCGATCCGGGGGCCGAACGTGCCCTGGTCGGCGAGCGGCTTCCAGTCGAGCGCGGCGTAGGTGGAGTAGGCGGCGTTCGTGTTCTCCAGCCTGGTCAGGAAGTCGGGGTACTGGTCGTAGTGCTTGCCGGCGAAGGTGTTGTCCTTCACGCCGTGCAGGTCGGGCCAGACGCCGGTGGCGATCGTGGACCAGCCGGGGCCGCTGGAGGTGGCGGCCATCGGGCTGGTGTAGAGCAGGCTGGTGCCGAACGTGCCGCCGCTGATCAGGGCGTCGAGGTTCGGGGCGTCGGCGGGGGCGATGCGGTCGTGGCGTAACCCGTCCAGGCCGATGACCAGGACCTTGTCGGCGCTGATGCCGTTCGGGACGTCGGGGACGGGCACGGGCGCGGCCAGGGTGGTCGCGCCGTTGAGGACCTTGCCCTCTGGAGCAGGCGCGGGATCGGCCAGGGCGGCGGGGGCGGGGACCGACACGGCCGCGGCCACGAGAGCGGGCAGGATGCGCCATCGTTGCATGGACGTACTCCTCGCTGAGTGCTGGGATGATCCGGCTGAAGGATCTCCAGCGTCAGGCGGGTGCGTGAATAGCGTCTTTCCGATGGTCGCCATAGAGGAAAAAGGGGGCCCAAATGGGCAGTAGCCAACGTCCTGCCGCCCGCGTCGTCTGCCTCGACCGCGACGGACGCGTCCTGCTCATGCACTGGTACGACCCGATCAGCGGCAGGGACGTCTGGGAGCCGCCGGGCGGCGGCCTCGACCCGGGCGAGACGCCGCTGGAGGCCGCCAGGCGCGAACTGGCCGAGGAGACCGGGCTGCCCGGGTCGGCGGTGCGCGATCACTCGGTGGACGTCGAGCGCGACTTCACCTGGCTGGGCGTGCGCTACGTGAAGACCGAGCCGTTCTTCCTGGCCACCTTCGACGAGGCGCGCCCGCGGGTGACCCCCGCCGCGCTCACCGAGGAGGAGCTCGGCGTCTACCGCGGTCACACGTGGGCCGAGGAGATGCCGTACGGCGTCGAGCCACCGAAGCTCGCCGCCGTGGTGACCGCCCTGCGCACGCCCCCGCCACGCTGAGCCCGGTGCGTCACACCTCGATCGTGAGGCCCGCCGTGGCCACCGCGAGGTCGCCCGCGTAGGACCTGGCCGCCGCGTCGAGCGCCGGCTCGGGCCGGGTGCCCGGCCACAGGTGGGTGAGCAGCAGCCGGGCGGCCCCGGCCGCGGCGGCGGTGCGGCCCGCGTCGAGGGCGCTGGACAGGTAGGGCGCGTCCTCGTCGGGCACCCGCTCGGGGTAGGTGGCCTCGGCCACCAGCAGGTCGGCGTCGGCGGCCAGCGTGACGAGGTCCGCGGACGGCCCGGTGTCGCCCGTGTAGGCGATCGCCCGGCCGCCCGCGCTCAGCCGCAGCCCGGCATTGGGCACGTGGTGCGGCAGCGAGAAGGCGTCGAGCCGGAACGGGCCGATCTCGCGCGGCGTGCCCGGCTCCAGGTCGTGCAGCTCGAAGCTGCCGGCCAGCATGCCGCGCCGGTCGAGCGCGAGCACGGCGTCGAGCGCGCCGGGCGGCGCGTGCACGGGCAGCGCGGCCGGCGGCGCATCGCCCAGGGCGCGGGCGCGCAGCAGCGGGTTGAGGTCGGAGCAGTGGTCGGGATGGCCGTGGCTGACCAGGACGGCGTCGACCCGCTCGGCCGGCGTGCTTTCGAGCAGCCGCGGCAGCGTGGCGTAGCCGGGGTCGACGAGCACGCGGAACCCGTCGTGCTCGACGAGGTAGCCGCTGCACGCCTGGCCCGCCGCCGGCCAGGCCCCGCATCCGCCGAGCACCGTGATCCGCATGATCCCCGACTCTAGCGGGGCCGGTGGCCCAGCTCGGCCAGCGTGGTGGACATGAGACCGCGCAGCAGCGACCCGGCCAGGCCCTCGTGCACGGACTCGACCGGAAACCCCTGGGCGATGCGGGCGTGGTACGCCTCGCGGTCGCGCTCACCGGTGTAGGGCAGCGCGGTCATCGCCACGACCACGGTCGCCCGGGTGCCGCCGCGCGGCAGGACGGCGACGGCGTGGGTGCGCAGGCAGGTCTCGTCGGGGGCGCCGTACCAGCCGCACTTGATCCCGGCTTCGGGCGAGCCGAGCGCCTCGCGGGCGCCGAACGTCTGCTCCCCCGCCACCTGCCGCATCCACTCCAGGACGGTGGCCGCCACCGGGTCGCCCGCCGCCGCGGCCTGCGCGAACACGGTGTAGGCGGCGGCGACCTCGTCGGCCGACACCTCCACCGAGCCGAAGCGCGACGGGTCGCCGCCCGGCTGGGCCCACCGCACGCCGGTGCGCCGGTAGAGGTCCTCCAGCAGGACGCGCGGCCCGATGGACAACCACAGGCTCAGCGTGTCGGCGTTGGAGGAGAGGACCACGGCGGGCTCGGCGTGGCGGCGCCAGCGCTCGGCGTCGTCGATGTGGTCGGCGGCCACCCAGGCGTAGAGGGGCTTGAGCAGCGAGGCGCAGCGCAGCCGGGCCGGGCCCGAGCGCACGCTCATCGTCCGGGCGGGCGGGCCGCCGTAGCCGCGTCTGATGCCCGCGGCCTGCGCTCCGGCGCTGTGGTCGAGGTCTTTCAGCAGGTCATTGAAGGCCACCGTCCCACCGTAGACCTACGGGGCGGTCCGCCAGCGCCCTTCGTACCACTCCGTGCTCGGCGGATCACCGGGCAGCGGGGTCGTGCCGGGGGCGCGCAGGCCGTCGAGCGTGACGGCCAGCAGGCGCTGTTTGACCCGCTGGTGCTCCTCGCTGGGCGGGCCGGGGGCCGGCCTGCTGAACTGCTCGATGAGCAGCGAGACGTCGAGCGTGGTGACGTCGGGTCTGAGCGCGCCGGCCTCGCGGGCCTTCGTGACGAGCTCGTCGGCCAGCTCGGTGGCCCGCCGGGAGGTGCGCCACATCTCGTCGGTGACCTCGATCGTGCCCGCCACCGGGGCCAGCGCGCCGGAGCGGCCCTCCACGCAGGCCCGCACGTACGCCTCCAGCCCGGTCCACGGGTCGGGTTCGGCCAGGGCCGACTCCAGGGCGTCGACCACGCGTTCCATGGCGATCAGGCACAACCGCTGGAGCAGCTCCTCCTTCGTGCGGTAGCGGCGGTAGAGGCTGCCCATGCCCACGCCCGCCTGCTTGGCGATGGCCGACACGGGCGCGTCGAACCCCTGTGTCGTGAACACCTCGTGGGCCGCCTGGAGCAGGCGCAGATCGTTCCGCGCCGCCTCGGCCTGTCTGCCGCGTCCTGCCATGCCGTACAGGATATTGCGGAGCGGAGCGCTCCGATATACCGTACTCAGTCGGAGCGGAGCGCTCCGACTAAGGAGGATTGTCATGCGTGCGGTGGTGCTGCGGCGGTTCGGTGGTCCCGGGTCGCTGGTCGTCGAGGAGGTGCCCGATCCCGTCGCGGGGCCGGGGCAGGTGCTGGTCGAGGTGGCGGTCGCGGGCATCACGTTCGTGGAGACGCAGGTGCGCGCCGATCGGGGACCGCGACGGGCCGAGCTGCCCGCGATCCTGGGGAACGGGGTGGCGGGCACCGTCCTGGCGGTGGGCGAAGGCGTGGACGCGGCGCTGGTGGGAACGCGGGTGGTCACCACGCTCGGCGGCCGGGGCGGCTACGCCGAGCTGGCGGTGGCCGCCGCCGACGACCTGATCCCGCTGCCCCCGGGCCTGTCGGCGCTGGACGCCGTGGCGCTGCTGGCCGACGGGCGCACCGCCGTGGGGCTGACCCGCGCCGCCGCGCCGCGGCCCGGCGAATGGGTGCTGGTGGAGGCCGCCGGAGGCGGGGTGGGCAGCCTGCTGGTGCAGCTCGCGCGCGCCGCGGGGGCACGCGTGGTGGGCGCGGCGAGCAGTGCCGCCAAGCGCGACCTGGCCGCGCGCCTCGGGGCCGAGCTGACGGTCGACTACACCGTCCCGGGCTGGGCCGACGAGGTACGCGCCGCGACCGGCGGCCTGGACGTCGTCTTCGACGGCGTGGGCGGCGAGGTCGGCGCCCAGGCGCAGGCGCTGTTGAAGGACGGCGGGCGGCTCAGCGCGTACGGCATGGCCGGCGGCCCGATGACCACCCCCGACCCCCGCGTGACCGCAGTGGCCTGGCCCTCGGCCGACCCGCGTGAGCTGGCCCGCGAGGCCCTGGAGCTGGCCGCCGCCGGCCGCCTGCGTCCCACGGTCGGCAACGTGCTGCCCCTGGAGTCGGCGGCCGAGGCGCACGCCGCCGTCGAGGCCCGCAAGGTCACCGGGAAGTCGCTGCTGCTGCCCGCCCGCGCCAGGACGATCCTGGTCACCGGCGCCACCGGCAACCAGGGCGGCGCGGTGGCCCGGACGCTCCTGGACCGCGGCTGGACGGTCCGCGCCCTGGTCAGGGACCCGGCCTCGCCCGCCGCCCGCGCCCTGTCCGCGCTCGGCGCCACCCTGGCGAAGGGCGACCTGGACGACCCCGCCTCCCTGCGGGCCGCCATGACGGGCGTGCACGGCGTGTTCAGCGTGCAGGCCCTCGCCCTGACCGAGGAGGAGCTGGCCCGCGAGGTGCGCCAGGGCGTCGCCGTCGCCGACCTGGCCGCCGGGCTGGGCCTGGCCCACCTGGTCTACAGCTCGGTCGGCGGCGCCGAGCGCGACACCGGCATCGAGCACTTCGCGAGCAAGTGGGCGATCGAGCGGCACCTCGCGGAGCTGGGCCTGCGGGTCACCGTCCTGCGGCCGGTGTTCTTCATGACGAACCTCCTGTACTACGCCGAGCCCGCCGGGGAGGAGCGGGTCATCGCGCTGCCGTTCCGGCGCATGCAGCTCGTCGCGCCCGAGGACATCGGCCACTTCGCGGCGGAGGCGTTCGAGCATCCCGACGATCACGCCGGCCGGGCGCTGGAGCTGGCGGGCGACGAACGCACCGGCCCGGAGCTCGCCGAGATCTACCAGCGCGTCACCGGCACCCCCACCCGGTTCGAGCAGACCCCGACCGGCGGGGAGCGCATGTACGAGTGGTTCCTGGAAGGCGGCTACGAGGCCGACGTCGCCGCCCTCCGCGCCCGCCACCCCGGCCTGCGCACGTTCGAGGGCTTCCTGCGCGACCGCCTGGCCCGCTGAGCCCCGGTCAGTCCCGTCAGCCGAGCGCCGCCTCGAAGCGGGCCCGCAGGTCCGACAGGCGCCCGACCGGCTCGGCGCTGTAGACGAGGCGGACGTACCGGGGGGCGACGCTCTCGCCCCAGGCCGTCATGGGGGTGGCCGCGACGCGCCCGCGTTCCAGCAGGCGGGCCGACAGGTCGGCGGCGGTCAGCCCCATGGCCTCGGCGTCCACCAGGACGGACCAGCCGCCGCCCGCCCGGACCACCGGCAGCCCGTCGAGCTGCGCGACCACGGTGTCGTGGCGGGCCTGGTACTCGGCCGCCGCCTCCGCCACCCCCGCGCCGGCCGGGTCGGTGAGCGCGGCGGCGGCGCCGTACTGGTGGTAGCCGCTGGCCACGGTGGTGTTGTAGATGGTCGCGACCATGATCCGGGACATGATGTCGGCCGGGCCGGCGACCCAGCCGATCCGCCAGCCGATCATCCGGTACTCCTTCGACATGGACCCGATGGTGATCGTGCGCTCGGCCAGGCCGTCCACCTGGCACGGGTTGACGCGCGGGTGGCCGTCGAAGACGATGCGCTCCATGGCGGCGTCGTAGATCAGGTACGCGCCCGTACGCTCGCAGACCCGCGCGACCGCCTCCCAGTCCTCCCGGTCGAACACCACGCCCGACGGCATCGACGGGCTCATCAGCAGCAGCGCCGCCGCCGCGGGCACCTGGCCGAGCGCCTCGCGGTCCAGCCGCCAGCGGCCGCCGTCCACCCGCAGCGGCACCAGGTGCGGACGCGCGCCCGACAGCCGCACCCGCTGGAGCAGCCCGGCATAGGTGGGGTCGGTGAGCACCACGGGCTCGCCCGGCTCGGTCGTGGCCAGCAGCACCGGCATCACCGCCGACGTGCCGCCCGAGGTGATGCACACCTGCCGCAACGGGTCGTAGTCGACCCCGGTACGCGCCCGCAGCTCGGCGGCGACCGCCTGGCACAACACCGGCAGGCCGGTGAACGGCAGCCAGCTGTTGCCCGTCCCCTCCTCCAGGGAGCGCCTGGTCGCGGCCACCGCGACCGGCGGCGGCGGGACGTCGGTGTCCAGGTTCTCCAGGCGCAGGACGTCGGGGTCGGCCCCGGCGGCGGACGCCACCTTGTCGATGTCGAACGGCTGCACCTGCGCGAACCGGGAGTTGGGCCGCATGACTGCACCTCCACGCTTGTTCCGTATACGGAACACCACCCTGATCCTGGAGAACGCGGGTGTCAAGGGTCGGCGCGGAGGTGCCGGCGGCGGTCCGGCCAGCGATCCGGCCGGTGGTCAGGCCCGGGGTCAGGCCCGGGGTCAGGTCAGGGCGCGGTCGGCCGGGCCGTCGTAGTGGTCCGGGCCCTGCATCGACAGGTCCAGCGGCTGGACCATGTCGGAGTTGGTGGAGGCCCGCCAGCCCTTCTCCCTGGTCATCTCCTCGATCGAGTGCGCGCACAACGACAACGACCTGCACACGATGAACATGGCCTTGAGCTGCAACGGCTCGTACCCCATGTCGAGGCCGACGCAGCCCATCGAGCCGGGGCCGTTGATCCAGATCCGGCGGCCGAAGACGTCCTCGGTGGCGTCCTCCATCGCGCGGGCGATGCGGACGTACCGGCCGGTGACGCCCAGTTCGTCCGACAGCTCCAGCAGGCGGGCGGTACGCGGGTCGCGGATGTGCTGGGCGTGGTGGAACCCGGGCATGCGCTCGCGGCGTTCGCGCATCTCGGCCACGACCTTGGCGGCGGCCTCCTGGTCGCTCAGCCCGTCGCGCTCGGCCCGCTGCCCGACCGCGAGGAACAGCTCGGCGGGCCGGTCGGCGGTGCCGTGCAGGCGGCCGATGCCGGCGACGCCCGCCGCGACGGCCGCGTTCAGCTCGGCGCCGCCGGAGGTGGCGAAGCGCACGGTGGCCGAGGACGGCGACATGGCGTGCTCGGCCATGTTCACCAGGATCGCCTCGGTCATCCGGCCCACCTCGGGGGTCGGCAGCTCGCCGCGCAGCACCAGGTGGAAGTGCTCGGCGAAGGAGATGTTGCCGGTCAGCTCGTTCACGTCGTACCCGCGCACGACGATCCGGTCCTTGTTCTTCCAGGCGATCGCCGTCTCCCAGGCGAACGGCTTCTTGTCGGTCAACGGGCTTTCCTTTCAGGGAAGTACACGCACGCCGGGTCGATCTCCTCGCGCAGCAGGCGGAGGTCCTCGGGGTCCGGCGGCACCACAATTTCCAACGAATCCCGAAATTTCGGGGTAAAGCCGGTGTTTTCTAGTACGTCCGCAACACTCGCCCCCGGCATGAGGGCCGTCACGGTCAGCGCCGAGTCCTCGGCCTCCATCACGCACAGGTCGGTGACGACCTTGACACGCAACGGCCCGAGCCCGGCCTTGGCCCGCTCCCCCGGCCCGCCCAGGAACCCCGGGCTGGTGACGTAGTCGCAGCGGGCGGGGAAGCGCCGCCTCTCGTGGTCGGTCAGGATCACCACCTGCCGGCAGTGGCTGGCGATGTCGTTGGCCCCGCCGCTGCCGGGCAGGCGCACCCGTGAGCCGTCCGGTCTCGGGACCCAGGTGGAGTTGATGTTGGCGTACTCGTCCACCTGGGCCCCGCCGAGGAAGCCCGTACGGACCAGCCCGCGCTGGACCAGCCCGCCCAGCGCCTCGAACAACGACCCGTGCCGCGCGGCGCCGTGCATCAGCCGCGGATCGACCACGGACACCGGCGTCGGCACGACCTTCGGGAACATCACCCCCGACTCGATGACGAGCTTGGCCTCCGGCGCGTGGGTGCGCTGGGCGAGCGTGGCGGCCAGCAGCGGCAGGCCGGTGCCGACGATCACCAGGTCGCCGTCGCGGATCTGCCGGGCGCCCTCGACGACCAGCAGTTCCCTCGGCAGGGCGGCCCACTCCCCGGACGCGCTCACACCAGCCTCCTCATCTGCTCGGTCAGCCCGTCCCGGAGCGTGCCCGCCGGGTCGCGGGCCTGGAGGTGATCGTCGAAGGACGCGCCCAGGTTGGCCCCGATCCACTCGCGCAGCTCGGCGTCCCCGGCCCGGCCCAGCACCTGGTACTCCTTGATCTCCGGCTCGGCGAAGTCGTACTCGCGGTAGACGGAGGTCGGGAAGGCGCCGAAGGGCTGGTGGACGACCGCGGTCACGTACGCCTCCGGGATCGTGACCCGCTCGGGCCGGTCGGCGAACGCCCCGGCGGGCAGCACCTCCTCGGCCGACACGATCGTGGCGCGGGCCGCCCGGACCATGTCCACCTCATGGGATGTAACGCCCTCGATCACGACATTTCCAGAAAGGTCGGCGCGGTTCGCGTGGATGATCGCCACGTCGGGCGTCATCGCCCGCAGCAGCACCACCGGCTGCCCCGTCCACGGATCGGCCGACTCCACCGCCACGCCCTCCGACACCAGGTCGGCGAGCAGGTCGGTGCCGAGCAGGCTGCGCGTCGGCAGGAAGGGCACCCCGATGGCCCCCGCCGCGAAGCGGGTGGCCATCGCCAGGTGCGAATGGTCGCCGACGCCGACCTCGCCGCGCTCGACGGCCCGGCGCCAGGCGAACAGCGTGCCGTAGCGCTCCAGGTTGCCGGTGCCCTGCTCGGTGCGGACCACCAGGCCCGCCGCGACCAGCATGTCGAGCGGCAGCGACAGGTTGCAGCCGACCACGGTCAGCCCGCCGATCCCCTGCCTGATCACCTCGTGCACCAGCGCCATCGGGCAGCGGTTGATGTTCTGGCCGCCCATCCCGACGACGGCCCCGGCGGGGACGTGCCGGGCGACGGCCTCGGCGGCCGTCAGTAACTTATGCACGCCGACCGCCACTCGGTGTAGAAGTCCCAGACCTGCGGCGAGCACTCGGGCGGGCCGAACTGCGACAACTTGGCGCCCATGTGGGGCAGGTGCGCGTACGCGCCGACGCCCGGCCGGTTGACGTGCAGCATGCCCGCCTCGAAGCGGTCCAGGGCCTCGAAGATGGTCGCCGGGTCCTGGGTGAAGATCGTGCCGCTCATGCCGTACCGGACCGAGTTGGAGATGCACATGGCGTCGTCGAAGCCGTCGCAGTCCACCACGGACAACACCGGGCCGAAGATCTCCTCCTGGGCGATCTCGCTGTCCCAGGGCACGTCGCGCAGCACGGTCGGCTGCACGTAGCAGCCCTCGGGCACGCCCTCGGTGTGCCGCTCGCCGCCGATGGCGACCTTGGCGCCGGACTCCTGCGCGGCCTTGACCGCGTCCAGGCAGGCGCGCATGCGGGCCTCGTTCACGACCGGGCCGATCGTGGCCTCGTCCGACAGGCCGGGGCCCACCTTGAGCCCGGCCACCTCGGCGACCAGCCGCGACAGGAACTCCTCCTTGACGGAACGGTCGACGATCACCCTGGACGTGGCGCTGCACCGCTGTCCCGACTGCCCGAACGCGCCGAACACGGTGGCCTTGACCGCCTTGTCCAGGTCCGCGTCCGCGAGCACCAGGACCGCGTTCTTGCCGCCCAGTTCGAGCTGGGTGCGCAGCAGCCGGGGCGCTCCGGCCTGGTGGATGGCCAGGCCCACGGGCAGCGAGCCGGTGAAGCTGATCCCGGCCACGCGCGGGTGCGTCACCAGCGCCTCGCCCGCCGCGATGTCGCCCTGCACGAGGTTGAGCACCCCAGCGGGCACGCCCGCGTCCACGAACGCCTCCACCAGCAGCGCGGAGGTCAGCGGCGTGAACGGCGACGGCTTGAGCACCGCCGCGCACCCGGCCAGCAGCGCGGGCGCGACCTTCCACATGGGGATGGCGAGGGGGAAGTTCCACGGCGTCACCAGGCCGACCACGCCGATCGGCGCTCGGAAGGTGTAGGAGAACGTGCGCGGCTCCTCGGCGGGCAGCGTCTCGCCCTTCAGCCTGCGCCCCTCGCCCGCGGTGAAGTCGAGGATGGCCAGGGCCCGCCTGACCTCGCCGCGGGCCTCCTTGATGAGCTTGCCCTGCTCGCGGGTGATCGCCTGGGCGAAGTCCTCGGCCCGCTCCTCGATCAGGCGCTCGGCGGCGCGCAGGAACTCGGCGCGCTTGATCGGCCCGAGCCCCTTCCACTCCGGCATCGCCGCGGCGGCGGCCTCCACGGCCAGCTCGACGTCCGCGCCACCGGACTCGGCGAAGTCCCCGATGTGGTCGGAGAGGTCGCCGGGGTTGATGTTCGGCCGGGTCTGCCCGCTCTCGGGGGCACGCCATTCGCCGCCGATGTGGTTGAGCAGGTAGCGACTCGGGATCGTCGCCATCGGGTTCCTTTCCGGTCAACTTCTAGTAGGGCAAAGCCTCATGGCCAGGGATGTTCCGGACAAGGGGGATTAGACCGATGCCCCCGATAGGCAGCCGTTATATGAGTCTGCCTATAGCGGCGATAGGCAAATCACACGTTGGCCGGACCGTTCCGCTGCACTAGACATGCCGGGAAAAGACCTGCTCACGGCACTTGTCGAATTTACCGGGAATTAACCGAGGGTCCATATGAAGCATCGCACATGGGCGGTAATTGCCGCCTCATCCCTTTTCGCCCTCACCGCGTGCGGCAGTTCGGCCGGCGCCGGTGAATACGACTGGTCCGCCGCCCCGGACACCGGCAAGATCGCCGCCCAGGGCAAGGACCTGCCGACCTACGGCCTGGCCCCCGACTGGGCCAACTACGGCGAGGTCGTCAAGACGTTCTGCGCCAAGTACCAGGGCGCCTGCGCCCACAAGGACACCGACATGTCCTCCTCGGAGGAGATCGTCAAGTTCGACGCCGAGAAGGACAACCCGATCGGCACGGCCAGCGACATCGGCCTGATGTGGGGGCCGGTGGCCGAGGCCAAGGGCGTGGTGCCGGCGTACCTGCCGCCGTCGGCGGGCAAGCTCAAGGACTGGCAGAAGGGCAAGGGCGGCTGGGTCGCCACGTTCGTGGGCGCGCCCGCGTTCGTCGTCAACACCGACAAGGTGAGCAACCCGCCCAAGAGCTGGCAGGACCTGCTCAAGCCCGAGTACAAGGGCCAGATCGCCATCAAGAACCCGGCCTCGTCGGGCACCGGCCAGGCCATGGTCGTCGCCGCCGCGGTCGCCAACGGCGGCTCGGTGGACGACCTGACCCCCGCCTACACCTACTTCAAGAAGCTCAAGGACGCCGGCAACCTCAGCGACGTCAAGATGAGCGAGGAGACCCTGGAGAAGGGCGAGGCCCCCATCCAGATCAACTACGACTTCAACGGCCTGGCCCAGAAGTCCGCCCTGAAGGCCAAGAACGTCAACGTGGACGTGGTCATCCCCTCCGACGGCTCGGTCTGGTCGCCGTCCGGGATGATGATCAACAAGTACAACACCGCCAAGGGCGACTTCCTCAAGGGCCTGCTCGACTACGTGCTCTCCGACGAGGCCCAGACGCTGTTCGCCAAGTTCGGCGCCCGGCCGATCCGCGCGCTCAACGGCGACCTCCAGCTCCCCGCCGACGCCAAGGCCAACTGGCTGCCCGAGGAGTCGTACGCGCCGGTCAAGGAGATCGAGATCACGAAGGTCAATCCGGAGCAGATCGTCGCCGACTGGGAGGCGAAGGTCCTCGCGTGACGTCCCACATCACGGAGTCCGTGGCGGCTCCACCGGCCGCCGCGCGCCGCAGGACCCCGGGCAAGCTGTTCACCGCCTGGGGCCCGGCCCTGCCGCTGCTGCTGTTCACCCTGGCCACCCTGGTCCTGCCGGCGCTGCGGCTGCTGCACGACACCTTCGCCCTGCCCGACGGGAGCTACGGCTTCGACCACATCGTCAAGGTGGCCGGGAACCCGGTGGACCGCCAGGCCATCGGCGGCTCGCTCGCGCTCGGCCTGACCCAGGCCACGCTGGCCACCGCGCTCGGCGCGCCCGCCGCCTGGCTCATCACCCGGATGCGCCTCGGCGGCCGGGCCTTCTGGCTGTCGCTGATGAACGTCGCCTCGAACTTCGCCGGCATCGGCCTGGCCTTCGGCTTCGTCGCGCTGATCGGCTCGACCGGCATGCTGACGCTCGTGCTCAAGGGCCTGTTCGGGATCGAGGACAACCCGTTCCCCTCGCTCGGCTCCTTCAACGGCATGAACGTCGTCTACCTGTACTTCAACATCCCGATGTTCGTGCTGCTCACCCTGCCCGCGCTGAGCGTGCTCAAGGACGACTGGCAGGAGGCCGCCGCGGTCTGCCACGCCACCAGATGGCAGTTCTGGCGGTACGTCGGCCTGCCCGTACTCTCCCCGTTCGTGATCGCGGGCTGGCTGCTCGTCTTCACCTGGACGATCGGCGTCTACGCCGTCGCGTACGCCATCGGCTCCTCCCCCAGCGCGACCAAGCTCATCACCCTGCAGATCGGCACCACGCTGGAGTCCTCGGTGTTCGGCCTCGGCCGCGCCGCCGTGCTGTCGGTGCTGCTGATGATCCTGGCCATCGGGGCGACCCTGCTCTACCGGCTTTCGCTGAGGCGCGCTGCGAGGTGGCTGTGAGACGCCGCGTCTTCCTCGGCCTGCTCGCCGTCTACTTCGGGCTGCCGCTGCTGGCCGCCCTGCTGTACTCCGTGGCCACCCGCTGGACCGACACGCCGCTGCCCGACGGCTACACCCTGGCCCACTGGACCGGCGTGTTCGCCAAGCCGGACGTCATGGCCGCGCTCGGCCGCTCGCTCGTGCTCTCGGCGGTCGTCGTGGTGATCGAGATCGTGCTCGTCGTGCCGGCCGCGTACTGGTCGGTCGTGCACAACCCGCGCATCGGGTCGATCGTCCAGACGATCTCGGTGATCCCGTTCGCCATCCCGTGGGTGGTCGTCGGCGCGGGCCTCCAGCTCGTCACCAAGTCGGTCGCGCCCGAGCTGTTCGGCACCTTCTGGCTGCTGGCCGCCGCGACCGCGGCGATCGCGTTCCCGTTCATGTACCGGGCGGTGGAGAGCTCGCTGCTCGCGGCGGGGGCCGTGCGGCTCAGCGAGGCAGCCGCCACGTGCGGCGCCGGGCCCGCCGCCACCCTGATCAGGGTGATCCTCCCGGCGATCCGCGGTGGCGTGGTCTCCGGCGCGCTGCTGGTCATCGCGACCGCCATGAACGAGTTCGCGCTCGCCAAGATCCTCACCGGCGTCAGCTACGAGACGCTGCCGCTCTGGTCGGCCAGGCAGTTCGTCTCCCGGACGCTCGGCGACCCCAACGCGCTGGCCGTCGTCACCATCTTCACCTTCGGCCTGCTGTTCGCGCTGTCCGCGCTGGTCGTCTGGCTCGGCCGCGGCCGGGTGAGCGCGTCCATGGCCACCGCTCCGGTCCAGAAGGGCACCACTCCATGAGCCACGTCGTACTCGACCGCATCACCAAGCGCTACGCCGGCCACACCGCGCTCAACGGCGTGAGCGTCAGCGTCGAGCAGGGTGAGATGCTGGCCCTGCTCGGGCCGTCCGGCTGCGGCAAGACCACGCTGCTGCGCTGCATCGCGGGCCTGACCGGGTTCGACGGCGGGCGGCTGACGATCGGCGGCGCCGACATGGCGGGCGTGCCGGTGCGCAAGCGGCCCATCGGCATGGTCTTCCAGTCGTACGCGCTGTTCCCCAACCTCACCGTACGCGGCAACGTCGCCTTCCCCCTGACCGTCAGGAAGCGGCCGAAGGAGGAGGTCAGGGCCCGCGTGGACGAGATGCTCGACCTCGTCGGGCTCGACCATCTCGGCGACCGCCTGCCGAACCAGCTCTCCGGCGGCCAGCAGCAGCGCGTCGCCCTGGCCCGCGCGCTGTCCCCCCGCCCCGAGGTGCTGCTGCTGGACGAGCCCCTGTCCGCCCTGGACGCCCAGGTACGCCACCGCCTGCGCGACGAGGTCCGCCGCATCCAGCACCAGGTCGGCATCACCACCGTCTTCGTCACCCACGACCAGGCCGAGGCGCTGGCGATCTCCGACCGGGTCGCGGTGATGAACGCCGGCGACATCGAGCAGTGCGGGCCGCCCGCCGAGATCTACACCGCCCCCTCCACCCGTTTCGCCGCTGGCTTCGTCGGCAACCGCAACACCCTCGAACTCGACGCGGTGGAGGGCCGGGTCACCGCGGGCGGCGCGTTCGACGTCGAGGCGCCCGCCCCCCGCGTCCTGTGCATGTTCCGCCCCGAGGACGTCGAGCTGGCCAAGGACGGCCCGGGGGCTCGGGCGGTCGTGGACGTGACGGTGTTCCTGGGCGCGACCACCCGCGTGTACGCCCAGGCGGGCCCTTCGGTGATCTTCGCCGACCTGCCGTCCAGGGCCGCCGCCGGCCTGTCCCCCGGCGACGAGGTGCGCCTGCGGGTCGCCGCCGACCACGTCCAGGTGTTCCCCGCCTGACCGCTCCCAGTCGTCAGCCGCCGAGGCCGAACCAGAGCACGGCGAACACGCCGCACGGCAGGGCGGCCAGGGTCAGCGCGATCAGCACCCGCCAGCGCGGCGCGAGCCCCGGCCCGGTCACGAACGCCGCGACGGCTCCCGCCCCGGCGAAGACGACCGCGGCGCCCACGGCGTGCGCGGCGGTGGACGGCCACGACGGCAGCAGCTTCCCGGTGGCCCAGAACGCCACCGCCGCCCCGGCGGCCACCAGGGCCGCCCGCGGCGCGGGCCGCACGTCCACGCGGTCCAGCACGTACGCGGCCCCGGCCAGCATGACCAGGCTGATCGCCAGGAGGAGGCCGAGGGCCGGGGCCAGGCAGTCCCAGTCAGCGCAGCCGACGCCCGCCCACGTCAGCCGGGCGGTGGCCCACCACAACACCCCCAGCGCCCCGCACACCCCCGCAGCTCGCCCAATACGCCCCGTCATCCATCAATCGTCCCACCGCCAGAAGGAACAGACCGCTGCCAGGTGAAACGGGCCGCTTGCCAGGTGAACCGGCCGCCCTCAGGAGGAACGCGTCACTGCCAGGCGAGCGGCCGTGGTCAGGAGGAACGCGCCGCTGCCAGGCGAAGCGGCCGTGGTCAGGAGGAGCGGGTCGCGCGGAGCTCGTCGGCTTCGGCCTCGGCGGTTCTGCCCAGGGCGCGCAGGGCGACGGCGCGGTTGGCGTACAGGTCGGGCTGCCGGTCCAGCTCGACGGCTCTGCTCAGATCCGCGACCGCGCCCTCGGCGTCGCCCGCGGCGTAACGCAGCACGCCCCGGTTCCCCCAGGCGGCGGCCAGCTCGGGAGCGCGTTCCAGGGCCAGGTCGAGGGCCGCCGCGGCCTCCTCGAAGCGGCCCGCCGCCGTCTCCAACTGGCCGAGCACGGTGAGCAGGTGCGGGTTCTCCGGCGCGCGGGCGAGCCCGGCCGTGACGTCGGCCCTGGCCTCCTCGTCCCGGTCCGCCGCCGCCAGCAGCCCGGCGCGGTTGACGTAGGCGTCCAGGTAGGCGGGGTCCAGCTCGATCACCGTGCCCAGGTCCGCCAGCGCCCCCGCCACGTCACCCCGCACGGTACGCAGCTCCGCCCGGTTGTAGTACGCCTCCGGCAGCGGCGGCCCGGCCCGCATGGCCCGTTCGTAGTCGGCCAGCGCCTCCTCGGTCAGCCCCAGCCCGAACAGCAGGTTCCCGCGCTCCAGATAGGTGTCGGGGAAGGCCGGGTCGATGGCGATGGCGGCGGTGTAGTCCTCCAGGGCCTCCTTGGGGTGGCCGAGCGCGGCGAGGAGCTGGGCCCGGTTGGCCAGCAGCACCATCCGGTGCACGGGGTGCCGGTCGCCCAGCTCGGCGGCCAGCTCGATGGCCGACTCCACCAGCGACAGCGCGGCTCGCGGCCGTCCGTTCCGCAGCTCGATCAGCGCCAGGCCGTTGCGGTCGAAGCCGAGTTTGAAGGCCCGTTCCAGGGGGTCGGGCAGCAGCCCCGCGATGGCGATGGCCTCGTTGATCCAGCGCCGGGCCCGGCCCAGGTCGCGCCGCGCGGGGTCGGGGTGGCGGGCGTCGAGCATGGCCGTCCCGTACGCGGCGGCGGCGTGCACGACCGGGTCCTGGCTGGCCGCGCGTACGTGGTCCCACAGCGCCCGCGCCTCCTGGACGCGGCCGAGGCCGCCGAGCGCGGTGGCGGTGCGCTGGGCGAAGCGCCACCACCGGGCCTCCCCCGGCTCCGTACGATCCAGGCCCCGCTCGCCCAGCTCGGCCGCGGCGTGCAGGAAGCCCTCGCGCATGCAACGGTCCACCAGGGGCCACAGCTCGTCGGCGGCACGCTCGTCGGGGGGCGGCTCGGGCCCGTCGGCGTACACCAGGACGGTGAGCGTGCCGGCCGGGACGCGCCGGGTCAGGACGTCCAGGAGTTCGGTGTCGGTCGGGTCGGCGTGCGCGCCGTTGCACACCGCGAGCGTCGAGCCCGGCGGCACGGCGGCCCGGACGAACTCGGCGATCCCGTTGGCCAGCCTCAGCGTCCGGCGGGGCGCCGGCACCAGGATGCGCTCCTCGTCGGGCAGCCCCGCGTCGATGGTCATGCGCCGGGCGGGCACCTGAGCGGCCAGCTCGGGTGCGGCCGCCCGGATCTCGATGTCGTACGCCGCGACCAGCTCGGGCGGCGCGCCCGGCACCAGACGGCGCAGCAGGGCGGCGCCCACGGTGTAGGGGCCGCGCGGCCGGCGATGCGCGTCCATCACCGGCATCAGCAGCCGTACGGCCCCCCATCGGGCAGGTGGCCCGCCCTGGACGCTGAGGTGGGACCTGTCCCCGGTCACCCCTTGTGGATGACGCCTGCGGTCCCTGCGAGCCTCGCGGTGCCTGGCTTACGGACGACGATGCGCTTCATGACGTGCCTCTCCGATGGGTGTGATTTCCCATTATTCGGACACTCAACCGGATATCAAGATTTATAGGGAATAGGTGGTGGTTTAACGAATAAGTAGCACCTGGCTTTTGTGCGCGTCCCGCAGCCTATTGAGACCGAAACCAATGTTCGACCGCCGCGACCCGCGTCTGTTCCGATTCCTCCATCAACGTGCACAGGCACCGCCCGACCAGCGTGACGGACTGGCAGCAGCCGGGCCCCGGCAACTTCTTGGCGCGGACGATCGCGGTCGCCCGCTCGATCAGCCGCTCCAGGCTCGGCTCGCCGCCGCCCTTCAGCGCGTGCGCGTTCCACGGGCACGACTCGACGTCCCCGCACGCGCTCTTGGCGATGAACGGCGCCGGCCCCGGCTCCAAAGGCAGCCGTTCCTCACGCTTGACCCGCAGGTCGGCCAGCACCAGTGCGGCACGGCGGGAGACCGCCAGCAGGTCGCGCCTGCCCGGCTGGTCCACTTTTCCCTTGGCGGCCCTCTCGGGCAGGGCCAGCAGCATGGCCGCGGCCATGAGCCCGCCGCCCATCACCATGCTCCAGCCCACCTGCTCGTGGAACCAGATGACCGCGATGGCGGCCACCCAGAGGGGCTGCGAGGACATCATGATCGCGCTGGGCACCGCCGGCACGTGCTTCTGCCCGTACGAGCGGGCCAGGAAGCCCAGGGCGCACGACACCACGGCCAGATGGGCGAGGACCGCCCAGTCGGGCAGGCTGGACGGCAGCGTGATCCCGCCGCGCAACGCGAAGCCCCCGGTGAGCAGCCCGATGGTGAAGAGCTGGATCGTGGTCAGCGCGTACGCCTGGAAGCGCTCGCCCTTCTTGGACAGCTCGGCGAGCATGAGCGTGTGGGCCGAGTAGAGCGCCGCGGCCGAGAGCGTGACGCCGAGCGCGAGCAGCGAGACCTCGTGGTCCTCGACCCCGCGCAGCAGCGTGAACACGGTCATCCCGGCCATGGCGAGCACCACGCCCGCCCACACCCGCCGCGGCGCCCGGCTCCTGAACATCACCAGGGCCAGGACGGGCGTGATCACCACGCTGCACCCCACGGCGAACCCTGACACCGCGGAGGGCAGGCTGTGCAGCGCGAGCGCCTGAGCGGTCTGTCCGACACCGAACAGCAGCCCCAGCACGAGCCCGTTGACCCACGTCCTGCGCGACAGCCCCCGAAGGCAGCCAGGCCGGATGAGCAGCAGCGTCACCGCCGCGATGAGGTACCGCTCGGCCAGCAGGTCCTCGACAGGTAACCGGAGAATGAGGTCCTTCATCAGCGGGAACGCCGACCCCCAAGCGGCGCTGACGAACAACAGAAGCACGGCTCCCAAGAGGGGTCGGGGAGCGGGCACGACTGCCATGGAGCAGAGCATGCCACTACTAAGAGCATTCGCCAGGGCACGTGACGAAGCCGGTGAGGCTCCTGTTCCACTCGGAGTTAAGAGCCTCACTCGCAGGCCCGAAACATCCATACCGGCGTCGGCGAAAACTGTTCTTTCCTGCGGTTACTGCCTAGTAAGGCGAGGTTCTCACCATTCGCACGATGTGCCGGCGCGTACGCGGACCGTGCGGGCGAACCGATGCCGCACCCCGGGGCCGTCACTCTCCGCGAGCGCCGCGAGGCGGGATGGACACGCCTGAGCGTAAAAGCTCGCAGGAGCCCTGCGGGGACGGAAAGGGAGAACGAGCCAGGGCAAGCCAGGGCCCCAGGAGGGGATGGGGCGTGCCGCGGGGTCCGGAAGCGTCGGACCCTCGACGTGTGGGAGCTAGAGCTCCATGGCCGGCGCGCGCGCCAGCCGTTTCTCGCCGTAGATGACGACGAGGTCGCCCACCTGGCAGCGGGAGAGCTCACGCCAGCCCTGACGGGCGTAGAGCGCGAGGGCCGCCCCCTGGTTGAGCGTGGTGTCGCCGCGCAGGCTGCTGAAGCCGAGCTCCAAGGCGCGGTCTTCGAGGGCCGAGAGCATGGCGCCGCCGTAGCCGCGCCGCTGGAACTCGGGATGCACCCTGAGCCTGCACACCTCGGCGGTCTCCCGGTCGACGGGTTTCAGGCCGCCCATGGCGACCACCCGTGAGCCGGTCTCGCCGACGATGAAGTCACCTCCGCAGGCCAGGTAGATCTCCTGGATGCGGGGGAAGTCGTCGTCGTAGTAGACGCCGTCGCCGGGGTGGAGGCCCACCTCGGCGAGGCAGATCCGGTGTAGCGCGAGGATGGTGTCGAGATCGGACCAGCGGTACCGCCGGATCTTCAACGTCATCCACCGCTCCCTTCCTTCTGGGCCGACCTTCGACGCAACTCGGCGCTGAATTCGGCCAGCATGTGATGTTTGTCGACCTTTTTCATGATCGCCTGCTCCAGAGCGAGCGCCGGGCGGATGATGAGGTCCGTAAGGTATTCATCCCCCAAAGCACGCAAGGCTTTCGTACCGATTTGAAGGGCTTCGTCGACGTCGCCCTCCAGGAGGCGGCACTGGGCCTGGTCGAGCCTGATCAGGGTCTGGTCAAGGATGTGGTCCTCGTACTTGCCGAGCGCCTGGTCGAGCACCACCTCGGCCTCGATGGTCTGGCCGAGCTTGGTGAGCACGTCGCCCTGGTAGAAGTAGAGCTGTTTCTCGGTGTAGCCGAAGGCCATGTCCTCCTGCTCCTCGCTCTTCATGTGCGCGAAAGCGCTCCTGGCCCTGGCCAGCGCCCGTTTGGCCTGGTCGACCACCTCTTTCTTGCTGTCGGTGCCCGAGAGCATGGCCAGGGCCCGCGCCTCGACGACCGGCGCCATCGCCTGGGCCACGCACGGAACGGTGCCCGCCAGGTCACGGCTCTTCTTGGCGAGGTTGAGGGCTTCGCGGGCGTCGCCGTAGTAGAGGGGTACGAGCGACTCCCTGGCCGTGATCCACGCCCGCAGCGCACGGTCGCCGGTCTCGTCGGCGGCGATGCGGCCGGTGCGGAAGAACGACCGGGCCAGCCGGTGGTCGCCGAGATTGATCATCACCATGCCGCTCAGGCCGGCCAGCTGCGCGGCCATGCGGCACAGCCGGTCCTGAAGGTCGATCGGCTGCCGCTGGGACAGCGCCGTACGGACCGCGCTCAGCTCCAGCAGCACGTCGCACAGCAGCCGCAACGGGGGCGTCGTGGTGTACTGGCGGCCGAAGGCGAGCGTCGCCTCCTCCCACTGGTCGAGCATCCCGCCCGAGACGGTGGCCGAGACCAGCGTCTGGTCCATCCGCCGCCGGATGCCCTCGCACGCGCCCAGCATCGCCCCGTCGAACTGCTGCTTGAACGAGACGTCGGTGTCGAGCAGATTTAACAACGTGCGCCGCAGGATGTTCTCGTCCTCCTGGGCGTCGGCCTCGACGGTCACCGGTTGCAGGACCAGGTCGCGAGGGAGCGACGCCGACCCCATGCGCTGGGTGATCTCGGCGAGCGCGCCCGGCATGCGGTGGCCGTGGCCGCAGATGCAGGGGCCGTCGAAGCCGAGCTCGATGGGCTCTACCCGGTAGACCGTGCACAGGTAGTGCAGGTATTCGGGACCCGGGCGCTTGAGCCCGCTCTCGTACGCCGACAGCAACGTCTCGCCGATGCCCGGCGGCGCCTTGGCGTCGCGCTCGAACAACGCGCGCACCTGTTCGATCACGTCCGCGAGTGCGATGCCGTAGGACAGGCGGTGCGCTTTGATGCGGGTCGTGCTGAACTGTGGTGAGCACGCTTCGTGGATCTCTTCAGCTATCTGGGCGGAGGTGCGCCCGGTGGCAAGGCCCTTGGCCCTGACCCGCCGGGCTATCTCCGTTTCCCTGTGCTGCCTGCCGGACATCCCGGCCCCTCTCCCGATGTCTCGACCCGTCAAGACTGGTGACTCAGCGTAGCCCTCAGGTAGCTCTTCGCCTAGAGATGACTATGAGGCAGTGAGGACCGTTTGAAAACGTGCTCATCAAGCCTACGGTTAAGGATCGTCCTCCGAGGGGTCGTTTCTTACAACCCACGAGGGAATAGCCACTCCCTGTGATCACCACAGTGGCGTTGCGTGTGCTGTTGACTTGAGCCATGTTTGGCCCACCAGCAACGATTCCCAGGGAGGACGAGAAGGTGACGGACGACAAGAACGGACATCTGCAGCGCCTCGTATCCGAGCTCGGCGCTCGCGGTCTGCTCGCACGAGTGGTCCAGACCCAGAGCGGCCGGCAGTTCGTACGCGTCATCAACCCGAAGGCGACGAGCCTGTCCGAGAACGTCACCTGCCGCCCGGCGAACGCCTCGGACCTTCCCGACTGGTGGTACTGCTGGTCCTGGGGCGAACCCATGCACACGGCCGACGACCCGGCCGGTGCCGCGACCAAGGTCGCACGCGTGCTCGCCGCGGTGGGAGAGTGACGACGCGGTGATCCGGGTGGAGCGCAGCCACCACGGGTCACCGTCCCCACGGCGGCCTCGCGGGGCCGGCGGGACGATCGGTGCGGAGGGCGTCCGGGTTCCCGGGCCCCTGATCGTCCCGCCGGTTCCGGCCCTTTCGCGCGGGCGGGTGCCCGTGCGCGCAGGACAGCCCGGCGGGTGCCCCCGCCGGGTGCCGGGGGGATCACCTCCCCCCTTGGAACCGGAACGGGACACGCTTCCGGGTGCGTGGCCCGTCCGAGCCGTCCGTCATCGGAGCGTCCGGTCTCTCCCTCCGCGGCCCAGAGACCTGGCGACCCCGTCTTCCCCGGCGTGATGTGACGGCGGCCGGTTCGGTCAGCGGTATTTTTAGATCCAATTGGACTGATTTGCCGCTGACCGAACCGCTTCCTGAGGGGGAATCCACCCAGTGTTCCTGTTGGTGACATCGGGGCCATCACCGACGCCCGCGCCGACGGAGTCGTCGCTCGTGCAGGACTTGGACAAAGTGAGCTCGCAGATGGCGCAAGCCTGTCAAGGTGACACAGTGATCTGTGGTCCCCTGGTCGACTGGCTGGGCAACGTATCGTGGGCGCCGTTGCTGGCGAGCTTGATCACCATCGTCCTGATCCTGGTCTTCGGGTTCGTCGTGCGGAACATCTCGCACCGTGTGATCACGAAGGTGGTGACCCGGGCGGCCACCGGCGGCTCGCTCGCCAACAGGTTCCGCCGCAACGCCGCCACCGACGGCATCGACGCGCTGCTGCACGAGCGCCGCAAGCAGCGGGCCGAGACCATGGGCTCGGTGCTCAAGCACATCGCCTCCATCGTCGTCCTCGGCACCGCCATCCTGACCGTGCTCGACCGGCTGACGATCCCCATCGCTCCCCTGCTGACCAGCGTCGGCATCCTGGGCGTCGCGATCGGCTTCGGCGCCCAGGAGCTGGTGAAGGACTTCATCGCCGGCATGTTCATGCTGCTGGAGGACCAGTACGGCGTGGGCGACGTGATCGACGCGGGCGCCGCCGTCGGCACCGTCGAGGCGGTCACCCTGCGCGTCACCCGGCTGCGCGACGCCGACGGCCGCGTCTGGTACGTGCGCAACGGCACGATCACCCGCGTCGGCAACGAGTCGCAGGGCTGGTCGCGGGCCTACTTCGACGTCCCGGTGGCCTACGACGCCGACATCACCGCCGTACGCGCGGTGCTGGAGATCGTGGCCGAGGAGATCTGGGCCGACCCCGAGTTCCGCGAGAGCGTGATCGTGGAGCAGCCTCAGGTGTACGGCGTGGAGCAGCTCTCCGACAGCGCCCTGGTGTTCCGCATCACCGCCAAAACGCTGCCCTCCCACCAGGCCGAGGTCGCCCGGGAGATCCGGCTCAGGGTGAAGTCCGCCCTCGACTCGGCCGGCATCCCCATGGTCGCCCACGCATAGGCGCCGCCCCTGCCACCTGCGGTTGGCCGCCGAACGCGGCCGACCGTAGGCTGAGAGCGTGACTGAGACCTCCTTCTACGACGCCGTAGGCGGCGAGGAGACCTTCCGCCGCCTTGTCCACCGTTTCTACGAAGGTGTCGCGGAAGACCCGCTGCTGCGGCCGCTCTACCCCGAGCCCGACCTGACGGGCGCCGAAGACCGGCTGCGTGGATTCCTGATCCAGTATTGGGGCGGCCCCAACACCTACAGCCAGGAGCGCGGCCATCCCCGGCTGCGCATGCGCCATGTGCCGTTCGTGATCGGGGAGGCCGAGCGCGACGCCTGGCTGCGGCACATGCGTGACGCGGTCGACTCGCTCGACCTGCCCGAGGAGCAGGCGACCCGACTTTGGGACTATCTGGTGTACGCGGCCCAGAGCTTGGTGAACTCGCCGACATAACGGGCATGACGCCCACATGGATATCCCCTGGTGGCGCGATGCCGTCGTCTACGAGATCTACGTTCGCAGCTTCGCCGACGCCTCCGGAGACGGCGTCGGCGACCTGGCCGGGGTACGGGAACGGATTCCGTACCTGAGGAGGCTGGGGGTCGACGCCATCTGGCTGACGCCGTTCTACCCGTCCCCGATGGCCGACGGCGGTTACGACGTGGCGGACTACCGCGGCGTCGACCCGCTGTTCGGCACGCTGGCCGACTTCGACGCGCTGGTGGCCGAGGCCCACGGGCACGGGCTGAAGGTGCTCGTGGACGTCGTCCCCAACCACAGCTCCTCCGAGCATCCCTGGTTCCAGGCCGCGCTGCGGGGCGAGGGCCGCGACCGTTATCTCTTCCGCGACACGATCAACAACTGGCAGTCCACGTTCGGCGGCCCGGCGTGGACCCAGACCCCCGACGGGCAGTGGTACCTGCACCTGTTCGCCCCCGCCCAGCCCGACTTCAACTGGCGCAACCCCGAGGTGCACGCGGAGTTCCTCGACGTCCTGCGGTTCTGGCTGGACAAGGGCGTCGACGGGTTCCGCATCGACGTCGCGATGGGCCTGTACAAGGCCGAGGGGCTGCCGGACGTCGGCGACCAGTCGTTCAAGTCGGTCTCGCCGGTCTGGGGGCAGCCCGAGGTGCACGGCGTCTACCGCGACTGGCGCAAGGTGCTCGACGGCTACCCGGGCGAGCGCATGGCCGTCGGCGAGGTCTGGACCGACAGCGCCGAGGACCTCGCCCTCTACGTGCGGCCCGACGAGCTGCACCAGAGCTTCAACTTCGCCTGGCTCCAGGCGCCCTGGTCGCCGACCGCGTTCAAGAAGGTGATCGACGACACCCTGGCCTCGGTGCCGTACGCCACCTGGGTGCTGTCCAACCACGACGTCGTACGCCATCGCACCCGCTACGGGACCGCCGATCCCGGCACGGGCCTGGCGCGGGCCAGGGCGGCGCTGCTCACGATGCTGGCGCTGCCCGGCTCGGCCTACCTCTACCAGGGCGAGGAACTGGGCCTGCCCGAGGTGACCGACCTGCCGGACGAGGCCAGGCAGGACCCGGTGTTCGTCCAGTCGGAGGGCAAGCTGCCCGGCCGCGACGGCTGCCGGGTGCCGCTGCCGTGGTCGGCGGAGTCCCCCTCCTACGGGTTCTCGCCGCCCGGCGTGCGGCCGTGGCTGCCGCAGCCGTCCTCCTTCGCCGAACTGACGGCCGAGAAGCAGGAGGGCGACGCGGACTCGACGCTGGAGTTCTACCGCCGCGCCCTGGCCTGCCGCCGCGAGCTGGCGGGGGACATTCCTTACACCTTGGAGTGGCTGGATTCCCCCGAAGGAGCACTTTTCTTCTCCCGGGGCCCGCTGATCTGCGCGATCAACTGCGGCACGGAGGCCGTACGGCTGCCGGCGCACGACGCGGTGCTGCTGTCCAGCGGCCCGGTCCAGGCGGGGACGCTGCCGCCGGACACCGCCGTGTGGCTGCGCCGGGAGTCATGAGCGAAGGCCGGCCCGCTGCTCGCCGCGGACGGGGATGACGGGCAGCGAGAGCAGCGCGCAGGCCAGGCCCGCCGCGTACGCCGCCCAGTACCCCGTCCCGGTGATCAGCGCTCCGGCCAGCGGGGTCACCGCCAGGGCGACGACGTTCTGGACGGTGTTGTGGGTGCCGAGCACCTTGCCCGCCCAGGCGGGTCCGGCCAGCTCGCCCGCCCTCAGGTAGGCCAGCCCGTTGCCGGACACGGTGAGCACCGACGCCGTCGCGAGCGCCGCCGGGCCGAGCAGGCTGTCCGTCGCCGTGCCCACGACCAGCAGGGCGAGAACGGCCAGGCAGGCGCAGGTGAGCAGCAGCAGGGGACGCATCCGCAGGCCGACCCGGTCCGACCAGCGGCCCACGGCCACGCGGACCACGGCCCCGGCCACGGCCGACAGGCCGAAGAGCTGGCCGGCCGCCACGGCGTCCCAGCCGTACAGGCCGACGAGGCAGGTGACGCCGTACGTGCTGACCACGATCTGCGGGACCGCGTGCAGCCCGCTGGTCGCGTGCACCCGCCAGAGCGCCGGCTGCCGGTACGGCGAGCGCGCCTGCTCAGCGCTCCCCCCGGAGATCGAGTGCGGCGGCTCGGCCAGGAACAGCCCGGCCAGGACGGCGGCCAGCAGGCTCACGGCGGAGCAGACCAGCAGCACGCCGGGCAACCCGTGCGCCCGCGCGACCGGCGGCAGCACGAACGCCGCGACGGCCATGCCGAGGGTGTAGGAGACCTGCCGCAGGCCCATGGCGACCCCGCGCTCGGGCGGCTGGAACCAGCGCAGCACGATCCGGCCGCCGCCGACCATGGCCGCCGAGCCGGCCGCGCCCGCCAGCGCCAGCAGCGCGATCACCGCCCAGGCCGGCCCGGCGAAGGCCACGGCGGCGAGCAGCACGGCCGCCAGGCTCACGCCGATGCCGAGCACGAGACGCTCGCCGTGCCGGTCGGCCAGCGCACCCCAGGCGACGAGCGCGATCAGAACCCCGATTCCCGGAGCGTTCCCAATGATTCCGGCCACCGCCAGCGGAACCCCGAAATGTCGCTCGATTTCCGGCATGACGAGCGGCAGGCCGAAGAGTCCTAAGGTGACGCTCGCGTGGGCGTTGACGCCCAACGCGAGCATCAACCAGCGCTTCCTGCCGGGGCCGGCGGGCGGCTGCGGTTCCAGGGCGGTCAGCCCTCGGCCGCGTAGCGCTTGAGCACGACCAGCTCGTCCTCGGTGAGCCGGCGCGGCGCGGCCCGTTCGACGTCGTAGGCCACGATCACCGAGGTGGCGGTCACGTAGATCTCGTCGTCGTCGCGGATCTCGTAGGACAGGGTGAAGCGGACCGGTCTGATCCCGGTGACCCAGGTCTCGACCCTGACCGGGTCGGGGCGCAGGCCGAGCGGCCGCCGGTAGTCGATCTCGTGGCGGGTCACCACGAGCCCTCCGAAGGGCGCCTCGCCCGCCCGCACCGGATCGATCGCGAACATGCCGAAGCGGGCGTCCTCCAGGTAGTCGAGGAAGCGCACGTTGTTCACATGCCCTTGGGAGTCGATGTCGGCGAATCTGACCATGCGGGGGAAGACGTGCCGATGCGCCGAGGAGGGTTCTGCCACGTCCGCCACGGTACCCGTACCGTCCGGTCCGCCGGTCACCGGGCCTTGCGGCGGGCCAGGCAGGCCAGCACGGTCAGCACCGAGATCGAGGCCATGCAGGTGAGCGCCCAGCGGTAGCCGGTCACCAGCTCGCCGACCGCCTCCCCGGAGACCTGCGAGAGCGTCCCGGCGAAGACGCGCTGGTGCAGCGCGGCGGGGAGGGGCGCGGTGATGATCGACAGCACCAGGCCGGTGCCGACCACGTTGCCGGTGTTCTGGAGCATGAGGCGCATGGCGTTGACGATGCCGAGGCGGTCGGAGGGCAGGCCGTCCAGGATGGCGGTGGTGTTGGAGGGCAGGAAGACGCCCGAGCCGAGCCCGATGAGCACCAGCCCGGCGGTCACCGCCGCGTACGGCGTGCTCGCCGACATCGTGGCCAGCAGCACCAGCAGCCCGCAGGTCGTGGTGGCGGCCCCGGCCACCGCCAGGGTGCGCGCGCTGGTCAGCCGCTGGAGGAACCCCGACGCCACCGACGCGGCCATGGCCGCCACCGCCAGCGGCAGCACCTTCAACCCGGCCTGTACGGGATCGTCCCCCCGCACGGCCTGGAAGTAGAGCGCGACGAGGAAGACCATGCCCATGCGCGCCACGGCGTTGAGGAAGGAGGCGAGCGTGCCGAAGGCGAAGGCGCGGTCGTGGAACAGCCGCAGGTCCACGACGGGATGAGCGGCCCGCCGCTCCCTGGCCACGAACAGCGGCAGCCCCACGGCGAACGCGCCGAGCCCGGCCAGGACCGCCGGATGCCCCCAGCCCAGCCTGCCGAACTCCGACAACGCCAGCAGCAGCCCGCCCAGCGTGACCAGCACGAACACGCTGCCCGGCAGGTCGAGCCCGCGCTCGCGCCCGGCCGGCTCGGTCCGCCGCAGCGTGACCGCACCCCACACCAGGCAGATCACGCCGATGGGCACGTTGAACCAGAACACCCAGCGCCAGCCCAGGTTCGAGGCGAGCACACCGCCGAGCGTCGGGCCGATCAGCCCGGCGATGGAGAAGGAGGCCACGTAGACGCCCATGCCCTCGCCCAGCCGCTCGCGCGGGAAGGCGTCGCTGACCAGGGCGGCGCTGTTGGTGAGCAACATCGCGGCGCCGACGGCCTGCACGACCCGCATGGCCACGATCACCCACGCGCCGGGCGCGAACCCGGCGAGCAGGGCGGCCGCGGTGTAGATGGCCAGCCCGAGCAGGTACATCCTGCGCCTGCCGAACATGTCGGCCAGACGACCGAATACCACCATGAGGACGGTCGTGGTCAACTGGAAGCCCAGCAGGATCCAGCCCGCGGCCGTGGCGTCGGCCCCGGTGTGCCGGGCGATCTCGGGCAGCGCGACGTTGATCGAGCTGCCGCCTAACCCGGTCAGCACGCTGGCCAGGCTCACGACCGAGAGCGTGCGCCAGGCGTGGCCGACGGATTCGGTGGTCGTCGTCACCAAGGGCCTGTCCTTTCTAGATTTTAATACTAGAATCCAGTTCAAGTCGTCGGCGGGTCAAGGATCGAGGTGTCGGATGAGCGGGATCGTCGAAGGTCGCGTGGTGATCGTCACGGGTGCGGCCAGGGGCATCGGGCGCGGGCACGCGCTGGAGTTCGCCAGGCAGGGTGCGAAGGTCGTGGTCAACGACCTGGGCGCGGAGGTGGACGGCACCGGTTCGTCCGGGGCCGCCGCCGAGGTCGTGGCCGAGATCGAGGCCATGGGCGGCCAGGCGATCGTCAACGGCGAGGACGTCTCCGACTTCGAGGGCGCCGAGCGCCTGATCAGATCGGCCGTCGAGCATTTCGGCGACCTGCACGTGCTGGTCAACAACGCCGGAATCCTGCGCGACCGCATGCTGGTCAACATGACCGCCGACGAGTGGGACGCGGTGATCAGGGTGCACCTGCGCGGCACGTTCGCACCCCTGCGGCATGCCGCCGCCTACTGGAGGACCAAGGCGAAGTCCGGCGAACGCCTCGATGCCCGGATCATCAACACGACGTCGTCCTCCGGCATCTACGGCAACCCGGGCCAGGGCAACTACGGCGCCGCCAAGGCGGGCATCGCGGGGCTGACCGTGATCGCCGCCAGGGAGCTGGAGCGCTACGGCGTGACCGTCAACGCCGTCGCCCCCGCCGCGCTCACCCGCATGACGGAGAACCTGATCCCGGCCGGGGCGACCGGCGCCGACCCCGACGACATCGCGCCGCTGGTGGTCTGGCTGGCCAGTGCCGAGGCGCGGGCCGTCACCGGGCGGGTGTTCAACGTGCGCGGCGGCATGATCAGCGTGGCCGAGGGCTGGCACGCCGGGCCCGGCGTGGACAAGGGCTCCCGCTGGGACCCGGCCGAGCTGGGCGCGGTCATCCCCGCCCTGGTGGACAAGGCCGCCCCCAACGCCCTGACCAACGGCCGCGTCCCCGGACGGGAGGACTGACATGCCGCTCGACCACTCGCTGATCGGCGTCGAGGGCCCGGCACACGAGCGTACGTGGACGGCCAAGGACACCATGCTGTACGCGCTCGGCGTCGGCTCCGGCCTCGACGAGCTGGAGTTCGCCACCGAGAAGGGGCAGCGGGTGCTGCCGACGTTCGCGGTGCTGGCCGCGCAGTCGCCGGGGCGGCGGCTGGGCGACTTCGACCCGGCCCTGCTGGTCCACGCCGAGCAGGGCTTCGAGCTGCGCCGGGAGCTGCCGGCCGCGGGCGGCGTGCGGACGACGTCGAAGGTGACGGGCATCTACGACAAGGGCTCGGGCGCGCTGGTGACCACCGAGGCCAGGGCCGTGGACCTGGAGACCGGCGAGCTGGTGATCGCCTCCCACAGCTCGGTGTTCATCCGGGGCGAGGGCGGCTTCGGCGGCGACCGTGGACCCCGCGACGAGTGGACGGCCCCGGACCGGGCGCCCGACCACAAGGTGACCTGCCCGACCCGGCCGGACCAGGCGCTGATCTACCGGCTGTCGGGCGACCTCAACCCGCTGCACAGCGATCCTGAGTTCGCCGCCAGGGCCGGGTTCGACCGGCCGATCCTGCACGGGCTGTGCACGTACGGGGTGACCGGGCGGGCGTTGCTGCACACGCTCGCCGAGTCGGACCCGTCGCGGTTCGGGGCGATGTCGGGCCGGTTCAGCAGCCCGGTCTTCCCCGGCGAGTCACTGACCGTCTCCATCTGGGCCGACGGCGACGACGTGCTGTTCAGGACCGCCAAGGACGACGGGACGGTGGTGATCGACCGCGGACGGGCGACGATCAGTCGTCGCCGAGCCCTCTGAGGGGATCGAGGCGGTGGATGAGCTTCATCGCCGCCTCGATGATCTCCCTGGCCTCCTCCTCGGTGTCGGACGTGGCCACCTCGCGGGCGGCCTCGCCGATGATGCTGGTCAGCACCGCCACGGTGAACCGGTCGAGCGGGTCTCCCCCGGCCCCGAGCAGGACGGCGTTCTGGCGCACCCACTCGCGCCCGCGGGTGCGGCGGATCAGCTCGAAGCCGGGCGGGCCGTCGCCGTCGATGAAGAGCCTGACCAGGTCGCGCCGGTCCCAGGCGCCGTCGAGATAGGCGCGGGCCCCGGCGATCAGCAGCTCGACGGGGTCGCTGATGCCCGCCTTCTTGGCCTTGGCGACGCTGGCGGCCGAGGCCTGCTCGTGGGCCGCCTGGTGGTCCTCGTAGAGGGCGAGGAACAGCTCGGTCTTGCCGCCGAAGTGGTGGTAGAGGCTGCCGACGCTGGAGCCGGCGCGGGCCACCACCTCCGAGACGTTGGAGTCGGCGAAGCCGTGCTCGCTGAAGACCTCACGGGCCGCCTGCAACATGCTCTTGCGCGTCTGAGCCGTGCGGCTCCACTCCCACGAGGACTTGCGTGCCATGCCGCCCATTCTAGCCCGGTAAATTCTAGAATCTGATTATTGACCAGGACGGCACGGGAGCTAGAATCCAGTACTAGAGAATGATTCTAGAAAATCAGGAGGCGGCCGTGGACTTCTCGCTCAGCCCGGAGGAACGCCAGATCCGCGACACCGTACGTTCCTTCGTCGAGAAGGAGGTCATGCCGCTGGAGCCCGAGGTCCTGCGCAACGAGCGCGAGGGCCGTCCGGGGCTCGATCCCGAGGTCGTGCGCGACCTGCGCGCCAAGGCCAGGAAGTCCGGTTTCTGGGGCATCAACACCCCCGAGGAGTACGGCGGCGCGGCGCTCGGCCCGATCATGTCCGCGATCATCGCCATGGAGATGGGCCGCACGTTCGTGCCCTTCTCCTTCGGCGGCAGCGCCGACAACATCCTGTACGCCGGCACCGACGAGCAGAAGCGCCGCTACCTCGTCCCCACCATCGAGGGCGAGCGGCGGTCCTGCTTCGCGATCACCGAGCCCGGCGCCGGCTCCGACGCCCGCAACATCCGCACCCGCGCCACCCGCGACGGCGCCGAGTGGGTGATCAACGGCGAGAAGACGTTCATCACCGGCGGCAGCGAGGCCGACTTCGTCATGGTGTTCGCGGTGGCCGAGGGCCACGGCGTGACGTGCTTCCTGGTCGACCGGGACATGGGCTGGAAGTCCGAGCCCATCCCGACCATGGGCGAGTGGGGCCCGGCGGCGCTGGTGTTCGAGGACGTACGGGTGCCCGAGGAGAACATCCTGGGCGAGCTCGGCAAGGGCTTCGAGCTTGCCATGCAGTGGATCGGGCAGGGACGCTACATGATCCCGGCCCGTGCCATCGGCTCCGCCGAGCGCATGCTCCAGATGGCCGTCGACTACGCCAAGATCCGCAAGTCGATGGGCCAGGCCATCTCGGAGTACCAGGCCATCCAGTGGATGATCGCCGACTCCCAGGTGGAGATCGAGGCGGCCAAGTGGCTCACCCTCTACGCGGCCTGGCAGGTGCAGCAGGGCATGGACGCCCGGCACGCCTCCTCCATCGCCAAGCTCAACGGCGCCGTGATGGCCAACCAGGTCGTGGACCGGGTGCTGCAGATCCACGGCGGCATGGGATACACCAAGGAGCTGCCGATCGAGCGGTGGTACCGGGAGCTGCGCCTGCTGCGCATCTTCGAGGGCACCGACGAGATCCAGCGCCGCACGATCGCCCGAAACCTCATCAAGGGCCACGCCAGGCTCGGCCTGATCGGAGAGTAGCCCCATGTCGGTCGAGGCACTGTTCAACCCGCGCTCGATCGCCCTGGTGGGGGCCACGGACAAGTCGGGCTGGTCGGTCAGCACGCTGCTGAACCTGCGTACCCACGGCTTCTCCGGGCCCGTCCACCTGGTCAATCCCAGGGGCGGGGTGGTGCACGGATCGCCGGCCTTCCGCAGCCTGACCGAGATCCCCTCCCCGGTCGACCTGGCCTACGTCATGGTGCCGACCACGGCCGTGCTCGGCGTGCTGAAGGAGGGCGCCAAGCTGGGCATCGGCTGTTACGTGATCCTCACGGCGGGGTTCGGGGAGGCGGGCGCGGAGGGCGCTCGCCTGGAGGCCGAGATCGCCGGGTTCGCCCGCGAGCACGGCCTGACGATCCTCGGGCCGAACGGCAACGGCTACATCAACGCCGCCGCCGGCGTGACCCCGTACGGGCTGCCCATCCCCGAGCCGCTGCTGCGCGGGTCGGTCGGCGTGGTGTTGCAGAGCGGCGCGCTGGCCAGCTCGGTGCTCGGCTTCGCCCAGGCCCGCAACGTCGGCATCAGCCTGCTGACCTCGATGGGCAACGAGTCGGTCGTCACGGTCACCGACGTCGTCGACCACCTCGTGGACGACCCGGCGACCAAGGTCGTCGCCCTGTTCCTGGAGACGATCAGGAACCCGGCCGAGTTCTCCCGGGTCGCGCGCCGGGCGCTCGTCGCGGGCAAGCCGATCGTCGCGCTCAAGATCGGCCGCAGCGGGCTGGCCTCGCACACGGCGCAGGCCCACACGGGCGCGCTCGTGGGCGACGACGACGTCATCGACGCCGCGATGCGCCAGCTCGGCGTGATCAGGGTGCGCTCGCTGGAGGACCTCATCATCACCGCCGGGCTGCTGGCCGCGACCGGGCCGCTGCCCGGCCGCCGGATGGGCGTCGTGACGCCGTCCGGCGGCGCGTCCGAGATCATCGCCGACCGGGCCGAGGACGAGGGCCTGGAGCTGCCGCCGTTCGCCCCGGCGACGGTCGAGCGCCTGGCCGCGATCGTGCCGTCGTTCGGCACCGTGCAGAACCCGCTCGACGTCACCGGTTACGTGCTCGTCGACCGCACCCTGCTCGGCCGCGCCCTGGAGACGGTGACCGCCGATCCCGGCGTCGACCTGGTCATGCTGCTGTCCGAACCGCCCAGGACCGCCCCGCCGGACCCGGCCCCCGTGCTCGCGATGTACGAGGCCAGCTCGCGGCGCATCGCCGAGTCGCCGGTGCCCGTCGTGGTGGTGAGCAACGTGCTGACCGACGTCACGGAGTTCGGGCGGCGGGTGCAGAAGGAGACCGGGTTCCCGTACGTCATGGGCGGGATCGAGCACGGGCTGACCGCGATCGGCGCGGCGGTGCGCTGGTCGGAGGCGCACCGCAGGGCGCTCACCAGCGCCCCGGCCGGGCGCACGGCGGTCACCGGCGCGCCGGAGGGCGCGAGCGGCGTGTGGGCCGAGCACCGGGCCGCCGCCCTGCTCGCCGCCGCCGGGCTGCCCGTGGTGCCGTCCGAGACCGCGGCGGACGAGGAGGCGGCGGTCGCGGCGGCCGAACGTTTCGGCTACCCGGTCGTGCTCAAGGCCGCCGCCGAAGGGCTCGGGCACAAGAGCGACATCGGCGGCGTACGGCTCGGGCTGTCCGGGCCCGAGGAGGTGCGGCAGGCCTACCGGGAGGTGGTGGCCGCGGCGCGGGCGCACGCCCCGGACGCGGGCGCCCTCATCCAGCCGCAGCGCGGCGGCGGGGTCGAGCTGCTGGTGGGCGTGGTGCGCGACCCGGCCTGGGGGCTCACCCTCGCGGTCGGGCTCGGCGGCGTCTGGGTGGAGGTGCTGCGCGACGCGGCCCTGCGCGTGCTGCCGGTGGACGCAGTCGAGGTCCGCCGGGCCCTGTCCGAGCTGCGCGGCGCGGCCCTGCTGGACGGCGCCAGGGGCACCGAGCCGTCCGACCTGGACGCGGTGGCCGACGTGGTCACCCGGATCGCCGTCTTCGCCGAGAGCCTGGGCGACGCCCTGGAGTCCCTGGAGATCAACCCGCTCCTGGTCACCGGCTCCCGCGTCGAGGCCCTGGACGCCCTCATCACCTGGCGCCCACCGGCCCCCTGACCTCGGCCACCCCGGGCGGGACCGCCACGCGCGGCCCCGCTCAGTGCCCGAGGCTCTTCAGCAGGATCATCACGGCCCCCAGAGCCCCCGCACCGGCACCGCAGAGCAACCGGACCCAGAGCCGGTCGGTCTTCGGCGCCGCCGCGAAGAAGCCCAGCACGGTGAGCAGGACGACCGACACGGCGATCTCCAGGTACACCGACGCGTCCACGGACATCGCCCCGGTCATCGCCACGCACAGGATCACCGTGAGCGGCACCAGCCCCCACAACATGCCGGTGGACCGCATCACCGCGCCTCTCACCGCCTGGCGCACGTCCGGCGACCGGTCGCCGACGATCTCCGCGAACGCGTGCGCGATCCAGAACACGATGACCGTGCCGATCGCGGTCACCAGCAGTTCGTCGGCGTCGCTGATGAAGTGCGAGAGCCCGGACACGACGCCGGCCGTCAGGATGGTCCCGTAGACCGACTCGCCGTTGACGAACCGCCCCACCCCGCGCGCGGCTCCCGTTCCCACCCGACGAATCTAGTACGGCCCCCGCCCCCGTCCCGGCACCCGACGCGCCCCGCCTGCCCGGATTCTCTGGGTCCATGGCGCCCCGGTCCCGGATTCACAAGGTCCGGGGCGCCGCGGTGACGGACGTCCGCGTCCGCAGCAGCGCGGTCGTCGTCACCGGTCCGGCGGTCACCCCTGTGGCTACTCGACCTCGATCGGCAGCTCGTAGATTTCCGTCGTGGGATGGCCGGCCTTCTCGTGCACCCGCATCACCGCGTCCTTCGACGGCCCCGAGGACAGGCAGAACACCTTGCCCGAGTCGGGGTCGAGCCAGGCGCGCTCGAAGTGCACGCCCTCGGCGTCCTCGACCGCCAGGTCCCGCTCGTGGGCCTCGCGCAACTGCTCCTCGGTGACACCGACGAAACCACTGTGCACGTCCATGAACTTCGGCATCGCCGTCTCCTCTTCTCATGGTCTTCCGCTTCCGATGGAGAGGCGTTCCATCCCGTTCCATGCCGTTCCATCGGCCGTCCGGGCTCGCCTGCCCGGAGGGCCGACCGGGGAACCTAGGGCAGCCGGGACGCCAGGACGAGGGTCGCGGCCGAGGCGAACATGCCGCCGTTGCCCAGCACCACGCTCACCTCCACGTCCGGCACCTGCGCCGCCGCCTCCCCCCGGAGCTGCCGCACCGACTCCTGGATGGCGAACATGCCGTACATGCCGGTGTGGGTGTAGGACAATCCGCCTCCGTTGGTGTTCATCGGCAGCCGGCCGCCGGGCGAGGTGTGCCCCTCGGCGACGAACGCCCCCGCCTCGCCCCGGCCGACGAAGCCCAGGTCCTCCAGCCCGTAGATGGGCACGTGGGCGAAGGCGTCGTACACCATCAGGTGGTCGACGTCGTCGTGCGAGATCTTGGCCTCGGCGAAGGCGGCCTCGCCGGACAGGCGGAAGCCCTTGGAGGTGGTGAAGTCCTCCATCTGCGAGACCATCGGCGCGTCCATGGCCTCGCCGGAGCCCAGCAGGTACACCGGCGAGCGGCGCGACAGCTCCTCGGAGGTGACGACCAGCGCGCCGCCGCCGTCCGTCACCAGGCAGCATTCCAGCAGGTGGAAGGGGTAGGCGACCATCTTCGATTCGAGCACGTCCTCGACCGTGATGAGGTCGCGGTACATCGCCCGCGGGTTCCGGGAGGACCAGCGGCGCTGCGCGACCGCCACCTCGGCCAGTTGCTCGTGGGTGAGGCCGGTCTCCTTCATGTGGCGCAGCGCCGTGACGGTGAACGACGTCGGCGGCCCGGCCACCCCGTACGGCAGCTCGAACTGCCCCAAAAGCGAGTCCGCGCCCAGCCCCCACCGGCCCGCGCCGACGCGCGACCTTCCCGACTCGACGTGGGTGATCAGCACGGTACGGCACAGCCCGGCCCGGATGGCGGCGGCGGCGTGCCGTACGTGGAACAGGAACGACGACCCGCCCACCCCCGTGCCGTCGAGCCAGGAGGGCGTGATGCCGAGGGCGTGGGCGATCTGGATCGGGCCGGGCGTGCCGACCGTGGCGATGCCGTCGATGTCATGTTTCGTCATGCCCGCGTCGGCGAGGGCGTTGCGCGCGGCCTCCAGGTGGAGCTGGAAGGTGGAGCGGTCCGGCAGGCGGCCGACCTCGTCGGTCTCGGCCGCCCCGGCGATCACGATGTTCATCGGGCGCCTCCGGCGGGCTCGAAGAGCGGCACGTGCACGTCGCCGCGCGGCTCGAACACCACCCGCAGCTCCATGTCCAGCGGCAGGTTCTCGGGGGTGCTGGGCACGCCCACGATGTTCGTCATCATCCGCACGCCCTCCTCCAGCTCCACGACGGCAATGGCATACGGTCCGTCGGCCTCGAAACCGGGCGCGGGCCTGTGGTTGATGACGTACGAGTACAGGGTGGCGCGGCCCGTCGCGCGCACCCACTCCACGTCGTCGCCGCCGCAGTGGGGGCAGCTCGGCCGGGGGTAGAAGTAGTGCCGCGCGCACGTCTGGCAGCGCTGGATCCTGAGCTCTCCCGCGGCCGTGCCGTCCCAGAACGGTTGGGTCTCGGGCGTGGGCTTCGGTGCCGGTTTCATCGGCCTCCCCAATCTGGTTCTAGAATCCCACTCTAGATCTAGGTTCGGTTCCGAGGGAAGGCTCAGGACTTCAGTGACGCGGGGACCTCAGGGGGTGGGGGTGGCCAGGGACCGGGACCGGTCAGGGGCGGGGGCCGGTCAGGGGCTGGGGATGCCGTCGCCGTTGCGGCCGCGTCCGGCCAGCACCTCCTCCAGCGTCGGACGGGTCTCGTCCGGCTCGCGGAACCCCGGACAGGCGAGCTGGATCAGCACCCCGTGCGCCTCCTTGGGGTGCAGGAACACCTCCTGCCAGCGGACGTCGGCCCGGTTGAGCCCGTGCAGCCGGTAGCCGCGCTCGGTGAGCCGGGCGACGGCCGCGTCCATGTCGCCGACGTGGAAGTTCAGATGGTGGACGCCACCCCGCCCCCGCGTCAGCCCGAAGAAGCTGTCGAAGAACGTGGACCCGGCCAGCGGCTCCATGAGCTCGACCTTGCTCCCGTTCTGGTACGTGAGCTGCAGCGTGCGGTACCCGTTGACCCGGTTGTCACCCCCGCCCCCCAGGTGGCGGCCCCCGAGCAGGTCGCGATAGATCGGCAGCAGGTCCCTGATCCGGGGAGCGGCCACGGCCGTGTGGTCGAAGGTCACGTCGAGGCCGTCAAGTTCCAGGTCCACGCACGGCTCCTCACTACGAGCGAATCCTAGAATTTGATTCTAATCACCTCATACCGGGTACGCACTCTTGACGTCCGCCGATGCGAGGAGCAGCATCTCAGAAATGGATTCTAGAGCTAGCTTCTAGAACTCATGACGGGGGGCCTAGGCTCGACAGAAAGGCTTGTCATGAGGCTGTCCTACGTCCGCGAGCTCGACGAGTACCCGACCGGCGCCCGCCGGATGAAGATCCTCACCATGGCCGTGCTGGCCATCCTCATCGGCTCCTACGAAGGGCAGATCGCGCCCGTCGTACCCCTCCTGCTCAAAGACCTGAACATGTCCCTGGCCACGTACGGCGCGGTCTCGGGGGCCGCGGCGGTGGCCGGGGCGATCGCCTCCATCCTGGGCGGCAGGCTCACCGACCGGGTCGGCCGGGTGCGCCTGCTCATCCCGCTCATGGCCCTCACCGCCGTGTGCTGCTTCGCCATGACGCTCGTGCACAGCCCGCGCGACCTGCTGATCGCCCGCATCCTGCTGGCCTTCGTGGACGGCGTGGCCATGGCCTCCACCGCGCCGCTGATCCGCGACTTCTCGCCCCGGCTCGGGCGGGCGCAGGCGTTCGGATTCTGGACGTGGGGCCCGGTGGGCGCGAACTTCCTGGCCGCCGCCGTCGCCGGCTGGACGCTGCCGATCTTCGACGAGTCGTGGCGGTCGCAGTTCGTCATCATGGGCTGCTTCTCGCTGGTGATCTCGGCGGTCATCGCGTTCAACATCGCCGACCTGTCCCCCGAGCTGCGCGCCAGGATCCAGCACACGGAACGGGCCGCCGAGGAGGTCGTCGACCTGCGGCGCCCGCCCACCATCCGGTCGCTGTTCGCGCGCCGCAACATCTGGGCCCACGTCGTCGGCATCTCGCTCTGGCTGGTGCTCTACATCACGCTGTCGCTGTTCGGCCAGACGATGCTGGTGGGCTCGCTCGGCATCAGCAGCGCGCAGGCGTCCACGATCATGGCCGCGTTCTGGAGCCTCAACCTCATCACGCTGATCGTCACCGGACGTCTGTCGGACCGTCTGCAACTGCGCAAGCCGTTCTCGCTCGCCGGCACGATCGCCGCGGTCCTGGTCACCGCCTACCTCGCCGTAGCACTCGGCCAGGAAGGCGTCTCCACCGGCACGCTCATGGTGGCCGGCGCCCTGCTCGGCGGCTCGCTCGGCGTCGCGTACGCCCCCTGGATGGCCAACTACTCCGAGGACGCCGAGGACGCCGACCCGCGCCTGCAGGGCACGGCCTGGGGGCTGTTCGGCTTCCTGAGCAAGGCGATCGCGGTGGTCGGGCTGCTGGTCATCCCGCACGTCGTGGCGGCCACGAGCTGGCAGACCTGGCTGTTCGTGGCGCTGGGCTGCCTGGTGCTGTTCATCCCCGCGATCCTGCTCTTCAACGGCCCCTGGCGACGTACCACCCCGGCCCCCGTACCGGTTGCCCTCACCGAAGCCGAAGGCTGATCCCCCGTCGTACAAGGCTCATTTGGAGCCTCCCACATGGCGCTCCGGCCCCTCACAACACGCGAAAAGCGGCGAGCCCCTGGAAAAGGGGCCCGCCGCTCGTCGGCTCGGGACGTCAGTCCCGGTGCAGCTTCCGGTACGTCACCCGGTGCGGACGAGCCGCGTCGGCACCGAGACGCTCGATCTTGTTCTTCTCGTAGTCGGCGAAGTTGCCCTCGAACCAGAACCAGTTCGAGCCTTCCTCCCACGCGAGGATGTGGGTGGCGATGCGGTCGAGGAACCACCGGTCGTGCGAGGTGATCACCGCGCAGCCCGGGAAGTCGAGCAGCGCGTTCTCCAGCGACGACAGCGTCTCGGTGTCGAGGTCGTTGGTCGGCTCGTCCAGCAGCAGCACGTTGCCGCCCTGCTTGAGGGTGAGCGCCAGGTTGAGCCGGTTACGCTCGCCGCCCGACAGCACGCCGGCCTTCTTCTGCTGGTCGGGCCCCTTGAACCCGAACGCCGCGATGTAGGCCCGCGACGGCATCTCGACGTTGCCGACCTTGATGTGGTCGAGCCCGTCGGAGACGACCTCCCAGACGTTCTTGTTCGGGTCGATGCCGCCCCGGCTCTGGTCGGCGTAGGAGATCTTCACGGTCTCGCCGACCGTGATCGACCCCGTGTCCGGCGTCTCCCCACCCGTGATCATGCGGAACAGCGTGGTCTTGCCGACGCCGTTGGGGCCGATGACGCCGACGATGCCGTTACGCGGCAGGTCGAACGTCAGGCTCTCCATCAGCAGGCGGTCGCCGAAGCCCTTGGTGAGCTCGTCGGACCTGATCACCGTGGTGCCCAGACGCGGGCCCGGCGGGATCTGGATCTCCTCGAAGTCCAGCTTGCGGAACTTGTCGGCCTCGGCCGCCATCTCCTCGTACCGCTGGAGACGGGCCTTGCTCTTGGTCTGGCGGGCCTTGGGGTTGGAGCGCACCCACTCCAGCTCGTCCTCCAGGCGCTTCTTGCGCTTGGCGTCCTTCTGGCCCTCGACCCTGAGACGCTGGGCCTTCATGTCGAGGTAGGTGGAGTAGTTGCCCTCGTAGGGGTAGCAGCGACCGCGGTCGAGCTCCAGGATCCAGGTGGCCACGTTGTCCAGGAAGTACCGGTCGTGGGTGACGGCCAGCACCGTGCCGGGGTACTTCTCCAGGTGCGACTCCAGCCACTGCACGCTCTCGGCGTCGAGGTGGTTGGTGGGCTCGTCGAGCAGCAGCAGGTCGGGGGCCTCAAGCAGCAGCTTGCACAGCGCCACGCGGCGGCGCTCACCACCGGACAGCTTGCTCACCTCGGCGTCGGGCGGCGGGCAGCGCAGGGCGTCCATCGCCTGCTCCAGCTGGCTGTCGAGGTCCCACGCGTTGCGGTGCTCCAGCTGGTCCTGGAGCTTGCCCATCTCCGCCAGCAGTTCGTCGCTGTAGTCGGTGGCCATCTGCTCGGCGATCTGGTTGTAGCGCTCGAGCATCGCCATCGTCTCGGCGACACCCTCCTGCACATTGCCCAGAACGGTCTTTTCCTCGTTGAGCGGCGGCTCCTGCTGGAGCATGCCGACCGTGAAGCCCGGCATCAGCTTGGCGTCGCCATTGGACGGCTGCTCCAGGCCGGCCATCATCCGGAGCAGCGTCGACTTACCGGTGCCGTTCGGCCCCAGGACACCGATCTTGGCTCCGGGCAGGAACGACAGCGTGACGTCGTCAAGGACAACCTTGTCGCCGTGCGCCTTGCGCACGCGCTGCAGCGTGTAGATGTACTCCGGCATGCTCCCTAGCTTAGGGGCTGCACGCCCAGGCTTCCGCCGCCCAGCCCCATTCCCCTCCGCCCTTCCCTCCCCTCGCCACCCCCCAGCCCCTCGACGCCACAGTCCTCACGGGGTCTTCCGGCCGGGCAGAACCCCCTGCCGCCGCAGCCGAACGCCCCCTCGGCAGGACACCGATCAGCCCGTCAGCACCAATGGCGATCCCCGACCAACATCGCCTCCGGCCGGCGAAGCCGACCCGGTGACGAACCGGTGGTCCGCGCCTGCGCGCTCCGAGCACCCGACGATTCGACGTCAGCGGACCGCGTCCTCCCTGACCGCCCCCGCAACGTCCGTCGTCGCGCCCTCCCCGGTGGCGAGAAGCGCGGCGGCCGCGGCCCGCGCTCGCAGCGCCGGGCGGATCGAACGTTCGCGTACCGCCGTGACGATGGCGCCGTCCACCAGCAGCACGAACAGGTGCGCCAGCTCGACGGCGTCGGGCCGCCCGTCCCGCTCGATCAACTCCGCCACGTAGGCCCGCACGCGCTCCTTGTGCTCGGCCGCCACCCGGTGGGCCGCGCTGTCCGGATCCGCCGTCTCGATCATGGTGTTGATGAAGGCGCAACCACGGAAGTCCGCTCTCGCGAACCGCTCGGCCAGGGCGTCGAAGACGTTCAGCGCATGTCCGCCCAGAGCCTCCACCCGTTCGGCCAGCCATGCCCGCCACCGCTCGTCCCGCCGCCGCAGCACCGCGACGACCAGGTCGTCCTTGCTCGGAAAGTGCCGGTAGAAGGAGGCACGCCCCACGCCCGACACACTCAGGATCCGCTCGACCCCGACGGCTCTGATCCCCTCCGCGTAGAAGAGGTCCTCGGCGGCGTCGAGCAGTCGTTCGCGGGCGCGGGTGGGCATGCCTCCAAGCTATCCCGAACTTTCCTAAAACGGAACCATTCGGTATCGTCTCGCCGCGACGGAACCGATCAGTACCGTTTTGGAGACATCATGCCCCGCCTTCCGCAACTGACCGAAGACCACGACGGTCTGCTCGAACAGACCCGCCGCCAACTCGGCAAGGTCCCCAACCTGTACGCCGCCCTCGCCAACGGCCCCGCCGCCCTGGCCGGCTACCTCGCGATGCGGGAGCACCTCAGCTCGGGCGTCCTCACGCCCAGGCTGAGGGAGCAGATCGCCCTGCTCGTCGCCCAGGAGAACCACTGCACCTACTGCGTGAGCGCCCACACCATGCGCGGTCACCGTATGGGCATGTCCGACGAGGAGCTGATCAAGACCCGCCAGGGCGCCGACGACGAGCCGCACGCGGCAGCCGTCCTGGCGATCACCAGGGCGATCATGCACACGGGCGGCGCGGTGAGCGACGACGACCTGGACGCCGCACGGGCCGCCGGCGTCTCGGACGCGGAGCTCGCCGAGATCGTGGGCCACGTCGCCCTCAACACCTTGTCCAACTACTTCAACCATCTCGCCCAGCCCGAGCTGGACTTCCCGGAGGTGCAGGCGTGAACCCCACCTGGAGAAACGGCACCGTCGAACTCCTCGACGGCTACACGCTGACGGACTCCGAGGGCCGCCGCCTGTCGAAGGTGGAAGGAGTACGGTTCGCCGTCGAAGGCGGGTACCTCAACGTCGAGGTCCCGGGTGTACCGCACGTCCAGATCGTCTCGGCGCCCGCCGTCCGCCTCGTCACCTGCGACAGCGTCACCACGTCCTGACATCCCGGCCGGCTTCCCCGGACCGGCACCGGCAGGGGCAGGCCCCTGACCCGCACCTCCCTCAGACGCCTGCCCCCAGCTCCTCCGAGAGCCCTCGGCGGAGGCGGCCGACCGCTGCCCTGCAGATCCGCAGCCGACCGACAGCCCCACGGTCGGGAGACCGACGCACGCGCCCGGCCCCGCGCGCCTCGTCGCACGAAGCGAGATCACACGGCTTGCTCCTCGGGCGACGGCGGTTGCGGCGGCTGGACGACGGGGATGCAGACACGGTCCCGTCCCAGCTCCTTGGCTCGATAGAGCGCCAGGTCAGCGGCGGCCAGCAGATCGATCAGATCGTCACCGTGCACGGTCATCAGCGCGACCCCGACCGAGATCGTGATCCGGATCAACGCGTCGTCCACCGGGGTCGCCATGTGCCCGATGTGCGTACGAAGACGTTCGGCGACCTGCCGAGCCTCGTCGACATCCGCGCCCGGCAGCAGGACGACGAACTCCTCACCTCCGAACCGCCCCACCACGTCGGAGTCCCGCAGCTCCCTGCGCAACATGGCCGCCACCCCGGCGAGGACCTCGTCGCCGACCAGGTGGCCGTGCGCGTCGTTCACGCGCTTGAAGTGGTCGATGTCGATGATCAGCAGGGCCAGCGTCTCGCCGCTGCGACGCGCCCGCAGGATCTCGGTGTCGGCCTCCCGCTGCCAGGCGGCCGCGTTGAGCAGCCCCGTCTTCGAGTCGGTACGCGCGGCGGCCTGCAACTGCGCGTGCAACAGGCTGCGTTGCAGCAGGACGACCGGCGGCAACGCGAGAACCAGCAGAACGAGGTTGAGCCCGCACCCGATCGAGACCGTGACCCCGAGGCACAGCTCGACGATGTCCAGCAGCACGCTCTCCCTGTTCCACAGCACCTCCTGCCACGACCCCTCGGGGTCGGACGTATGCGCCGCGACCGCGATGAGACCGATGTTGAGCAAGGAGAAGAGCACGGCGGCCGTCACCGCGTAGGCGATCGGCGGCCCGCTCCCCTGCGTCAGCACCCAGGGATCCGGGACGACCCAGTGGAAGGCCACCGACGCCGTACACCCGGCCAGACCGATGGCCGCCGAGCTGAACACCCGACGGTAGAGAACTGTGGCGCGGACGCGCACCTGGAGCAGGATCTGCAGCACGATCGGCGCGAAGAGGGCGTAGACCGGCGGCAGGAGCAGTGCGACCGGCAGCCACCAGGCCGACAACAGGTCGCGCGAGACTCCGGCGGGCATGCCCAGACGCCTGCTGGCCTCGATGCAGACCGCGCCGCATGCCATGAGCGCGGCAAAGGTCAGCAAATCCGGCCACTGGAAATCGGTAGATCTCGTGAACAAGGTAATCGCGACGGCATCGAGGGCGACAATGGCGCACAGATACGCCACAAGCGGGCGCCGTTGCCCGAGCAATGGCCAGCGACCGGCCAGTCTTGACACACCGTCGCGAGACTTGATCGTGGCGTGACTGGTCGCCGCCATCTCGTCTCCTCCCTGACTAACGATGTGTAACACAATAATTGCGGAGTGTGCGTTATGCGATGGGAACCGCTACGTTGAAACGACCACGCCCGCTCACTCCGCGAGCGGGCTGCCGGAAAGGAGCAACCATGGTGCGGGGCGTGACCTGGACATGACCCATGCTCTAGGTATCTGACGCGGACAAACACCCCATCGGCCCCCCTTCGGGGTGGCATCGGGGCCATCGGCCGATGCCCCTCCCCCTCCCCTTAGGCCGTCCTCTGCGCGGGGGCGCCGACAATCGGCTGCTGCCCTCCGCCCCGATCGCTTCCCACCCCGTCCGCCGGCCGGCGATCGACCGCGAATCGGGATTCACACCGCCAAGGTGCGCATCACTCCAACAACCGGATGTCTCATCACGCCCGCCGGCCGGGCCTCGCGTCAGCCGGCGCACCGTCTCACCCCCATGAGACACACTCCGGTTACTCACGACGCCCCCTCTGCCGACGTCTGCACGCGCCCGGCCGCAGACACCGGCGGCGGGCAGGAGCACCGCGCGTCCGTACGTGCGCGCTCCCGAGTCGGGTGTGCGCAAGCGAAGGTGACCAAGCAGCCTCCCAGGGGCCACTCCGAAAGTGCAGCGGACGACCACGCACCGCACTTGGCGGGCCGCCCCATCCACCCACCCAGGTGACCAGGCACCCCACCACAGGCGAGTAGACGCTCCGAAACTGCGGCGAACGACCGCCCACCGCAACTTGGGGAGCCAACCGCCCCATGCAGGTGAGCAGGCAACCCAATGGGGTGAGTATGCGACCCACGAAGGCGAGGGACCACCCGACCTAGGCGAGGGACGACCCAACCTAGGCCAGGGCCGACCCGACGCAGTTGCGTGGGCGCCATGGCAGATGCGTGGGCGCCATGAAGGACAAACCCAAGGCGGCGGACAGCCGCGCCGGTGGACGAGCGCCTTCTCAGGTCGGGCCTCCCCGCAGGCTGGAGGTCGCCGCCTTTGTGAGCGGCGCCGTGTGCGCGTACTCCTGTCGGCGAGCGGTCGCTCGCGGTGTGGGGAGGCGCGTGTCTTGCTGGTGGCCTGAGCAAGGCACCGGCACACACGCGCCTCCACCGACAGCGGCCACCCTCACGGCACGAGCATCCACCGACGTCAGCGCCTAGCCGTACAGATGCCTAGCCTGCAGAGCTCTAACCGTGTAGAGCCCTAGCTATGCAGATCCCTGGCTGTGTGACGCCCGGCTGTGTGACGCCTGGCTGTATGGATGCCTGGCTGTGTGGATGTCTGGCCGTGGGGTGGTGCTGGTGTCAGGCGGCGGCCTTTTCCGGGATCTGTGTCTTCGTCCGGGGCCGGGCGGTCGGGCCCAGAGTGCGGACTGTGCCGGTCTTCGTTGCCGAGCCGCGCACCCGGTGCTCTCGGGTGCCCGTGTCGGCGTAGACGTGGTCTCCCGAGGCGGGAGCGTCTTCCGAGGCGGGGTCGGCGGGGGTTTCAGGGACGGGCACAGGGGGTGTGGCCGGCTTCGGGGTGGTGGCGTCGGGGTCGGTGGCCGCGATGGCCATCGGCGCATGGTCGTCTTCCGGCCTGGCGTCCTCGTCGTGACGCTGGGCGGGGACGGTTCCGGCAGTGTCGGCGGTCAGGGAGACCGACGGGTCGGCGGTGGGGCGGGACGGCGGGCGGACGGGCCTGGTGCCCATGGCCCAGTCCTGGGTCTCCTCGTCGAGGCGTTCGCGCATCTCCTTGGTCATGGAGCCGAGGCCGCCCCCGCGCTCCGGCTTGGTGAAGGCGCCGGTGCCCCAGCGCAGGTCGTGCCCGACCGCGCTGGCCTCGATCTCCGGCATGAAGCGGCGGTCGCCCTCCGCGCCGAACTCGCGGATACGGAGCTTGCCGGACACGACGACGGGTTGCCCCGCCCGTACGCAGTCGGCGACGTTGTCGCCCAGCGCCCGCCAGCAGCGGACGGTGAAGCAGACGCGCTCACCGTCGGTCCACTGCCCCGTCTTCCTGTCGAAGTAGCGGTGCGAGGTGAACACCTTCAGCGATGTGACCCTGGTGCCGTCGTCGAAGCTGTACTGCCGTGGCTCTGCTGCGACGTTTCCGGTGAGCGTGATGTAGATGTCGTTCATCCGTGCCTCCCATGATGCGGGCCTGCTGCCCGTGACCTGGGAACACGGTGCCTGAAGGGGGCCGGGTGGGGTGGAGGCGAACGCCGTTCTGTGGATGAGGGGACAGGAAGGGAACGAGCCTGTGGACGACGGCCGTACGAAAGACGGGGATCAGCTGGAGAGGTCGCGAAGGGCCGTGTAGAAGGCGTGGTGACGGCCGAGTTCGCGTTCGACCGGCTCCACCACCATCGTCGCCGACACCGCCGCCACCCGGCGGCGCATCTCCCGCTCCAGCCGTTCCCGCTCGCGTGAGGCTCCCAGCTCGACGAAGTTGCGCGAGGCGATGCCGGACAGGGCGCCCAGCCCGAGCACAGAGGCGATCATGAGCGCCACCCACGGCAGCGCGGCGCCGTCGCCGACCAGTTGCAGGGTCGCGGGCAGCTGCCTGGGCACGGTCAGCCCGGCCACCAGCCAGACCACGCCGGCCACGAACGCCACCACCAGCAGGTACTGCCACACCTTGAGCAGCCGCCACCAGCCGGGCACCCGGTCGAGGCGCGGCGCCACTTCCGTGAGCTCCTCGGTCAGCGCCTTCGGCAGCTGGGACGCGTGCGAGCGCGCCGCCTGTTGCACTGCGGTCCGCCACACCGGGTCCATCCCGGACGACAGCCCGTCGGTGAGCGCCTGCACGGCGTTGGCCACCTCGGCGGACTGCGCGCTCACCGAGCCGGTCGTGATGCCGCGGATCTCGTCGCCGACGTCCTGGAGACGCAGGCTCTTCAACGGATCCGGACGGAACTTGGCGAACCACCGCGGATACGGCCAGCCGACCCACTGGCTGGACCGCTCGGCGTAGACGTTCTCCATGGCCTCCCCGACGGCGGGGACGCCGATCGCGTCGCAGAGCGCGTCGGTGAGCCCCATCCTGCGCGCCTCGTCGACCGACGACGGCACGAGCAGCGCGTCGCCGAGCGGCATGGCCTCGCCGAGCCGCTGCTCCATGCGCTGGAGGTCGGCCTCCAACTTCTGGATGGCGGCGCGGCGGCGGCCGACGGCGGTCGCGATCACGCTCTTGAGGCTCTCGACCCCGCGCCCGGTGACGGCCGAGGTGGGGACGACGCTGGGATGCTCCACGCCTTCCCTGCGCAGCAGGTCGTTGAGGTCGATGACCAGCTCGGCCAGCTCCGCGGCGGAGAGCTTGTCGGCCTGGTTGAGCGCGAACACGGTCACCGCGTCGTGCCCGGCCAGCTCGGTGACGTAGCGGCGGTGCGTGGAGGCGTCGGCGTACTTCTGCGGGTCGAGCACCCACACCACCAGGTCGGCCAGCCCGATGAGCCGGTCGGCCTCGTTGTCGCTGAGCGCCCGGATCGAGTCGTGGTCGGGCAGGTCGAGCAGGATCAGCCCGTGGAGCTGGCTGTCGCCCTTGTCGAGCGCGCTGGTACGGGAGAAGCGGTGGCGCTGCTGGATCCGCAGCCAGTCGAGCAGCGGCGCCGAGCCTTCCAGCCCCCACACACAGGCGTGGGTACGGGCGGTCGTCGGGCGGCGTACGCCCGTGGGCGACAGCTCAAGCCCCGAAATGGCGTTGAACAGGGACGACTTGCCGCTGCCCGTGCCGCCCGCGAGAGCGACCACGGTGTGCTCGGACGACAGCTTGAGCCGGTCGCCCGCGTGCATCAGCAGCGCTCCGGCCTCGGTGAGCAGCTTCTGGTCGAGCCGTCCGGGGCCGAGCTCCACCACCTTGTTGAGCGCGGCCAGCCTCGGCGCGAGCCCCGCCCTCGGGGGCGTGGTCGTCGTCATCGGGCGACCTCAAGGTTGTAGGTCGCCTGGAAGAGGCGGGTCGCGACGGACTCGTCCGGGATGCCCGCGGAGTCGAGAGCGTGTACGTAACGCATGGATTCCTCGTCGAACAGCATGCCTATCCTGGCTCGCAGGTCACTGAGCGCCTTGGAGCCGATGCCGCGTAGCGACTCCGCTCCGAGCAGCGCGTTCACGAGCCGGTGCGGGACGCCCGACCCGTCGCCGCCGCTGAACATGGCGACCGTGAAGATCAGGGAGAGCGCGTCGGGATCGAACGAGACGAGCTTGGACACCGAGCGCTTGGTCACGCCCTCGGTCCGTACGAGCTCGTTCAGGTGATCCTGCCAGGACGCGATGGCGCGCCCGGCGTGCCGCAGAAGGTTGTCCGACGGGCGGTCCAGCCCTTCGACGAGCTTGGCGCCCAGCTCCGAGCGGTGCCGCCAGCGCGCGACCACCTCCTCGGCGGCGCGGTTGGCCGCGGCGACGATCACCGACTCCAGCCCGGCCCGGATCGCCGCCTTGAACGCCAGCACCCGCTCGGGCGTCTGTCTGCCCGCCTTGCCGCCCTTGCCGAACTGCAGCGAGCGCATGAGGTCGCCGGAACCCGCGAAGTCCTGCCAGCGGGCCAGCACCTCGCCGTGCAGCAGCGAGCCGTTCTTGGACGCCTTGTCGATCTCGGCCAGCGCGCCCAGGTAGGCGGCCTCCACGTCGCTGCGCAGCTCGGCCCGGAACACCGCCTGGCCCTCCAGGTGCCTGGCCAGCGCGGGCACGCGGGTGCGGAAGCTGTTGAGCACCCCGTTCAGGGTCTCCTGCACGGCCTGCGCGCGGCGCGCCTCGTCGACGGAGAGCTCGGCCAGCCAGAGGCGCAGGTCGGTGACCTCGCTGTCGGGCAGCCTGCCGTCGGTCACCGTCGCCTCGTGGATCACGAACCTGTCGATGTCGCCCAGGCCGTATTCGGTCAACATGCGGACGAAGTGCTTGAGCACGACGTCGGCCGAGCGCGGCTGCACCCGCGACAGCACGATGGCCAGGCGGGCGCCGCGCTCCTTGGCCAGGCGCAGGAGGTTCCAGGCGGGGGCGTCGGCGTAGCGGGCGGCGGTGGTCACGAAGATCCACAGGTCGGCGGCGTCGAGCATGCGGTGCGCGATCTCGTGGTGCTCCTCGACGACCGAGTCGATGTCGGGGGTGTCGAGCAGCGCTACGCCCTGCGGCAGCTTCTCGGTGGACACGACGACCAGGCCGTCCGTGCCGCTGTCGGGCGACGGCCGTTCCAGCCGTTCGAGGCCGGCGAGCAGCTCGCCCTCGGCGAACCAGCTCCTGTCGTCGGGGTGGCAGGCGAGGATCGGGGTGCCGGTGGTCGGGCGGCGCACTCCGGTGCGGGAGATGTTCCGCTCCGCCAGGGAGTTGACCAGGGTGGACTTGCCCGCGCCGGTGGAGCCCGCGATCACGATCAGCGCGGGGGCGGTGTTGGTGCGCACCCTGGGCAGGACGTAGTTCTCCAACTGGGCGAGCAGGTCGGCCCGTGCCTGCCTGGCCTCCTCGGCTCCTGGCAGGTCGAGGCTGAAGCGCAGGTCGGACACGCTTTCGCGCAACGCGCGCAGCGCCGCCGTCATGGCCTCGACGACCTCGGCGGGCAACTCCTCGACCCGCTGCCCTGCTTCCGCGCCCTGCGGATCTTCCGGCTCCGGCACGGCGTCCGCGTCGGTGTCGGTGTCGGTGTCGGTGTCGGTGTCGGTGTCGGCATCCGGGTCGGTGTCAGGATCGGTCTCGCCGCTGTCGTCGGCGGGATCGGCGGCATCCGTTCCGGTCTTGTCGGCCTCACCCGGGATCGTGACGTCGTCGGTGTCGGCCTCGACGTCGAACTCCTCTTCCGCCAGGTCTCCCGGGTCGGTGGGGTAGTCGGCGTCTGCGGGGACATCGGTGGCGGCAGTGTCTTCGGTGGTGGCGGTGTCGCTGGGTTCGTCGTCGGCGGGGGTGTCGTCGAGGTCGCCGTCGTTGTCGTTGTCGTCAAGGGCGATCGCCTCGACGGGGACGTCCTCGCCTTCCGTAGAAGGCGCCGCTTCGGCTTCGGGAGCGGGGTCGGATCCCGCGTCGGCCTGAGTGGCGGGACCGGCGTCGGCGTCCTCGCCTTCGAGGTCGGTCGCCTCGGCGAGGGCGCCGGTGTCCACGTCAGCGTCGGGAGCGGTGTCGAGGTCGGGGTCGCTGTCAGAAGCAGCGCTCACCTCGGAGGGAACGGCATCCGCGTCGGGGGCGGGGGCGACGTGGGGAAGGGGGCCGTCCGTGGTGGGCGGGCGGTCGTCGCCTGTGGTGTCCGTCTCGTCGTGCGTATCCCGTGGTGAGAACTCTTCGGGGTGTGGGTCGAGCGGAGCGTCGTTCGGGGGTGCGTCGTCGTCGCCAGAAGCCGCGTCGGCCGGGACGTGCTCGGGCTCGATGTCGGAAGGGGTGGCTCCGGTGTCGTCCGCGTCGGCGTTCGGGCTCGCGGCCACCGGGTCAGGCTCCGCGTCCGGGGTCGGCTCGGGGGCGGCGGGCTGGTGGGAGGGGGCGGCGGGTTCTTGGGCGGCGCGTTCCCAGAAGGCGGGCGGCCTCGGGCGCGGGTCGTTGCCCTCGCGCGGCTCGGCAGGGCGGGCCGGGGTGAACAGGCTGGGCCGTTCGGCGGGACGCGCCGGAGTGAAGAGGCTGGGGCCGGTGGGCTGGCCGGTCTCCGTCTCGGCGGACGGCCGTTGCGGCGCCGAGGGCACCTGCCGCGTGAAGGGACGCTGCGGCGCGGCCGGCTCCTGCGACGCCGAGGCCGGCGGCCCGGACGGGTGAGGCGGGGCGGCGGGATCGTCGGCACGCGGCGGCCGCTGGAAGAGCGAGGGCCGGCCGGCGGAGGACGACGGCTCGTCCGCAGCGGACGGCAGCCGTTCGGCAGAGGACCGCGACGGCAACCCCGAGGAGGACCGTTCAGCAGAGGACCGCGACGGCAAACCCGAAGAAGACCGCTCAGCGGAAGACCGCGACGGCAAACCCGAAGAGGACGACGGCCCTTCGGTGGGGGGAGGCGGCGGGGCCGCAGGAGGTTGGGGGGCCTCGGGGGACGAAGGGGCCGGGTTTCCGGGGTCGGGCAGGTCGTCGTCCGTCACCGGACGGAAGCTCAACGTCTGCTCCCCCAACGACTCGTGCCGCCCGTCATCCATGGCGGTGTTCACGGCAATCGCTCCGCTCGAACCATCTCGACCTCCTGGCCGACCCGCACGACGTCGCCGACGATGACGATCGCCGGAGGCCGTATCCCAGCCGCGGACACGCGGTCGGCCACGGTGGAAAGCGGTGCGATTACCGCCCGCTGGGTCGGAAGGGTACCGTCCTGTACCACCATTACGGGAGTCTCCGGCGCACGTCCGTCTCGAAGGAGCGCCTCGGCCACCTTCGGCAGCCGCTCGACGGCCATCATCAGCACCAGTGTGCCCTGGGAACGGGCCAGGCCGGGCCAGTCGACGGTGGAGGCCGGGTCGTCGGGCGCGACGTGCACGGAGATGACGTGGAACTCCTGGCTGACCCCGCGATGCGTCACCGGCACCCCGGCAGCGGCCGGGACCGCGACGGCGCTGGTGATGCCGGGCACGACGAGCACGGGGATGCCGGCCCGGGCGCAGGCGATCATCTCCTCGCCGCCGCGCCCGAACACGAACGGGTCGCCGCCCTTGAGCCGGACGACGAACTTGCCCTGCCTCGCCCGGTCGACCAGCAGCTCGTTGATCTTCTCCTGGGACAGCGACCTGCCGTAGGGCACCTTGGCGGCGTCGATCAGCTCGACGTCGGGGGCGAGCTCGTCGAGCAGCGCCCGGGGCGCGAGCCGGTCGGCGATGACCACGTCGGCCTGGGCGAGGAGCTGCCGCCCGCGCACGGTGATCAGGCCGGGGTCGCCGGGACCGCCGCCGACCAGGGCCACGCCGACGGGCTTGGTGCGGTTGCGCCGGGCGTCGACCGTGCCGTCGCGCAGCGCGTCGACGACCGCGTCGCGGATGCCCGCGGCCCTGCGCGGATCGCCGCCCGCGGTGACGGCCACGCTGATCTCGTCGACCCGGCCGGAGGCCGGGGTCCAGGCGGCGGAGGCATCTTTGTCGTCGGCGCGCACGCACCACACGCGCTTGGCCTCCGCCTCGGCGGCGACCGCGGTGTTGACGGCCCTGTCGTCGGTGCACGCCTGCACGAGCCAGGCGCCGTCGCAGTCGCCGACCTCGTACGGCCGCGCGTGCCAGGTGACCCGGCCCGCCGCGATCAGGTCGTCGAGGGCAGGCGTGACGCCCGGGGACACGACGGTGACCTCCGCACCGGCCTCTAGCAGCGCGGGAACACGCCGCTGGGCGACGCGGCCGCCGCCCACGACGAGGACCCGGCGGCCGGAAAGCCGCAGGCCGAGGAGGTAGGGACCCATGGGGGGAATCTCCCGTTCGCGAAGGTTGTGTTCGGAGGTAAACCTACCGGCTCACCGTGCGTCGTTCGCTGCACACGGCTCAACGGCCGTCAAGAAGAGGCTGCGACGGGTCCCAGCGTGGCCCGCCCTGAGCGTCTTTGCGGCGTCTGGCCATGGCCGAGAGTGCCTCAAGAATAACGCGGTTCCCGAGGAACGCGGTGATGTCGGCGTGGTCGTACGGCGGCGAGACCTCCACCACCTCCATCCCGGCCACGGGCAGCTCGTAACAGATCCTGCGCACGGCGTCGAGGAGCTGCCTGGCCGACAGGCCGCCGGGCTCGGGCGTGCCGGTGCCGGGGGCGTGCCCGGGGTCGCAGACGTCGATGTCCACGGACAGGAAGACCTGGTCGCACTCGTCGAGCGCGATCGTGAACGACTCCGTCAGGCACTCCTCCAGCCCGCGCGTCACGATCTCGGTCATCTCGTACGAGCGCATGCGCTGCGCCGCCATCCAGTCGAGCGTCTCGGGCTCGGGCCAGTAGCCGCGCAGCCCGATCTGCAGGAACCTGTCGCCCCGGATGGCGCCGGACTCGATGAGCCGCCGCATCGGCTGGCCGTGTCCGTGCAGGTGGCCGAACTCGATGTCGCCGGTGTCGGCGTGAGCGTCGAAGTGGATCATGGACGTGCGGCCCGGCTCGTACGCCCTGGCGGTGCCCCGGGCGTCCGGCAGCGCGACGGTGTGGTCGCCGCCGAGCACCACGGGCACGGCCCCGGAGGAGGCGATCCGGTGGACCGCGTCCTCGATGGCGGCCAGCGAGCCCTCGACGTCGCCGGAGTAGCACTCGACGTCGCCCGCGTCGAACACCCTCAGGTCGCGCAGGGCGTCGACGCGCAGGGCCAGGCTCGGACGGGACCCGTTGTGCGGCAGGTAGCAGGTCTGGCGCAGCGCCATCGGCCCGAACCTGGCGCCCGGCCGGTTGGAGGTGCCCCCGTCGAAGGGGGCGCCGATGATCACGACGTCGGCGCCGGCATGACTGGCCGGGTCCGCGAGGTCGCAGCGCTCGACGCCGAGGAACGTGATGTCGGGGCCGAACATGGGACCGTACCGGGACACTGCTCACCTCACGTGCTGTCTGGCGTGTCCCCCATCATCACACGGGTTTCTCGGTGACCCCCGCCGAGTCGAACGTCGCCACGTCGTGCATCACCCGTACGGCCGCGCACACCAGCGGATGCGCGAGCAGGCCGCCGGTGCCCTCGCCGAGCCGCAGCTCCAGGTCCACCAGAGGGCGCAGCCCGAGGTGGTCGAGCGCGGCGGCGTGGCCGGGCTCGGCCGAGCGGTGACCGGCCACGCAGTGACCGCTGACGTGGGGGTCGAGCGCGGCGGCGGCCAGGGCGGCCGAGCCGGCGATGACGCCGTCGAGAATCACCGGCACCCGGTTCGCCGCGCCGCACAGCACGAAGCCCGCGATGGCCGCGTGCTCGAACCCGCCCACGGCGGCCAGCGCGCGCAGGGCGTCGCTCGGCCCGGTGCCGCCCGGCAGGCCGTTGACGCGCAGCGCCTCGCGGACGATGTCCACCTTGTGCGCGTACGTCTCGTCGTCGATCCCGGTGCCCCTGCCGGTCACCTCGGCCGGGTCCTTGCCGGTGAACACGGAGATCAGCGCGGCCGAGGCGGTGGTGTTGGCGATGCCCATGTCGCCGGTGATCAGGCAGCGGGCGCCCTTGTCGATCAGCTGCCGGGCCACCGCGATGCCCGCCTCCAGCGCCCTGACGGCCTGGTCGACGCTCATGGCGGGGCCGCGGGACAGGTCAGCGGTGCCGTACGCGACCTTGCGCTTGATCAGGTCGGGGGCGTCGGGCAGGTCGGCGGCGACGCCGACATCCACGACCGTCACGGAGGCGCCCACCTGGGCGGCGAAGGCGTTGGCGACCGCGCCCCCGGCCAGGAAGTTGGCGACCATCTGCGTGGTGACCTCCTGCGGCCACGGGCTGACGCCGCGCGCGTGCACGCCGTGGTCGGCCGCGAAGATGGCCAGGGCGGCCGGCTCGGGCACGGGCGGCGGGCAGACGCCGGAGGCGCCCGCAAGGCGTACGGCCACCTCCTCCAGAGCCCCGAGCGCGCCGCGCGGCTTGGTGAGCCGGTCCTGGTGGGCACGGGCCTCGGCGAGCGCCTCGGGGTCGGCGGGACGGATGGCTGCCAGGGTCTCGGCGAGCACGGGACACCTCCACTTAGTGAACGAGCTGGAGCGCTTCCTCGTAGCGGTCGATCACGACGTCGGCCAGCGTCTCGCAGTCGCCGATCACCTCGGCGCAGCGGATGTCGAGGTCGGGGTGGCCCGCGCCGTAGGCCAGGGCCTGCGCCCACACGCGCTCCAGCAGACCGCCCGCGAACAGCAGGTACGGCACCACGATCACGCGCTTGGCGCCCAGCCGCCGGCAACGTTCGAGCCCGCCGGGCACGCCGGGCGGCGTCACCGAGACGAACGCGGTCTCGACGGTCATGTAGTCGTAGGCGTGCGTCTCCCAGAACAGCCGCGACACCCGGTGGACCTCGGCGTTGGCGACGGCGTCGGTCGAGCCCTCGCCGACCAGCACGACCGCCGTCTCGCCCGGCTCGACCTGCCCGGGGGCTTCGTCGAAGGCCGGCGTGTCCACGGCGCGCAGCCGGGGGCGGGCGCCGACCAGCTCCAGGGGGCGCGGTCTGGCCATCTCGGCGGCGGCCTCGCCGAGCCGGTCGGCCAGCAGCGCCAGCACGCGCGGGTCGGGGCCGAGGGGACGGCCGTAGTCGTACATGAGGGTGGGGTGGCGCTGCTGTTCGAGCGCCATCGCGGCCGGGAACTCCTCGCCCACCCTGCTGAGACTGAGCGGCAGCGCGACGAGACGGTGGTGGCCGCGCGCCATCAGGGACGCCACGGAGTCGCTCAGGCGCGGCGTGGCGCGTTCCAGGTAGCCACCGGAGACGTCGACGGCCGTCTGGTCGAGGCGGCAGCGGAGCCGGTGGACGAACCTGCCGAACTCCGCGGCGTAGGCGTCATCGTTCGAGCCCTGCCCGATCAGCAGGAGCGGCGGCTTCATTGAGGGAATCTCCGGTGCGTAGACAAAGTCACGCGAGGATAACCGATACGTGCCCGTGGGGGACAGGTCACGCTGCGTGCACGGGCCTGGCGTGCACCACGAAGACGGGGTCGGCGGAGGTCAGGCGGTGCGACCCGGCGGCGCCGAGCGTCAGCCCGGACGCCTGGATCCGCGTGCCCTCGGCGCGGTAGCCGTGCTCGCGCAGCAGGGCGAGCACGGCCACGGCCCGCTCGACCGTGGGGAGCGCGCACACCAGCGCGCGGGGCCCGCGGGCGGCGCAGGCCGCGAGCACGTCGGCGCCGCCGCCGCCGACGTAGACGGCGTCGGGGTCGGGCAGCGGTTCGAGCGCGGCCGGCGCCTGTCCCCTGGTCAGAGCCACTTTGACGCCGTGGGCCAGCACGTTGGAACGCAGGCGGGCGCAGGCGGACTGGTCGCGTTCGACCGCCACGACGGCCGCGCCCAGCCTGGCGCACTCGACGGCGATCTCACCCTCGCCTGCGCCGACGTCCCAGACCAGGTCGCCGAGCCGGGGACCGAGCTTGGCCAGGACGAACGCCCGCACCTCGGCGGGCAGCCCCTTCCCGGACGGCAGCGCCCACTCCGGCGGCCCCGGCTGCGCCCCGGCCAGCCAGCCGGGCTCTCCCGGCCGGTGCAGCGGGTCGATGACGAGCACCACGTCGGGGTCCTTCCAGGGCCGGGTGGTGGCCTCGCCCATGCGGCTGTGCGTGACGCGCTGCTCGGGGCCGCCGAGGTCCTCGCAGACGATCAGGGCGCGCGGCGTGGTCGGCGCCAGCTCCCTGGCGATCTCGGCGGGGCCGACGCCGGGTGCGACGAGCAGCGCGACCTTGGGGTGGGCGCGGCAGGCGTTGACCACGCGGGCGAGCTGGCCGGGGCCGGAGGGGGCGACGACGAGGGCGTCCTCCCAGTTGAGCCCGGCGCAGGCGAAGGCGCGGCTGATCAGCGAGGTGGCCGGGAGCACGTCCGGCCGGAGGCCGTGCGCCCGTAACATGCGGACGACTCCGAAGAAGCCGGGATCGCCCTCGGCGACCACGACGGCCGGCCCGCGGCCCTGTCCGAGGTGGCCGTCGAGGGCTTGCAGCAGGTCGCCGTCGTTCGCGGCCCGTCCTTCGACCCTGAGCCGGCCGAGAATGGCGGCGGGGCCGACGACGAGCTCCGCCTCACGCAGCCTGTCCGCGGCCCTGGCCGGCAGCTCGACCCCGTCCCAGCCGACAACCGTGATCATTCAGCCTCACCGTCCTCATCCCCAGGGTGACGGTTCACGCCGGGTTTCACCATGGGTCGGCGGGGCCAGTCCGCCGTGCCCTCAGGCCAGGTCGGACGGGAGGAGGCTGTAGACGACCAGGTCCTCGCCGCCGAGCGCGGCGCGGGCGACGCCCTCGCGGGTGAAGCCGGCCTTCTCCGCCACGCGCTGTGAGCCCGGGTTCGACACCGCCGCCCGCAGTTGCAGCCGGCGGAAGCCGTGGCGCTCGAACAGCCAGCGGGCGATGCCGGTCACGGCCTCGCCCGCGTAGCCGTGGCCGCGGGCCCAGGGGGCGGTCATGTAGCCGACCTCGGCCGTACGGTTGTGCCAGTCGAGGTCCCTGAGGTCCACGTTGGCCACGAAACGGGTGGTCGTGAACTCCTCCACGGCGAACGCGATGCCCGCGCCCCTCATCCGCATACGTTCGCAGATGTCGATGAAGCCGCGGGCGTGGTCCTCGGTGTAGTCGCGGGGGACGCCGGTCCTGGCCTGGGTGAGCGGGTCGGCGGCGGTGGCGGTCAGGTCGGGGACGTCGGCGAGATTGGGCTGCCTGAGCAGCAGCCGGGGCGTGCGCAGCTCGGTCTTCGGCAGGGCGGGCGCGGGCTCGCCGGAGTCCTCGCGCAGCCGTCCGAGGACGACCAGGTCGTGCGGGCCGTCCTCCTCCAGCACGGCGGCGCGCAGCACGCCTTCCCAGGTGAAGCCCGCTTTGAACGCGACGCGCAGGGAGGCCGGATTGTCCAGGTTCGCGGTCAGGTCGACCCTGCGCAGGGCGGTGGTGGCGAACACCCAGGCGGTCAGGGCGCGTACGGCCTCGGTCGCGTAGCCGCGGCCCCGGTACAGCGGGTGTACGCCGTAGCCGACCTCGGTCGTGCCCGCCGTCCAGGAGGTCTTGAACAGGCTGATGGCGCCCACGATGCGGTCGTCGGCCTCGGTCATGGCCAGGTGCAGGCCCTGCTGCGAGCGGTACAGCTCGTGCACGCCGTGCGTGAGCCACTGGCCGACGCCGGAGGGGTGGACGGGCGCGCCCGGCGGGAGGAAGCGGTCCCCGGGCCCGGACGCGGCCTCGACCACGGCCTCGACCACGGACCTCACACGGTCGGCGTCACGGGGACCGAACGGCCGCAGCACGAGCCGTCCGGCGGCTATGCGCGCATCGGGATCGAACACGTGCGCACCCTACACACCCACGATGTTTGCCCACGAAAGCGGGGGTAGGGGCCGATCGAGAGGAGTGAGGGAACTATGGAACGTGGGAGCGACAAGCACGGTCCGCGCCTGGACGATCAGCAGAAACACGAGACCGAGGGCATGGTCCGCGGCGGCGGCAGCACGCACGCCGAGGAGTGGAAGGAGACCGAGTCCATGCCCGGGCCCGGCGAGGAGTCATTGCAGTCATACCCCCCCGGACACGAGCCCGGCACCCCCCAAGGCATCACCCGGCGGGGCGTCGACATCCGCAGCGACCTGGCCAAGTGGCTCAGCGACACCCATTGGCCCGCGTCCAAGGACGATCTGGTCCAGCACGCCCAGGAGGTGGACGCGCCTGACCAGGTGACCGACATGGTGCAATCCCTTCCCGACCGCCGTTTTGTGAACATCGCCGACGTGGCCAAGGCCCTCGGGCTCGGCCTGGAAGAGCGGAGGTGGTGACCGGTGCGCCTCGACTTCATCCGGCCGCTGTACGAGCGGCGCGGCCCGTACGCCTCGGTCTATCTGGGCGCGCTCACCGAGCCGCAGCGGGAGACGCACTGGCACAGCGTGCGTGACCAGCTCGACGGGACCGACCCCGCCACCATCGACGCCCTGGAGGTGGCCGCCAACCGGCCGGCCCCCGGCCAGGCGCTGTTCGCCACGCACGGGGCCGTGGTGTTGGCCGAGCCGCTGGCGCGGCCGCCGTACGAGCTGGCGACCGTGTCGCCGCTGCCGCACGTCACGCCGATGCTGATGCAGCGCGGCGAGAACGTGCCGCACCTGCGGGTCATCGTGGACCACGCGGGGGCCGAGCTGTCGGTCTTCGGCGGCGGCGCGGCGCGCACGACCACCGTGGAGGCGGCCGACTGGCCGCTGCAGAAGACCGCCCAGGGCGGCTGGTCGCAGAAGCGGTACGAGCGGGGCGCCGAGGAGACGTGGGAGAAGAACGCGGTCGCCGTCGCCCGCGAGATCGACGAGCAGGTCCGCAGGATCGGCGCCGAGCTGATCATCGTGGCCGGCGAGCCGAAGTCGCGCTCCTACCTGCTGCAGCACCTCAGCACCAAGTCCGCCGACCGGGTGATGATGGTCGAGCACGGCAGCCGCTCCGACCACGGCCAGTTCGAGGAGGACGTCGAGCGCGCGCTGGACGACTGGCTCGACCGCCGCCGCGCCGAGCTGCTCGACCGCCACCGCGAGTCCTCGGGGCCGGCGGGCCTGTCCCAGGTCGCGCACGCCCTGCGCGAGGGCAGGGTGCACGCGGTGCTCATGCCCGGCCCGCTCGACCGGAACGTGTGGACCGGCGACGGCGGCACCCAGCTCGCCACCGACCCGGCCGAGCTGCGGCGCTGGGGCGTGGAGCACCCCGTCGAGGAGCGCGCCGACTCGGCCGTGGTCAGGGCGGCCGCCATGACGGACGCCGAGCTGTGGTTCACCGACGACGTGCACGACGTGGCGGCCGTGCTCAGATACTGACGATTTGCGAGGGCGGCCGCTCAGGTGCTGATGATCACTTCGAGCGTCCTGGGGCCGTGCACGCCCTCGACGCGGTTCAGCTCGATGTCGCTGGTCGCCGACGGGCCGCTGATCCAGGTGAGCGGGCGGGCCGGGTCGAGCCTGGCCACCGCCTCGGGCACGCCCGCCACGATCTGATCGGCGCGCACCACGCACACGTGGTGGTCGGGGACTAGCGTCTGCGCCCTGGCGCCCTGGCCGGGCCCGTGGTCGAGGACGATGGTCCCGGTCTCGGCGACGGCCACCGCGCAGGCGGTGAACACCCCGTCGGCGGCGTCCAGCGCGTCCCAGCGCCGGTCGGTCCCGGCCTCCGGGCTGCTCGGCGCCGCCCAGGCGAAGCCGTCCGGGACGATCATCCGGCGGCCCTCGGCCAGCTCGGCCAGCTTGCCGGGCACCTCCTCGTCGGGGAGCACGTGCACGACGGCCCGGTAGTCGCGCACCCGCTCGGCGAACAGGCCCACCACGTCGTCCACCTGCGGGCGGGTCCGGTAGTGCCGGGCGACCTCCACCTCGGGCGCGTCCGCGACCGCCTTCCTGACCTTGGCCAGGATCTCCTCACGCGCGCCCATCGTCACGCTCCCACCAGTCTCTAAAGGATTCTTCAGGGATGTCCGGCACGTCCCGGGTGTCGGTCCAGGCCGACAGCGGGCCGGGGAGCCGCCGTCTGGGCACCAGCCGGCGCAGCCGGCCCGCCACCCGCTGCGCCCTGGCCAGCCGCGCCTGGTCGCCCAGCACCCAGCCGGCGACCTTCATGCCCGCGCGCTCGGCCGCCGCGTGCGGCGCCTTGGCCCGCAGGTCCACCAGCACCTCCGGGATGTCGATGGCCACCGGGCAGACCTCCAGGCAGGCCCCGCACAGGCTGGAGGCGAACGGCAGCGAGGCGTCCAGGTCCGAGGACATGCCCCTGAGCTGCGGGGTGAGGATGGCCCCGATCGGCCCGGGATAGACCGAGCCGTACGCGTGGCCGCCCGCGCGTTCGTAGACCGGGCAGACGTTCAGGCAGGCCGAGCAGCGGATGCAGCGCAGCGCCTGGCGGCCGACCTCGTCGGCGAGCACGTCGGTGCGGCCGTTGTCGAGCAGCACCAGGTGGAAGTCCTGGCCCTCGGTGGCGCCGGTCCACGTGCTGGTGTACGGATTCATCCGTTCACCTGTGGAGCTGCGCGGAAGAAGCTGGAGGAAGACCTCCAGATCCTGCCAGGACGGCAGGAGCTTCTCGATGCCGACGACGCTGATGAGCGTCTCGGGGAGGGTCAGGCACATGCGGCCGTTGCCCTCCGACTCCAGGACGACCAGCGTGCCGGTTTCGGCGATCATGAAGTTGGCGCCGGAGACGGCGACCTTGCTCTTGAGGAAGCGTTCGCGCAGGTGGAGCCGGGCGGCCTCGGCCAGGGCGGGCGGCTCGTCGGTGAGGCCGGGGGGCGCGCCGGGCATGTGGTCGAGGAAGATCTCGCGGATCTCCGACCTGTTGCGGTGGATCGCGGGGACCAGGATGTGGCTGGGGAAGTCGTCCCCGAGCTGCACGATCAGCTCGGCCAGGTCCGTCTCGTACGCGGTGATCCCGCGCCGGGCCAGCGCCTCGTTGAGCCCGATCTCCTGGGTGGCCATCGACTTGACCTTGACCACCTCGGTCTCGCCGGTGGCCGCGACGAGGTCGCCGACGATGCGGTTGGCCTCGTCGGCGTCCCTGGCCCAGTGGACGGTGCCGCCCGCCCGCCGGACGGCCTCCTCAAGCTGGAGCAGGTAGCGGTCGAGGTGGCGGAGGGTGTGGTCCTTGACGGCCTTGCCGGCGGCGCGCAGCTCGGCCCAGTCGGGCAGCTCGCCGACGACGGCGGCGCGTTTGCCGCGAATGGTGTGAGTGGCTTTCCGGAGGTTGAACCGGAGTTGCGAGTCCTCCACGGCTTTCGCCGCATTTTTCGGGAAATTTCCGGGCATGCCGAGGAATGTTGCGCTCATGGGGTCTCTTCCGTGGCTGCGAGGATTTCCGCCAGGTGCATCGTCCTGACTCCCGTCTTCTGGCGGCTCAGGGTGCCGCCGATGTGCATCAGGCACGAGTTGTCGGCCGCGCAGATCACCTCGGCGCCCGTGTCGAGGATGCCGCGCACCTTGTCGGCCCCCATGGCGGCCGACACCGCCGGGTTCTTGACCGCGAACGTGCCGCCGAAGCCGCAGCACTCCTCCGCGCCGGGCAGCGGCACGAGCTCCAGGCCCCGGACCTTCCGCAGGAGCCGGGTGGGCCGGTCGCCGAGATGCAGCCCGCGCAGCGAATGGCACGTCGGGTGATATGTCACCCGGTGCGGGAAATATGCGCCAACGTCGTCGACTTTCAGGACGTCCAGCAGGAACTCGCTCAGCTCGTACACCTTGGGCACGACCTCGGCCACGGCCGCCGCGCCCCTGCTGCCCGGCCGCACCAGCTTCGGGTACTGCTCGCGCACCATGGCCGCGCACGACCCGGACGGCGCCACGACGGCGTCGTACCCGGCGAACACCTCGGTGAACTTCCTGGCCAGCCGCACGCCCTCCGCCCGGTAACCGGTGTTGACGTGCATCTGCCCGCAGCACGTCTGGGCGACGGGGAAGTCCACGTCGCAGCCCAGCCTGCGCAGCAGCGACACGACGGCCTTGCCGGTGCCCGGGAAGAGCGTGTCGTTCACGCAGGTGATGAACAGGGCGACTCGCACGACTCTCCCAATGAATGGTCTGACCACTGTATGGTCAGACCATACCCAACCACACTGTTCCGGGCCAGCACCGGGGAGGCATCGGTGAAACGCACACGGGCGTTCGAGGACGTGCTCGCCCAGATCGAACGGCGCATCGCCGAGGACGGCCTGACCGTGGGCGACCGGCTGCCGGGCGAACGCCGGCTGGCCGAGCAACTGGGCGTCGGCCGCTCGTCCGTACGCGAGGCGCTGCGCGTCCTGGAGACCCTGGGCGTGGTGTCCTCGCAGGTGGGACGGGGACCGGACGCGGGGGCCGTGCTGACCTCGCGGCCCGACACCGCGCTGACCGACCTGCTCCGGCTCAACCTGGGCCTGGCCACCCTGGAGCAGCGCGAGGTCGTGGACGCCCGGCTGATGATCGAACGCTGGTCGGCCGCGCACGCGGCGGCGACCCGGGCCGGCACCTCGGCCCTGGACGCCGCGATCGAGGGCATGGACCGGGCGGGCACGGCCGAGGAGTTCGTGGAGCACGACACGGCCTTCCACTGCGCGATCGCGGACGCCTCGGGCAACCGGCTCATCGCCGCCATCATGCGCTCACTCCGGGACGCGATGCGCAGGAACGCCATAGAGGCGGTCGAACGCCTCGGCGACCCGTCCGTCCTGCGCGCCGACCACGAGCGCATCCGGGCGGCCATCGCGGCCGGCGACCCGGACGAGGCCCAGCAGGCGGTCACCGACCACCTGGCGCACGCCTACCCCGCCCTGTTCCCCGGTCACTGACGCAGGTCGGCCTCCCGGCACCCGGCGCCCGAGCAGGCCCGCATCGCCTGGAGCCGGGTGTCGAGCCCGAGCAGCAGCGCCGGGTCGGCGGTGGCCGCGAGGTTGTCGAGCTGGTACGGGTCGGCGGTCAGGTCGTAGAGCTGCCGCTCCCCCGTGTCGTACCTGACGTAGGTGTAGCGGTCGGTGCGCAGCGCCTGGTAGGAGGGCACCGGCGTCTGGGCCGCCGACGACCGGTTGACCGGCCTGTTGAACTCGACCAGCACGTTCCTGCGCCACTGGGCGGGCGGGCTGCCGCGCAGCAGCGGCACCAGCGAGCGCCCCTCGGTGAACGACGGCACGGCGGCCCCGCCCAGCGCGGCGATCGTCGGCGCGATGTCGACGGTCGCGCCGAGCTGCCCGATCGTCGAGCCCGGCTTGATCCCCGGCCCGCGCACCACGAACGGGACCTTGATCGCCTCCTCGAACGGCGTCGTCTTGCCCTGGGTGAGCCGATGCGTGCCGAGATGGAAGCCGTTGTCGGAGGTGAAGACGATGTAGGTGTTGTCGAGCTTGCCGGACGCGCGCAGCGTCTCGACCACCGATCGGACCAGGTCGTCCACGCCGAGCATCGAGCGCAGCCTCCGGCGGTGGCGCTCGTCGACCCGGTCGATGTCCTCCTGGCTCAGCGGGGGCAGGGAGCGCAGCCACAGCGGCTCCTTGCTCACGTCGACCTGGTTGAACGACGGTGTGCGCGGCGCGCCGACCTCGGGGAGGTCGGCGACGTGCCGGACCGCCGGGTTGGCCGGGTTGTGCGGGCCGATGGGCGTCAGGTAGAGGAAGAACGGGTCGTCGGAGCCGGTGATGAAGTCGCTCGCCTTGGCCGCCAGCACGTCGGACAGGTAGTCCTGCTCCGACCAGCCGTAGTCGTACAGGTCGCCGTTCTCGTTGAGACGGTAGCCGTACTCCTCGTAGAGCTTGCGAACTGGGACGTCCCATTCGTCCCAGCCGGGCGGCACGTACGCGGCGTCGGCGGTCGCGCCGGGATAGTGGTTCAGGAACTTGCCCATCAGCGCGGTGCGGTAGCCGGCCTGCTGCATCCACGTGCCGATCGTGGAACGTTCCAGATCCAGCGAATGGAAGCGGTCGAACCCCCCTTCGGGGGCGGTGTTGGTCAGGACGCCATGGCTGTGGACGTACTGGGACCGCAGGATCGACGTGCGCGAAGGGCAGCACCAGGAGTTCGTCACGAAGAAGTGGTCGAAGGAGGCGCCCTTGGCGACCAGCTCCGAGGTGATGGTCGGAAAGTAGGGCAGAACGCCGCTCTCCAGGTCGTCGGCCATCACGAACACGATGTTCGGCCGCGCGGCGCTCACGGCCATCGTCGGCTCGGCCGCCGGCGACAGCAGGAGCAGCAGGCAGAAGAGACGACAGAGACTCTTGAGCACAATGTCTGATCTCCCCGGAGGATCACGCATTGACACTGCGGCGTCGGTAATGGAACTTTATTCCGGAGGTGCGTATGAAGCTCGGCCTGAATCTCGGCTACTGGCAGCGCGGCGCCGACGACGCCACGGAGACCGTCCTGGCCGCCGAACGCCTCGGCTACGACTCGGTGTGGACCGCCGAGGCGTACGGCAGCGACGTGTTCACGCCCCTGGCCTGGTACGGCGCGCGTACGAGCCGGATCAAGCTGGGCACGTCGGTGGCGCAGATCTCGGCCCGCCCGCCGGTCACCACCGCGATGACCGCGATGACGCTCGACCACCTGACCGGCGGCCGGCTGCTGCTCGGCCTCGGCGCCTCCGGCCCGCAGGTGGTGGAGGGCTGGTACGGGCAGCCGTTCGCCAGACCCCTGGCCAGGACCCGCGAGTACGTCGAGATCATGCGCCGCGTGTGGCGCCGCGAGGAGCCCGTGACCAGCGACGGCGAGCACTACCCGCTCCCCCTGGCGGGCGGCCTGGGCAAGCCGCTCAAGCTCATCACCCACCCGCTGCGCCCCGAGATCCCCGTCTACCTCGGCGCGGAGGGCCCGAAGAACGTCGCCCTGGCGGCCGAGATCGCGCAGGGCTGGCTGCCGCTGTTCGCCTTCCCCGGCCGGATCGAGGAGATGTACGGCGACGCGCTGGCGGCCCGGAGCCCCGGCTTCGAGATCGCCGCCATGGTGATGGTCGTCATCTCCGACGACGTCAGGGCCGCCCTCGACGGCGTCAAGATGATGCTGACGCTCTACATCGGCGGCATGGGCGCCAAGCAGCGCAACTTCCACGCCGACATCATCGGCCGCATGGGCTTCGCCGAAGCCGCCGAGCACATCCAGGCCCTCTACCTGGCCGGCCGCAAGGACGAGGCGTTCCGGGCGATCCCGGACGAGCTGGCCGACGGCATCTCGCTCGTCGGCCCGCCCGGCCGGATCAGGGAACGGCTCGACCTGTGGCACAAGAGCCCGGTCACCAGCCTGCTGGTCATGGGACCGCGCGACGAGCAGTCGCTGCGCACGGTCCGCGACCTCGTGCTCGGCTGAGCGGCCGGTTCGGACACCCGGTCCGGGTGGTCAGTCCGGGCGCGGCGCCGGGTCGTCGGTCACCGAGCGCAGCAGCGGCCTGCTCAGCGCGCCCGCGCCGATCACGCCCCCGAAGCCCGCGGCCACGCAGACCAGCAGCGTGACCACCCCGGTCGTGCTGATCCCGCCGATCATGAACGGTATCGCGCAGAACGCGCCCACCAGGATCGCGCCGCCGCCCATCACGGCCATCGGGATCAGCGTCTCGGCCCGCCGGGCCCGGTCCAGGACCTCCAGGGGCGTGCCGGCCAGCCGCAGCAGCGCGTACGTCTGCCGCCGGTCCAGCACCGACGACGCCGCGGTGATCCCCGCACTGGCGATCGCCACGAGGAACGACACCGACAGCACCACGATCGTGCCCACGCGCACGTCGGCGAGGATCTGCAGGCCGAAGCGCTGGTCGTCGGCCTTCGTCGTCGGGGTGTGCCCCGGCACGAGATCGCTCAGCACGGTGCGCGCCCGGTCGACCACGACGTCGTCGGCGCCGCTGCCGAGCGCCGCGACCACGGTGTGCTTGGTGGTCTTCACCGTGGCCGTGATGCCCGCCCGGCCGAGCCGGTCGCGGGCCTGGTCGGCCACCTTCGACACCTCGCCCACCGGCGCCGCGACGCTGAGCTGGGCGGGCCCGGTGTCCCCGCCGAACGCGCCGGGGCTGAGCAGGCCGAGGAACCCGGCCACGAAGCCGGTCAGGGCCACGCCGCTGACGGTCCGCCAGGCCGAGCGCGGATCGTCCACGAGCCTGCGGGCCGCCAGCAGCCGCGCGGGCCGGCGCGCGGTCCCGGCCGCGACCTTGCCGATGAGGCCGACCACCCACGGGCCGGCCAGGTTCAGGCACAGGAACGCCAGTCCGAGCGCCACGGCCACGATCGCCACGCTGGTCCCCCTGGTGAGCAGCGGGAACGCGGCCAGCACCGCGAGCAGCGCGAGGACGCGGACGAACCGCATGCCGGGCGGCGTCTCCCGCTTGGCCACGCCCAGCGGGCTGACCACGACCCGGCGCAGCCCGACCACCGCCGACACCCCCACCAGCAGCGGCACCGCGACCAGCACGCCGGCCAGGATCAGCAGGTTCGGGAACAGGTCCGCGACGAACCAGGTGCCGCCCTGGATCGGGATGCGCGCCAGCAGCGGCACGGCCGCCCCGAACGCGACCGCCCCGGCCAGCGCCCCGGCGAAGGCCACCAGCACGGCCTCGGCCACCGTCATGCCGATCACCTGGCCCGGCGTGGCGCCGACCAGCCTGAGCGCGGCCAGCCGCTGGTCGCGCCGGGCGACCGTGAGCCTGGCCGCCGCGCCGCCGAACACCAGCAGCGGCACCACCATGAGCACGCTGGCGATCAGCGCCAGCACCTGGTACGCGGTGGCGTCCTCGCTGGGCGTGCCCGCCAGGGTCGCGACCTTGACCGGCGGCTTGCCGAGGATCCAGTCGTCGCTGCGCTCGGCGGTCATCGCGGGCGAGTCCGGGGCGTGGCCGACGACCGCGACCAGCTCCTCGGGCTGGACCAGCGCCTCCGGGCCCAGCACGCCCTTCGGCGCCGGGTAACGCTTGGCGAGCTGGTCGGCGGGCAGCCGGGCGGCCAGCTCGGACAGGGCGGGCGACAGCCACACCTCGCCGGGCGCGGGGAAGTGCGGCATGCCGGGCGGGGCGGGCGCCCCCGGCTTGAGCGCGGCCAGGTCGACGACGGTGATCGCCTGGTCCCCCACGTAGTCGAAGCGGCTCGCCTCGACGGCGACCGCCGCGTCCTTCTGGGCCGCCGCCACCGGGTTGCGCCAGGCGCTGCGGTCGGCCCTGGCGTCGAAGGCGACGTTCGCGGCGACGGCGAACAGCAGCAGCGCCGTGGCCACCGCGACCGCGCCGAAGGTGAGCCAGGTGCCCAGCATGCCCCTGCGCCCGCCGCCCTTGAGCAGCCGCCAGGTCAGGTCGAAGTTCACGCGGTCACCCCGTGGGCGAGCAGGCGGCCGTCGCGGACCTCGACCGTGCGGTCGCACCAGGCGGCCACGTTGGGGTCGTGCGTGACGACGATCAGGCAGGCCCCGTTGTGCCTGGTCGCCTCGGTGAGCAGGCGCATCGTGTCCTGGCCGGTCTGCTGGTCGAGCGCGCCGGTGGGCTCGTCGGCGAAGACCACGGCGGGCTTGCTCACCAGCGCCCTGGCGATGGCCACGCGCTGGGCCTGGCCGCCGGACAGCTCGCCGGGCCGCCGGGCCTCCATCTGGTGCAGGCCGAGCAGCGGGAACCACTCGCGCGCCTGCCGTACGGCCTGGGCGCGCGGCACGCCGCCCAGCATGAGCGGGAGCGCCACGTTCTCCTCGGCGGGCAGCTCCGGCAGGAGCTGGCCGAACTGGAAGACGAAGCCGAAGCGGGTGCGCCGCAGGGCGCTGCGCTGGCGTTCGCCCATCGCGTCGATGCGCTGGCCCAGCAGGTGGACCTCGCCGTCGTCCGGCTTCATGATCCCGGCCAGGCAGTGGAGGAGGGTCGACTTGCCGGAACCGCTCGGGCCCATGATGGCCACGGCCTCGGCCGCCCGTACCGTGATGTCCACGCCGCCCAGGGCGACCGTCTGCCCGAACCGCTTGGCCAGGGCTCGTCCAACAAGCACGTCGTTCATGGGCTCCAGCCTTCCGGGACAGGGGGTGCCGGCGGATCGGCCGTGCGTCCATTTCGGCCTCGGCCGAACGGCTGATCCTTAGAGTTGAGCCGTGACTATTCGGGTTCTCATCGCCGACGACCAGCAGCTGGTACGCACCGGCTTTCAAATGATCTTGGACGCTCAACCGGACATGGAGGTCGTGGCCGCCGTGGCCGACGGCGCCGAGGCCGTGGCCGAGGCCAGGCGGCTGCGGCCGGACGTGTGCCTGCTCGACATCAGGATGCCCAAGCTCGACGGGCTGGAGGTGACCCGCGTGCTGTCCGGGCCGGGCGTGGAGAACCCGATGCGGGTGGTCATCGTCACCACCTTCGACCTCGACGAGTACGTCTACGGCGCGCTGCGCGCCGGGGCCACCGGCTTCCTGCTCAAGGACAGCGGCCCCACGCTGCTCATCGAGGCGGTCAGGGCGGCCGCCGGCGGGGACGCGCTGGTGTCGCCGTCGGTCACCGTACGGCTGCTGCAGCACCTGACCCAGCCCAGGCGGGCGGCCGAGCCGCCGAACGGCGCGCTGACCGACCGCGAGCTGGACGTCGTGCGCCTGGTGGCCAGGGGACGCACCAACCAGGAGGTGGCCGCCGAGCTGTTCGTGTCGCTGTCGACGGTGAAAACGCACCTCGGCAGCATCCAGGCCAAACTCGGTGTCCGCAATCGAGTGGGAATCGCAGCTTGGGCGTGGGAATCCGGCGTGGTGAGCTGATTAACAGCGGTGCTCACGGGATACAAGTGAGTCAGAACCTCAGCGCATGGCCCGGGGGGAGAACATCGTGCGCTACGCCCAGGCACCGCCAACCAAAGCAGCTTCCGCCGTCTACGTGACGCTCACCGCGCAGGTCCTCTCCCTGGGCGCCCTCGTGGTCTTCGAGCGGTCCAGCGGCCGTCATCTCGCCGTCCAGCTCGCCGCGTTCGGCGGCCGTCCCCACGGGGCGCAGGCCGAGGCGGTCGTGGGGGCGGTGACGATGTTCGCGGTGCTGATGATGCTGGTCGCGGGCACCTCCGTCGCCGCCGCGGCCGCCTACGTGACCTGGCTGGTGCGCGCCCGCCAGGTCAAGGACCGTTCCAGCCCCACCGGGCCGGTCGCGGCCGCCTGGCTGATCCCCGTCGTCAACCTGGTCGCGCCCGCGCTGCTGGTCGACGACGTGTGGCAGCGGGCCAAGCCGCCGGCCGGGCGGCGCGGGCGGTGGCTCGCGCTGCTGACGGCGTGGTGGCTGAGCTGGCTGGCCATGCTGACGCTGATCACGGTCCGCCTCCCGCTGGAGTCCTCCTCCGACGGGCTGACCGGGGTGGGGTTGCTGGAGCTGGCCGGCGCGGTGACGGCGGCCCTGCTGTGCGCCGCCACCGTCCGCGAGGTCACCCGCGTCCAGCGGCTCGACGTGGCCGGACGGCTGCGCGAGGCGGTCGCCGAGGCCGCGTCCGGCCCCGAGGTCGTGACCCGCCTGACCACCCGGCCCGCCCAGGGCTCGACCCCGTTCGGCCACACCGGCTAGCCGTGGCGGCCACGCGGGCCTCGCGGGCCTCGTCGGGTCAGGCAGCCGTCGGGCCCGAGCTGCCGGGGCTGGCGTGCCAGAGCTGCCGGGGCGGGGCGGCGATGGCGGGGCCGAGGTCGGAGTAGGGCGAGAGCCGGAAGCCGTTGGCGTACTCGATCTTCCGTCCGCCGACGCCCTGCGACTGTTCCGGGGCCTGGTCGAGCAGGGCGCGGACCGCCTCGACGCCCTCCGCGCGCCACAGCGCGTCCAGGTCGGTCAGGTTCCAGCAGTCCACGGCGCGCATGGAGACCGCGCGGGCCCCCGTACGGCGGACCACTCCCCTGGCGAGCATGAGCCACGAGCCGAACACCGTCGCCGCGCACCTGCCCTGCACCGACTCGAAGAACGTCAGGTCGATCGGGCCCGTCGAGTCGTCGAGGGTGGTGAAGATGACCCGCTGCCCCGAGCGCACGGCGGGCGTCTGGGTGGCCACCTTCACCCCGGCGACCAGCACCTCCGCGCCGTTGCGCTGGGCGAGCAGGTCCTTGGAGCGCACGACCCCGAGCGCGTCGAGCAGCTCGTCGTGGAAGCTGATGACGTGCCGGCTGACGTCGATGCCCAGGATCTCCAGCTCGGCCTCGACCATCTCCGTCTCCGTCATCTCGGGCAGCTCGCCGGGCGGCAGGTGCTCGCCGAAGCCGAGCGGGAGCTGCGTGGACGGCTGCTCGGCCCGGGGGCGGGGCGCCGCCGCGGTGTAGCGCCTGGACCGGGGCGCGGCCGAGCGCACGCCGATCGACGACGCCCGTTCCAGCGCGCCCACCTGGGCGATCAGGTCACGCCGGGTCAGCTCTCCCGGACGCCAGCGGGGACCGCCCGGGCGCAGGCCGTGCAGCGCGTCGAGGCCGCCGACCTGGACGATGCGCTCGATGGTCGGACGCGAGGGCCGGGCCCGGTCCCAGAAGTCGGCCAGCGACGTGTACGGCTGCCCCGCCACCATGCGTTCGACCTCCGCCTCGCTCACCCCCTTGATCGCCGAGAACGGCACCCGCAGCGCGTAACCGCGGCCGATCTCCCCGATCCGGAACTCCTGCCGCACCGGACGCCGCTCCTCCCCCAGCTCCGACGGGCTCACCCGCAGCCGCAGCGGCGGACGCGGGCCGAGCCGCTCCACCCGCCAGTCCTTGCCGGACCCGTTGACGTCGAGCGGCAGGATCTCGACCCCGCACTGCCGGGCCTCGTCGATGATGACGCGCGACGGGTACATGCCGGGCTCGTGGGTGAGCACCCCGGCGAAGAACGCCGCCGCGTGGTGCCGCTTGAGCCAGGCCGACTGGTAGGTGGGCAGCGCGAACGCCGCCGCGTGCGCCTTGCAGAACCCGAACGCGCCGAACGCGTCGAGCACCTTCCAGGCCCGCTCCACCGCCGCGTCGCCGAACCCGTTGGCCCTGGCCAGCGGCACGAACGCCTTGCGCACCCGCTCCCGGCCCGCCGGCGTGTCCAGGGTGCGCCGCAACGTCTCGGCGAAGGACAGGTCGCGTCCCGTCATCACCGAGATGACCTTCAGCACCTGCTCGTGGAAGACGACCACGCCGTGCGTCTCCTTCAGCGCCTCGCGCAGCCGCTCGTGCGGGTAGTACGGCCGCCGCCATCCGTGCCTGGCCTCCAGGTACGGGGTGACCATGTCGGAGTTGACCGGCCCCGGCCGGAACAGGGAGATGTCCACGATCAGGTCGTGCATCCGGCGCGGCTCCAGCTTGGCCACCAGCTCGCGCTGGCCCGGCGACTCGATCTGGAAGCAGCCGAGCGTGCGGCTGGCGCAGATCATGTCGTAGGTCTCCTGGTCGTCGTGCGGGACGTACTCGACGCCGGGGTCGTCGCCGGTCTGCTCGTCCAGCCTGACCTCGATGTCGTCCACGCGTTTGACCTCGCTCAGCGCGTACGCCATGGCCGACTGCATGCGCACGCCCAGGACGTCCAGCTTGAGCAGGCCGGCCTCCTCCACGTCGTCCTTGTCGAACTGGGACATCGGGAACTCCAGCAGGCTGCGTTCCACCGGCGTCCTGTCGCGCAGGCCCGAGTTGCCGACCAGCACGCCGCACGGGTGCAGCGCGATGTGCCTGGGCAGCCCGTCGAGCCTCTCGGCCAGCCGGAACACCCGGTCGAGCCCGGCCTCGCCGAGCCGGCTCTCGCGCAGCTCGGGCAGGTCGGCCAGGGACGCGGTGATCTGCCTGGCCCTGATGTGCGGGAACGCCTTGGCGATGGCGTCGATCTCGTGCGGGGGCAGGCCCATCGCGCCGGCGACGTCCCTGATGGCGCTGCGCGCCCGGTAGGTCTCCATCATGGACACGCAGGCCACGCGGGCCTCGCCGTAGCGTTCGAAGATGGCCTTGTAGCAGTCGAGCCGGCGGGCCGACTCCACGTCCACGTCGATGTCGGGCAGGCCGACGCGTCCTTCCGACAGGAAGCGCTCCATGAGCAGGCCGTGTTCGAGCGGGTTCACCTCGCCGATGCCGATGAGGTAGTTGACCAGGCTGCCGGCGCCCGAGCCGCGGATGGCGCAGCGGATGTCCATGCCGCGGATCATGTCGGTGATGCCGGCCACGGCGATGAAGTACCCGGACAGGCGCTTGCGCTCGATGACGTCCAGCTCGGCCCGCAGGCGTTCCCTGGCCTGCGGCGAGCGGTCGAGGCCGCGCCTGACCAGGCCGTCCTCGACGCGGTTGCGCAGCAGCGGCACCGGGTCGCGGCCGATCTCGGGCAGGTTGAGGTCGGGCGGGTCGTTCCTGAGCGCGAGCAGCCGCAGCGGGTCCATCGAGCACGCCTCGGCCAGGCGCCTGGTGGTGAACAGCAGCCGGGCCACCCGTTCCCGGTCGGCGCCGCAGACCTTGGCCGCCACCTGCCACATCTCCTTGGTGCTCTTGAGGTAGGCGTGCGAGGTGGTGCGTTCCAGGTGCCGCGGGTGCAGCGGGACGAGCTGGCGGGCCGCGTCGAGCACGTCCCCGACCTGGTGGTCGGCCGGGTCGAGGTAGCGGGCGGCGTTGGTCAGCACGGCCGGCACGCCGGCGGACTCGGCCAGGCCGAGCATGCGGACGGCCGTGGTGGCGTCGCGGAAGCCGTACTGGTCGACCAGTTCGATCACCACGCCGGGGACGGCGGCGCGCCACAGGCCGAGCAGCGTCCTGGCATGCTCGTCGCGGCGTTCGGCGATCGCGCGGCCGACGTCGGAGCGCGGCCCGAGCAGCACCACGAGCCCGTCCTCGGCGCCGAACCCGTGGTCGCCGCCCTGCGGCCCGGCCCAGGCGCCGAGCAGCTCGCGGGTCACCTTGGGCGCGCCGCGTTCCCCGGCGGCGTGCGCGGCGGTGACCAGGCGGCACAGCCGTGACCAGCCACCGGCGCGGGCCAGCACGGTGACCCGGTCCTCGGCGCCGGGACCGGTCCTCGGCCGCGGCGGGCGGAGGCCGGGCGCCGGGGTGGAGGCCGGGACGTCGAGCGCCAGGTTCACGCCGACCACGGGGGCGATCCCGGCGTCCGCGCACGCCTGGACGTGCTTGACCGCGCCGTAGAGCCCGTCGCGGTCGGTCAGCGCGAGGATGTCCATGCCGTGCTCGGACGCCCGGTCCACCAGGGCGCGTGGGAAGGCGGTGCCGTACCGCATGGAGTACGCCGAGGCCACGTGGAGGTGCGGGAACGGGGGCGCCATCAGTCCCACGCCCGCAGCAGCAGCCAGCCGTTCCCGGCGGTGTCGTAGCGCAGCTCGTACGAGCCGACCTCGCGCCCCGGGCTCGCCTCCACCCGCCAGAAGCGGCGCTCGCCGGGGTCGCCCTCGCCGGTCTTCCACCACTCGCGCGCCACGACCCAGTGGTCGAGCACGTTGCGGACGAGGTAGAGCCGGTCGCGCCAGACGAATTGGGTCGGCTCGCCGTCTCTGGTCCACACCTCTATCGGATCGCCATAGAGTCTGCTCAAGACGCTTCTCCCCGCGGCTCTGGTTCGTTTGCTGAGCCACCCGGGGGAAGACGGGCGTGCTTATGTATCGAACATATGTTCTTACGGCCCGAAGCGCAAGTCACCCGCCCGTCTTGTCAGGGGGTTGGCGCCGATCGAGTTGCGGATGCTGAAGGTGACGCTGCCCGCCCGGTACCTGTCGTCGGAGGACTCCACCGGCCGGCCCTCGTGGGTGGTGGTGACGCGGCGCTGGCGCAGGAGCGGGCTGCCGCGCCGCACACCCAGCAGCCGGGCGTCCTCGGCCCCGGCGGGCACGGCGTCGATGAGGTGCTCGCCGTAGGCGAAGATCAGGCCGATGGAGTCGTACAGGGCCTCGGTGACGGACGCGCAGTCGGCGGGGAGCGCCTCGACGGCGGGGGCCACCCAGCCGGCGTAGACGGTCCGCTCGACGAGGACGGGCTCGCCCTCCAGCGAGCGCAGGCGCAGCACCTCCAGCACCTCGCCCCCATCCTCGCCCGCGCCGAGCCTGGCGGACTCGGGCGCGGTGGCGGACCGGCGGCGCTGGGAGACCACCTGACCGCCGATGCGGTAGCCGTTGGCCCTGGCCCACTGGGCGAAGCTGTGCAGCTCGGCGAAGCTCTGGCTGCGCGCGTTGCCGAGCACGATGCGCCTGGCGCCCTGCCGCGACCCCACCAGCCCCTCGGCGACCAGCACGGCCACCGCCTGCCGTACGGTCCCGCGCGCCGCCCGGTGGCGGGTGGCCAGCTCGGCCTCGCTCGGGAGCTGGGAGCCGACCGGGTACGCGCCCGCGAGGATGTCATCACGCAGCTCAGCGGCTATCCGTTCATAGCGCGCAACCATTCGCGACCCTCTCCATTCATGAAAGAGCAATGTTTATGCGACTTACTGGTGCTCGCTTGTTTGTACAAGTTCCCTTAGGTTCTTTCCACACCCCCCGGAGAGTGGAGGCGACGTGTTCACACCTCGCGCCCGTACGGCCGGCGTCATCGCGGCCCTTACCGTTGTCACCGCGGCGTGTGGCGCCGCCCCGAGCAGCCAGCAGACCACCAAGACGGCCGAAGGCGGGGCGAACGCGGCGACCGCCGCCTCGGCCGCCGACTTCGGCGGCTTCGACAAGCTCGTCGAGGCCGCCAAGAAGGAGGGCAACCTCCACGTCATCGCGCTGCCGCCCGACTGGGCCAACTACGGCGAGATCATCAAGTCGTTCGAGGCCAAGTACGGCATCAAGATCGAGAGCGAGACGCCCGACGCGGCCAGCGCGGACGAGATCAACGCCGTCAAGACCCGCAAGGGCCAGGACCGCGCCCCCGACGTGCTCGACCTCGGCCAGTCGTTCGCCATCAGCGGCGCCAAGGAAGGGCTGTTCGCGCCGTACAAGGTGCAGGCGTTCGACAAGATCCCCGAGGGCCAGAAGGAGCCGACCGGGCTCTGGACCAACGACTACGGCGGCTACGTCTCGATCGGCTGCGACGCCAAGAAGATCGCCAACTGCCCGACCAGCTACGCCGACCTGCTCAAGCCCGAGTACAAGGGCAAGGTCGCGATGAACGGCAACCCGACCAAGTCCGGCTCGGCCTTCGCCGGCGTGTACGCCGCCGCGATCGCGAGCGGCGGCTCCTTCGACGACATCCAGCCCGGCATCGACTTCTTCAAGAAGCTCAAGGACGCCGGCAACTACAACCCGGTCGAGACGACCCCGGCGACCATCGAGAAGGGCGAGACCCAGATCAGCATCGACTGGGACTACAACAACGCCGCCTACGCCCCCCAGATGTCCGCCAAGGGCCTCGACTGGAAGGTGAACGTGCCGACCGACGGCAAGTACTTCCAGATGTACGCCCAGGCCGTCAACAAGGACGCCCCGCACCCGGCGGCGGCCAGGCTGTGGCAGGAGTACCTGTACAGCGCCGAGGGCCAGAACCTCTACCTCAAGGGCTTCGCCCGTCCGGTGCTGCTGCCGTCCATGACCTCCGACGGCACGGTGGACAAGGCGCTGGCCGAGAAGCTGCCCCAGGTCGAGGGCACGCCCGAGTTCCCCACGCCCGAGCAGGTCGACGCGGCCAAGGCCAAGCTGGCCAGCGGCTGGGACGCCGCGATCTCGGGATGACCCGCTCGCGTTCCAGGGGCTGGGCGGGAGCCCTGCCCCTGCTGGCCTTCTTCGCCCTCGTCTTCGGCGTCCCGGCGGTCGCGCTGGTGGCGGGGGCCTTCACCGCGCAGGGACGGCCGAGCCTGGCCAACCTCGCGCAGAGCCTCCAGGGCGGCTATCTCGTCGCCATGGCCGGGAGCGTCAAGCTGTCGGCCGTGGTGGCGCTGGCCGGGGCCGTCCTCGGCACGTTCCTCGCCTACGCCGTGGTGACCTCGCGCTTCACGCTGCTGCGCGAGGCCGTGCTGACCGCCTCGGGCGTGCTGGCCAACTTCGGCGGGGTGCCGCTGGCGTTCTTCTGGATCGCCACGCTGGGCAACTCGGGCGTGATCAGCGGCCTGGTGGGGCTGCCGTCGGGGTCGCTGTACACGTTCTGGGGGCTGGCGATCGTCTACCTGTACTTCGCGATCCCGCTGATGGTGCTGGTCATGGCGCCCGCGCTGGACGGGCTGAAGCCCCAGTGGCGCGAGGCCGCGGCCAACAGCGGCGCGACCGCCTGGCACTACTGGCGCTTCGTCGCGCTGCCGGTGCTCGCGCCCGCGATGCTGGGCGGGGTGGTGCTGCTGTTCGGGTCGGCGTTCTCGGCGTACGCGACCGCCAACGCCATGGTGGGCACCGTCGTGCCGCTGGTCACCCTGAAGATCGCCAGCGCGCTGACCGGTGACGTGCTGGTCGGCTACGAGAACATCGCGCTGGCGCTCAGCCTCGACATGATCGTGGTGGCCGGCCTGGTGATGGCGATCTACCTGCCGCTGCAGAGGAGGAGCTCCCGATGGCTGCGCTGACCGGGCTGGAGCCCGTCGCCGCGGCGGCGGCGAAACCGCCCGCACGGCCCCGCTGGTGGCGCGGCCTGGTGTTCGCCCTGGCCGCGGCCTACTTCCTGATCCCGCTCGGGGCCTCGCTCTGGTACACGATCCACAACCCCGCCACCGGGGTGTCGTTCTCCGCCTACGGCGAGCTGCTGACGGCCGAGGGCTTCGCCCGCTCGCTGCTGATGTCGCTGTCGCTGGCCGCCGCGACGATCGTGCTGGTCCTGCTGCTGGCGCTGCCGGCGATGCTGGCCGTACGGCTGTTCGCGCCGCGGCTGCGGCCGGTGATGGAGGTGCTGTGCACGCTGCCGCTGGTGGTGCCGCCGATCACGTTCGTGGCCGGGCTGACGACCTCGCTGCGTGACGGGGCCGATCTGCTGGCGCCGACGCCGTTCTGGGGCACGCTGATCGCGATCCAGGACCCGGGGTTCCCCGTCGTGCTGGTGCTCGCGTACGTCGTGCTGGTGCTGCCGTTCGTCTACCGCTCGCTGGACGCCGGGCTGCGCACCATGGACGTGCGCACGCTGGTCGAGGCCGCGCGGAACCTGGGCGCGTCCTGGCCGCACGTGCTGCTGCGGGTCGTGGTGCCGAACCTGCGCTCGGCCCTGGCCAGCGCGTCGTTCCTGACGCTCGCGCTGGTGCTCGGCGAGTACACGGTGGCCAGCCTGCTCGGGTACGAGCCGTTCGCGGTGTGGATCGTGACCGTCTCCGGTTCCAAGGGGCAGCTCTCCGTCGCGGTCTCCATCCTCAGCCTGCTGCTCATCTGGGCGTTGCTGCTCGCCGTCTCCACCGTCTTCAGTGGAAGGAAGAAATCATGACCGCTCAGGTGGAGTTCCGCGGGCTGCGCCGGGTGTTCGGCAGGACGGTCGCGCTCGACGGGTTCGACCTGACCATCGCCCCCGGCGAGTTCGTGGCCCTGCTCGGGCCCTCGGGCTGCGGCAAGACGACGGCGCTGCGCTGCGTGGCCGGGTTCGAGCGGCCCGACTCCGGCGCGGTGCTGCTGGACGGCAAGGACATCACGAACGTGCCGGCCAACAAGCGCGACGCCGGCATGGTCTTCCAGTCGTACTCGCTCTTCCCCAACCTCAACGCCCGCGACAACGTGGCCTTCGGCCTGCGCGTACGCAAGGCGCCCGCGGCCGTCCGGCACGCCAGGGCCGCCGAACTGCTCGAACTCGTCGGGCTCCCCACGCACGCCGACCGCTTCCCGCACGAGCTGTCCGGCGGCCAGCAGCAGCGCGTCGCCCTGGCCCGCGCGCTCGCGCTCGAACCGCGCGTGCTGCTGCTGGACGAGCCGCTGTCGGCCCTCGACGCCAAGGTGCGCGTGACGCTGCGCGAGGAGATCCGCCGCCTGCAGCTCGACCTCGGCATCACCACCGTCTTCGTCACCCACGACCAGGAGGAGGCCCTGTCGATCGCCGACCGGGTCGCGGTGCTGCGCGAGGGGCGGCTGGAGCAGTGCGGGCCGCCCGCCGAGGTCTACGACCGTCCGGCCACGCCGTTCGTCGCCGAGTTCGTCGGGGCCATGAACCACCTGGCCGGGCGGCTCTCCGGCGACGGCGTGACCGTGTTCGGCCAGCTCCTTCCCGTGGACGGCCCGGTGCCCGCCGAGCCCGACGTGGACGTGCTGATCCGCCCCGAGGCCGTACGGGTCACGCCCGACCCCGACGGGCGGGCCGAGGTGCTGGCGGCGTCCTTCCGGGGGGCCTCGGTGCGGCTGCGGCTGTCGCTGGAGGGCGGCGAGGTGCTGGCCGACGTCCCGGGGCACGAGGCGGCCCGGCTGGGCGCGGGGGCCCGGGTCACGGTCCGGCTGGTGGAGCGGCCGGTGCTGGTGGCCGCCCGTACGGTCACGGCGCCCGCGCCGGTGTTGTCGGCCGATGCCTGAGGCGCTGCCCGACGCGGTCCAGGTTGATGCCGTCCCTGCCGACGCTGTCCTGTTCGACGCCGTGCTGTTCGACGCTGTCCTGTTCGACATGGACGGCACGCTGGTGGACACCGAGGGGCTCTGGTGGCAGGCCGTGGCGGCGGTGGCCCGGTCGCTGGGGCGCTCGCTGACGGCGGACGACGCGCCGCACGTGGCGGGCCGCACGGTGGGCGACACGGCCGCGTACCTGGTGGACGGGACCGGCGCCGGATCCTCTGGCGAGGTGGCGGAGGCGCTCACCGAGGCGTTCGCCGAGCGTGTCAGGGAGGGGCTGACGGTCCTGCCGGGGGCGCCGGAGCTGCTGGCCGGCCTGGCCGCGGCCGCCGTGCCGACCGCTCTGGTGACCGCCTCCCCCCGGAGCATCGCGGAGCTGGTGCTGCCCCGGCTCGGGCACGCGTTCGACCTGGTGATCACCGACGGGGACACCGCCCGCGGCAAGCCGCACCCGGACCCGTACCTGGAGGCGGCCCGCAGGCTGCGGGTGGCCCCGGCGCGGTGCGTGGCCGTCGAGGACAGCCCGGCGGGCGTGGCCGCGGCCACGGCCGCCGGCTGCCGCGTGCTGGTGGTGGACCCCGCACACGGGCTGGCCCGGGTGCGGGCCGCGCTGCTCGGCGCTCCCCCGCACGGGGGATGAGCACGCCTCCCACAGGGGAGGGACGGGCCCGCGGCCGTCGGCAGGATGCCGTTCATGAGCATTGTCAGGACGCCCGTCGTGGCGCTCGCGCTGGTGGTCCTCTACGGCGGCCTGCGCGTCTATTGGGAGCTCGGCCACATGCCGGCGCGGATGTCGCCGATCGGTCCCGATCTGATCGTGTTCACCGGCTGGGCGGCGGTGGGCCTGTGCGCGGCGGCCGCGGCGGCGCTGGTGGTCATGATGACCGTGCGCCCGGACGGCCCGCTCGGGTGGGCGCCGCCGGCGCTGGCGTGGGCGGTGGGCGGCGCGCTCATCGTGTCGGGGGCGCTGCTGCTGCTCGACGTGGTGTCCGCGGTCGTCCCCGGGCTCGGCATCCCGTTCTCGTGGACGGGGGCGCTCAGCAAGGCGGCCTGCGTGGGCTCGGGGGTGCTGCTCTGGCGGTCGGCCGCGGCCTACCGGCGGCGGGCCGCGGCGACCTGCGAGGCGTGCGGGCGCGGGCCGCGTGCGGCCAGGGCGCTCGGCCGAACGCCGGGGTGGGCCTTCGCGGCGGCCTACGTGTCCGTGGCCGGTTGCCTGGCGCGGATCGCGGCGCAGGCGGCCGTGGGGTTCGACGCTGTGCCGTACCGGGCCGGGGCGGCGGCGTTCGAGGTGGAGTTCCTGCTGGCCGGGACACTGCTGCCGCTGGCGCTCGTCCACCGGTTCGGGCGGGTGTGGCCGCGATGGGTGCCGTGGCTGGCCGGGCGTCCGGTGCCGCGCCGGCTGGTGCTGTGGCCGGGCGCAGGGGTGTCCGGCGGGCTGCTGGCCTACTTCGGGGTGGCGCTGGGGCAGATGGCCGCCGAACGGCTCGGCGGGGGCGTGCCGTTCTCCGGGGGCGACCTGCCCGAGGCGTTCTTCTGGGTGGCCGTGCCCGGGTACGTGGTGTGGGGCGCCGGGATGGCCGTGGCGGCCTGGTCGTACGCGCGGCGTACGCGTACCGCCTGCGAGATCTGCGGCGGATAGCCGTCAATCGGTAAGCTGACCCGCCGTGAGCGGTGATATATCCCAGATCGGGCGCTACCGGCTGCTGAGCGTGCTCGGGCGAGGCGGCATGGGCACCGTCCACCTCGCCGAGGACCCGGCCGGGCAGCAGGTCGCCATCAAGGTGATCAATCCGGAACTCAGCCAGCACGAGCAGTTCAGGATGCGCTTCCGCCGGGAGGCCGACGCCGCTCGCCGCGTACGCAGGTTCTGCACCGCCGCGGTGATCGAGGCCGCGCTCGACGGCGACCTGCTCTACGTCGTCACCGAGTACGTGCCCGGCCCCAACCTGGAGGAGGCCGTACGCCGGTCGGGGCCGCTGCGCGGGTCCAGCCTCGACGCCCTGGCCGTCGGCGTGGCCACCGCGCTCACCGCCATCCACGGCGCCGGGGTGGTCCACCGCGACCTCAAGCCGTCGAACGTGCTGCTGTCCCCCGTCGGGCCGCGCGTGATCGACTTCGGCATCGCGCGGGCGCTCGACACGCTGGGCGGCGTCACCGGCACCGGCGAGCTGGTCGGCACGCCCCGGTACATGGCGCCCGAGGTGCTGCGCGGCGAGCCGGTCTCGCCCGCCTGCGACGTGTTCTCGTGGGGCTGCCTGATCGCGTTCGCGGCGAGCGGACGGGCGCCGTTCGGCGGCGACACGCTGCCCGCCATCGTCTACCAGGTGCTCAACACCGAGCCCGGCCTTGACGACGTCGACCCCGGCCTCCGCGAGCTGGTCGGGGCCGCGCTGCGCAAGGACCCGGCCATGCGGCCCACCGCGCAGCAGCTCCTCGACCACCTCGTGGGCCGCTCGGCGGCGCCCGCGCAGGCGGCACACACCGTGCAGGTGGCCTGGCAGCAGGCCACCACGCCGTTCACCGAGGTCGCGCCCCCGGCCAACACGGCGGCCGGAACGGCGGCGAAGCGGCGCGGCAGGCTGCTCGGAATCGGCGCGGCCGCCGCGGCGGTGCTAGTGGCGGGCTCGGTGGCCGCCTGGGCGATGCTCACCCCGGGCGGGCCCCCCGACGACCTGGGCGTCCTGTACCGCGAGGACTTCACGCAGACCTCCGGCGGCTGGCTCGGCACGTACGACCCCACCACCACGGGCAGCAAGGGCTACCGCACGGACGGCACGTACGGGCTTGACGTGGCGGACGGCCGCGAGGAGCAGCGGGCCAAGGCCCCGATCCCCTTCCTCGTCGCCACGCCCACGACCACGCCCGACCCCTCGGCCACGCCCACGCCGATGTTGCCGTCGTCGGTGGTCGTCGGCGTCACCGCCGAGATCCGGGAGTCCGCGGGCAACGGCGAGTACGGCGTCTACTGCCACGACTCCGACGACGACGACACCTACTACGAGTTCGGCCTCGACCTCCAGGGGAACGCGCGGATCCGCCGCGTGTACGACGGCGCGGGCGGCACGCTGACCCAGCCCGCCAAGGTGGCCAAGCCGGAGGGACGCGTGCGCATCGTGGCCTCGTGCGAGCAGCGCGGCGCGGCGGTGCGGCTGACGATGTGGGTGAACGACAAGCGGGTGGCGCAGGCCGACGACCCCAACGGGCTCGGCAACGGGCACGTCGGGCTGTTCGCGCGTACGCCCAAGGACAGCGAGTCGTCGCTGAAGCTGACCTTCGACGACTTCGAGCTGCGGGGGCAGAAGGAACCCCAGGCGGGCCCGCGTTCATGACGGCCATCGGGGTAGGGGATGCGGATGGCGAAGCTCATGGACCGGGTGCGCGCGTACCTGCGCAGCCCTGAAGGCAGGCAGAACGTGGAGAAGGCCAAGCGCATGGCCCGCGACCCGCAGAACCAGGAGAAGGCCCGGCGCTTCCTGAACCGATTCCGCACCCGCCCACACTGACGGCCCTCTCCGCCCGCCGCTGACCGGCCCCTCCGGCCTCAGCCACTGACGGGCCCTGCCGCCCGCCGCCGCCGACCGGACGCTGACCGGTCGCCGCCGCTGACCGGACGCTGACCGGTCGCCGCCGCTGATCGGGGACGCTCAGAGGACCCCGGCGCGGGCGGCCGCCAGGGCGGCGTCGGCGGCGCGGTCGGCGTCCCGCTCGCTCACCGGCTCGTGCGCCACGAACAGCCGGTAGTAGACCGGGGCGACGGCCACCCTGATCACCTCCCGCACGTCGACGACGTCGGGCAGCTCGCCGCGGGCGATCGCCCGCCGGACCACCTCGGCCGACTGGTCGTGCCGCGCGGCGAAGAACTCGTGCAGGGCCCGCGCCGCCTGCGGGTCCTGGACGGCCGCCGCCACGAACGCCGACGACACCGGCCCCATCTCCGGGTCGGCGAACCCGCTGCGGACGAGCTGGACGACCCCCCGCAGGTCGCCCTCGACGCTGCCGGTGTCGGGGATCGGCCACGGCTCGTCCTTGGCCAGCTGCAAAGCGTCGGAGATCAGGCCCTCCACGCTGCCCCACCGCCGGTAGACGGTGGTCTTGTGCACGCCCGACCGCTCGGCCACGTTCTCGACCGTCAGGCCGCGGAACCCGTGGGCGGCCAGCTCGGCCAGGGTCGCCTGGCGCACGGCGTCGCGTACCCGCGCGCTGCGCCCTCCCGGACGCCTGCTCGTCTCCAAAAACTACTCCAGTTGCTTTTACGGCTCGACCTGTGCCAAACTAAAGCTACAACAGTTGCGATTGGAGTTCCATCCTGATCAACGTCCGCAAGCTCAGCAAGTCGTACGGCGACCGCGCCGTGCTCACCGAGGTGTCCCTGTCCGTGGGGCCCGGCGAGCGCGTGGCCGTCGTCGGCGAGAACGGCTCCGGCAAGTCCACGCTGCTCAGGCTGCTGGCGGGCGTCGAGCGGCCCGACGACGGCGAGATCACCGTCACCGGCGACGTCGGCCACCTCGGCCAGACCCTCGGCCTGCCGCCCGGCCACACCGTCCGGCAGGCGGTCGACCACGCGCTGGCCGGCCTGCGGGCCATGGAGCGGCGGCTGCGCGAGCTGGAGTCGTCGCTCACCGACGACGTCATGGACGAATACGGCGAGCTGCTGACCGCCTACGAGGCCCGCGGCGGCTACGAGGCCGACGCGCGCATCGACAGGGCCTTCCACGGCCTCGGCCTGGCCCACGTCACCCGCGACCGGGTGCTGTCGAGCCTGTCGGGCGGCGAGCGCGCCCGGCTGGGGCTGGCCTGCGTGCTGGCCGCCGACCCCGCCACGCTGCTGCTCGACGAGCCGACCAACCACCTCGACGAGCCCGCGCTGACCTGGCTCGAAGAGCGGCTGCGCGGGCACCGGGGGCCGGTCGTCGTGGTCTCGCACGACCGGATCTTCCTCGACCGGGTGGCCACCGCCGTCCTGGAGGTCGAGGAGGGGGTCGTCACCCGCTTCGGCGGCGGCCACACCGGCTTCCTGGCCGCCAAGGCGGCGGCGCGGGCGCGGTGGGAGCAGGCGTACGCGGCCTGGCGCGAGGAGGTCCGGCAGGTGCGCGAGCACGCCGCCACCACCGCTCACCGCGTGGCGGCCGGGCGGGCCATGAAGGACAACAACAAGATGGCCTACGACCGCAACGCGGGCCGCGTCCAGAGCTCGGTGGCGGCCCGGGTGCGCAACGCCCACGAGCGCCTGCGCCGCCTGGAGGAGGACCCGGTCCCGCGTCCGCCGGCCCCGCTCCGCTTCCGGGCCGCCTTCCGCGGTCCCGCCCCGGCGGGCGACGGTCCCGGCACGCCCCGGCCCCTGGTGGAGCTGCGCGACGTCCACGTCGGCGACCGGCTCCACGTCGAGTCGCTGACCGTCCGGCCGGGCGAGCGGGTGCTGGTGAGCGGGCCCAACGGCGCGGGCAAGTCGACGCTGTTGCGGATCATGGCCGAGCGCGCCGCGTGCCGGGCCGGCCACCTCCCCCAGGACGACGACTTCGACCCCGGCCTGCCCGTGCCGGCCGCGCTCGGCCACGACGGCTACGCCGACGAGCGTCGCGCGGCCCTGCTGGACACCGGCCTCTTCCCGCCGCACGTGCTCGGCCAGAAGGTGGGCGCGCTCTCGGTCGGCCAGCGGCGCCGGCTGTCGCTGGCCAGGCTGCTGATCCGGGAACACGACCTGCTGCTGCTCGACGAGCCGACCAACCACCTGTCGCCGACCCTGGCCGACGAGCTCGACCACGCGCTCGCCGCCTACCCCGGGGCGGTGGTCATGATCACCCACGACCGCGCGCTGAGACGGCATTTCTCAGGCACCGAGATCCGACTGACAGGGGGACACGTATGTTGACCATGATTCCCGAAGGCGCGCCCTACGGCGTGGCCACCGCCGCCGACGGCGCGCTCTGGTTCACGCTCGTGCACCAGGGCCGCGTCGGCAGGCTGGTGCCGGGGCGCGAGCCGGTGATCCACCGGCTCGACCCGGCCGACGGGCAGCCCGGCGTGATCGTGCCCGGCCACGACGGCGCGATGTGGTTCACCGAGGGCAAGGGCGGCCGGGTCTGCCGCATCACCGGCGACGGCCAGGTCACCGCGTACGCGGCCGACTCGCCGTACGGGATCGTCGCCGGGCCCGACGGGGCGATGTGGTTCACCCAGATGGGCAGCGGGCGCATCGGGCGCATCGGCGGCGCGGGCGAGCGGTCCGACTTCGACGTGCCGGTGGAGGGCGGGATGCCCGCCTTCATCACGGTGGGCAGCGACGACGCGCTCTGGTTCACGATCAACCAGGGCCACGCCGTCGGCCGGATCTCGTTGTCCGGGGAGGTCAGCGTGCATCCGCTGCCGACCGAGGGGGCCGCCCCCGTGGGCATCACGCTGGGGCCGGACGGCGCGGTGTGGTTCGTGGAGATCGGCGCCGGGCAGGTCGGCCGGATCGATCCGGCCGGGAAGATCACCGAGTTCCCGTTGCCCGATCGCGCCTGCCGTCCGCACGCCATCGTGGCCGGTCCCGACGGCGCGCTCTGGTTCACCGAGTGGGCCACCGGGCGGCTCGGCCGCATCACGGTCGACGGCACGATCGAGGAGCACCCGCTGCCCTCGGTGCCGCCGTCCGCGTCCGCCGGAGAGGGCGCCCCGAGCCCCGCCGAGGGCAGCGAGCCGCACGGGCTGACGGTCGGGCCCGACGGAGCGATCTGGGTGGCTTTGGAGGCCGGCGCCCTGGCCCGCGTCACGCCCACCCCCGACTCGGCACCCCGGTGAACCGCCCGTAGCGACGCGCCGCAACTGGCGGGCGCGCGGCGCGGCGCGGGCCGCGGAGAGGCGCGGCGGGGGTGCGGCGGGGCGCGGTTTGGTGGGTCAGGGTGGCGGTGGGAGGGCGGGGCGGAGTTGACTGGGGGGATGCATGCCATCATCGTCTCCGCCCAGGGCGGTCCAGAGGTTCTCGAGTACGTCGAGCGTCCCGATCCGGTGCCGGGCGACGGGGAGGTCGTGGTCGACGTCGCGGCCAGCGGGGTCAACTTCATCGACATCTACCACCGTTCCGGCGCCTACCCGCTCTCCCTGCCGAGCCCGATCGGGTCCGAGGGGGCGGGCGTGGTCTCGGCCGTCGGCCCGGGGGTGCACGAGTTGGCCGTCGGCGACACCGTGGCCTGGGCCGGCGTGATGGGGAGCTACGCGGACAAGGCCGTGGTGCCGGCCGACCGGTTGGTGCCGGTGCCCGACGGCGTGTCCGCCGAGGTGGCGGCGGCGGCGATGCTCCAGGGCATGACCGCCCACTACCTCACCCACTCGACGTACGAGGTCAAGGAGGGCCACCAGGTCCTGGTGCACGCCGGGGCCGGCGGCATGGGCCAGTTGCTGATCCAGCTCGCCAAGCTGCGCGGCGCCAAGGTCTACAGCACGGTCTCCACGCCGGAGAAGGAGAAGCTGGCCCGCGAGGCGGGCGCCGACGAGGTGCTGCACTACGACGACTTCGCCGAGGCGTTGCGCGGCCGGATCCACGTGGTCTACGACGGCGTGGGCAAGACCACGTTCGACGGCGGTCTGGAGGCGCTGCGTCCGCGCGGCCTCATGGCCCTCTACGGCGCGGCCAGCGGCCCGGTCCCGCCGATCGACCCCCAGGTGCTCAACCGCGGCGGCTCGCTCTTCCTGACCAGGCCCACGCTCGTCCACTACGTCGCGGAGCGGGAGGAACTGCTCTGGCGGGCCGCCGACCTGTTCGGCTGGATCTCCTCCGGGCAGCTCAGGATCAACGTGTCCGAGCGCTACCCGCTGGCCGAGGCGGGCCGGGCGCACGAGGACCTGGCCGCCCGGCGTACGACCGGAAAGTTGCTGTTGATTCCCTAGCGCTACGCTCACCCCTTGTGGACATCAATGCGGCAGTTTGGTCCTTCGCTGCCGTCGTCGCGCTCCTGACGATCACGCCGGGGCTCGACACGGCTCTCACCCTGCGCACGTCGCTGCTCGTGGGCCGGCGTGCCGCCTGGGGAGTGGTGCTGGGCATCCAGCTCGGCACGCTCGTCTGGGGCGTGCTCACCGCGGCGGGGCTGTCGGCGCTGCTGGCGGCCTCGCGGCCGGCCTACGACGTCCTGCGCTGGGCGGGGGCGGCGTACCTGGTGTGGATGGGGGTGCGCATGCTCCTCGCCAAGGCGCGGGCCGGCGAGGAGGAGGACGGGCAGCACGCGTTCGGGTTCGGGAAGGGGTTCCGGCGCGGGCTGCTCACCAACCTGCTCAACCCCAAGGTCGGGGCGTTCTACGTGGCGATGTTGCCGCACTTCATCCCGGCCGGGGCGCCGCACGCGGCGATGGGGCTGCTGCTGGCCGGGGTGCACGCGGCCGAAGGGCTGCTGTGGAGCACGGTGCTGATCGGGTTCGCCTCGCTGATGAGCGACGTCCTGCGGTCGGCCCGCGTACGGCGGGTCCTCGACCGGGTGACCGGCGTGGTCATCGTCGGGTTCGGGCTCCGGCTGGCCCTTCACGACTGACCCCGGGGCCGATCCGACAGCCGCTTTCCGGACGTTTCCAGAAACAGCAGTTTCCAGAAACCGGACTTTCCTTATATCTCTCGCAAATCTTTGAACTCATTTCGCATTCGCTCCCGTACGTCCCCACACAAGCAATTCCTTCCGGGACAAGGAGCGAAATGTTCACCACCCGCACCACCGTCGGCGCGTCGGTGCTCGCCGCCGCGTTCGTCCTCGCGGCCGTTCCCGCGAGCGCCCAGGCGCAGAGCCAGGCCCCCGCGGCCGCCGCCTGCCGCCAGATCGTCATCACGGGGTCCAACGTGGGCGTGCGCGAGTTCGCCTTCAACAACGGGCAGGTGCTGCAGACACGCAAGACCGGCAGCGTCCTCACCTCCTGCCAGTTCCTCAGAGGCAACGGCAGCAACGGGTACACCCCCAAATGCGGGGCCAGTGGTTACAACTGGTACCAGGTCAACATCAAACCCACGCGCGACGAGATCGGCCTCGTGGTCACAAAGGGGTACGTGCCCGCCACCTGCGCCCGCGTCCGCTAGGGTCGCCGCCGGTTCCCTTCCAGGACACTGCGCCGGGAAATGGGGCAGGGTGAGGTGCGTGAAGACAGCGTTCGTGCTCGGTGGCGGTGGCGTGCTCGGTGCTCACGAGGTGGGCATGCTTCAGGCGCTCGACGACTTCGGCGTCCAGCCCGACCTGGTCGTCGGCACGTCGGTGGGCGCGCTCAACGGCGCGCTCATCGCCGCCGACCCGGCGCGGGCGGTCGACCGGCTGACCTCGCTGTGGCGGTCCGACATCGTGCGCACGGCGTTCGCCGGGTCGTGGGTGGCCCGGCTGTCCACGCTGGCCAGGACCGGCACCCACCTGCACCCCAACGGCCCCCTGCGGGACGTGCTGGCCGGGACGGTGCGCACGGAGCTGATCGAGGAGCTCGCGGTGCCGTTCCAGTGCGTGGCGGCCTCGGTCGAGCGGGCCGCGGCCCACTGGTTCACCAGCGGGCCGCTGGTGGAGGCGGTGCTGGCGTCGTGCGCGGTGCCGGGGCTGCTGCCGCCCGTGAAGATCGACGGGGAGCACTTCTTCGACGGCGGGCTGGTGCACAGCATCCCCGTCGGCCGGGCCGTGCAGCTCGGGGCCAGGCGGGTCTACGTGCTGCACGTCGGCCGGATCGAGCGGCCGCTGACCGCGCCCCGGCGGTTCTGGGAGGTGGGGATGGTGGCGTTCGAGATCGCGCGGCGCTACCGGTTCGCCGAGGAGATGGCAACGTTGCCGCCGGGGGTGGAGGTGCACGTGCTGCCTGCCGGGGTCGGTGAGCCGCTGTCGCCGTTGCGCTACCGGGACCTGTCCCAGATCTCCACCTACATCGACCGGGCGTACGAGGCTTCTTCTCGGTATCTGCGGACAATAGGAGGATGAAGACCCAACCTCAGGGAGGCTGACCCAAGGGAGGCCGCCGATGCTCCCGCCGCGGATCGTGCGCCGGATCATCCTCGCGCCGCTCGTGATCGTGGTCACCGTGCTCGTGCTGGTGACGCTGCCGTTGTGGCTCCTGGTCACGTTCGGGGCCTCCTTGCGGCTGCCGCCGCCGCAGCGCAGGGGGCTGCGGTTCGTCTGGTTCGGGGCGGCCTGGCTGACGCTGGAGTCGGCGGTGCTCATCGCCTGCCTCGGGCTGTGGCTGTCGGGGGCGTTCGGACGGGCCCGGCGCCAGGAGCGGCACTACGCGCTGATCCGCTGGTTCCTGTCGAAGGTCTACGCGGTGGCCGTGCGGATCTTCAGGCTGACCCTGGTCGTCGAGGAGCCGCCGCCGACCCCGCAGGAGCGCGCCGCCCGGCTGAGCCGCCCGGTCGTGGTGCTCTCCCGGCACGCCGGGCCGGGCGACTCCTTCCTGCTGATCTATCTCCTGCTGTCCCGGTACGAACGCCGCCCCCGGATCGTCATGAAGGCCGCCCTCCAGTACGACCCCTCGCTCGACGTCGTGGTCAACCGGCTGCCGAACGCCTTCGTGCCGCGCCGGTCCGGCCGCGAACGGGTGGTCGCGGAGATCCGGCGGCTGGCGACGACCATGGACGACCACGACGCGCTGGTGATCTTCCCGGAGGGCGGCAACTTCACCCCACGCCGGCGGCGGCTGGCGATCCGGCGGCTGGAGGAGAAGGGGCTGGCCGAGGAGGCGGAACGGGCACGCGGCATGGACCATCTGCTGCCGCCCCGGCCGAACGGCGCCATCGCCGCGATCACCGCCTGCCCGGAGGCCGACGTGATCTTCGTCGCCCACACCGGCCTGGACGACCTCGTCACGATCGGCGACGTGTGGCGCAGGCTGCCGTACGCGGCGCGGATCACGGCCAAGTGGTGGCGGGTGCCGGCGGCTGAGGTGCCCCGGGACCGGGAGAGCCAGGTCCGCTGGCTGTACTCCCACTGGGAGGAGATCGACGCCTGGATCACCGCCCAGCGTTCCACGCGGGACGGGGAAACGCCGCCGGACCGGGAAACGGCCCGGGATCAGGAGGCGCCACCGGATCAGGAAGTGGTGCCGGATCAGGGCGAGGGGGCGCCCGGCGGCAGGTAGGGGACCGGGGCGGGGCCGTCGCGCAGCAGGCCCAGCAGGGCGTCGGTGTCGAGGTTCTCCTCGATCAGGTCGCCCAGGGCGTCGAGGCGGGCCTCGCGCAGACGGGCGAAGTCGGTGTCCGGGGCGGGGACGAAGGCGCGCCCGGCCCGGTCGGCGACGTCGGCCAGGAACGCCCGCCGGAAGGCGTCGTTCTCCAGGGCGCCGTGCCAGGTGGTGCCCCACACGTCGCCGGCGCGGCAGCCGTCCAGGAAGGGTTCGCCGCCCTCGACCGTCGCCCGGCCGTGGTGGATCTCGTACGCGCTGACCGGCTCCCCGTAGGCCCGCCCGACGGGCCGTCCGAGCCGCTTGTCCGGCGCGAACTCGACCCGCACGGGCAGCAGCCCGAGCCCGTCCACCCGGCCCGCCCGCGACTCCACCTCGTCCACGATCTCCCGGCCGAGCATCTGGAACCCGCCGCAGATCCCCAGGACGGGCCCGCGCCGGGCGAGGAGGGCATCGGCCAGGCCGGTACGCCGCAGCCAGGCCAGGTCCTCGACCGTGGCCCGCGAGCCCGGCAGCACCACCAGGTCGGCGTCGTCCAGCTCGACCGGGTCGGTCACGAAGCGCACCACCACACCGGGCTCGGCGGCCAGCGCGTCCAGGTCGGTGAAGTTCGAGATGCGCGGCAGCCGGACGACCGCCACGCGCAACGTCTGCCTGCCCAGTGGCCGGCCGGTCGCGACCCGGCGGGAGTCCAGCGCGAGGGAGTCCTCGACGTCCAGCCAGAGGCCGTCGAGCCAGGGCAGCACGCCGTACACCGACCGGCCGGTGAGCTTCCTGAGCATGTCGAGGCCGGGTTCGAGCAGCTCACGGGCGCCCCGGAACTTGTTCACGACGAAGCCGGAGACGAGGGCCTGGTCGGCCGCGTCCAGCAGCGCGACCGTGCCGTGGAAGGCGGCGAACACGCCACCCCTGTCGATGTCGCCGACCACGACGACGGGCAGTCCGGCGGCCCTGGCCAGGCCCATGTTGGCGATGTCGCCGCGGCGCAGGTTGATCTCGGCGGGGCTGCCGGCGCCCTCGCAGATCACCACGTCGTACCGGGCGCGCAGCCGTTCCAGGGAGGCCAGGGCGGTGGTCCGCAGGAGGTCCTTCAGCGCGCCGTACTCCATGGCGTCCACGTCGGCGACGGGCTCGCCCAGGAGCACGACCTGGCTGCGGCGGTCGCTGCCCGGCTTCAGCAGGACGGGGTTCATGTCGGCGACCGGTTCGAGCCCGGCGGCCTGGGCCTGCATGGCCTGGGCGCGGCCGATCTCGGCGCCGCCGGCGGTGACGTAGGAGTTCAGCGACATGTTCTGGGCCTTGAAGGGCGCCACGCGCACGCCCTGACGGGCCAGCCAGCGGCAGATCCCGGCGGTCACCACGCTCTTGCCCGCGTCGGAGGTGGTGCCGGCGACCAGCATCGCCCCGGTGAGCCGCGCAGCGTTCATGCAGATCACCGTACATGAGCCCCAAACTGCGAAATTTCCCAGAAACCGGCCATTTACGAATCGTGTGACTTCTGCCACTCTGTCTAGAACGTTCGCCTAGAACAGCATTCTAGATTTTCCTACGGGAAGGGTGAGCATGGTCAGGACGTTGGGATCGCCGCGTGCCGGCGCCATCGACGCGCAGACCCGGGCGCCGTTCGGCTGGGCGCCGCTGGTCGTGCTCTTCATCGTCGGACTCGTGGACCGGATCGAGTACAACCTGCTGTCGGGGGTGCTGCCGCTCGTCCAGAAGGAGTGGGGGTTCAGCGACACCGCCGCGGGCTCGATCCCCACCGCCGCGGCGCTCGCGGCCGCGATCGTCTCCCTGCCCGCGGGCTTCCTCGCCGACCGGTTCAGCCGTACGCGGATCATCGCGGTGGTCGTCCTCCTGTGGGCCGTCGCCACGCTCGGGTCGGGCCTGGCCACCGGCTTCGTGATGTTCTACCTGATGCGGGTGCTGCTCGCGGCGGCCGAGAACATCGACAACCCGGCGGCCGGCAGCCTGCTCGCCGACTACTACCCGCCGGTCAGCCGGGCCAAGGCGTACGGGCTGACCCGCGTCACGACCTATCTCGGCGGCGTCGGCACGCTGCTGGGCGGCGTGCTGGCCGAGGCGTACTCGTGGCGCACCGCGTTCCTGGTCATGGTGGTGCCCGGCGTGCTCACGGCGGTGCTCTGCTGGTTCCTGCGCGAGCCGGGCCGCGGCGACCTGGACCGGATGGTGGCCGGAGCCGCCGTCGAGCCGCCCGCAGCCCGGCCCGCGACGCCCAAGGCGCCCTTCTGGCAGCAGTTCGGGCAGGTCATCCGCATCCCGACGCTGCTGTTCGTGTGCGCCGGGCTGGGCCTGCTCACCCTCGGCCTGGCCGGCATCTTCTACTGGCTGCCCACCCTCATGGTCCGCGAGTACGGCGTCGGCGTCGGCGCCGCCGGCTCGCTGAGCGGCCTGATCACCATCGCGGGAACGCTGGCCGGCACCCTGGTCGGCTCCTGGCTGGGCCGCCGGTGGCACGGCACCCGCAAGGGCGGCAGGCTGCTGGCCGGCGGCGGCGGCATCACGGCGGGCGCGGCGGTGCTGGCCGGGGCGCTCGCCATGGACTCGATCGGCCCGATGACCGCGCTGGTCCTGCTGGCCTGCTCGCTGATGTCGATCGCGATCCCGAACATGACGGCCTGCCTGGCGGACGTCGTCCCGGCCGCGGCGCGCGGTCTCGGCTTCGCCGTGCTGCAACTGCTGATCACGGCGGCCGGGGCGTTCGGCTCGCTCGTCGTCGGCATCGCCTCCGACCGGTTCGGCTCGCTGATCGGCGGCATGTACCTGCTGGTCGTCCCCATGATCGTGGGCGGCCTCCTGACGCTCGGCGCCCGCGCCTCCTTCGAGCGCGACGCCGGGCGGGTCATGGACGCCGCCCGCGCGGGCTAGGGCAGGCAGACGGTCAGCGCCCCCGGGGCCACCTCGGCTTTGAGCTTGGTGGTGGCCTCGCGGTCGCCCCCGTCCAGTTCGTACGTCAGCGGCGACCCGAACCGGGCCGTCACCTTGCGCGCCCGGGTGATGCGCACGAACGGCGAGTCCTCCGACCGTCCGGCGGCCATCTTGCCCATCACCCTGGCCCACTGGATCGGCCCCTTGGCCGTGGACAGCCCGACCTCCAGCCAGCCGTCGTCCGGCCGGGCGTCGTCGAACGCCTCGATCCCGCCGGCGATCGTGCCCACGTTGCCGAGCAGCAGGCAGCTCGCCTCGCCCTCGAACCAGGTGACCCCGTCGACCTTGACCTTCATCGGCACCAGGGGCCCGCCGACGTGCCGGACGGCGGCCTTGACGTAGCTGAGCCTGCCGAACTTCCGCTTGGCCTTGCCGTCGGCCTCGGCGATCATCTCGGCCTCGAACCCGGCGCCGGCCATGACCGCGAAGTGCTCGCCGTTGAGCAGCCCGAGGTCCAGCTCGGCGCGGCGGCCCTCGAAACCGATCCGTACGGACTCCTCCAGGTCGGTGGGGATGCCCAGGTTGCCGGCGAACAGGTTGGCCGTGCCGGCGGGCAGGATCGCCATCGGCACGCCGGAGCCGGCCATGGCGTCGGCGCACCGTTGCACCATGCCGTCACCGCCCCAGACGAACACCTGCTCCGCGCCCGCCTCCAGGGCCTTGCGCACCTTCTTGGGCGCCTTCTTGCTCTTGGGCACCTCGTGCCAGATCAGCTCTCCGACGTCCCGCTCGGTGAGCAGCACGCGCAGCCGGTCCAGCCCGGCGCCGAGGATCTTCTTCTGATGTGCGACAACTGCGATTGTGGGGGACACTCCTCCCGCACTACCCGTGGTTTGCGGGGTTATGAATGGCTTTCATGCGGGTAGCGGTGGCCGAATGCGCATCCAGGACTGGTTCCTCACCGAGGAGGAACGCGACAACCGGGCGACCGGGCTCGACGCCTGGTCCAGCGGCAACGAGGTACGCCCGCTCATCCACGGCGCCACGTACTTCGCCGAGCTGAACAGCCGCCTGGCGGCGCTGCGCAAGGACGACCTGCTGCTGTTCGCCGACTGGCGGGGCGACCCCGACGAGCGGCTGACCGACGACGGGCCCACGGTGAGCGCGGCCCTCGGCGCCGCGGCCGAGCGCGGCGTCATCGTCAGGGGCCTCATCTGGCGCTCCCACCTGGACCGCCTGCGTTTCAGCGCGGCCGAGAACCGGCACCTGGGCGAGAAGATCGAGAACGCGCACGGGCAGGCGATGCTCGACACGCGGACCAAACCGGGCGGCTCGCACCACCAGAAGTTCGTCATCCTCCGCCACGACCGCGACCCCTCGGCGGACGTGGCCTTCGTCGGCGGCATCGACCTGTGCCACAGCCGCCGCGACGACGCCGAGCATCTGGGCGACCCGCAGTCCTGCCCGATGCCCGACGTGTACGGCCCCCGCCCGCCCTGGCACGACATCCAGCTCGCCATCCACGGCCCGGCGGTCGCCGAGGTGGAGAAGACCTTCTGCGAACGCTGGGAGGACCCGGCCCCCGAGACCAGGGACCCGCTGCGCCGCCTGCGCGACCATCTGAGCAGGCTGGACGACGCTCCCCCGCTGCCCGACCCGGGCCCGCCGCCCCCGCGCGCAGGCACGCACCACGTGCAGCTCCTGCGCACCTATCCGGCCCGGCACAGCGCGTACCCGTTCGCGCCGGACGGGGAGCGCAGCATCGCCCACGCCTACCACAAGGTGCTCGGCAGGGCCCGGTCGCTGGTGTACCTGGAGGACCAGTACCTGTGGTCCACGGACGTGATCGAGCCGTTCGCGCAGGCGCTGGAGCGCGAGCCGGAGCTACGGATGATCATCGTGGTCCCGCGCCACCCCGACCAGGACGGCTGGCTGGCCGGCCCGGCGAGCCTGATCGGCCGGGTCGAGGCGCTGAACCGGCTGACGAGCGCCGGCGGCGACCGCGTCGCGATCTACGACCTGGAGAACCACCAGGGCACCCCCGTCTACGTGCACGCCAAGGTGTGCGTGGTGGACGACGTGTGGGCCTCGGTCGGGTCGGACAACGTCAACCTGCGCTCGTGGACCTACGACTCGGAGCTGAGCTGCGCCGTCCTGGACGAGCGGGAGGACCCGAGGCCGCCGCACGGCGCCCTGAGGTTCGCCCGCGACCTGCGGCTGACGCTCATGTCCGAGCACCTGGACGAGGAGTCCGAGGCCGGCCGGGACGAGCTGTGCGACCCGGTCGCCGCGTTCGACGCCTTCGCCGGGTCGGCGGCCCGGCTGGAGGACTGGCACTCCTCCGGCTGCCGGGGACCGCGCCCGGCCGGCCGGTTACGCCCGCACCCCGCCCCCACGCTGTCCAGGGTCCGCAGGGCGATGGCCATGCCGCTCTACCGGTTCGCCGTCGACCCCGACGGCCGGCCGCCGGAGCTGCGGAGATCGCGGAGGTTCCGATGAAGACGTTCCTGCTCCACAGGCTGGGGCCGCGGATGACGGTCGCGGCGTTCGCCGTCGCGCTCATCATGATCCCGTTCTCCCTGCTGCTCGTCGTGGCCAAGATGCCGCTCAACGAGCTGGACGCCGGAGCGGCCCGCGAACTGCACGAGTACGCGCTCGCCCACCCCGGCGTGACCCGGGTGCTCATCGTCTGGACGGATCTGTTCGGCCCGTGGCCGTGGCGGATCGCGGTGGGCGCGTTCACGGTCTGGCTGCTGATGCACGGCAGGCGCAGGCTGGCGCTGTGGGCGATCACGACCGTCACCGCGGGCGGCCTGATCGGGCTCGGCCTCAAGATCCTCGTCGCGCGGGTGCGGCCGCACCTGCCCGACCCCGTCGCCCTGGCGCCCGGCGACTCCTTCCCCTCCGGCCACGCGGTCAACGTGACCCTCGGGGCCGGGGTCGTCACCCTGCTCCTGCTGCCGATGCTGCCCCGGTGGGGGCGGCGGCTCGCCTGGGTGCTGGCCTGGTTCGTGGTGGTCTCGGTGGGCTTCACCAGGATCGCCCTCGGCGTGCACTGGGTGAGCGACGTCGTGGCGGGGATCGTGCTGGGCGTGGCGGTGATCGCCGCGACCGCGGCGGCGTTCGAGACGTGGCGGCGCGACACGGGCCGCAGGCCCACCGCGCCGCTGTCGGAAGGTATGGAACCCGAACCGGTGAAGGTGCCCGATGAGCAAAGCTGAGCATGTCCGGTACTACGCGCTGTCGCTGGTGTTACCTCTGGTGCTGATGGGCGCCGTCTCGTACGGCATGGGGCTGCTCATCGTCGGCGTCCCCCAGCCCGGCGACGTGGCCGTGAGCAAGGAGTTCGCCTCGATCCGCACGTCGCTGTGGAACACGCTCACCGACTACGGCACCAGCCTGTCGGACACGCCCTACGTGGTGGCGTTCACGGCGGTGGCGGTGATCCTGTTCCGGCTGGTGTACAAGCGCTGGCGGGAGTCGTTCTTCATGATCGCCGCGGTCTGGGGCCAGTCGCTGGTCTTCCTGGCCACCACCGAGCCGGTCGGCCGCAGCCGCCCGCCGGTGCACCACCTCGACCCCGCGCCGCCGACCTCCAGCTTTCCGTCGGGACACGTCAGCGCCGCCGTCGCGTTCTACTGCGGGCTGGCGCTGGTGCTGACGACGCACGTACGCAACCGGGCGCTGCAGGTGGTGATCTGGACGATCGGGATCGCGGCCCCGCTGATCGTCGCCTTCTCCCGGCTCTACCGCGGCATGCACTTCTTCTCGGACGTGACCTGGGGGCTGCTGCTCGGGGTGTTCTGCGTGGTGGTGGCCGCGCGGTCGATCCTCTACCGGACCTGGGACACCCGGCAGGCGGCCGTGAAGGGCGACCGAAAGCGTCCCGCCTCCGTCCGCGACTAGCGCGGGCCTGCTCGCCGGCCGGGTCAGACGAAGGCCCCGATCCCCGTCACGGCCCGGCCGACGATCAGGGTGTTGATCTCCCTGGTCCCCTCGTAGGAGTAGATCGCCTCGGCGTCGGCGACGAACCTGGCGATGTCGTGGTCCAGCAGGATGCCGTTGCCCGCCAGCAGCTCCCGCGCCCACCCGACGACCTGGCGCATCTGCGTCGTGCAGTACGCCTTGGCCAGCGCCGAGTTCTCGTCCCGGTAGATCCCGGCGTCCTGGAGCTGCGCCAGGCGGACGACCATGCCGAAGCAGGCGGTGGCGTTGCCCAGCATCCTGACCAGCAGGTCCTGGACGAGCTGGAAGGAGCCGATCGGGCGGCCGAACTGCTCGCGCTCCTTGGCGTAGGCCAGGGCGATCTCGTACGCGGCGATCATGATGCCGACCGCCTGCCAGGCGACCCCGCTGCGGGTGCGGCGCAGCACCCTGGCGGTGTCCCGGAAGGAGCCGGCCTCCTGCAACCGGTCGGACTCGGGGACGCGGCAGACGCGCAGCGTGATGTCGGCGTTCTGGACCGTGCGCAGGGCCATCTTGTTCTCCATCTTCGTGGCGGTGAAGCCGGGGGCGCCCTTCTCCACCACGAAGCCCTTGACGCGGCCGTCGTCGGCGTCGCGTGCCCAGACGACGACGAGGTCGGCGAACGTGCCGTTGCCGATCCAGCGCTTGGCGCCGTCGAGCACCCACGTGTCGCCCTCGCGCCTGGCCGTCGTGCGCAGGCCGCCGGCCACGTCGGAGCCGCCGGTCGGCTCGGTCAGCGCGAACGCACCGATCTTCTCCATCCTGCTCATCGCGGGCAGCCAGCGCCGGCGCTGCTCGGCCGAGCCGCACTCGGCGATGCTGCCCATGGCCAACCCGGTGTGCACGCCGAAGAACGTGGCCATCGAGGCGTCGGCGTGCGCCATCTCCAGGGCGAGGAAGCCGCTGAGCAGGCCGCTCGGCCGGGGCCCGGGGCACTCGGGGTGGGCCAGGCCCGCGACGCCGAGGCCGGCGTAGCCCTTCACCAGCTCGACGGGGAACTCCGCGCGCACCCAGCAGTCGTTCGCGACGGGCACGACCTTCTCCCGCAGGAAGGCGCGCACCCGCAGCAGGATCTCGCGCTCGTCGGCCGAGAGCAGGTTCTCGAACTCGTAGAAGTCCCCGGTCAGCAGCTCGGACATGACCTCGTGTCCTTCCTCGGGCCGGCGCGGCGGGCTCTGTCCCAGCGCCCTACCCTGCGCGCCGGAGGCCACACGGACGGTCAGCCGGGTACGCCGCGCCGCTTACCATACGGCCCATGACCACCCACGGATTCACGCTCACCGCGGAGGGCCCGTTCGACTTCGGCGCGACGCTGCGCTTCGTCGAGGACTGGCCGGCCACCAGCGCGCTGCCCTCCGACGGCCGGGCGCTGCGCTTCGCCTACTGCGCCGAGTCCGACTGGCTGCCGATCGGGGTGAGCGTGACCGCCGCTCCCGGCGGCGTCGCCGTCACCACCACCCGCGCCCCCGGCCCGGCGATCCGGGGCGAGATCGCGCGCATCCTCTCCCTCGACGTGGACGCCGGCGGCTTCGCCGAGCTGGGCGAGGCCGACCCGGTGCTCGGCGACGTGCAGCGGCACCGCCCGGGGCTGCGGCCGGTGTGCTTCTGGAGTCCGTGGGAGGCGGCCTGCTGGGCGGTGATCGTGCAACGCTCGTCGATGCTCGTCGCCTCGCGGATCAAGCAGCGCATCGCCGACCGCTACGGCGCGGCCGTCACCGTGGACGGGCAGGCGTACCAGGCGTTCCCGCCGCCGGTGAGCCTGGTGGACGCGGGCGGGCTCGGGCTGCCGGCGCAGAAGGAGGAGTGGCTGCGCGGGCTGGCCAGGGCGGCGCTCGACGGCGTGCTCACCACCGAGCACCTGCGCTCGCTCGCCCCCGAGGACGCCCTGGCCGAGCTGCGCGCGCTGCCCGGCGTGGGGCCGTTCTCGGCCGGTCTGATCCTGATCCGCGGGGCGGGCGCGCCCGACGCGTTCCCCGGCGACGAGCCCCGGTTGTTCGGGATCCTGCGCGAGGCGTACGGGCTGCCCGAGGACGCCCCGGCGAGCGCCTACCGCAAGATCGCCGAGTCGTGGCGGCCCTACCGGTCGTGGGCCTCGTTCCTGTTCCGCGCCACCGGCTACCGGGCCGCCGCGGACTGAACCCGCTGGCCGCCGAGCACGACGCTCACAGGGACGTCAGGGCGGCCAGTTCGCGCCACTCGGGCAGGGGCGGCTCGCCGGGGCGGTCGGTGAGCACCTGGAGGCACACGTGGTCGGCGCCCGCGTCGAGGTGGGCCCGTACGCGCTTCTCGATCGCCTCCACGTCGCCGTGGGCCACGATCGCGTCCACCAGCCGGTCGCTGCCGTGCTCGATCTCGTCCTCGCCGAAGCCGAGCCTGCGCAGGCTGGCGGCCTGGTGAGGGGCGCCGGTGCGGTAGAAGAAGACGTGCTCGGCGGCCAGCTCACGGGCCCTGGCCGGGTCGGGGTGCAGCACGACGGCCTGCTCGACGGCCAGCAGGGCGCCGGGGCCCATGGCCTGCCTGGCCCGCGCGGTGTGCTCGACCGGCACGAAGTACGTGTGCGCCCCGAGCGTGCGCCTGGCCGCCAGGTCCAGCATCTTCGGGCCGAGCGCGGCCAGCATGCGGCGCGGCGCGCGCTCCGGGGCCGGCGAGTTCAGCGGGACGGCGTCCATGGCGTCGAGGTAGCCGCCCATCGTGGTCACCGCCCGGCCGAGGCTGGGGATCGCGTAGCCGTCCATCTGGATCGGCCCGTCGCTGATGCGGTGGCCGCCGAGGCCCAGGACGTACCGGCCGGGGTGGGCCTCGTTGAGCGCCCGTTCGGCGGCGGCCATGCTGATCGGGTCGCGCAGGGCGATGTTGGCGATGCCGGCGGCCACCGTGATCCGCCTGGTCGCCGAGAGCAGCAGCCACGACTGGCTCACCGAGTCGCGGCCGAACCCCTCGCCGAACCACAGCGCGCCGTAACCCAGCTCCTCGATCTCGGCCGCGCCGTCGCGCAGCTCCCCGGCCGGACGGTCGTCGAAGGCGAACGTCCACAGGCCCACCTTGCCCAGGCGGGGGCCGTCGTCGTGGTGGGGGTTGTCGGTCATGGGTCACACCGTCCCGTCTATGCGGAGAGCCTCTCCGGTTACGTCGGGGACTATAATCGGAGATGTTCTCCGATTCAACCCGCGGGAGTGTCCAGTGCCGGCACGGGCGATGCGCGCCGATGCGCGCCGCAACTACGACCAGCTGGTGGCGGCGGCCATCGCCGTGGTCGCCGAGGAGGGGCCCGACGCCTCGCTCAACGAGATCGCCCGGCGGGCCGGCGTCGGTGCGGGCACGCTCTACCGGCACTTCCCCACGCGCGAGGCGCTGCTCGTGGCCGTGTTCGAGGGGCGGCTGGCCCGGCTGTGCGCACGGGCGGAGGAGGCGGGCGAGGAGCTGCCGCCCGGCGAGGCGCTGGTGGCCTGGCTGCGGTCGCTGGTCGCGCACGCGATGACCGACCGGGGGCTCGGCGCGCGGATGATGCTCACCCAGGACGGCGCTGGGGTCGACTGCTGGGCGATGTTGCGCGCCGCCGCCTCGCGGCTGCTGCGGCCCGCCCAGGAGGCGGGGGCCGTACGCGCGGACGTCGAGGTGTCCGACCTGGTTGAGCTGGCCGCGGGCATCGCCCAGGCCACCCCCGACCCGGCCCGCGCCGACCGCCTGCTCACCCTCACCTTGGACGGCCTGCACCCCCGCCCCTGACCGCCCCTGACCGCGCCCGACCACCGCACAACCGACCACCGCACGGCCATCCCGCTCAGCGGACAGCGGTCATGGACGCCGTGAACGCGGACATCCCGGCGGCCCAGGCGGCTTCGACGTCCGCGCCGGGCGGGAAGCGGCCGTCGAGTTCGAGCACGACCAGGCCGTGGGCCAGCCCCCATACGGCACGCGCGGCGGCCTCGCCACGCACGATCCGCGCCAGCGGCGCCGCGGCCCGCTCCTCCACCCCGGCGGGCAGCAGGTCACGCGGCAGCGGCCCGGCGCTCATCAGGCGGTACAGGTGCGGATGAGCCAGCGCGTACGCCCGATAGGCCCGCCCGAGAGCCCCCAAGCCGCCCCCGCCCCCACCGCCGTCACGCTCGCCACCCCCGCCGCCGTCACGTTCGGCGCGCTCGGCGCGTTCGAGGGCGACGGCCAGTTCGGCCAGGGCGATGGCGATGAGCTCGGCCTCCACGGCGGACTTGTCAGGAAAGTGCTTGTAAAGGGACGGCGCCCGGATCCCCAGCCGCGCGGCCAGCGCGCGCATCGTCAGCGCCTCCGCCCCGCCCGCCTCGACCAGCTCGCGCGCCGCCGCGACGATCTGCCCGGCGCGCGGCGACAGGTCAGCCACGCGCGCTCCTCGGCCCGTGACCGAGGAACCGGGCGACCGCGACGTACGTCATCCAGGCCAGCCCCGCGGTGAAGACCGGCACCCAGCCCAGCGGCGAGACCGAGTAACCGACCAGCACGGCCAGCGGGATCCACGGACGGTGAGCGAGGTCGTGCAGCACCGCCGGCCCGCGGAACCTGGTCGCGTACGGCGCCAGCACGAACAACGCCGAGCTGACCGGCGTGACGCCTCCGTACTTGGCCACCTCGAAGACGAGGAACGCGAGGCAGAAGGCGGCGAGCAGCGCCCACCCGGAACGGCCGGCCACCCGCCTGACGGTCACTGCGGTCATGATGTCCTCCTTGGCTAACAGCGTTAGCCACACTTTAGGCTAACGACGTTAGCCTGTCCAGGGAGCAATAGGGTGGAATCATGATCGATCGGGAGGTGGCCGTACTCATCGGCCTGCAGGCCTCCGGCAAGTCCACCTTCTACCGGCGCTGCCTGGCCGCCACGCACGCGCACGTGAGCAAGGACGACTTCCCCAACGCGCGCCGCCGTCAGCACCGCCAGCTCCGGCTGATCCGCGAGGCGCTGGAGGAGGACCGGAACGTGGCCGTGGACAACACCAACGCCTCGCCCGAGGAGTGGCAGCCGCTCATTGTGGCCGGCCGGGAGCACGGCGCGCGGGTGGTGGCCTACTGGTTCCCGCCCAATGTGAAGGTGTCCCTCCAGCGCAACGCCGAGCGCCTGGGCCGGGCGCGGGTCCCGGAGGTGGGCCTCTTCGCCACGCTCAGGCGACTGCGCCGCCCGCGCGCCTCCGACGGCTTCGACGCCGTCTACGCCGTGGAACTCGACGGCCGCGGCGGCTTCCTGGTCCGCAAACAGGAAGGCTGAGCGGCCGCGACCCGGCCCGCCAGGTACGGGCCGGTCGGTCAGGTGCGGGCCGGTCGGTCAGGTGCGGGCCGGTCGGTCAGGTGCGGCGGGTGAAGGGGGCCCTGGCGAAGCGGTAGGCGATCTTGGCCGGGGTCAGCCACCGCACGTGGGCGCCGTTGCGGGCCCGGCCGACCACCCGTTCGGCCAGCCACGGCGCCACGGTCTCCACCGGGTCGGCGAGGATCGCGAAGATCCTGGCCGCCCGCGCCCGCTCGGCCTGCGAGTAGCCGTGCGTCAGCAGGTCGGTGACCACCATGCCGGGGCTGAGCAGGCCCGCCGTCACTCCCTCGGGAGCCTCCTTGGCCAGCGCCCGGGTCAGGTACGTCACGGCCCGCTTGGTGGCGCCGTAGACGCCGAGCCCTGGCACCGTGCGGCCGTCGCTCCCCAGCCCCTCCATGTTCCAGACGTGGCCGCCGCCCTGCGCCGCCATGCCCGCCACCGCGACCGCGCAGCCGTTGACCGTGCCCAGCAGGTTGACCTCCGTCACCGCGCGGGCCTCGTCGGCGGGCAGCCGCCACAGCGGGAGGCGGTCGTGGGAGATCCCGGCGTTGTTGACCCAGATGTCGACCCGCCCGTGCCGGCGTACGGCCTCGTCCCAGAGGTCCTGGAGGCGGGCGCGGTCGGCGACGTCGGCCACGACGGCGGGCACGCCGAGCTCGGCCCCCGCCTCGGCCGCCCGGACGGGGTCGGTGCCGCACACCGTGACCCGGTGCCCCAGGGCGGTCAGCGACCGGGCGAGGCCGAACCCGAGCCCCCGGGTGCCGCCCGTGATCACGATCGACCGGGACGCGCTCATGCCTCGTGCTCCTTCCTGGCCGCCACGGTCGCCTCGATCGCGTCCGCGAGGAACCTGCCGACGACCTCCCGCTCCGCCGGGGTGAACGCGTCGATCGCCGCGGTGAGGTGGCGGACCAGCGGGGCGAAGAACGCCCCCGCCAGCTCGACGGCCTGCTCGTTCAGGACGACCTCGACCTTGCGGCGGTCGCCCTCGTCACGCCGCCGTACGACGTGACCGGCCTGTTCCAGCCGGCCGAGGAGGGCCGTCGTGGCGGGGGCACTGAGGTTCAGGGCGGCACCCAGCCCGCCCGGCGAGAGCGGCCGGCCGGCGCGGTGGGCGTCGAGGATGACCACCAGGGCGTTCATGTCGGTCCTGTGCAGCCGGTGCCCGACGGCGAAGCCCTCCACGAACCGGTCGCTCTCCACGTTGAGCCGGCGGATGAGGACCATCAGGTCATACGCCGTCATGTCACCCCTTATATTTCTATCGTGGAAGTATTCCATCATAGAAAGAAAACGTTAGCCGCGCTCCGTCCTGAGACGGTACTCGTCGCGGGGGTGGTCGCGAGCGCCGTCCTGACCGGCCTGATCTGGTTCCTCGGCCGGTGGCTGGACGACGTGGTGCTGCTGCCCGACCAGGGCGCGTCCTGGTACTACTGGAAGCTGCCCGAGCCCACCATGTGGACCAGGCTGTCGGCCTGGGCCGGTTACGCCGCCCACCAGATCGTGTCCTGGTGGCTCATCCACTACGCCCAGACCCGGGTCCGCCGCTACTCAGCCGGCCTCCACCCGGTCAACGTCGTCGCGCTGGCGGTCAACACCGGGTTCATCGCCCTGCACACGGCGCAGACCCACCTGTTCTACGACGGCCTGGCCCAGGACGTGTCGATCTACAGCTCCCAGGGCTCGGTCATCCTGCTGCTGGTGGTCGTCCTGATCATGGAGAACCGGCGGCGCGGCCTGTTCCTCGGCAAGCCCGCGCCCATCAAGCGGGAGATCGTCGACTTCGCCCGCCGCTACCACGGCTACCTGTTCAGCTGGGCGGCGGTCTACACGTTCTGGTACCACCCGGCCGAGTCCACGCCCGGCCACCTGATCGGCTTCTTCTACATGTTCCTGCTGCTGCTCCAGGGCAGCCTGTTCCTCACCAGGGCGCACACCAACCGCTACTGGACGGTGACGCTGGAGCTGGCCGTCGTCGTCCACGGCACCCTGGTGGCCGTCATGACCTCGGGCCCGGACGGGTTGTGGCCGATGTTCCTGTTCGGCTTCCTCGGCGTCTTCGTGATCACCCAGATGCACGGCCTGGGGCTGTCGCGCGCCGCGCGCTGGGCGCTGACCGGCTGCTACGCGGCGGCCCTGATCGTCGTCTACGCCCTGCGCGGCGACCTGGCCGGCACCAACGAGGCGATCAGGATCCCGGCCATCGAATACCTCCTGGTCGGCGTGCTGGCCCTGCTCGCCTGGGGGGCCCGTCGCCTGTGGGCGCTCAGAGCGGGAGCGGGATCCGGTCGAGGAACCAGTACAGGCTGACCGCCACGATGGACAGCGACACCGCGGCCGACGTCCAGCGGGCCGCGGCCGTCCGCCGCAGGAGCACCAGCAGCGGGAAGAGCACGGCGATGATCGCGAGCTGGGTCACCTCGATCCCGACGTTGAAGCTCAGCAGCGACAGCAGCAGCTCCCACGACCCGCTCTCGCGGATGTCGAGCGCGCCGGCGAACCCCAGGCCGTGCATCAGGCCGAAGGCGAAGACGACCGGCAGCCGCCAGGCGCCCGGCCGGTCGCGGCCCAGGAGGTTCGCGAGCGCGACGACGACGATCGAGGCGGCGATGACCGGCTCGACGACCGCGCCGGGCACGTTCACCACGCCCATCGCGGCCAGCAGGAACGTGATGCTGTGGGCGACCGTGAAGGCGGAGGCGGTGACCACGACGTCGCGCACCCCGCGGGCGCCGATGATCAGGGTGAGCAGGAAGAAGACGTGGTCCAGGCCTAGGACGAGGTGCTCGACGCCGAGCAGGAAGAACTCGCCGATCTGACCGGTCGCGGCGCGCTCCCCCACGCGCAGGGTCGGGCTCCCGGCGGTCAGGACGGCCGAGCCCGCGTCGCCGTCGAGGTCGTAGCGCAGGAGCGTCTGGGTGCTGTGGACGAACGACTCGGCGTCGGGGAACAGGGCGCTGGAGATCGTGGGCCCGCCCCCGTCCGGGCAGGCGTAGGCCAGGGTCAGCGTCGCGAAGGCGGCCTTGCCGCGCGGGTGCACGTCCGCCTCGCCCACCTGCCGGGGGACGCACGGCCGGTCGCCGCGGGCGACGGAGAAGCGGCGGGTGACGTAGCCGAACACGGCGTCGCGGTTGGCCGCGAGCTGCCGGAGCTGCTCGGCGCGCTCCTTGGCCTCGTACGCCTCGGCGTAGAGCCAGGCGGACTTCATCAGCAGGTCGTACTCCAGGTCGAGCACGACTCTGACGTCCCCGGCCGTACCGGTCACCTCGGCGTGGGCCTTCGTGGTGGCGTCGTGCGCCGCCGCCGGGGCGGGGTGCAGCAGGTCGGCCAGCGCGCCGCAGAGGATGACGGCGAGGACGACGGCGTACGGCCAGCGCCAGCGAGGCATGTCTTCTATCTCCAGGGGTCGAGGGGGGGGAAGGGCGCCGCCCCGGGCGCGGGCCCGGGGCGGCGGAAGGGACGGATCAGCGGGTGAACCAGCGGTACATGGGCGAGTCCTGATCCCACTTGCCGGGACGTCCGCGCTCGTCCTTGGTGACGAACACGCTGGGCTCGGAGGCGGTGACGCCGCCGCCGGCCGAGCGTGCCGTGACGAACCAGGCGTAGGCCGTGTCGTTCTTGAGGTGCTTCCAGGTCACCGAGGCGACCTGGCCCGAGGCGGCGGCGCTCCGGCCGATGATCTTCGTGGGCTTGTAGAGCGCCAGAGAGTCGGTCTTGAAGCTCGTCGTCCGGGAGGTGAGGTCGACGGGCAGGACCATGTTGTCCTCGCGCCCGTCGTAGCGGCGCAGCGGGTCGAACTCGCCGGCGCCGAAGTCGCCGAGCAGCGGGGAGTAGGTGTCCACGCTCAGCTCGGCCCGCTTGACGTCGAACTGGAGCAGCCGGAAGTAGCTGGCCCCGAACTGGAGCTGGTCCTCCGGCTTGTAGCCGCCGATCTCGGTGAGCCCGAGCCGGTCGGCCGAGACCGTGTAGAACTGGTAGTCGGCCAGCAGCTCGACCACGCCGTTGCCGACCTGACCGACCTTCGGCTTCACGTTGGTGCCCACGCCGTGCTCGTGACCGGCCAGGATGAGGAAGACGTTCGGGTTCTTCTCGACGACGGTCTTGTAGAGCATCGAGCCGTCGGGGGCGGAGAAGCCGGCGCCGCGGCCGTCGGGGTTGGTGCTCGGCACGAGGTAGTCGTGCGAGAGCAGGATGCCGTTACGGCCGGGGAACTTCTTGAAGACCGAGTCGGCCCACTCGGCCTCTTCCCTGGTCACGCCGTACGACAGGCCGACGACCACGAAGTCCAGGCCGCCCGCGGAGAACAGCTCGTAGTGGTTCTGGTTGTCGCCCTCCTTCCACGGGCCGCCGTACTTGGCGTGCTGCCAGCCCTGGGAGGCGTTCTGGTAGCGGGACGGGCCGTAGTACTTGTTGTAGATCGCCTCCGGGCCGTCCTCGGTGCCCGACTGGTTGTCGTGGTTGCCGGCGATGACGCCGTTCGGGATGCCGGCCTCGTCCAGCACGCGCTGCTGCTTCGACGACACCTCGAACTCGCCGACGACCTCGCGCTGCATGGCCTCGTCGGCGGGCTTGCGGATGTTGTTCTCGATGATGTCGCCGGTGTGGGCGACGTAGGAGATCTTGCGCTGGTCCTTGTTGGCGGCGATCCAGTTGACGATCCCGGCGTAGGCCGACTCCCACACCGCGCGCTCCTGCGCGGTCTCCTGCTCCACCGCGCCCTCGGAGATGTACTGGGTGTCGGTGAAGTGCACCATCGAGAAGTCGTACGTGGAGGGGTCGGCGAAGCCGTTCGGGTCGCCGGGGTCGATGTCGTCGGCGAACGGGTCCTCGCCGGTCACCATGACGTGCACGTCCTGCCGGTCCACGTACTCGGGGCCGACCACGGCGGTCAGGACGGTCCTGCCGTCGGCCGCGCCGCGGGCGCTGGTCAGCAGCTCCCACGCCTTGGTCCTGGTGTTCCACGCCCGCAGCGAGGCCAGGCGCTCGGGGTCGACGACGCCCTCCCAGCGCAGGACGGGCGAGTCCACGTGGCCCTGAACCTTGACGTCGTAGCGCTGGTAGACGAGGTCGCGGCCGCTGGGGGCGTCGAGCGTCCGGCCGTCGCCGGGTTCGAGCCCTTCGGCCTTGACCCGCTGCTCGCCGGGCACCTTCAGCGTCGTGGGCAGGGTCGTGGCGGTGCCCTGGTACGCCTCGTCCGGGGTGAGGATCCTGGCCTCGGAGAAGGTGGCCGACACCTGCCCACCGCCGGGCTCGCCGACCTTGGCCGACAGCGTGACGGGGTCGGACACGTCGGCCGTCCCCGGGGCCGGGGTCAGCTCGGCGGGCACGTCCGGGATGCCGGCCGACTCGAACACGATCTCCTGGGCCGCGGTGTTGCCGAGCCCGTCGACGCCGGTGACCGACAGCGTGTGCCGGCCCGCCTTCAGCCCGGGGCCCACCTTGGCGCCCAGCTCCACGGCCTGGCCGTCGAGCTTGACGTCCGGCCCGGACACGACGCCGGAGGCGTCTTCGAGCTTGACGTCCAGGACGACCGTCGCGGTGATCTTCTCGTCCGCGGCGGGGACGCTCCTGGCGACCTTCGGTGCGGAGTTGTCGGTGATCAGGACGCGGGCGGCGGTCTCGCCCGAGGTGGACTTCGCCGCCAGGGTGTGCCGGCCGTCCTTGATCGCGGTGGTGTCGAGGTCGGCGCGCAGGCCGCGGGCCGGGGCGTCCACCAGGAACTCGAGGTCGATCTCGGTCAGCGGGTTCACCGTGTCGCCGCAGTTGCCGTCGCCCATGCCGTACGAGGTCTTGATCATCTGGCCGGTCGCGGTGCCCTGCGCCGGGGTCAGGACGATGTTCGAGATCGTGAAGTCGTCCCGGTTGGCGCCGCAGGACGTCGGGTACGTGCCGGCCACGAAGTCGATCGTGTTCCAGCCGGGCACGAGGTACTCGTTCGGGATCGGCAGGTCCACCCGGCGGCTCACGAAGTCGCCGTCGAGCACCACCTTCTGGCCGTTGACCAGCACGAAGTTCTGGTAGCGCGCCTCGATCGAGTTGCTGCCCACGGTGAAGCCGAGCATCGCCTGGCCGGAGCCGAGCGTCTCGGTGACGTGCACGGCGGTGGCGTCGATCGTCCAGCGCAGCTCGGCCTCGCGCGGGAGGGCCTGGTCGCTGCCGCAGTCGCCGTCGCCCAGCGCGTACGAGGGCTTGACGTCCTGGCCGGTCACCGTGGCGCCGTCGAGGGTCAGGGCGAGGTTGGCGATCGTGAAGTCGTCGCGGTTGACGCCGCAGGACTCCTTGTAGTCGCCGGTGACGACCTTGATCGTGTTCTCGCCGGGCACCAGGAACCTGGCCGGGACCGCGACGGTCACCCGCCGGCTCGCCCAGGTGCCGCCCAGGTCGATGCGCTTGCCGTTGACCAGCAGGAAGTTGTCGTACTTGTCGTCGATCGAGTCCGCGCCCACGTCGAAGGCGAGCATGGCGGCGCCGTTGCCGAGCGTGGCCTTGGTGACCGGCTTGCCGCCGTCCACGGTCAGCGACTCGACGCCGCCGGATCCGGCCGCCGGGACGGTCGCGTACACCGTCTTGGCGCCGGCCACGAGCGTGCCGTCGGTGGGCAGCAGCCGCGGCGCGCCGGCCGGGGCGTTGTTCACCGTCACGGTGTTCCTGACGGTCCCCCCGGCCGCGGTGGCGGCGCTGATGACGTGCTCGCCGTTGGCCAGCTTGGTGGTGTCCACGTCGGCGGCCAGGCCGGTCGTGCCCTGCGGGTCGGACTGGGTGAAGAACGTGAGCGTGGCGCGCTTGAGCAGCGTGGTGTTGCTGCCGCAGTTGCCGTCGCCGAAGTTGAAGGTGTAGGGGTTGTCCTCGCCGTCGGCCACCTCGCCGAGCAGTTCGAGGCCCACGTCGGACAGCACGAAGTCGTCGTGGTTCTGCCCGCAGGAGGACTGGATCGTGCCGACCACGATCTCGACGGTGTTCTCGCCCTTGACCAGGTGCCCGTTCGGGATCTCGATGGTGGCCCGCTGGTTGACGAAGTTGCCGATCTCGGCCTTGTAGGCGCCGTTGACCAGCACGTAGCTGTGGTACTGCGCCTCGGTGGAGTTGGAGCCGACGTCGAAGGCCAGCTTGGAGACACCCACCGTCGGGGTGGCGGTGACGGGGGCGCCGTCGATGTCGAGCTTCGTGACGCTGTCACCGGCGCTCACCGGGACGGCGGCGAGCTTCGCCGTGCCCTCCAGGTACGAGCCGGTGGCGGGGGTGAGCGCGGGCGGGGCCGGGGTGCTCGTCGGGGTGGGGGTCGGCCGTCCCCGGCCCTGCTCCCCCGGGTCGGCGTAGGCCGCCGTCACGACACCGCCCACCAGCACCGCCGCGAGCGCGGTGGTGACGGCGAGCCGTCCCCTGCTCCTTGAACCGCCCAATAACTGTCGTGCTGCCATCGGCTGCATCGGGTCCTTCCATGACGTTCACGGGCAGCCGATGAGGCGGCGTGCCCTTCGAGCGGACACGTTGGAGCGCACGAGTGAACGTTGTGCATGGAGAGACTGAAGGGACGGGGAACTGTCTCCTCATTCTGGTCATTTGCCAACAGACAGGAACAACCCCGACACAAGAGACGGCGTGACCCGCGGCCCGAAGGGCCGGGTGTCACGCCGTCGTGCCGGGCAGGGTCAGCCCTGATGCCCCGGCAGGTGCTTGCTCTCCTGGGACTTGTTGGTGGAGGGCTTCTTGTCCCCGGTGCTGCGGCTCTGGGTCGAGGAGCTGCGGCTCTTGTCCTTGTCCTTGTCGCCCGACTTCGTCTTGCGGGCCTTGTTCTGCGGCATGACGGTTCCTTCCTTCGATACGGGGAGTCAGCGAGTCGCTTGTCTCCGTAACTGCGCGTGCCCGTGGCCCGGACGGTCATACGGCAGGCCGGTCAAGGTTTCCTCAATAGGCCGAAATATCCATACATTTGCCACCGCAGGCCGCCGCTCCACGGACCAGCCCCGGACGCGGGCCTCAGATCTCGATCACGACCTTCCCCGGCACGCCGCGCTTGGCCCGGAACGCCTGCCCGGTCTCGGCCAGCGGATACACCGCGCCGACGTGGGCGCGCAGCAGCCCCGCCCCCGCCCGCGCGGCCAGCTCGGCGAGCTGGGCCCGGTCGGGCTCGACGATGAAGAACGCCGCCCGCCCCGCCTCGGGGGCGACCGGCGGCGGCGCGGTGATCGAGACCAGCGCGCCGCCCGGCCTGACCTTCGCCGCCGAGCGGGCGAGCAGGTCGCCGCCGATCGTGTCGAAGATCAGGTCCACCGGCCCGACCGCCTCCGCGAACGACTGCCGCTCCAGGTCGACGAACTCGTGCGCGCCCAGCTCCACCGCCAGGCCCGCGACCCGTCCCCTGCCGGTGGCGACGACGTGCGCGCCGGCTTCGCGGGCGAGCTGGACGGCGAGCGTGCCGGTGCCGCCGCCCGCGCCGTGGACGACGACCGTCCGGCCCGCCTCCAGGCCGCCGTGGGTGAACAGGCCCTGCCAGGCGGTCAGCCCGGCGAGGGGCAGCGCGGCCGCCTCGGTGAAGGTGACGTTCGCGGGGATGTGGGCGAGGTTGCGCGCCTCGGCCGCCACGTACTCCGCCGCGCCGCCGTCGCGGTGCCAGTCGGTCAGGCCGAAGACGCGGTCACCCACGGACAGGCCGGTGGTGCCGTAGGCGACCTCGGACACCACGCCCGCCACCTCATGGGCGGGGACGGACGGCGCGCGGTCCCGCCCGGCCCGGTCGGTCCACGTCCCCGGCCACTCCAGCTCGTCGGGGACGAAACCGGCCGCGTGCACGCGTACCACCACGTCGCCGGTGGCCGGGCGCGGCATGGGGGCGTCCTCCAGGACGAGGTCGCCGCCGGGCCGGTGAACGCGTATCGCTCTCATGGTCATGACCTCTCCGTTCGTCGTCATTGTCGACGACAGGACGGGACAGCGGCCCGGAATGTGACGGCGACGCGCCGGTCAGGGCCAGGCCCACCGGATGCCGACCAGGCCGGGCTGCAGGGCTGCGGCCATCAGGTGGACGGCGTGCTGGGAGTTCAGCGTCAGCTCGGCGGCGGTCGGCTCGCCGCCGCCCGGACCGCGCCGGGCGAAGCGGTGGATGCGCACCGGCAGCTCGGCCGGGTCGAACGCCACGCGCAGCACGTACTGGCCGGCGGGGAAGCGGAAGCCGCGCTCGTAGAAGCAGGACTCGGCGCCGCTGAGGTCGGCGATCCGGTACCGCAGCACGTGGGTGTCCCCGACCCGCAGCGACCGGTCGAACAGCAGCTCGGCGACCACCGTGGCGCTCGCGCCGTCCCTGGTGACGCGGCCGACGCGGCAGTCCTCAAGGGCGGTGACGGTGACGTGCTCCACGTCGCAGCCGGCGTCGCCGCGATAGATCATGATGTAGCGGTCGGCGCCCTCCTCGTGGGCCTGGACGACCTGCGTGGTCTCGCGGCTGGTGAGGCTGCGGTCAGGGCCGATGCGCAGCGACTCGTACATGACGGCGATGTGCAGGCGGCGGTCGTCGGCCACCGCGTCCAGCTCGTCCAGCATGGCGGAGACCACCTGGGCCGGCCGGAACAGGGTCGAGTACGCCACCCCGGGCGCGCGTCCGCGTGGCTTCGGCGGCCCGAGCAGGCCGAGCAGCGCGCGGGGCGGCAGGTCGAGGATCTCCTCCAGGGCTCCCACGGCCCGCAGCGACTCCTCGCGCTCCGGCCGGCGCAGGCCCTGCTGCCAGTAGCTCAGCGTGCTCACCCCGACGTTCAGGCCGCGCTGCGCCAGGCGGTGGCGCAGCCGTTCGAGGGTCAGCCCCCGCGCTCCGACCGCGGCCCGCAGGGCGACGTGAAAGGGGCCCGCGCGCAGCGCGGCCTGGAGCTCATCCGCCACGTTGTGAATGTTCACAGATTTCCACAGATTCGTCATCACTTCATGAACGTCATGAAATGTCACCTTCCACAGTGATCTGTCAGGGAAATGTGCTCCCTCTTGTACGGACATCACCGCAGGTCGAACATCCTTCGCAGCACCCCCCAGCAGAAGGAGCGCCTATGTTCCGCCTGGCCGTGGCCCTCGCCCTAGCGGCGGCCACCTGGATCGCGAGCAGCCCCCCGGCCGACGCCGCGACCTGGTACAAGCTGAACTTCACCCAGCAGTCGCAGCAGTACTCCAACTGGTGCTGGGCCGCGACGGGCAACTCCGTCGCCGCCTACTACGGGTACTCCTACAGCCAGAACCAGTTCTGCAACCTGGCCTTCAACCGCGGCGTCAACACGAGCTGCCCCAACAACCAGGCGACCCTCGGCAACGACCAGACGGCCTTCCGCCAGATCGGCATCAGCCCCGGCGTGTACGTCTACGACTACCTCACCTACGCCGCCATCGTCAGGGAGATCGACGCCCAACGCCCGATCATGGCCCGCATCCAGTGGACCAGCGGCGGCGGCCACATGGAGGTCATCTACGGCTACGACCAGAGTTCGTCGTACGTGTACTGGAGCAACCCGTGGCCGTCCAGCACCCGCTACAACTGGTCCACCTACAGCTACTACGTCTCGAACTCCTCGTTCTTCTGGACCCACTCGCTCGACTACATCGGCGCGTGAGGGAGGCCATCGACATGAAGCTCATCGCAGCGGTCGCGGCCCTGACCGCCCTGTTCCTGTGGGTCCCGAGCCCCGCGCTGGCCGACCCCGGCGCCCCCACCCAGGCCGACATCGACGCCGCCAGGACCGCCGCCGCGGGCGCCGGCGACACGGTCGGCCGCTTCTTCGCCGGGCAGGGCAGGCAGACCAGCCTCGCCCCCGTGCCGGCGCGGATCGACGGTCCCACGGTCGCCGTCAACGACCTCAATCCGGACTTCGTCGCCGGACGGTCGGCGGAGATCGCCCGCTTCGCCTTCCTCGCCACCGGGGCGACCGCGCCGGACGGGCAGACCGCCTCCGTCTGGACGACCCGCGACCGCCGGGGCACGTGGGTGGTCAGCAACATCGCCAGCGGCGGCGACGAGCAGACGTACGCGGGCCAGACCGGCACCGTGTTCCGCGAGCCGCAGCTCAACGCCTGGTACGCCCTGCGCGACGGCACGGTCGTGCCGCTCAATGCCGAAGCGGCGCAGTCGGTCGGCCGGGCCGGCGTCCCCGTGGCCGACTACCGGCGGCTGGCGCAACAGCGCTACGCCGCCAAGCTCCCCGGCAGCACCTATGCCAGGGACGGCTACGCGGGCGGCTACGGCGTCCCCGGCCCGGGGGGCACCCCCCTGCCCTGGGCCGTGGGCGCCGTGGTCCTGCTCGGCGCGGCGATCACCGTTCGCCTGCTGAGAACCCGCCGCACCTGACAAGATCCGGTGCACGGCCCGCGCCTCCACGGCCATCTCGGCGGAGGCGCGGGCCTCCCTTCTGAGTAGCCCTTACTCATGCCGTCCACCGGCACGCGCCCCCACCATGGCGGCACAGCTGCTCATCCACGAGGGGGGACGACCATGGCAGACATCCTCAGCGCGGCGGCCGCGGGGCCACCGGCTCCACCGTCCGCGCCGGTGCTGGACAACTCCGCGCGGGAGGTGCTGAAAGGCACGCTCGTTCCGCTGCGGGTGCCCACGGCGCACGACGATCCGGGCGGCGGCATCGTCAAGCTCGGGGCGGTCCGGCAGCTCGCGCTGGCCCCCGGCGACACCGACGGGGTCCGCGACCGCCTCCACGCCGGCAGCGCCGCCGAAGGCGTGTCCGGCGAGGCGCTGGACCTGCTCAGGCGCTTCGAGGAGCAGCCCGCCGCGGCACTGCGCCCGGACCCCGCCGCGCTGTCGCGGGTGCCGGCCGCCGAACTGGCGCTGTTCGCCGGGACGCTCGTCGAGCTGCGCGCCGAACGCCTGCGCGAGGCGGAGCGCGCGGGCGCCGGGGACGCCGGCCGGGCCGCGCAGGCGCTCAACACCGCCGCGGTGGCCCTGCGCGGCCTGACGGTCAACACCGCCGCGCCGCCCATCGGCCTGCTCAACCTCGAACGCATCGAGATGGTCCCGGTCGGCATCCAGCGCGGCGAGCTCGTCTCGACCATCCCGCTCGCGCCCGGCGAGGAGACCGCGGTCACGCACAAGGAGTGGTCGGTCACCTCGAAGGAGTTCACCACCATCGTCACCGACTCGCTGGAGGCGGTCAGCGAGACGGGCGTGACCGACAACACCGACCTGGCGCAGTCGACGTCGTCGCAGAGCCAGCACTCCAACCAGTTCAACATCACCGGCACGGTCCAGGGCGGCATCCCGATCATCTCCGGTTCGAGCACCACCGGGTTCACCGCGCAGGGCTCGGAGTCGGCCTCGGCCGCCGAGAGCGTCAAGCACGCCCGCGCCACCACGCAGAAGGCGTCCTCGCGCTCCCGCCGCGAGCACAAGGTGACCATCTCCACGACCACCGTGACGGGGTCGGAGGAGACCTCGACCCGGATGCTGAAGAACACGGGCAACGACCCGGTCCGGATCGACTACTTCAGCCTGATGCGCAAGTGGCGGGTCCGGCTCTACCGGTACGGGCTGCGCCTGACGTACGACATCGCGGTCCCCGAGCCGGGGGCGTCGATGCGGCGGGCGTACGCGGAGCTCGAACTGCTCCGCTCGCGGCAGGGGCCCTTCGAGTTCCCGGTCAGGCACGCCGACATCACCACGGACCTGGTCGACCAGGACGGGCATCCGTCGCCGACCGGCGTCCCGAAGTACCAGTGGCTGGCCGACCGGTACGGCGTCACCGTCCGGCCGCACCCCGAGGAGCCGACGCCGCTGACCGTCAGCTCGCACGTCAACACCGACGGGAACTGGTGGTTCCTGGACCTGGAGTTCGACGTGCCCGGCGGCACGCACATCCGGGAGATCATGCTGGACGCCCAGGTCGGCAAGGACGACTCCGACGACAAGATGAACTTCGACGTCATCGGCGCCCGTTCGGAGCCGACGTGGCGCAACCTGTCGGACGCGCTCATCATCCGCGACCACCGGATCATGTCCTTCGACGGCGCCACGCCCTACATGCGCGGCTTCACCGGCCGTCACAAGATCACCTTCTTCTTCCACCACTCCGAGCGGGTGTTCGTCGGGCTCGGCGTGCGGCTCGACCTGACGGACGAGGCCGTCGAGCAGTGGCGCACCGACGTCTGGAACACGCTCTACAACGCCGCCCAGACCAGGTACTTCGCCGAGCAGGAGGACATCGCCGCGCGCATCGCGGCCGTCGAGGACGGCCTGGCGAACGTCGACACCCTGACGCTGCGGCGCGAGGAGAGCGACGAGATCATGAAGTGCGTCCTGCGGTTCGTCCTCGGGAGCGACTTCGACTTCATGCCGGCCGACGTCCTGGCCGCCTTCCTCGCCGCGCACGTGGACCTCCAGCACGGCATCGGCTTCGACGGGCCGAGCCTCGGCCTCAGCCCCGAGCAGTGGACGCTGCTGCGGCGGCACGAGGACCTGGTGCGCTTCATCAACCAGGCGATCGAGTGGGAGAACGTGGTCACGTTCCTCTACTCCTACTTCTGGGACGTCCCGCCGAGCTGGCCGTTCATCCGGCAGTTGCGGCACCCGGACCCGACCAGGCAGGCGTTCCTGCGAGCCGGCAGCGCGCGGATCGTCCTCACCGTGCGCAAGGGCTGGGAGGAGGAGTGGATGCGCTTCGCCGAGGGAGGCGCGGTCGGCGCGCCGGTCCCGGCGCCGTACCTGACGATCGCGCAGGAGATCGCGGCCTACGACGATCGCAACTATCCCGGCATCCCGCCCGCCAACCCCGAACGCGCCGCCGCCCGGCTCCAGGACGCCGCCTTCACCACGTCGTCCTCGGACCTCGCGCCGAGCCCGAACCCGGTGAACATCAAGGTCGGCAACAGCTCGGCGTTCGTCGTCGGGCTGCCCGTCGTGCTGGACGTGGAGGACGACCGCCGCATCCAGGAGGCGCAGGTCGTCGTCGCGATCCCGGACGCCACGCACATCGTGGTCGAACGCCTGAGCTTCGCCCACCGCGGCACGCAGTCCCCCGTGCCGATCCTGCAACCCGGCGAGAAGGGGGCGCTCATCGCCGAGTGGCACGAGTACACGCCGTCGTCCGGCACCGACATCGCGCTCACGTCCAACCTCGCGACGATCTCGTAGGGCGGCGGGCGGCCCGATGACGTACTTCTGCTTCCAGAGGAGCCAGGACGACCGGGTCTCCCGGATCTCCCTCACCGTCGGCGAGGAGAGCCGGCCGATGATGTGGAAGGGCGAGAAACCCGACGACAACGTGCACGCCGTGCTCTTCCACCACGATCCCGGGCTCGTGTTCCTGGAGGAGACCCGGGCGTCCTACTCGCCGCAGGGCTCGTACCGGGTGTTCGCGCTGACCGGCAGGACGCCCGGCTCGGGCCGGTTCGAGGCCGTCGACGTGCCGCGGACGGGCGCCCTGAGGACGCTCGGCCAGTTCGACCTCGACGTCCGCGACCCCGCCGACGACCAGGCCGACCTCGTCTACACCGGCAGGTTCCTGTACTGGCGCAGGTCCATGCCCGCCTCGCTCCGGGGTTCGGGCACCCTGCTGTACGCCGCCACCTCGGGCCTGGTGGGACACCAGATCGGCAGCATGCAGAACAGCAAGGACCACGGCCCGCTGCCCGAGGGGCTGTACACGTTCCTCACCCACGTCGATCCCCGCCAGAACTCCGTCGAGGCGGCGAACCAGCGCGGCGACAAGGCCGTCTCCAATCCCGGGGAGGGCATCCAGTTCCTTCCCGTGGGCGGCAACGGCCCGGTCTTCCCCGACTGGGGCACCTTCCGCGTCCGGCTCACCCCGATCCAGGGGAACATGTACGGGCGTGGCGGCTTCTACCTGCACAACTCACACAAGGGGTACAGCCACGGTTGCGTCGAGGTCGGTGTGAACGCCGACGGCCTCGACTTCTTCTCCGGCCTGCTGGCCTACGCCGGCAGCCAGCCGCGCAAGGCCAAGCTGGTGCTGCGCGTCAAGTACTCCTATCCCGAGCAGGGCACCCTGGGCAGAACCCTCCGCTGACGCGCCCGGGGGGTTCCTGGGCTCACCGTCACCAGTAGCAGCGGGCGCGGGCGGCGGAGACCGTCACCTCGTGGGTGTCGCCGGCCTTGACGGGCTGGTTGCCGACCAGGACGGTGAGCCGGCCCGGCGCGGGGACCTTCCAGGTGCCGAGCGGGGCCCAGCGGCCGCGGTGGGCACGCTGGTCCACGGTCACCGGCGGGCCGAGGTGCGGTGGGTCGGTCTCGTCACCGTCCAGGTAGTAGAAGGCGAGGCCGGTCGAGCGAGGGTCGTCGGGGATGTGCACGTCGATGGTGCAGCGCGCGCCGCCGCGGGTGTCGAAGTACCAGTTGACGCCCTGGTTGAAGTGGGCCGGCTCGCTCCCGACGCGCAGCGCCAGCGCCGCGCCCGCGCAGCCGTCGCGCTTCCAGCCGCCGGTGACGGGACGCCAGGCTGGGTCGGCGTAGAACCATTCCGCCACGCACCGGGGGCCGTGCACGGCCCGCCATCGGACGGGACCGGAAGGGGTGGGGCCGGGCGGCGGCTGGGTGACCACGACGGTCCCGGGATCACCGGCCACCGTGGCCCCGACCTCCACCGAACCGCCCGTCGTGGACGCGGGCGCGGGGCTCGTCGCGGAGGCGGGCGTCCGGCCCGTCGTGGACGCGGGCGCGGTCGTGGGGACCGTCGGGGAGGCCGGGTTCGGGCCGGGCGTGGAGAGGGTCGGGGTCGGGGCGGGCGTGGGGGTGGCGAGGTGGGGGAACAGGACGGCGGCCGTCGCGCCGAGGGCCACCAGGGCCGCTCCCGCCGCCAGTGCCCGCCCCGGCCAGGACGCCCCGCCCGGCCGGGCCGTCGACCCGGTGGGTTCGCCCTCGGCGGGGCCGGTCTCGCCGACGAGTGCCTGGTACTCCTCGTCCGAGCCCCACGACAGCGGGTCCACGGCGTTGCCGGCCAGCGCCGCCACGCGCTCGGACGTGAACCGCTCCGCCGGGTCCCGCGCCGCGCACGAGCGGATCAGCTCGGCGAGCGCGGGCTCGACGCCGTCCACGTCGATGTCGGTGTTCAGGCTGCTGTACAGCACCGCCATCGGCTCGCCGCGGCCGAACGGCGGACGGCCGGTGGCGGCGTAGGCGACCGTGCCCGCCAGCGCGAAGACGTCCGCCGCCGCCGTGACCGGCTCCTGCCGCACGGCCTCGGGAGCGATGTAGCCGGGCGTGCCGACGATCTCCCCCGACGTCGTGATCGTGCTCTGGCCGGGGGCCCGCGCGATGCCGAAGTCGATCAGCTTCGGCCCCTCGGGCGACAGGACGACGTTGTGCGGCTTGAGGTCGCGATGCTGGACGCCGTGCCCGTGCACGTCGGCCAGGGCGGCGGCCAGCCCGGCGAGCAGCCGCCGGCACAGCCCCGCCGACAGCGGCCCCCGCTCCGACACCGCCCGCAACAACGTCGGCCCCCGCACGTACTCCGTCGCCAGCCAGTACGGCGGGGCCGTCACCCGGGCGTCCACCAGCGGCGCCACGTACGGGCTGCGCAGGCCCCGCAGGGTCGCCGCCTCACGGCGGAACCGTTCCATGGCCTCGGCGTCGGCGGGGTCGTGCCGGATGACCTTGATGGCCATCAGGCCCCGGCGGCGGCTCCTGGCCAGGTACACGACGCCCATGCCGCCCGCGCCGAGGCGCCCGAGCAGCCGGTGGCCGCCGATCTCGGGTGGGTCCGTCGCCTGTAACGCCTGCACGCTCATCCCAGCCGATCATGACAGACCGGGCGCGCGGGAGGCAGCCCCCAGCAGGGGCGGGCGGGCGGTCAGGCCGGGCCGGCGTCGCCCACGGGGAGCAGGCCGCGTTCGGCGAAGACCTTCTTGGCCGCGAACGTGGCGTTCAACGCCCGAGGCATGCCGCAGTAGACGGCCGCGTGCAACAGGGACTCGGTGATCTCGGCAGGGGTCAACCCGACGTTCAGCGCGGCGTTGACGTGCACGTCGAGCTGGGGTTCGCAGCCGCCGAGCGCGGTGAGCACGCCCAGGGTCACCAGCTGACGGTCGCGGGGGGCCAGGCCGGGACGGTCGTAGATCTCGCCGAAGGCCCAGGCGACCACCTGGTGGGCCATTTCGGGCGAGACGTCGGCAAGGGCGTCGACGACCCGCTGCCCGGCCTCGCCGTCGATCTCCCGCAACACCTTCAGGCCATGCTCGTACCGCTGCTCCCGCTGGGGTCCTTCTTCAAAGTTCGTCATGTGACGGAACGCTAGGCGTTAGAGCGCGCTCAAACGCAAACCGGACCTCCAGCGAGGGCGGCGAAGGCATCCGGGGGCGTCCGGGAGGCATCCGGAGGGCGTCCAGCCGGATTGCCTCGCCATTTGTTGGCGATTCTCCCGCCCCCTCGACGCAGCAATGTCCGACTTATTCAGTACTCGCGCAGTTTTGCTCCAGATATCAGCACTAGTACAGAGATTCGGCGAAACATCATGCTTACTCGGGCTTGACGAACACCACAATTCCCCCGTTCTCGCCGACCCGCCGCCACTCCAGGCGCTCATACAGACGAATGGCGTCCGGCGCGTGCACGGAGGTCAACAACCAGCTCCGGCGTCCGCCGCACAGAAGGTCCAGAATGCGGCCCGCCAGGCCCCGGCCACGGGCGCGCGGAGCGACCGCCAGCTCGTCCACCTGCAGCGCGCCGGCCAGGAGCCGGGACACCCCGTCCGGCCCGAGCGCCGCGAGCACCTTGCCGTAGCTACGGGTCTCCGGCAGCGGGGACGCCGTCGGCCAGGCCGTGCCGAACCCGCACGGTCCCGCGTCCCCGACGGCCAGGACGGCGCGGAAACCGGGCAGCGCCGCGTCGGCGGCGAACCGCACGCCGAAGTCGGCGACCTCGGCCTCCCCCTCGTTCCACGGCGGCCCGGTGAACACCTCCCGGTAGAGGCCGATCAGCTCCGCCCGGCGCGCGAGCGCCTGGTCGCCGGTCAGCAGTTCCAGCCGCACGTCCGTACGATTCGCCACACTCCACCTCACTGTCTACCTACAGTACGACAGTGACGATAGCGGATCTCGAACGAAACCGGCACCCCCGCGCCCACCGCACCGGCGACCCGGAGCGCATGTTCCCGGCAGCGCCGCATTTTCGGGATGACAGCGCTAGGAATTGATCCAGTCTCAGTAAAGCGACACCACCGCTGGTTGTCGCAATAAACCCGGACAAGTCGGCTGTAAGGGCCTGGTAAATCTGGTCAAGCTTTAGGAGCTCATGCCTGTCTTGTCAGAACTCCGAACTCAATGCGCGGGTAAGACTGCTCATGCCGGAGACCGACGGCAGTCGAGAAGTCCCGCGGCGGTTCTGGAAACTTCTGAACGGAAAGCGCGATGAAATCAATGATGAACAAGCCGGCGGCCGTGCTCGCCACGAGCGCGTTGCTGCTGCTGGGTGGCGGCCAGGTGCCGGCACAGGCCAGCACGGCCGGCACGGCGTCGTATCAGAGCCCGTCCGATGAGAAGCCGGTCCTGAGGGGCGGCTGCGGCTGGCGCCACTGCGGTCCCCGCTGGTGGGGTCCGCGCTGGGGCGGCTGGTGGGGCGGCGGCCATGACCACGACCACGACGACGACGACCACGGCCGCCACCACCGCGTGGGCCCCCGTGGTCCTCAGGGCCCCCGCGGCCCCGAGGGCCGTCCCGGCCGCCCGGCCATCCACAAGCCGGACCGCCACGACCACGACACCGACACCGACGACCGTGGCCCCGACACCCACCAGGAAGACGACGACTGGGGCGAGTGGGGCGAGAACTTCGACGGCTTCTAAATAGCAGCCCTCGGCGAGGTTCCCGCTGAGACAGCAGCACGCTGAACGGCGGGGTTCCCGGCGACGTGGCGCGTGCCGGCCATCCGGACCAAGACCGGCTCCCGGTCCGGCGACCGGCCACGCCCGCCATGTCCCGGCGAACCCCGCCCTCCAGCACGCCACCCCTCCCCCGCCTTCTCCTGCCCCCACCCTTCTCCCGGCCTCAGCCTTCTCCTGACCCCCGCCTTCCCACGGCCCCCGCCTTCCCTCGGCCCCCGCCGTCCCTCGGCCCCGCCATCCATCCTTCGTGAGTCCTCCCCGGTGCCCTTCGCACCAGCCCCGCGAGCCCCTCCAGACGCTCCCGCCGCCCCCGCACCGCCTCGCCCCCGGCAGGCCACGCCGTACCGCCGAACGGGAAAACGGACGGTAATGCCTTTTCCCATCGCCTGGGCTATGGTCGGCCTTATGAAGGGACCGTGCAGAGTGCCACGAGGCCCCATCGCGCTGTGCTGCGTGGTGGGCCTGGTCCTGCTGTCCCTGCTGGTCGCCGGCCCCTCCTACGCCGACGGCCAGGCAACCGCGCACCCCCTGTCCGCCGGTCACGAGTGGACCCCGGACAAGGGCGGCGACCGGATGCCGAGCCTGCCGCCGCAGGTGTCCAGCGGCCGTGAGCACCTCACGCTGACGCTCTGGCCGCCGCCGCGCGGCGGGCGGCACCTCCAGGCGGCCCATCTCGCGCTGCTCCCGGCGCCCGGCCCCGACGCGGCCGCGATCCGCGACCCGCAGCAGGTCGGTCACCGCACGGCGGGCTCGCGCAGCCCGCCGTTGATCTAGCTCCCTCCCTCTTCACGAGTCGCCGCCTCCCGGCCCGCCCAGCGCGCCGCGGGGCCGGTCGTCGCGCCCGGCCGCCGCACGGCCGGGTCCGCGCGTCGTCCGGCCGTCCGCGGGTTCCCGCGCGGCCGGAGAGCGCCGTCGTGGCGTCCCCGCCTGCGGGATGCGCCTTTTCTCTCGTCTTTCGCGTACGAGTTCTCCGCGACAGAGCAAGGAGCCGATCATCGTCATGTCCGACGCCGGATCAGTCCACGAACACTCACCGCGAACCTCCGCGGTCCACCGCGCCCACGTGGTGCTCGACCTGGGCACCTCGCGCACCCGTTCGCTGTCCCTGGACGGGTTCGCCATCGCCGACCGTCCCACGGCGGTGGTCGTCCCGTCGCCGGAGAGCGCGGCCGGGGTACCGGTCCGTCCGGTGCGCCGGGGCATGGTGGTCGACCCGGGGGCCTGCCTGCGGCTCGTGCACCTCGTGCTGCAGGACGCCTGGCTCTCCGGCGGCCGGCCGCTGGAGCACGTGATGACCGCGGTGCCCAGGGCCGCGACGGGCAGCGACCGCCAGGCGGTGCGCGCGGCCGTCGCCGAGGCGGCCGGCTGCCAGGTGACGCTGGTCGAGGCGCCGCTGGCGGCCGCCGCCGGCGCCGGTCTGGACGTCGCCGGGCCGGCACCGTACCTGCTGCTGGACGTGGGGGCGGGCATCGTCGAGGCCGTCGTCGTCGGCGGCGGCGCGGTCAGCGACGCGGCGGCGCTCCAGCTCAGCGCCACGACCAGCAAGGGCCTGCTGCCGGACGCGCTGGACGGCGTCGTGGAGATGACCGCTGGCCTGCTGCGCCGCCAGCCCGCCCACCTGCGGCCGGCCGTCCGCGAGAACGGCCTGACCGTCACCGGCGGGGGCGCGCTGCAGACGCGGTTGCTGGACCGCCTGCACACCGCCCTTCGCATCCGGATCAACGCCGCGCCCGAGCCGCAGCACGCGACCGTCCGCGGCCTGCTGCGCCTGTGCCTGCGCCCCGCGGCGCCCGTGACCGCCCTCTGAAACCCCCGCATCCGCGCGGAAAGGAAACCACAATGACCGACCACCTCAGCACCGTGCAGCTCCAGTCCCTGCGCCAGGACCTCGACGAGCAGCTGGAACGACGCAGCCGCCACCTGCTCGGCCTGCAGGCCGAGGCCCAGGACGGCAGCGGCGCGGACGGCACCTGGCAGGAGCTGCTGGCCTCCCTCGCCACCGCCGACCGGGCCATCGCCGAGCTCACCCAGGCCCTCGACCGGCTGACCGCCGGCTCGTACGGCCGATGCTCGCACTGTGAGTCGGGCATCCCGTTCGAGCGCCTCAAGATCCGCCCGCTGGCCCGGTTCTGCATCAACTGCCAGCGCCGGAACGAAGCCGCCTGACCCCTGGACCGGCCGCCCCCGCGGCATGGGGCGGCCGGTCCACCGGGAGCGGCCCGCGTGGACAGGAATATGCAGACCGGTCTAGTGTGTGCCGCATGGCGGTCAAAGGAGACGAGACGCGGGCGCGCATCATCGCGGCGGCCCGCACGCTGGTGGAGGCCCAGGGCTGCCACGGCACCGGGCTCAACGAGGTGCTCGCGATGGCCGGCGCCCCTCGCGGCTCGCTCTACCACCACTTCCCCGGCGGCAAGGACCAACTGGTGGGCGAGGCGCTCACCGCCGCCGGACGCGAGGTCGACACCATGATCGACGAGCTGGCCGGCACGCTCCCGCGCGCCCGCGACCTCGTGCCGGCCCTCCTCGACGCGCTGGCCGACAGGATGGTGGCGGGCGGGTACGCCAAGGGCTGCCCGGTGGCGACGGTGGCCCTGGAGGTCGCCTCGTCGAACGAGCACCTGCGGCGGATCTGCGCCGGCGTCTACGAGGGCTGGCAGCGCAGACTGACCGACGCCCTGCGCGCCGAGGGGCACGAGTCGGCCGACGACCTGGCGGCGACCGTGCTCGCGGTGATCGAGGGCTCGCTGGTGCTGGCCCGCGCGGGCCGCTCCCGCCTGCCCGTCGAACGCGCCCGCCGCCAGGTCGTCAGGCTGCTGGCGTGAGCGGGCGGTTTTCCGTGCCCACAGAATATGCAGATCGGTCTAGAGAGGGAAGTTCCATGGAAGACGCCGTGGTGTTCGGCGCGACCGGTTTCATCGGCAGATGGACGGTCCTGCACCTGCTGGAACAGGGCCGTACGGTGACGGCCGTCGTCCGCCGCGCGGACGGCGGGCTGCGCGCGTGGCTGGGCGAGCACGGCGTGCCCGCCACCCGGCTCACGGTCGTCGAGGGCGACCTCACGGCCCCCGGCCTGGGACTGGACGCGGCCGTCGAAGGCCCGGCGGGCGTGCGGGACGTGTTCAACGCCGCCGGCGTCTACCGCTTCGGCATGGAACGCGAGGAGGCCAGGGCGGTCAACGTCGAAGGCGCCCTCAACGTGCTGCGCTGGGCCGCCGCCCGCCCCGGGCTGCGCCGGTTGGTGCACGTGTCGGGGTACCGCGTCGGGCTGGACCCGCGTCCGCGCCATCCGCTCCCGGAGGCCGAACTGGCGGCCCTGTACCGGGACAAGGGGGCTTACGAGGGGTCCAAGGCCGAGGGGGACGCCGCCGTGCGGGTCGCCGCTGCCCGGCTGGGCGTGCCGCTGACCGTGGTGAACCCGAGCAGCGTCATCGGCCATTCGCTCACCGGCGAGGCCGACCAGTACCTCGGCCTGGCGGGGCTCGTCCGCGACCTGTGGACGGGCCGGCTGCCCGCGCTGCCCGGCGGCGCCCGGACGTTCGTGCCCGTGGTGACGGTGGACGAGTTCGCCCGGTTCATGGCCGCCGTGCCCGAGCACGACCCCGAACCCGGCGGACTGCACTGGGTGCTCGATCCCGCAACGCCCGAACTGCCCGACCTGATCCGGTTGCTCGCGGACCATCTCGGCGTCCGCGCGCCGCGGGTGCGCGTGCCGGTGGCCCTGATCCGCCGCCTGCCGTCCGCGCTGACCGGCGCCGACCCGGAGACGCTGGGCTTCCTGACCGAGGACCGGTACGACACGGGCTCGGCCGACCGGGTCGCCGCGTCCGCGGGCCTGCGGCGGCCTCCGGTGGGGGACGCGCTGCGCCGCTGGGCCGACCGGCTGGTCGCGGACCGGTTCGGCGCCGCCCCGGCCGTGCGTCCCGGCGGCTTCCACGACGTCGCCGGGTCGCGCACCTACCTCGCGGGCGACCGCACGTCACCGCGCCTGGTCCTGCTGCACGGACTGCCCCTGGACGGCGACTCCTGGCACAACCTGCTCGACGAACTGGACGCCGACTCCCGGCACCGCGCCCTCGACGAACCGGACGGCGACCCGCGACACGACGTGCTCGACGAACCGGACGGCGACCCCCGGCACGACGTGCTCGACGAACCGGACGGCACCCCCGCCTCACGGCGCTTCGGGGCGCTCGTAGCCGATCTGCCCGGATTGGGGCGTTCGTCTCCCGCAGCGGCCACGTCGCCGGAATGGCTGGCCGAGTTGCTGGGGCCGGTGCGCACCCGTCCCGTGATCGTCGCGCACTCGGCCGCCGCCGCGCCGGCGCTCCGGTACGCCGCCGCCCAGCCGGACCGGGTCGCGGCCCTGGTCCTGGTGTCCCCCTTCTTCCTCCAGCGCCGGCCGTCCGCGCTCACCCGGCTCCTCGCCGGCCCCCTGCTCGGGAGGGCGGGCGCCGACCGGCTCGCGGCCACCCTCCTGGGCGCTGCGCCGCCGCCGGAGAGCGCGCGGCGGGCGGTCGCGAGCGCCGCGGCCGGGCTCCGCCGTCCCGGGACGGCCCGGCGCACCGCCCGCGCGCTGCGGGCCGCGCACTCCCCCGCCGAACGCGCCGCCCTCCGTACGCTGCTCGGCGGCCCCGTCCCCGTGCACCTCGTGGTCGGCGAGCTGGACCCGCTGACCGGCGACCCCGGCCCCGTTCCCGTCACCGTCGTCGCGGGGGCCGGGCACCACCCGCACCTCACCCACCCGGCCGCCGTCGCGGAGATCGTCCGGCGGGTCCTCCTCGGCCATGAGATCATGACCGGCCCACTCCCCAGCCCTTGAGGAAGCCATGAGCCCCGTCACCTACGTCGAGCCCGACGACGCCCAGCCCGAGATCCCGCTCGCCGGCGGCGACGTCACCGAAGGCGTCGTACGCGTCGGCGACACCGTACGCCGCCCGGTCGGCCCCAACGCCCCGCTGGTCCACGCGCTGCTGGAACACCTGGAGGAGGCGAAGTTCGCGGGCGCCCCGCGCTTCCTCGGCGTCGACGCCGCCGGGCGCGAGGTGCTGACCTTCGTGCCCGGAGAGGTCGCCGGACGCCCGAGGCCCGAATGGCTGGCCGACGAGGAACGGCTGGCCTCCGTGGGCCGGCTGATCCGCGCCTACCACGAGGCGGTGGTGGGGTTCGTGCCGCCCGAAGGCGTACGGGCCGACTTCGGGTTCACCGAGCCGCCGGGCATGCCGCCCGCACCGCCGTACCCGCCGGAGCTGGTCGGGCATCTGGACTACACGCCGGACAACATCGTGTTCCGCGACGGCGTCGCGGCCGGGCTGATCGACTTCGACATCGCCAGGCCGGCCACCCGGGTGGAGGAGCTGATGAGCGCGATGATGAACTGGGCGCCGCTGGGCGACCCGGCCGACGCCGACCCGCCCCTGCGCGACCTGGACGTGCCGCGCCGCTGCCGTCTGCTCGCCGACGCGTACGGGATGTCCGGCGTGGACCGTTCGCGCCTGGTCGAGGTGGCCGTGATGCGTACCCGGCGGTCGTGGTTCTCGATGCGGCAGATCGCCGAGGAGCAGGGCGGCGGCTGGGCCCGGATGTGGGAGGAGGGCGTCGGCGACCTGATCAAGCGGCGTGAGGCGTGGCTGGAGCTGCACGGCCCGGCGATCGAGGCCGCGCTGACCGCGCCCTGACCGGCGTGCCGGCCCTCCCCTGAGGGCGGGCCGCGCTACTGCCCCGGAGGCGGCAGGCGCAGGGCGAGCAGCGCGATGTCGTCGGTGCGCGGCGACGGCGCGAGCGCGAGCACCTCCTCGCAGAAGTCCTGGAGCGGGCGTCCGGCCAGCGTCGCGGCGTGGCGGCGCAGCCGGGCCAGGCTGGTGTCCAGGTTGACGCCGGGCACCTCGACCAGCCCGTCGGTGTAGAGCAGCAGCGTGCTGCCCGGCGGCAGCGGCACCAGGGCGTCGTGGCGGGTCACGTCGTCGAGGTGCACGCCCAGCAACAACGACTGGCCCTCCTCCAAATAGCGGGCCTGCCCGTGCGCGGTGACCAGCAGCGGCGGCAGGTGGCCGGCGCTGGTCCAGCGCAACATCCGCGCGCCCGGCTCGCCCTCCGGCTGCGGAGGCTCGATCCGGGCCAGGATCGCCGAGGCCGTGGAGGCGTCGCTGGCCACGGCCATGACCTTGTTGAGCCGGTCGAGGATGAGGCTGGGCGACTCCTTGTGGTCGCAGGCCAGGGCGCGCAGCATGTTGCGCAGCTGGGCCATCTGCCCGGCGGCCTCCAGGTCGTGGCCGGCGACGTCGCCGATGGCGATCGCGGTGACGCCGTCGGGGAGCACGAAGGCGTCGTACCAGTCGCCGCCCACCTGGGAGCCGGCCGGGGCCGCCAGGTAGCGGGCGGCGAGCTGCAGGTGATCGACCTGCGGCAGCGCGGTCAGCAGGTGGCGCTGCATGGTGTCGACGATGTCGCGCTGCTGGCCGAACAGGCAGGCGTTGTCGGCCGCCAGGGCCGCGGTGCGGGCGATGTCGGCCACCAGCTCCACGTCTGACTCCGTGTACGGCCGCGCCGGGTCCGTCCGCGCCACCGTCAGGGCCCCCAGCACGCGGCGCGGCGTACGCAGCGGCGCCACGATCGCCGACGAGCCGCCCAGCACGTTGAACAGGGCGTCGTGCGCGGCGGCCAGCGGCCCGTCCGGCGGGGCGGCGATCTGCTCGGGGCCGAGCAGCAGGGCCTGCTCCCCGCGCAGCACCCGGACCAGCGCCGACCGTGACGGGCCCTTCGGCAGGTACGGCAGCTCGGCGAACCAGGAGGGGTCGACCGGCGCCGCCCCGGCGGAGGCCATGGCCAGGCGGCGCAGCTCGCGCGGCCCGAGGAAGAGGTCCACCGCCGCCCAGTCGGCCAGGCGCGGCACCAGCAGCCGGCCGAGCCGGGTCATCGCCTCGCGCACGTCCAGCGTCTGGGTGAGGACGGTGCTGATCTCGGTCAGCAGGCGGAACTGCTCGGTCAGCTTCTGGGCGCGGACGAGCTCTTCGGCCTGCCGGCCGGCCGCGTCGAGGCGTTCGACGACGTCGATGAAGACCACGACGGCCCCGGCGGGCTCGCCGTCGCGGTGGAGCGGCGAGGCCACCCAGGCCACCGGAAGCAGCCGGCCGCCGGCGGTGGCGAAGGTGGCGAACTCGCTGCGTACGGACCGGTCGTGCCGGCACACCGTCACCAGCTCGCAGCCGGAGCGGGGCGGGAGGCCGCCGTCGAGGCGGCGGTGCAGCTTCTGGTGCGCGTCGGCGCCGCGCAGCTCGTCGACGGGGAAGCCCAGCAGGGCCACCGTCGCGGGGTTGACCCAGGTGATGCGGCCGTCGATGTCGGTGAGGTAGATGCCCATGCCCGTGCCGTCGAACGCCGCGCGCAGCAGCCACTCCTCCGGCTGCGCGCCGGAACCGGAGCCTTCCGGCCGGTGCCCGACGTCACCCCGATCAGCCATCATCACACTACGTTATCGGATGATTACTGACATGCCGACTTCGCGTACCCGGGACCGCGCCGGGCTCAGGACCAGGGCAAGGCGGCGCCGGCCATGGCGTCGCTGAGGCGGCGGTCGGCAGCACGCGGGGTTTCCGGAGGCACCAGCACGCGCAGCCGCAGCCGCGAGCCGAGGCCGGTCCGCTCCAGCGCGACCGAGTCGCACAACTGCCGGATCACCCACAGCCCGAAGCCATGGGACGCGGTCGGGTCGACGCCGGCGGCGTCGAGGTGGTCGGGGGTCAGGCGGCCCGCGGTGTCCAGGATCTCCACGCAGACCCCGATCGGGTCACGGACGGCGGTGACCAGGCCGGCCGAGCCGCCATGGTCGAGGACGTTGGTGACGGCCTCGTTCACCGCGAGCACCAGGTCCTCCAGCCGCTCGCCGGACAACCCGCTGTGGTGGCCGTGAAGGCGCACCAGGTCGCGGATGAACGCCAGATCGGCGCTGATGGGACAGCGCAGCTCGAACTCCACACACATGATCGTCTCGTCTGTCGGACGTCGGGAAGGGATACGCCGGCTTCCGTTCAGCTTTCCCGTCGATCGATCGTCAAACGTGCCGGCCGCTCACAGGATGACGGCCTGGGCGAGGGCGATGCCGCACCAGGCCGCTCCGAGGCCGGCGGCGATGCTCGCCACGGCGTTGAGCGCGGCGTAGGTGCGGGCGCCGGTCTGCAGCAGCCGCAGCGTCTCGTAACCGAAGGTGGAGTACGTGGTCAGCGCCCCGCACAGGCCCGTGCCCAGGAGAGCCTGCGCGCCGCCGTCGGCGGGCAGCGCCAGCAGGAAGCCGAGCAGCGCCGACCCGGCCACGTTCACGGCGAAGGTGCCCCACGGGAACAGGCTGTCGTGCCGGGCCTGGACCGCGCGGTCGATCAGGTAGCGGGCGGGCGCGCCCACGGCGGCGCCCAGCACCACCAGCAACATCGTGGTCACTGACGCCTCCCGTCGTGCGGAGCGCGCGTGCCCTCGTCGCCGGGGGTGGCGAAGCGGCCGAACAGGCCGCGGCCGAGGGTCTGTCCCAGGAAGACCGCGACCAGCGCCGTGACGAGCGTGACCGCCAGGTAGGCGAGCGCCGTGCGCGGCGCGCCCGCGGCCAGGGCCCCTTGGGCGTCGGCGATGGAGGTGGAGAACGTGGTGAAACCGCCCAGCACCCCCACCCCCAGGAACGGCCGGGTCAACGGATGGACCTGCCAGATCTCGGTGATGGCCACCATCAGCAGCCCGATCAGCAGGCACCCGGAGACGTTGACGGCCAGCGTCGGCCAGGCGAAGCCGCCGGGCGGCACCGGGAAGGCGGTCAGGACGGCGTACCGGGCGAGCGCGCCGAGCACGCCGCCAGCCGCGATGACGGCCGGCGTGGCGATGGGGACGCGGGCGAGCTCGCCGCGCTGGGCGGGCACATGCAGATCGACGTCGGGATCGACCGCGGCTCGCGGATCGACCCGCGTGCCCTCGACGGCGGACGCGTCGCCGGCCTCCGCGCCTTCGGCGGCGTGCGCGCCGCCCGGGCCGGGCCTGGGGGGACGGGCTTGGGTCATGAGGCATCTCCTACCAGCACATGAGCGTGGCACATCTCTGGCAGGGACCGTTGGCGGCCGACACCGCGGTTACCCCCGTACGGGCGGGAGGCGGCGGGCCCCACCGCCGCGGCTCCCGGCGTGGGAAGCCATGCCCATCATACCGACGCCCCCTCCCTGGAGCGGCCCACCATCCGGTGAGGGGCGTCCGCCCGTCAGCCGCCGAGCGACAGCCAGACGCGGTCGGGCAGGACGCGGGCCGCCTCGTCCAGGTCGATGTCCGGCACGCCCGCCAGCCACCGCCTGCTCACCTCGGCCACCGGCCCGATCAGCAACATCTCCACCTGCGCCGCCGGCAGCCGCGCGACCGCCCCCTCCTCCATGCGCGCGCCGATCCAGGCGTTCAGCCTGGCCAGCCGGGACGCCTTGGCCTCGGCGATGCGCTCGGCGTACGGGCCGAGGTCCAGCGCGTACGGCGCCGCGTGGATGAAGCGGGCCCGGTCCGGGTGCCGCGCGGTGAACCCCAGGTAGGCCCGCACCACGCGGCGCACGCCGTCACGGGCGTCGGCGGCCGCCTCGGTGGCGGCGACCAGCGTGCCGAGCAGCTCGTCCATGCACCGGCTGTACAGCGCGGCGGCCAGCCCTTCGAGGCTGCCGAAGTGGTGGTAGACGCTGCCCATGCTGACGCCGCTGCGCGTGGTCACGGCCCGGAGGGTGAAGTCGGCGGGGTAGACCTCCAGGGCGGTGTCCAGGAGCCTGCGCACGGTCTCCTCGCTGCGCCGGTGCCGGGTCATCGCGCCGCGGCCAGCGCCTCGGCCTCGTCCCAGACGCGCCGGGCCAGGCCGGCGTCCAGCGCCGGGCCCTGCAAGGGGACCTGACGGTCCTGGTCGAAGTACCGGCCGGTGCCGGGCGTCCCGGCCAGGGAGACGACGTGCCGCGCGCCCTCCTCGGGCGCGGCCCAGGTGCGCTTGGCGGCCTTGAGCAGCAGGCCGAGCGGGCCGCGGCGATCCCCGAGCCCGGTGCGGACGACCCCTGGGTGCACGGCGTCGACCGTGATCCCGGCCGCCCGCCAGCGCTCGGCGAACAGCGGCACGGTCAGCAGGTTGCACAGCTTGGTGTCGGCGTACGTGCGCATCGGTGAGAAGGCGGCGCCCACGGACGTGCGTCCCGGTTCGGCCCTGCCCTTGACGTACAGGCCGAGCTCGCCGGTCCGGCTTGACCTGGAGTTCGCTCCAGGCCCCAGACTCCCGTTCCGGGGCCTCGTACAGAACGTGACGAATTGGGGAGACAGCATGAAGTACCGGACGATCGGCACGAACCCTGACACCCGCCGTGAGGTGAGCGTGCTCGCCCTCGGGGCGATGTTGTTCGGCTCGGTGACGGACGAGAAGACGTCGTTCGCCATCCTCGACCGCTATGCCGAGGCCGGGGGGACGTTCATCGACACGTCCGACAACTACGCCTTCTGGGTGGACGGCGGCCAGGGCGGGCAGAGCGAGGAGCTGCTCGGCCGCTGGCGGCGCGCCAATGGCGTCGGCGACGAGATCCTGATCGCCACCAAGCTGGGCGCGCGACCGCTCGCCCCCGGCACGAGCTACGTCGACAACGCCGAGGGACTGTCCGCCAGGACGATCAGGGAGTCGGCCGAGCGCAGCCGCGAACGCCTCGGCGTGGACCGCATCGACCTGCTGTACGCCCACATCGAGGACCGTTCGGTGGCGCTGTCCGAGACCGTCGAGGGCTTCGGCGCGCTGGTGGCCGAGGGCACGGTCGGTCTGCTCGGGGTGAGCAACCACCCGATCTGGCGGGTGGAACGGGCCCGCGCCCTGGCCGCCGCGGCCGGGGTCGCCGGGTACGAGGTCCTGCAGTACCAGCACAGCCTGCTGCGCCCGCGCTTCGACATGCCCGAGTCGATCTTCGAGGACGGCAGCCTCGGGCACGCCGGAGCCGAACTGCTGAGCTACCTGCGCGCCGAGCCCGGCCTGACTCTGGTGGCCTACTCGCCGCTGCTCGGCGGCGCCTACACCCGGCAGGACAAGCAGGTGCCGCCGGACTACGACCACCCCGGCACCCCGGCCCGCCTGTCCGTGCTGCGCGAGGTCGCGAAGGAGTGCGGGGCGAGCATGAACCAGGTGGTGCTGGCCTGGCAGATCGGCTCGGCGTTCCCGGTGATCCCGCTGGCCGGGGCGTCGTCGGTGGCCCAGTTGGAGGAGAACCTGGCCGCCGTGGACCTGGAGCTGACCGACGACCAGCGCGCCCGCCTCGACGCCGCCCACTGAGCCGCTGAGACACCCCCGCCGAGGACCCCGGCTGACGCCTCCGCCGAGAAGCGCCGAGACACCCGCGCCTGAGCTCGGACCGCCCGGGAAGGATGGGCCGCATGTTCATCAAAGCGTGTCTCAACGGAAGCCGGTCGGCGGGCGAGCATCCCCGGCTGCCCCTCACGCCCGCCGAGCTGGCCGCAGACGCCGTGGCCGTGCGGCTGGCGGGGGCGGGAGCGGTGCACGTCCATCCGCGTGACGCGACGGGACGGGAGTCGCTGGACGCCGCCGACGTCGGAGCGGCGACCACGGCCATCCGGGCGGCGGCCCCGGGGCTGCCCGTGGGCGTGTCCACCGGCCTGTGGATCGTGGGCGGGGACGCCTCCGCCCGCCTGGAGGCGGTGACGGCGTGGGCGGCGCTGCCCGCCGGAGCCCGTCCGGACTTCGCCTCGGTGAACCTGTCGGAGCCGGGGTTCGGCGAGCTGGCGCGGGTGCTGCTGGAGGCGGGGATCGGGGTCGAGGCCGGGGTGTGGACGCCGGCCGACGCCGCCACGCTGACCGCGTCGGGCCTGGCCGGGCGGATGACCCGCATCCTGGTCGAAGTGATCGACGCGCCGTACGAGGAGGCGGTCCCCCGGGCCACGGCCGTCCTCGACCGCCTGGGCGGGTCTCCTGCCCCCCGCCTCCTGCACGGCGAGGGGCCGGCGACCTGGCCGCTCGTGGCGGAGGCCGTACGGCTGGGCCTCGCCACCCGGATCGGCCTGGAGGACACCCTGCTGGACCCGGACGGCGGCCCGGCGGCGGACAACGCCGACCTCGTCCGCCGCGCCCTCTCCGCGCCCTCTCCATGAGCCGGCCGGTCCGGTAGCCGGTAGGGGCAGCCCCCGCACGAGGGTGGGTGGTGCCGTGACTGTGACAAAGCCTCCAATTCGCGAGAGTCGGGACATATATTGATCCACCGCTAAGGAGTCCCGATGCCTTCCTCCGCCTCCCGGCGCGCACTCGCCCTGCTCGTGATCGTCCCGCTGGCGCTCGCGCCGGTGGCTCCGGCGTTCGCGGCCGACCGTGCGCCGTCGTTGCAGTCGCGGCTGGACGCCCTCACCTCCTCCCCGGACGTGCCCGGCGCCGTGGCCTACGTCCGCCACCCGGACGGCAGGACCACGACGGTCGTCTCCGGCACCGCGCGGCGTGGCGCCGAGGAGCCCATGCCCGGCGCCGACGGCCGGTTCAGGATCGCCAGCGTGAGCAAGTCGATCATCGCCGCCACCGTGCTGAAGCTGGCCGACCAGGGCAAGGTGAACCTGGACGAACCGGTCGAGACGTACCTGCCCGGGGTGATCCGCGGCAAGGGCGTCGACGGGCGGGAGATCACCGTGAAGATGCTCCTCCAGCAGACCAGCGGCCTGGCGGACTTCACCCCCGCCGCCGACTGGTCGAAGGTCGGCAAGCAGGACCTGCTCAAGCTGGCGCTCACCCTCGAACCGACGCCCCGCGGCCGGTTCGCCTACTCCAACACCAACTACACGGTCCTCGGCCTGGTCGCCGAGGCGGTGACCGGGCGCGACTTCCGCCTGGTCAGCCGCGACCTCGTGCTGAAGCCGCTGGGCATGCGGGACACGTACTGGCCGGCCAAGGGCGAGACCGGCGTCCGCGGCCCGCACGCGCACACCTACGGCGTGAACCCGGTGCGCCCCAAGGACGGGATCGTCGACATCACCCGGCTGCCCGGCTACTACTTCGGCGCCAGCGGCGGGCTGGTCTCGACGCCGCGCGACCTCGACACGTTCTGGCGGGCGCAGTCCGTCAAGTCCGGTTCGTACGTCGCCGTCGGCCGGCCCGGCTGGCCCAAGGGCGCCCGCTACGGCTACGGCGTCGCGGAGATCCCGCTGAGCTGCGGCGGCAAGCTGTGGGGGCACGGCGGCGACCTCCCGGGCGTGTCCTCCTTCAGCGGCCGCGACCGCGCCGGCCGCACGGTCACCGTGTACGTCACCGGCTCCGCCGACGGCGGCAAGTCCCGCGACCTCCTGCTCGCCGCCTTCGACACCGCCCTCTGCACCCGCTGACCGGGCGGGAACCGCACCCGCACCCGTCGTGAGAGGCGGGATCAGCGGTTCATGTCGCGGCGCAGCACCGGGAGCCGGGGCTCCTCGTCGGTCCAGGCGGCCGTTCTGATCGCCTCGTACGAACGGTCCCGGCCGATCGTCGACTCCAGCGCCAGCGGCCGGCCGGTGGCGGTGTCCACGACGAACCGATACCGCTCACCCGGCCCGCCCGGCCGGCTGACCGCCTGTCCCATACGGCCGAGCGGGTCGGTGGCCTCGCTCTCCGCGCTCGCCCCCGGGAGCGCGGCCAGCATCCGGTACGTCGCCGCCCGGACCTCCGGCGAGGTGGGGAAGTTCATGACGAGCCGCACGCCGGTCTCGAAGAGCTGGGCGTTCATGTCCACCCGCTCCTTGCCGTACCCCTTGGAGACGATGCGTTCCAGGGTGTGGCGCAGCCCGTCCGGCGTGGTCGGCAGGGCGTTCAGGGTGGCGGGCGTCATGGGCGTGCCCAGCAGCGTGAGGGTCTTGCCGCTGTCGTCGCGTACGGCGTCGCGCTCACCGGGGCCGGCCTGGAGCTTCACGGCGGGCGTCCCGCCGCTCAGGGTCCAGGTCCGGGGGGAGCCGGCGGCGCGCCAGGCCGTCTCGTCCTCGGGCGTGGCCGGCTGGGCACCGAGGTCCTGGCGGATCACCCAGGTGGGGCGGTCGGCCGCTTTGGGGAGCCAGAGCTCGACCGAGCGGCTGGTTTTGAGGGTGTAGTGGCCGCCGGGCGCGCGTTCGTACCGGCCGACGACGCCGTCGCGCACCCAGTACGCGCCGTCGCCCGTGGCGGGGGTGACCGAGTCGGCGGCGGCCAGCAGGATCTCACCGGCCGAGAGCCGGGCGGGCGCCGCGGACGCCGAGGGCGCCGGCGGCGTCGAGGGTGCGGTGAGGAAGGTCGCGGCCACGGTGACGGCGGCCGCCCCGGCCAGGCTCGCCCCCACGAGCGGCCAGCGCCGCCGGCGCCCCCGGCTCCTCCCGCCGTCCGGCAGCGCCTGCGGTGCCGGACGGCGCATCCCCCGGCGGGTGCCGGCGGACGCCGGGGTCGCCTGGGCATAGGCGTCGGCGAGGCGGGCGCGGCCGTCGGCCAGCACCTCGGGGGTGGGGGGCGGGGCCGTGTAAAGGTCGCGGATCAGGGTCAGGTCATCCATGGGACTCTCCAAGCAAGGGATTGGCGCCGCCCAGGGCGGCGCGAAGCTTCCTTCTGATGCGGTTCAGCCGGGAACCGACCGTTCCTGAGGGGATGTCGAGGGCCTGACCGATCTCCTGGTAGCTCAGGTCGGCCAGCGCCAGGAGCAGCAGGACGTCGCGGTCGGCCTCCGGCATCGCCTGCAGCGCCGCCACCAGGTCGTCCTTGACGCCCGCCGCCGCCAGCCGCCCGGCGACCAGGTCCTCGTGCCCGTCCTCGGCCTGTTCGCCGGTGAGGATCCCTTCCGGCGCCCGTTGCATGGCCTGCAACCGGCGCAGCTCGCTCCTGCGGTGCTGGGCGACGACGTTGGTGGCGATGCCGTACAGCCAGCCGCGGACCACGCCGCGGCCGGAGTCGAAGCCGGCCCGGCCGTGGAAGGCGGCCAGGAAGATCTCCGCGGTGAGGTCGTCGGCGGCCTGGGTGCCGAGGCGTCCGGCGACGTACCGGTGGATCTCGGGGAAGTAGCGGTCGTAGAGCACCCCGAACCTCTCGGGGAGGCGCAGGGACTCGCCGATCACCTGCTCGTCCTCGACGGTCATGGTTTGTGTCACACCCCTACTTGGCGGGAGCGTCCGTCCTTCTTCACGCCCTCTCAGCCCGTGAAGAAGGGGCGGGCATTCCGCCAAGAAGACATGTGATCCTCAGAACGACAGCGGTCTCGCTGACCATCGCGCTCCTCGGAGCCGTCCCTTCCGGCCTGCCGGCCCCGCCGGGCGGCCCCGCCCGTACCGTGACGCTGATCACGGGAGACCGGGTGAGTCTCGTCGCCGACGGTGTGCGCGTCGCGGCGGGCAAGGGCCGTAAGGGCGTCGTCTTCAGCACGGAGAAGATCGGCGACCGGCTCCGCGTCGTCCCCGGCGACGCCGTCCCCCTGCTGGCCGCCGGCCGGCTCGACCCCCGCCTGTTCGACGTGACGACCCTGCTGGAGTACGCCCCCGGCGCCCTGCCCCTCATCGTCGCGGGCCCGGACGCCGCCAGCCGTTCGGGCCTGGCCGCCCATGGCCTGGCGGTGACCCGCGACCTGCCCGCCGTGAACGGCGCCGCCGTACGCTTCGACGCCGCCGCCGGCTCCTGGCCGGACCTCAGGGCTTCGCTCTCCACCGGCACGGGGAAGATCTGGCTCGACGGCAGGGCGACCCTGTCGCTGGATGCCAGCGTCAAGCAGATCGGCGCCCCCGCCGCCTGGGAGAAGGGCTACACGGGCGCCGGGGTGAAGGTCGCCGTCCTGGACTCCGGCATCGACGACACCCACCCCGACCTGGCCGGCAAGGTCGCGGCCCGCCGGGACTTCTCCGGCGCGGACACCGCGGCCGACCTCACCGGGCACGGCACCCACGTGGCCTCGACCATCGCCGGGACCGGCGAGCGCTACCGCGGCGTCGCGCCGGGCGCCACCCTCCTGGACGCCAAGGTGTGCGCCGACCGCTGGTGCGCGGAGTCGGCGATCCTGGCCGGCATGCAGTGGGCCGCCGAGCAGGGGGCCAAGGTGGCCAACCTCAGCCTCGGCTCGCCGGACGCCCCCGGCCTGGACCCGCTGGAGGAGGCCGTCCAGACGCTGACCGAGCGGTACGGCGTGCTGTTCGTCGTGGCCGCCGGGAACTACGGCAAGCCGGGCACCGTCTCCTCGCCCTCCACCGCGGACGCGGCCCTGTCGGTCGGCGCGGTGGACCGCTCCGACCGCCTGGCCGTCTTCTCCAGCACAGGCCCCCGCGTGGGCGACTCGGCGTTGAAGCCCGACCTCACCGCGCCCGGCGTCGCCATCCGCGCCGCGCACGGCAAGGACTCGCCGGGCGAGGGCCCGTACGTCGAGATGTCGGGCACCTCCATGGCGGCCCCGCACGCGGCCGGATCGGCCGCGATCCTGGCCGGGCTGCGCCCGGACTGGACGCCCGAGCAGCTCAAGGCCGCCCTCATGGCCACCGCCCGGCCGCAGCCCGGCACCGGGATCTACGCCCAGGGCGCGGGCCGCCTCGACGTGGGCCGCGCGATCGGCCAGACGGTGACCACCTCCCCCGCGTCGGTGAGCTTCGGCCTGGTCGCCTGGCCTCACGACGACGACGAGCCGGTCACCAGGAAGCTCGCCTACCGCAACGACGGTCCGGAGCCGGTGACGCTGCGCCTGTCGGCGCGGGCCGGCGCGGACGTGTTCGAGGTGTCGCCCGGCACGCTGACCGTCCCCGCCGGCGGCCGGGCCGAGGCGACCGTCACCGCCGACACCCGCGGCGACGTGGCCGACGGGCCGCTCGGCGGCTACCTGGAGGCCACCGCCGAGAACGGCACGACCGTGAGCACGCCGCTCGCCGTGGTCAAGGAGGTCGAGAGCTACGACCTGACCCTCGACCGGCCGGGCGCCGCGGACGTCCTGACCACCCTCTACCGGACCGACGTCGACCGGAAGGACTGGAACCCGGTCACCGCCCAGCCGGGCGACAGGGTCACGCTGCGGCTGGCCAAGGGCACCTACCTCGTCGACAGCCGGACCACCGACGGCGGAGGTCTGACCATGCTCGTCCATCCCGGCCTGCGCCTGGACCGGGATCAATCCCTGCGGCTGGACCCGGCTCAGGCGCGGCCGGTGTCCATCACGCCGCCCGACCCGGCGGCCAGGCACCTGATGACCGAGGTGACCTACAGCGGCCGCACCCGCGACGGCTCCCCGTACTACCTGAGCGCGGAGGCCACCATGTTCGACGCCGCGCCGGGCATCCGCACCGCGCAGGTCGGGTCCGGCCGGTACGACCTGCTGACCAAGGTCGCCGGCCAGTGGGCGGTGCCGGGCCCGGACGGCGACCTGGCGGGCAGCGCGCAGGCGTACCGGCTGGCGTGGTTCGTCCAGGGTCAGGTGCCGACCGGCTTCAGCCGCCGGGTCGGGCGCGCGGACCTGGCCAGGATCCGCAGGGACTACGGCGCGCCGGCGCCCGGCACGGCCGCGAGCGCCGCAGGCGCCGCCTGGCCCGCGGAGGGACGGTTCTTCAGCATCATTTTCGTGACCGACTTCCGGCCCCCCTTCACGCACACCGAGTACGTCAACACCGGCGGCGGCCTCCGCTGGCTGAACAGCTACATGGAGACGGGCCCGACCTGGGGAGGCGACCTGACCTCGACCGCCTTCAGGTACGAGGCGGGACGCGCCTACGACGAGACCTGGAACCGCGGCGTCTTCGGCCCCGCGCCGGTCACCGCGGCGGACACGCCGCCCTTCTCCCGCGCGGGCGACGTGATCTCCGCGTTCCCCTCGCTGTACGCCGACGGGGCCGGTCATCCGGGGATGTCGAGCGTGTCCGGCGCGCGGACCGCCCTCTACCGGGACGGCGAGCTGGTGGCGGAGGAGCCCGGTCTGGGGGCGCGGTTCGGCGTACCGGCCGGGGAGGCGGCGTACCGGCTGGAGGTGGAGGCCGAGCGCGGGCCGGAGCTCCTCTCCACCCGTACGGCGGTCGCCTGGACGTTCCGCTCGGCCGGCGGCCGGGACGGTGCGCTGCCGCTGCCGGTCGTCGCCTTCTCGCCCTCCCTGGACGCGGCGAGCGGCGCGCCCGCCGGCCGGGCGTTCGCGGTGCCGGTGTCCGTGCGCGGGCAGGCGGGGGCGGTGCGCGGGCTGTCCGTGGACGTCTCCTACGACGACGGCCGCACCTGGCGGGCGATCAAGGTCTCGGGCGGCGCCGTGCGGCTGCGCCATCCGGCCGCGGCGGGCTTCGTCTCCCTGCGCGCCCGAGCCGCCGACGCCGGGGGCAACACCGTGGAGCAGACCGTGATCCACGCGTACCGGATCAGATAACCCACGGGCGGCCGGAGTCAACGCTCTGATGAAATTTCCGATTTTGCTCACATTCGTGCCCGCGACCGGCGATGATCAACGTCGGCCGAGTGCCCACGGGGGGCGCACCGACCGTTGATTGGAGTTGCATTTTGCGGACAAGACTCCCTCTGCTCGCCACCGCCTTCGTGGCGTTGGCGGCGTTGATCCCGGTCCCGGCGGCGAACGCCGCGGCGACCGCGACGACCGACACGAAACCTGCGACCAGGACCATCACCTGGGCTCCCTGCGAGGAGGAGCCCAGTGCCGAATGCGGCAAGCTGGCCGTCCCCATCGACTGGTCCCGGCCGGGCGGGCCCTCGATCGACCTCGCCGTCGCCCGCCGCAAGGCCACCGACCCGGCCGCCAGGGTCGGCTCGCTGGTGATCAACCCCGGTGGTCCGGGCGGGTCCGGCGTGGAGGCCGTCTACGGCGCTCCCGGGTCCTACACCGAGGAACTGCAGCAGCGGTTCGACATCGTCGGCTTCGACCCGCGCGGCGTGGGCCGCAGCCACCCGGTGATCTGCTCGGCGTCGGTCTACAACAAGATGCCGCCGACGGTCATGCGCAGCCAGGCCGACTTCGACGCCTGGAACGCCTTCACCAAGAAGCTGCACCCGGACTGCCGGGCCCGTACCGGCCCGCTGTACGACCACGTGGACTCCGTCTCCGTGGCCCGTGACATGGACGCCCTCCGCGCCGCCCTCGGCGAGGAGAAGCTGACCTACTACGGCATCTCGTACGGCACCCTGATCGGCCAGATGTACGCCGAGCTGTTCCCCGGCCGCGTCCGGGCGCTCGCCCTCGACAGCAACATGGACCACAGCCTCGGCCTGAAGGGCTTCTTCGCCACCGAGGCCATGGCCGTCGAGGACGGGTTCGACCAGTTCGTCGGCTGGTGCGAGCAGGACACCAGTTGCGTCCTGAACGGCCGCGACATCCGCGCGATCTGGAAGAGCCTGCTGGACAAGGCCCGCCGCGGCGAGCTGGTCTACCCCAGCACCGGTCAGCGGGTGACCGAGCTGCAGGTCATCTACAACGCCGCGCTGGGCAACGAAGGGCCCGACTGGCGCACGCTGAGCGAAGTGATCAACTGGCTGAACGGCGGCCCGGCCCCCGAATGGGTGCCCCCGCTGCCCGGCAGGGGCCCGGTGGAAGGCGACGTCGCCGAGCTGCCAACCAGGATCCTGTGCCAGGACTACAGCCTCAAGGTGAGCAGCTACGCCGAGTACGCCGCGCTCATGCGCACCGCGGGCGCTCTGGCCCCGGACACGAAGTACCACCCGTACCCGACCGACGACCTGCCCATCTGCCTCAACTCCAGCCCCGTCAACCCGCCGCACCAGCTGCGTTACACCGGCCAGGCGCCGCTGCTGCTCGGCAGCTCGATCCACGACCCGGCCACGCCGTGGATCTGGTCGGCCAACGCCGCCCGCCAGCTCGGCCGCAAGGCCGTGCTGCTCACGTACGAGGGCTGGGGTCACCGCATCTACGGCAAGGACAAGTGCCAGACCGACATCATCGACCAGTACCTCATCGCCCTGACCGTCCCGCCGCAGGGCACTCGCTGCGGCGTGGGCACGCCTGAGGAGACGCTCCGGAAGCAGACGAAGCGGGCGTGGCCGTCCGACTCGCTGCCCTGGGCCGGATAGTCCGTACGACATGGGTACGGCCCCACACGCACATGGGGCCGTACCCATCCCCACAAAGGGATATTTGCCCCGGCAAACCCCCCGTTATGAACAATTCAGCGTAAGAAGGTAGCTGAAGAGGGGGGATGAGCCATGATCGAGGTCAAGAGCATCGACAAGCCCGACGAACGGCGCGACTTCCCGAAGGGCCACCTGGAGATCTGCGAGCTGAGCGGCCTGACGTTCGGGGTCGCCACGTTCGAGCCGGGATGGCACTGGACGGAGTCCGTGCAGCCGATCGCCGGCACACCGTCCTGCCAGGTGCACCACAACTGCTTCGTGGTCTCGGGCCGGATGCGCCTGCGCATGGACGACGGCACCGAGGCCGAGGCGGGACCGGGCGACGTCTTCGTGTGCCCGCCCGGACACGACGCCTGGGTGGTCGGGGACGAACAGGTCGTCCTGTACGACTTCGCGGGCGGCGCAGCCGAGTACGCCAAGGCGAAGAACGGCTGACGCCGCGCGCGGTTCAGGCGGGCGCGTGCGAGCGCCTGGGAATGATCTCTTCCAGGGCCTCGGCGACGGTGGCGCGTACGCCGAGGCGTCCTTCCAGACCGGTGATGCGCATCAGTCTGGCCGGTTGCGGGGTCGGCGCGGCGACCATCACCGTCCGTCCCGTGGCGGTGATACGTTTCCACGCGCCGATCAGCGCGCCGAGGCCGGCCGAGTCCATGAAGCCGACATCGGACAGGTCGATCAAAGTGACGGCGGCCGGCGAGCCGTCGAGATAGCCGGTCGCCCAATCCTCGATGGCGCCGGCCGTGTGCAGGTCAAGGTCCCCGGCCGGGTGCAGCACGACCGTTTCTCCTGCGGAGTTCGCGAGGAGTCGGAAAGTGTCCACTTTCACTGCTATCACTTCCCTTCTTGGACCGCTCTCCCCTGCCCGGCAGCCGACAAACCCCGCAGCCTGACCGTACGGCGCAGCGTCGCTGCTCAATGCGGCTTTTTTCGGAGTGCAATTGGCGAAGCCCCGGACGGCCATTCCCGAGCCGAATGCGCGACCATTCTTTCGACGCCCGGAGCATGCCCATACATAAGTAAAGAAATGCTGGGCAGCGGCAAGGAATCGTGATCGCCGACGTTCGAGGAGAGTGAGAACCATGGTCCTGCTCGGCCTGCTGCTCATGGTCGCCGGGTCGGCCGCCGTGGTGGTCCTGTTCACCCAGACGACCACCACCGCCGCCGCCGCGCTGACGCTGATGGGCGTCACCTTCCGGGTCGGTGACCTGGAGCTGTTCAGCGCCGGTGCCGCCACCGCCACCGCGTTCATCCTGGGCGCCTTCCTGATCGTGGCCGGGACGAGCCGCAAGCTGGCCCGCCGCCGCGAGCTGCGCCGCCTCCTGGCCGAGCGGACGGACGACCGCCCCGCCACGGCCCAGCCCGCCGCGGCCCAGCCCGACCTCACGGCCGACCGGCACGACAACCGCACGACCGACCCGGCCGCCGACCGCCTCGTGGCCACCGACCGGACTGACCGGACCGACCGGACCGACGGCCGGGACGCGTCCGTTCCGGGCGCGCGTCACCGGACGCCCGCCGATCGCCTGGTCGCCGGCCGCCGCCGTCCCGTCACCGGCTGACCCCGGTCACAAGCTGACCGGCCCGGCCCGCCCGGCTCAGGCGGGCAGGGCGTCGGCCGTGGGGACCACCAGGCCGAACAGGTCGCCGATCGTCGTCAGAGCGGCCTCGTGCAGCGCGTCGGCGGGCAACGGCGCGCCGCCGGGACCGGCGAGCGTACGGGTGGCGCAGGCGTCGGCGACGACCGTGGGTCGGTAACCCAGCCGGAAGGCCCCCTGGGCGGTGAAGGTGACGCACATGTGGGTCATGAAGCCCGCCAGGACCAGGTCGGGCCCGGAGTCCAGGCCCGTCAGGACGTCCTGGAGACCGGTCTGGTGGAAGGCGTCGGGAAACGTCTTGACCACCACCGGCTCCCCGTCGCGCGGCGCGACCGGCGGGCTGATGGCCCCGATCTCGGCGCGGACGTCGTACGGGCTGCCGGGGCCGCCGTCGTTGACGACGTGCACGACGCGCGCCCCGGCGGCGCGGGCGCGCTCCAGCAGGCGGGCCCCGGCCGCGAGGGCCCGGTCCGCGCCGGGCAGGGCCATGACGCCGGTGCTGTAGGTGTTCTGGTAGTCGATCAGCACGAGGGTCGAGTCGGCCAGACGGGCCGGTTCGTCCGGCAGGCCGACGACCTGGCGGAGGGTGGGCGAGACGGTGCTGCTCATGGCAGGGGTTTCCTTTCGGGCAGGCTCGCGCCGCCGCCCGGCGTGGGCGGCGTTGTCGCGGGGAGAACGGGGGTCAGGCCACCGTGTGGAAACGGCGGCGGTAGGTGCCGGGGCCGGTGCCCAGGCGGCGGCGGAACGCGCGGTGCAGGGTCTCCACCGAGCCGAGCCCGCTGTCGGCGGCCACCCGGGGCAGCGGCAGGTCGGTGGTCTCCAGCAGCCGGCGCGCCACCTCCACGCGCGCCGACTCGACGTACGCGGCCGGGGTGAAGCCGGTCTGCTGCCGGAACACCCGGCTGAACTGACGCTGGCTCAGCCCCATCCGCGCCGCCAGTTCGACCGTGGTCAGTTCCTCGGCGAGGTGCTCGGCGATCCACAGGCGCAGGTCGTCGATGTCGCGACGGCCCGTGGCGGGCCGCGTCAACGGGACGCTGAACTGGCTCTGGCCGCCCTGGCGCTTGAGGTACACGACCAGCTCGCGGGCCACCGCAAGGGCCGTCTCCTCGCCGTGGTCCTCGGCCACCAGGGCCAGGGTCAGGTCGAGGCAGGCGCTGATGCCGGCGCCCGTCCAGATCCGGCCGCTGGACCGCAGGAAGATCGGGTCGGGATCGACGGTGACCCGGGGGTGGTCGGCGGCCAGTTGCGCGGCGGTGGACCAGTGGGTGGTGGCGGTCAGGCCGTCCAGCAGGCCGGCCTCGGCCAGGATGTGCGCGCCGACGCACACCGAGGCCACCCGGCGGGCGCCGGGAGCGGTCCGCCGTACCCAGGCGACGACCTCGGCGTCCGTCAGGGCGCGTGGCCCGTCGGGCGTGGCGGTCACCGCGCCGGGCACCAGCAGGGTGTCCACCTGGTCGCCGACCTCGTCGAACGCCAGGTCCGCGACCAGCCGCACCCCGGCGGACGTGGTGACCTGGCCGCCCCGGGGACCGGCGAGCCGCACGTCGTACAGGGCGCCGCCGGCGACCCGGTTGGCCAGGGCGAACACCTCGGCCGGGCCGGTGACGTCGAGCAGGTCGACGTCCGGGAAGAGCGCGATGACGACGCGGTGTGCAGCGGGCATGCCCAGATTCTCACCGAACCGATGGAATGACCGCAACGACAGTTATCTGTCACATCTGGTCATCGAGCAGCACCTGGTCGAGCACGTGCGCGCCGATGGCGGCCATCGCGGGGTTGTCGGCCGAGTGGGCGGCCAGGGCCGTGCCGATGACGACGGCCCAGCCCCGCGCGCGTTCCCAGGTCGCCCGGTCGGCGTCCACGTGGGCGCGGAACACCGTGCGTCCGTCCGCGTCGAACACCAGCCAGGCGGCGGCCAGGTCGGTGGCCGGATCACCGCTGGTCACGTCGCCGAAGTCGAGGACGGCGGCCAGCTTCCCCCCGTCCAGCAGGAGGTTCGCCGGGTGCGGGTCGCCATGGAGCCAGAGCGGAGGGCCCGGCCAGGGCGGCAGCGCCACCAGCCGCTCCCAGAGCGGCAGCAGCTCGTCCCGCCGGGCGGCGAACGGCATCCGCTCCCGCACCGCCCGGTCGCGGTGGGCCAGCGGGACGCCCCGCACGGGGTTGCGCGGCGCGCCGGACGGCGCCGGCCGGTGCAGGTCGTTCATGAAACCGGCCAGCGTCACGGCCACGACGGCCCGCTCGGACGGCGGCAGGTCGGCGGCCGTGCACCCTTCGTACCAGGGGGCGATCGTCCACGGCCAGGGGTAGCCCTCGCCCGGCACGCCCACCCTCACCGGCACGGGCAGCGCGACCTGGACGTACCCGGCCAGCACCGGCAGCCAGCGCTGCTCGTTGACGACGAGGTCGACCGCGACACGCCGGCGCGGCAGGCGTACCGACAGGCCGTCGCCCAGCCGGTGGACGACGTTGTCCCAGCCGTTGGCGACGAGCGTGAGCGGGCCCGCCAGGTCGGGGTGCTGGGCGCGGATCAGCCGGTCGACGAGGGCGTCGTCGATGTCGATCTCCGCTTCGGGGGTGTTCATCCACGCCACGATAGTGCGGGGGCCGGGGCGCTCAGTCGGCGTGCAGGTCGGCCGGTTCGCCGAGGCGTAGAGCGAGCAGGGCGACGTCGTCGGTGAACCTGTCGCCACGGTTGGCCAGCAGCAGCTCGCACATCTCCTCGATGGGCAGGTCGCGCAGTTGGGAGGCGGTGCGGGCCAGGCTCTCCATGCCCCTGTCGACACCGTGCGCGCGGTCCTCGACGAGCCCGTCGGTGTAGAGCAGCAGGGTGGACCCGGCCGGGATGATCTGCTGGTGGTCCGGCCGGGGCAGGTCGGGGGTGACGCCGAGGGGGTGGCCGCCCACGGCCCGCAGGTAGCGGGCGGGGCCGCCGGTGGGGAGCAGCAGCGGCGGCAGGTGGCCGGCGGTGGCCCAGCGCAGCCGCCACTCGGTGCCGCCGTACTCCTCCAGGCGGGCCAGCAGCACGGTCGCCATCGGGCCGCCGTGCAGGGCGTGCAGGATCTCGTCGAGGCGGCGCAGGATCTGGGAGGGCGGCTCGCAGTGCTCGTAGGCGAGCACCCGCAACATGTTGCTGATGTGGCTCATGACGGTGGCCGCGCGCAGGTCGTGGCCCATCACGTCGCCGACCACCAGGCAGGGCACGCCGTCGGGCAGGACGATCGCGTCGTACCAGTCGCCGCCGATGCGCGGGACCGAGCTGGAGGGCAGGTAGCGGGCGCAGGCCCACAGGCCGTTCAGCTCGGGCAGCGGCGGGAGCAGGCTGCGCTGGAACTCCTCGGTGTTGCGGCGGATGCGCTCGTAGAGGCGGGCGTTCTCGATCGCGACGCCGGCCGCGCTGGCCAGCGCCGCGACGATCCGCTCGTCGTCGCCGGTGAACGGCAGGCCCGACCGCTTGTCCGCGAAGTACAGGGTGCCGTACGCGACGCCGCGGACCAGGATCGGCGTGCCCAGCAGGGTGCGCATCACCGGATGGCCTGGTGGGTACTCGCGGAAGCTGGGATGGGCGAGCACGTCGTCCACGCGCAGCGGCCTGGGCTGGGCCATGAGCTCCTGCAGCAGGCCGTGGGTGGTGGGCAGGCGGCCGATGGCCTCGTACACCTCTTCGGAGACCCCGTAGGTGAACAGGTCGGCGAACTCGCCCTGCTCGTTGAGCACGCCGAGGGCGCCGTATTGGGCGTCCACCAGGTCGGCCGAGACCTCCACGATCGTGCGCAGCGCGGCGTTCAGCTCCAGCTCGGAACTGATCGCGAGGACGGCGTCCAGCAGGCGCGCCATCCGGCCGTGCAGATCCTCGATCTGCACCAGGCTCGCCTGCAGCCGGCGGAGCTTCTCGGCGCCGAACGGCCCCAGGTCCCCGCCGTGCGCACCGCCCTCCGGCCACTGTCCGCCCACCGCACCCCCCGAGATGCCCTTGCCCAGGTCATGCCCCCGGTCACCGGCATGACACCTGTTCACAGGCACCGCGAGAGGCGGCTCAGAGCACCTTGGAGGAGGGAGCCGCCCAGGTGTTGCAGGAGCCCGGGTCCCCGGTGGCGAAGCCGCGCTTGATCCAGGAACGCATCGCGGAGGTCGTGCCGTACGAGCTGTACTTGCCCAGCTTGTTCCCTACGGGGAGGGTGAGGAAATAGTCCCAAGCGTGCGTGTCTTCGCGCAGTACCACGTCTGCGACTCGTCGTCGTCCACGGCCATGCCGCAGTACTTCCTGGGGATGCGGTTCATGTGCCGCACCTTCACCGGCTCGTACGGCAGCCCGGCCCCGGTCAGGTACTGCTCCCAGGTGGTCTCCAGGCAGGCGACGACCGCGTCGACGTAGGCGCGGGCCTGCTTGAGGTCGTGCCGCTTGACCGGCGGCTCGGCGCACGTGGTGGTGGGCAGCGGGCCCGTCAGCCACAAGGCGGACGGGCGGACAGGTCAGCCGGTCACGCTGGTGACCTTCAGAGCCGGGTCGGAGGCGATCTCGGCGTCGGTGAAGCGTTCCGTGACCCATCCGCCGCGGGAGAACAGGGCGGTCTGGTCGGCGTGGTGGGGCGAGCTCGGGTCGGCGGACAGGGAGTAGGTGAGCACGGTCCGGGTGCGGGGGCCGTCGGGGGTGAGCTCGACGGCCATCATGAAGCTGGAGCCGGTGTTCACGTCGGGGTAACGCCCGTCCTTGCCGAGCGGGCCGGAGTTGCGGACACGGTCGAAGCAGCCCTCACCCTCGGTGCAGCCGGGGATCGGGACCGACGCGTAGTGCTGGGCCTGGCCGGTGGTGAGCGTCAGGGGCAGCCCGTTGGCCCGGAAGAACAGCGCGGCGTCGGCCAGGGCCCGTAGCACGGCGGGGTCGTCCCGCTTGAGGCCGCGCGGCGTGGCGAGCGGACGGGCGGGATCGAACGGCACCCGCCACCAGCCCTGCGGCGGCTCCCCGGGCTTGACCGGGACCTGCAGCCCGTCGAAGAACCGCCGCCACAGCACGGCTCCCTCGCTGTCGAGCGTGGCGCGGCCGTCCCAGCGGGTCAGCGTCCGGCAGGCGGCCCGCACGTCGACCCGCTCGCCCGAGGTGGCCCGCAGCTCGCGGTGCTCACGGCACAACGCCACCAGGTCCGGGCGCATGAGCTCGAAGCCGTGATTGCGCTTGCTCCGGGCGGTGGCCTGGAGCGTCTCCAGGGTGAAGCCGGGGCCGCCGAGCCCGTCGGAGCCCTTGAGCCGCCGGTCGATCATGTCCAGGCTCACCCGGGGCCGCAGCTCCAGGTCGGCCCGCACGGTGCCCCAGACCTGGTCGTAGCCGGTCAGCGGCGCGGCCGGGTTCGCCATCCACGGGCTGTTGTTGGAGTTGGCGACGTAGTCGGCGCGGGTCAGGCCGGGCCGGCTGCCGGGGCCGAAGATGCCCGGCACGATCGCGTCGGCGTCCTTGCCCCACAGGCACGCCGAGGTCGAGCCGTCCAGGACGAGCGCGTCGATCGACGGGTCGGGTGAGGGCTTGGCGCAGCGGCGGGCCTGGGCGTCGGTGACGTGCGGGACGACGGAGGCGTCGGCGAAGGACGCGGTCCCGCCGACGTCGGTGGCCAGCGTGTAGACGAACGGCATGCCCTGGTGGGCGTCCTGGGCGGCGCGCAGCTCGCGTACGTCGCCGGCCTTGGCCATCGCCAGCCACTCGTCGGCCGCCCGCAGGTTGGCGGCGTTGACGTCGGCCAGCGCGTACGCGTACTCCTTGCCGTGCCCGGCGGCCAGCACCGGGCCGTAGCGGGAGGTGAGCAGGGTGCGTGAGACGAAGGTGCCGTCCTGGAGCGGCACCTCGACGTCCTGGCGGCCCATCGGCTCGGGCCGGCCGTCGACCAGGTAGGTGGTGGGGTCGCCCTGCGCTAGCCGGAGCCGGTAGAGGGTGAAGCGCTGGGCGTGGGAGACGGTGTGGGTCCAGGCGACGGTCGTGTTGTGGCCGATCTGCACGACGGGGGTGCCGTACAGGCTGCCGCCGGCGACGTCGAGCACGCCGGGGATGGTGAGCTGCACCTGGTAGAAGCGGCGGACGCCGTTCCACGGGAAGTGCGGGTCGGCCAGCAGCATGCCGTGGCCGTCGCGGGTGGCCTCGCGGCCCAGCGCCCAGCCGTTGCTGCCGGGGGCGCGCCGCGGGCCCTCTCCCCCGCCGTCCCCTCCTCCGACGATGGCCTCCTTGAGGGCGGAGCCGCCCGACATGCGGCTGAGGTCGAGGAGGTTGGCCCAGACGTCGTCGGCGGTGATCGGGCCGACCCAGGACTTGCCGCGGCAGGTGGGGTCGGGCAGGTTGGCCACGCCGGTGTCGTCGAGGTAGCGGTTGTACCCGGCCACGTACCCGTCCACCAGCTCGCGCAGTTCGGCGCTCGGGCCGACGGGGGCGGGCCGGGCCAGCAGCCGCCGGACGACGCCGGAGTCGGCGACGCTCCGGTGGTACAGGTCGCTGGTGAGGTTGGCGACCGGGCGCACCGGGTCGTCGGACTCGGCCTCCGGGCCGAAGTAGCGGGACCGGTCGCCGCGCAGCGTCACCACCCAGGAGGCCAGCACGCACAGGTTGTCCTGGGCGAAGGCGTACCCGTAGCCGAAGCCGAGGCCGCCGTGGTCCTTGGCGGACACGTGCGGGATGCCGTACTCGGTGCGCCGGATCTCGGCCGCGTGGCGACCGGCGGCGGCCGCGGACGGCGGGCCGGTGAGCAGGGCGGCGACCACGGCCAGCACGATCACCGGAACGACCGCCACGGTCGATGTCCGCAGCTTCATGTGGCTCCTATTCGAAGCGCGCGTTGTCGGGCGCGGTCATGTGCCGCAGCAGCGGCAGAACGGTCAGGATCACCAGCAGGGACGCGGCCAGCCCGCCGCCGACGCCGGCGAAGTAGGCCGGCCCCGGCATCGCCAGGGAGGCCCCCTTCATGCCGAGCCCGTCGATGAACGGCGCCGCCACGGCGAACCCGGCCCCGGCCGCGACGACGGCCGCCAGGACGAGCGGCAGCACCGACTCCAGCAGCACGACCGCGCCCAGGGTGCGGCCGGGCGTGCCCGCCAGCCGCAGCAGCGTGAACGGCTGCCGTCGTTCCATCAGCCCGCCGCCGACCGCCACCAGCAGGCTGCAGCCGCCGGCGAGCAGGGTCAGCGCGACCATGGCCAGCGCGATGTTCTCGGCCTGCGTGTAGAGCGTCGCCCGGACCTGGGCGACCTCGTCGAACGTCATCGGCGGGCCGGTGCTCTGCCCGGCCAGCAGGGTGCGGATCTGTTCCAGGGCCGCCGGGTCGGGCATGGCGACCAGCACGGAGGCCAGGTTGAGCCCGTCGGCGGAGACGGGTTCGCTGCCGGTGCCGGCCAGGGGGATCAGCTTGTCGATGGTGAGCGGGTTGTCGGCCTCCACCACGCGGTCGAACCGCCCGGCGACGGCCCGCGCGCCCGGCGGGCACTGCCCGAGCGCGGGGAAGCGGGCCAGGTCGGCGCACTCGACGACCGCCCGGGGCGGCGGCGGGCGTTCGGGGTCGATGACCCGGTTCTCCTCCTCCTTGGCGGCGTAGATCGGCAGCACGCCGACGCCCGGGTGGGCCCGCAGCCGGGCCACCAGGTCGGCCCCGGCCCGCGGCGACAGCCCGCCGCCGGCGACGTCGCCGAGCGGGGCGCGCAGCACGCCGGACAGCGTGCCGCCGGCCACCGCCCGCTGGCCGTCCAGCACGGCGGGGACGATCCCGGCGATCGCCGTCCCGATGAACACCGCCAGGACGAGGCCGCTCACCGACCGGAACGCGGCCTTCGGATCGGCGGCCAGCCGCCGGGCGGCCAGCAGCGTCGCCGCTCCCCCGGTCAGCCGGGCGGCCAGGCAGGCAGCCAGCATCGTCAGCCAGGGGCCGGCCAGGATCAGCCCGGCCATGGTCAGCGCCAGGCCCGTCGAGGCCGAGACGGCGTCCGGATCGCGGTTCTCGGTGCGGAACGCCGGACCCGCGAACAGGGCCGGCCCGGCCAGCAGCGGGATCACCCGCCAGGCCCCCGGCGGCCGTGGGGTGCCCTTCCTGAGCGCGCCCAGCGGCGAGATCCGTACGCGGCGCAGCGACCACAGCGCGCTCACCCCGGCCAGCAGCGGGACGCCGGCCAGCACGGCCGCGTACTGCCAGGCGGCCGGGGTCACCGTGTCGGGGAAGAACCGGGAGCCGGTGACGCGGACGGCGGCGACGGCCGGGCGTACCAGGAGGAAGAGCACGATCCCGGCGAGCGTGCCGGTCAGCGCGCCGAGCGCCGCGTCCACCGCGGCGAACAGGGTGACCTGCCGGGACGTGCCGCCCACCAGCCGGATCGCGGCGAAGCGCGCCTCGCGGCGGGCGGCGGCCAGCCGGGTGGCGGTGTTGACGAGCACGAGCAGCGGCACCATCAGCCCGACGGCCGCGACGGCGAACCCGAACTGGTAGATGTCGGCGTTGTCGTCGATGGCGGGCTCGTCGGCCGTCGTGTCCACCTGGCGGCTGCCGCGCAGGGAGGCGACCTGCTCGGGCGTGCGGCCGACCACGATGGTCAGGTCGTCGGGGCCGGACAGCGCGGCGCGGGCGACCGTCCCGGCCCTGACGCCGGGGAAGCGGTCGGCGAGCTGTGCGCGCGGCGCCGAGTCCAGCAGCCGGGCCAGCTCCGGGGAGACGTAGTACTGGCCGGGCGCGGGCATGCGGGACAGCCCGGGGAGGACGGGGGCCCGGGCGCCGAGCGCGGCGGCGTCGAGGCGTCTGATCACGCGGCCGGCGTAGTAGTCCTCGTGGTAGTTCCACAGGGCGCCGGTGGCGGTGGCGTCGAGGGCCCAGCCGCTGGGCGCGGTGCCGCGGGTGCACTCCCAGCAGGTGCGTTCGTTGGCCGTCTGGAAGGCGTTGAACAGGGAGAGCGTGGTCAGCAGCACCGCCACGCCGACCGCCACCCCGGCGACGATCAGCGCGAGCCGGGCGGCCGCCTCCCTGCCTCCGGCCAGCGACAGCCGCAGGCCGAGGGCGATCACCGTACGACCTGGCCGGCGTAGGGGTCGGTGAGCCTGCCGTCGCGGACGATGACCTCGCGGTCGGCGGAGGAGGCGACCCGGGCGTCGTGGGTCACCACGATCACGGTCGTGCCCTCCTCGCGCGCCAGGCCGACCAGCAGCTCCATGACGTGCTCGCCGGTCAGCGAGTCGAGCGAGCCGGTCGGCTCGTCGGCGAACAGCACCCGCGGCCCGGTCACCAGCGCCCTGGCGATCGCCACCCGCTGCGCCTGCCCGCCGGACAGCTCGCCGATGCGCCGGCCGCCCAGGTCGTCCAGCTCCAGCCGGCGCAGCCAGTCCGCCGCCCGCCGGTACGCCTCCTTGCGCCCGGTACGCGCGAGCAGCAACGGCAGGGCGACGTTGTCGGCCGCGGTCAGCTCCGGCACGAGCTGCCCGAACTGGAACACGAAGCCGAACGCGGTGCGCCGCAGCCGGGTGCGCCGGTCGTCGCTCATGGTGTCCAGGCGCTGCCCGTCGAACCACACCTCGCCGCTGTCGGGGATGAAGATCCCGGCCAGGCAGTGCAGCAGCGTCGACTTGCCCGAGCCGCTCGGGCCCATGACCGCCACGATCTCCCCGGCGGCCACCTCCACGCTGGCCTCGCGCAGCGCCGGGGTGCGGCCGTAGGAGCGGCTGATCTCGCGGGCTTGGAGGATCATGACGTCCGCACCAGCTCGGCCAGCGCGTCCAGCCGCGCCTGCGTGACGTCGATCCAGCGCAGGTCGGCCTCCAGGTGGAACATGCCGTGGTCGGCGAGCAGCGCGTCGGCCAGCGAGTCGCCTCGCTTGATCTGCGCGAACTCCCGCATGCGCCGCAGGTGCGTGGCGCGCTGGAGGTCGAGGTAGGCCGCCGCGTCGCGGCCCAGCATCAGCGCCAGCACGACCTTGGTGAACAGCACCGTCTGCAGGTACGGCTCGGCCGCGACCGGCTCGCTCAGCCACGCCTCGACCTCCCGCGCGCCGAGCGGGGTGATCGCGTAGCGCTTGCGCTCGGGGCCGTCGCCCGGCTCGTTCTCCCCGGCGGTGACCTTGCCGTCCCTGGCCAGCCGGCCGAGGGTGGAGTACACCTGGCCGAAGGGCAGCGACTTGCCGCGGCCGAAGAAGGTGTCGTAGTCGCGCTTCAGGTCGTAGCCGTGGCTCGGCTCCCGCTCAAGGAGGCCGAGCAGCGCAAGAGGGACGCTCATGCCCCGAACTATATACCGAGGGTATATACGGGGGGCATAATCGCCCTCTCGCGAACCGGGGACCGGTGATCGGTCAGGAGGTGGAGCTGGGGGACGGGGTGGGCCGCTGGTCGCCGTGCCGGTGGCCGTCCTTGCCGCCGTCCCTGTCGTCGCGGTGGTCGCCGCCGCGTGAGTGCGGTCCGCGGGCGGTCACGTCGTGGACGGTGACGGCGGTGGACGTGCCGCCGCTGACCTTGGCGCTGACCATGACCTTCTGACCGGCCTTGATCGCGTCGATGCCCTCGTCGCGGTTGACCCGGGTGCCGGCGTCGACGGCGTACTCCTTGGTGTAGCCGTCCGCGCTCTTGACCGTGACGGAGTCCTGGTCCACGGCGGTGACGTCGCCGTACTGGGTGGCCACCGTCACGTACGCGCCCTTCCCGTCGGGGACGACGAACTCGCCGTGGACGGGCGGGCCGCCGAACCCGCGTCCCCAGCCCCGCTCCTTGCCGGACGGCGATTCCGACGGGCCGGCCGTAGGCAAGTCCGTCGGACCGGCCGAAGGGGTCGCGGTGGGTGAGGGCGCCGGCGAGAGCGCCGAGGCGGCGGCGACGCCCGCGCCGGTGGCCAGCACGGCCACGGTGGTCGCCGCGACAAGAACCGAGCGGGGGAATCGGCGCCTGGGCGGCTCGCTCGTCAGAGTGTCCGCCGTGCCGAATCCGTCAGGCCCAGAGGTCATGATCTTTCCTCTCTATGGGATACAACACGACAACACTGCCCGAAACCGCCTAAAAGTGTCGTAAACGCCCATAGGTGTGCGGCCCGCCTCCCCGCATGCGGGCCGCACCCGGCTCTATGACCCGGAGACGCGCACCACCGCGCGGTCGCCGTCACGCAGGACGGCGATCCGGGTGCCGGTGTCGGGCACCTTCACCCCGAGCTGGGGCAGGTCAGGGTGCCAGTAGACGCCGTTGCGGTCGTCGAACACCGGCACGCCCGGACGCGCCGGGAACACCGCGGGAACGCCCGCCGAGTGCAGCCGGAGCCGGTCCGTGCGCGCGTTGCCGAACGGCGCGTCGAACACCTGGAGCCGCGCCCCGGCCGCCGCCCCACTGGCCCAGCGCAGCGGCTCGGGCCGGGCGTCCACGGGCAGGATCATGCCCTCGCCGGGGTGGTCGCGAGTGGTGTTGTCGCCGTACCAGGCGTCCCAGAGCCAGATGAGCACCCCCTGCTGGTACGGGTAGTGCTCGACCCGCTGGCTGCCGGTCCACCCGAAGTTGTACGGCCCGGTCCGCAGATAGGCGTTGTACCCGGTGTAACGCCGGTTCTCGGCGAGGTAGGCCCGGGAGAAGCGCTGCACGCCGACCTCGCCGCTGCGGGCGAAGCCCACCGCCGTCCACTCGCCCTCGCCCTGCTCGACGTCGTCGGCGAACACGCCGGGCACCTGGACGTCGTCCACCCGGAAGCCGGACTCGGAGGTGTTGGAGTCGGTCGAGTAGCGGAAGCGGAACCAGATCTGGCCGCCCGCGTACGGGGTGAGGTCGTAGGTGATCTCACGCCAGTCCGAGCTCCCGGTGAGCGGCCGACCGACCGGCGACCAGGCCGCGCCGTCGCGGGACACCTCGGCGTAGAGGTAGTCGTAGCCCTGCTCGATCGCGTACGCCGCATGCGCCTTCAGCGTCGCCTCCGTGGCCCGGGAGAGGTCGATGCGCCGGGTGAGCGTCTGCTCAAGGTTGTCGCCCTTACCGCTCCACCACTGCCACTCCCCCTGGTACGGCCGGCCGAGCGGGGTGCTGATCTCGCGCGGCGGCAGGTCCACCACGAGCGCCTGCGGATCTCGGGTGTTGTAGGAGCCGACGCCCAGCGTGTGCGTGGAGGGAGTGCCCGCGCGGGCCCGGTCGTAGGCCAGCCAGCCGAGCTGGAGCTTACTCCAGGCGTCCAGGTCGCCGGCGTACTCGCCGAGCGGCCCGGTCCGCGAGCTGAGGTAGGACCCGGACGACATCAGCGACCAGAAGTTGACGGAGTTGTCCCCGCCGCCCGCGTACAGGTCCGGCAGGCCGAGGTCGTGGCCGAACTCGTGGGCGGTCAGGCCGACGCCGCTGTTCTCCCCGACCGTCAGGTAGTCGCCGACCCAGATGCCGGTGTCGCCGATCTGGGTACCGCCGTTGCGGTTGCCCTGGGGGCCCGCCTGGCCGCGCTCGGGCCAGTAGGCGAAGTAGCGGTGGGCCCAGACGGCGTCCGCGCCCTGCGCGCCGCCGCCCCAGGTCTCGTCCACGCCGGAGTGCACGACCTGGTAATGGTCCAGGTAGCCGTCGGGCTCGTCGAAGTCGCCGTCGTTGTCGTAGTCGTAGCGGTCCCAGACGTCGTACTTGGCGAGTTCGGCGCGGATCTGGTCCGAGGTCCTGCCCTTGGCCTTCTCCGCGTCGTACCAGGCGTTGGCGGAGTCGCGTACCAGGTCCCAGTTGTTCCAGCAGATGCCGCCCTCCTCGGGGGCGCACCGGTCGCTGCCGTAGCGGGCCTCGTTGTACGGCACGCGCACCCAGTCGCTGACGTAGCCGTCGAGGTCGTAGCGGCCGGAGGACTGGAGGCGGTAGTAGTCGCGCAGCGAGTTGCCGCCGGTTGCGAAGTAGGACTTCGTGTAGGAGGCGCGGTCGAAGTCGGGACGCCAGAGGGTGTGGTTGTCGTCGGTGCGGCGCGGGTCGGGGATCGCGTTGTGGCGGGGGCCCGGCCGGCCGCCGTACTTGACCTGGCCGTCGATCTTCGTCTCGTTGTCCACCTTGTCGCCGAACTCGGCCAGGACGACGAAGACCTGATCCTTGCGTTCCTGGGCGAGCTCGACGTAGCGATGGCCGACCTTGGCCGAGCGACCGGTCCGGGCGTCGGCCGCCGCCGCGCCCGGGGATAAGACGCCTTCGACGGCCTGCCTGCGCAGTGCCGCCTGTTCGCGTTGTTGCGGGCTGAGTGGGGAGATCTCCCTGCTCATCTTCTTCGCGGGTGGCGGCGCGGGCTCCGCCGCCGCCGCGGAGACGGGGGAGGTGCCGAGCGCGGCGATCGCCAACAGGACGGCCGCCGCGGAGAGAGTGATTCGCATGGCATGTAACATGTCACACTCCAAGCCTCTCGTCTCTACCTCCGCACGATCTTCTCCCCGCTCACTCGACGATCAGGTTGACCGGCATGTTGCCGCGGGTGGCGTTGGAGTACGGGCAGACCTGATGGGTGGCCTCGACCAGCTCGCGGGCGGCCTCGGGCGAGATGTCGTCGGGCAGCTCGACGCGGAGCGTGGCGTCGAGCTGGAAACCGCCCGCGCCGTTGGGCGACAGGCCGATCTCCGCCGTGACCGACGCGTCCGCGACGTCGAGCTGCTTCTGCCCGGCCACCAGCCGCATCGCCGAGGCGAAACAGGCGGCGTAGCCGGCGGCGAAGAGCTGCTCGGGGTTGGTGCCCTCGCCGTCGCCGCCCAGCTCCTTCTGCAGGGCCAGCTTGACGTCGAGCCTGCCGTCGGAGGAGACCGCGCGCCCGTCGCGGCCCGCGGAGGTGGCGATGGCGGTGTACATGCTCATGTCTCGTTCGCCTTTCCTGTAGTAGACAGACCTGTCTGTCTGCCCTGCTGAGCCTGAGACTAGACAGGTCTGTCTGGTAGCGTCAAGGGGTGACCGCAGAGACGGCGAAGGACCCTCACCCGAGCCCGGCCCGCGCCCGCGTCCTGGAGACCGCGGCGCGGCTGTTCTACGCCGAGGGCGTGCACTCGGTGGGCATCGACCGGATCATCGCTGAGGCGGGCGTCGCGAAGGCGACCTTCTACCACCACTTCCCGAGCAAGGACGAGCTGGTCCGGGCCTACATCGCCGAGCAGGGCTCGACGCAGCGCGCGATGGTCGCCACCCTGCGCGCGGCCTCACCTCGGGAGACGCTGGAGGCCATCTTCGCGTTCATGTGCGAGTTCGGGTCCGGCGCCGGTTATCGCGGCTGCCCCTTCGTCAACACGGCGGCGGAGTACCCGGACCCCGCGCATCCCGTACGGCGGGCCATCGCCGAGCACCGGCGCTGGTCGCGCGACCTGTACCGCGACCTCCTGGCGGCCGACGGCCACCCCGACGCCGAGCGCACCGCCGACATCCTGCTCCTGGTCAGGGACGGCCTGGTGGTCGGCTTCGACCTGGACGACCCGCCCACGGTCCGCGCCACGGTCCAGGAAACCCTGACCCGCGTCCTCACCCTCTAGGCCCGCCCCCGGCCGCAACCCGCCGCCCCTGGGCCAGGCACAACCTCAGCCCCGCCCGTAGCCCCCGGCCAGGCGCAACCCGCGCTGCCCGTAGCCCGCCTTCAGGGCGCCCTTCGCAACCCTCGCCCTCTGCCACCCGCCGTCCGGCGCGCCCTCGGCGGGCCGGACGACTGGGAGAAGTGGGGGGTTTGTGCTCTATGGGTGGTTTGTCTGGTATTACTGGGCAGCGCCATCCCTCCCCTCCCCACCGCTTACGAGGCAGTCATGTCGTTGTCCGGAAATATCAGGAGAATCGTGGCTGCGGCGGTGACCATCGTCCTCGCCCTGCTCGCCGCCTCCCCCGCGACCGCCGCCCCCACGGCGGCCCCGGCCCCCACCCGCCCGAACATCATCTTCTTCCTGGTCGACGACCTCTCAGCCGACCTGCTGCCCTACATGGACACGGTCCGCAGCCTCGCCGACGGCGGCACCACGTTCACGAACTACTACGTGTCCGACTCGCTCTGCTGCCCCTCCCGGGCCACGATGTTCACCGGCCAGTTCCCCCACAACACCGGCGTACGGACCAACCAGGGCTACGACCGCGGCGGCTACCAGGCGTTCGCCCCGCACGAGAGCCGCACCTACGCCGTCCCCCTCCATCAGGCCGGCTACCGCACGGGCTACCTGGGCAAGTACATCAACGAGTACCCCGCCCGCCCCGGCTACCAGGTGCCGCCCGGCTGGGACGAGTGGCACGTCTCGGCGGGCGGCGGCTACAACGAGTTCAGGTACCAGCTCACCCGCTACATCAGGGAGGAGTCGGGCGGCAGGCGTGCGATCGCCCCCTCCAAGGGCACGTACCTGGTCGACGAGCTGGCCCGGCGCGCGACCGGCTTCATCGAGCGCTCCCGCGAGCACGCCCCCGGCCGTCCGTTCTTCCTCCAGGTCGCGCCCTTCTCCCCGCACAACCGGGTGGACGTCAAGCCCGGCGACACCGAGCCGCGCTTCCCGCCCGCGCCGCGCGACCGTCCGAAGGACCGTTTCCCGGCCGGCGAGTTCCCGCACGGCGACTGCGGCGGCCCCGACTGCGACGGCATCGACGTCACCGCCCTGCCCTCCTTCGACGAGGACACCGCCGACAAGCCCTCCTGGGTCCGCAGGGCCCCGATCGGGGCCAAGCGCACCGAGGAGCTGCGCGAGGACTTCCGCGACCGGATCCGCATGGTCCAGTCGGTCGACGACATGGTCGGACGGGTGCTGTCCACGCTGACCGAGCGGGAGCGCCGCGACACCTACGTCGTGTTCGCCAGCGACAACGGCTTCCACCTCGGCCAGCACCGCCTGGTACGCGGCAAGTCCACCGCCTACGACCACGACGTACGGGTCCCGCTGCTGATCAGGCGGCCGGTCACCGGACAGGGCGACCGGCTGGTGACCGACGCCATCGCCCAGAACGTGGACCTGTTCCCGACCTTCCTCGACATGGCCGGCGTCGCCCCCGCGGTCCGCGACAGCCGGGACGGCCGCAGCCTGCTGCCGCTCATCCAGGGCCGGCAGGTCACGGACTGGCGGCAGGCGGCGCTGGTCGAGCACGTCAAACCGGACCCGCGGACGCCGGGCAGGCCCGACCCCGACGCCGACCGGCTGAAGAAGGGCAACGCGCAGCCGCCCACGTACAACGCCGTGCGAACCGCCGGAGAGCTGTACGTCGAGTACGAGGGCGACCCGAGGCCCGAGTACTACGACACCGTCACCGACCCCCGCCAGGAGTCGAACGACCCCGGCAACGCCAGGACCGCCTACCTGGCCGGGGTGCTCCGCGGGCTGACGACCTGCGGCAGGCCCGGCGCGCCCGACTGCTGGACGGCCGCCCACCTGCGCTGAGGAGTACGGCAGAAGTTGACCCCCTTCGGACCGGCGGTTGACGCGCGGGCCGCCGGTCCCCCCGTAGGTTGGGGCGGTCGGGAGTCCGAACCGAAGGAGAGCCATGCGGTTCATGTCCACCCTGGCCGGATTACTACTGTTCGCAGGCACGATGGTGGCGCTGGGGGCGCCCGCGGAGGCCGCCGGGTGCGCGACCGTGCTCCCCCACGCCGACGGCTACGGCATCACCTGCGCCGACGTGCAGCGTCACCCGCAGAGCGACGGCTCCGAACTGCGGGACGTCACGATGACCTCGACGGCGATCTTCCAGGCGTCCGGCGGCACCCCGGTCATCAGCCCGCTGTCGCGCCCGATCACCGTCCGCGTCTACCTGCCCAAGGGGTACGACCCCCAGCGCGCCACCCGCTACCGTGCCCTCTACCTGATCAACGGCGGCGGCGACAACTACGACTCGTGGACCACCAAGGCCGACCTCGTCTCCCTGGTCCGGACGGCGGGCTCCTTTGACGGGATCGTGGTGATGCCGACCGGCGGGATGACCGGCTGGTACGCGAACTGGGCCGGCCGTACGGATGGATATTTCGCCCCGAAGTGGGAGACGTACCACATCAACCAGCTCATCCCGTGGATCGACGCCAACTTCAACACCGTCGCCGACCGGTCCGGGCGCGGCCTGGCGGGCCTGTCCATGGGCGGCTACGGCACCCTGCGGTACGCGGCCGCGCACCCCGGCGTCTTCTCCGTGATCGGCGCCTTCTCGCCCGGCATCGACCTGCGCGCCAAGCCCGCCCAGCGCACGATCTCCGACTCCATGTGGCAGTCGGGCGCGGCGATCAACCTGACCGACCTGGGCGAGTTCCGCGTCAACAAGTACGAGAACGGCAGCCCGCTGCCCGTCCTCGACCAGGAGGTGCAGCGCCGCTACCGCCTGGACACCCTGTTCGGCCCGCACACCACCACGGTCTTCCACGGCCGCACGGTCGACGACTGGCCCGCCGCCAACCCCGCCGACCTGGTCACCCAGGGCAAGTACGCCCCCTACTCGGGACGGCTGGCCCTCTACGCCGGCGGCTGCGCGAGCCTCCCGCACGTCCCGAACGGCACCGAGCCCGCCCCCGCCGCCTGCGGCTACGACACCGGGGCGAGCGACGATGCCACAGGCGTCAGCGAGCCGATCCTCGGGGCGTACGCGAGCGAGTTCGACACGACGCTGACCACCCTCGGCGTCGGCCACCGCTACTGCTACACCAAGGGCGGCCACGACTGGAACGCCTGGCCGTCCTACCTGGTCGACTTCCTCCGGTACGCCTACGGCACCGCCCCGGCCCTTTGCCCCTCGCCCTGATCCCCCATCCCGCTTCCAAGTCGGCCACAAGTGCCGGCCGGTAGTTCTGGACCGGTGACGAACCATCTTCCGACCCGCGTCCTGGCCGCCCTGGGCGCCGCCGTCCTCACGCTCACCGCGACGGGCACGGCGGCCGCCGCCGATCCCACGAGCTGGAGGTGGGGCGCCCTGCACTCGACCGACGGCCTGGCGACCGCCCGGGGCAAGGTCGTGGCCGGGCAGTCGGGGCTCGCCGTGACCGGATCTCTCGACGACGACCGCGGCAAGGGCTGCTCATGGGCCCTGATCAGGTATCAAAGCGGGAGCAACGGCCGCTGGCGCACGTACGGCGTCTACAACTGCATGAGGAGCACGGGCACCTTCCGCAAGAACGTCGGCGGGGCGCTGCAGATCAGGGTGCAGGTGTGCCGCGGCACCGCCAAGCGGCCCGTCGGCCGGTGCTCACGCTGGAGGACCGTCTACACCCAGGGCGGCTGACCCCCGCCGCCCGGCCGTCCGCCGGGGGCGTCAACCGGCGCGTTTCTTGCTGGCGATGATGTAGAGCACCAGCTCGCCGCAGGCGCGGCAGACGGTCATGTCACCGTCGGCGCCCAGATGGGCGGGCACGGCCCGCGCGCCGCAGAACGCGCACGGCCGTTCCGCCGGCTCCCGGTCGCCGCCCGTGGTCCCCGCCGTCGCCAGCAGCGCGCATCCCAGGCAGACCGAGACGGCCTTGCCGACGACGAGATCGGCCGGATCGGGCACCGAGCCGCAGAAGCCGCACTGGAACACCGCCGTCACCCCGATCCAGTCGCTCGCCCGCGTGTGCTCGCCCGACAACACCAGCCGCAGGACACGCAGGCAGCGGCCGGCGTCCTCGTCCGTGACGCCCGCCCGCGCGAGTTCCGCCCTGAGCGCGGCCCGCGCGCCGGGGTCCTCGGACGGCAGCGCCTTCAGCAGGTCGAGCAGCGCCTCGTCGAGCGCCCGCAGGGCGTCGGCGGCGGCCGCGACGAGGTCACGCATGCCGTCCCGCCGTCCTCGCCACGCCCTGCGGGGCTCTCTCCTCGCCGGCGGCGAGCGGCGGGCGCGGAATGTCACGCCCTTCCTCGTACGCGCGCCCGATCCTTTTCCGCTCGCGCCTTGTACGGAATGTCGCTTGCCGTACTCGTCGCGCGTTTTCACCGGCGGTGTCAGAAACGCTTCTCCGCGCTGACCGTTCTAGAATTCCACACCACCGGGAGTCAATGGCCGGGACGCCGGGCCGGACGGGCATGAATTCATGTGTCCCGAAATCGGCGGCCAACTCGGCACAGCGGGCGCGCAGGAGTTCCGCATCGCCGGGCGCGGACGTCATCTGCTCAGCCCCTGCCACCGCCCGCCGGAAAGCCGCAGTTCACGGCCGTGTCACGGCACTGTCCTGGCGCACCGGGGCGTCGGGCATTCGCTCGCACAAGCAGGGTCACGCATTTCCTCATTTCCGGCGGAGGCACGGACGTCCCTTTCGCGGCCATCATCACCCGGGCCCAAAAAAGCGTCAACGGGAGACGGCCCTACATTTTCCCTATATTGCGGCGTGGCGCCGTCTTGCGCGCCCTGGCTTGTCCCGGCACGCTGGCAACGTGGCGGATACCCGTACTGGAAAGAGCCGCGCGCGAGCGGCGCGCAGATGGTCGGCCGCGCCGCGCAGCGAAATGTTCAGCCTGCCGGAAATCCTCGCCAAGCTCGCCGACCCCGACCGCGAGTCGCCCGGCGATCCGGAGCTGCGTGACTTGTTCGAGCGCGACCAGCACGACCGTCGCGACGGCGGGCCCGAGGACGGCGGCGACCAGCGCGCCCTGGCCCGGCGGGCGCGCTGCATGGAGAAGTTCGCCGCCGGGGAGGTCCGCTCGCCGGGCGACTACTTCCACCTGGCCGCGGTGATGCGGCACGGCGGGCTGGCCGAGCACTATCACCTGGCCTTCGAGCTGGCGCGGCGGGCGGCCGACGCCGGTTTCCGCCCCGCGCGCAGGCTGGCGGCCTCGGCCCTCGACCGGTGGCTGCTGCACATGGGCCTGCCCCAGCGCTACGGCACCCAGTACGTCGACATCGGCGGCCGCTGGTCCCTCTACCGCGTCGACCCCGTCACCACGGACGCCGAACGCACGGTCTGGGACGTGCCGCCCCTGGCCGAGGCCCTGGCACGGGCCGAGGAGATGAACCGCGCCGACGAACCGGGATGACCGGCGCCCCCGCCCACCTGCGGTTTCCCGTCGGAAACCGGACACGACCTTTGCCAGTGGTTTTCCTGTATCTCCCGGCTCTCACCGGACCGGCGGGCGAATCTGACCATGACATGTTCCCGCCCCGGTCGAGACAGGCAGGTTCCCATGGTCAGACGGGCTCTCAAGACGCCGGTCCCGCTCGCGCTCTCTCTGGTCGCCGTGCTCGCGACCGCGCCGCCCGCCCAGGCGGTGACGCTGGAGGAGAAGCTCGCCACGCTGGCGGAGTTCACGCAGCCCACCGAGTCCAGCGCCGCGGCGTGGCGGGACGCCTGGTCGGACCGGAGGTCGTGGGCCGACTTCGACTTCGACTGGTCCACGGACGGCTGCACCAACAGCCCCGACCAGCCGCTCGGCTTCGACTTCAGCATCGCGTGCCGGCGGCACGACTTCGGCTACCGGAACTACCAGGCGGTCGGCGACTTCCGGGCGAACAAGGAGCACGTCGACAAGGCGTTCCTGTTCGACCTCAGGCAGGTGTGCGCCGGGTACACGATCTTCCGTCAGCCGAGCTGCAACGCGCTGGCCAAGCTGTACTACCAGGCGGTCCGCCAGTTTGGCGCCCCTCGCGGCACCGGCGGGCAGCTCGGGCGCGTGCCCGACCGGGACGCTCTAGGGCAGCAGGGCGCCGCTGAGTCCGCAGACGGCCGTGACGAGATGTTCTCCCAGAGCCCGCCAGGATTCTTCGACTGAACCGGCGGCGGCACGGCCGGCGGCCAGGTCGGTCTCCAGCTCGGCGCTCATGTGCACGACGAGCAGCCGGATCATCGCCGCCTGCCGCTCGGACAGCTCGCGCTCCCGGTCGCGCATCGACGGCGGACGCAGCAGCTCCAGCCGGCGGAACGACGGCGTGCTCAACGTCGTCTGCGCCGCGTAGTCGCGCAGGGACGGCTCCACGACGGCCTGGGCGAGGAAGCGCCCGTACCAGGACGGCGTGCCGAGCTCGATGTGGTGCTCGATGCTCGGCGCGATCACGCACGTGATCCAGTCGCGCAGCGACACCTCGCCCGACGCCTCGAGCGCGGCCACCATCGGCAGGCGGTGCCGGTCGATGGCGGCCGCGTGACGGGACAGGATCGCGTGGATCAGCTCGTCACGGGTGCTGAAGTGGTATTGGACGGCGGACTTGTTCCGCTGGCCCGCCGCCTCGCGGATCATCCTGATCGACACGTGCGCGAAGCCGTGCTCGGCGTAGAGCCGCTCCGCGGTCTGCATGATCTTGTCCTTGGCGCGGATCGAGCGGGGAGACGGCGCGGCGACCGCCGTACTGACGTCCATGACCGGTCCTCGATCTCGTTTCCACCACCGTCCCCGAACGTTATCCCATGTCGCCGGTGGAGGTCAGTGGGTCACCAGGTGACCCACACGTCCTGGAGGCCGCCGGACAGGCCGCCCGTACGCAGCCGCAGCTCGTCCGGGTTGTCGCGGAGCCGCAGGTCGGGCAGCCGTCGCGTCAGCAGGTCCAGGACGACCTGAAGCTCCAGCCTGGCCAGCGGCTGGCCGAGGCAGTAGTGGCGTCCGGCGCCGAAGGTGAGGTGCTGGCTGCTGTTCTCCCGGCGCGGGTCGAACCGGTCGGGGTCGGCGAACTTGGCCGGGTCGCGGTTGGCCGCCGGGATGTGCGGGATCACCGTGCTGCCGGCGGGCACGGCGACCTCGCTCAGCTCGACGTCCTCGGTGATGAACCGGGGCACGCCGCCGATGGCCGACAACGTGCTGTCCAGCCGCAGGACCTCCTCCACGGTGCCCGGGATCAGGTCGGGGTCGTCGATCACGGCCTCGTAGCGCCGTCGGTCGGAGAGCAGCATCGCCGTCATGATGGCGATCATGTTGGACGTGGTCTCGTGGCCGGCCAGCAGCAGCCCGCGCACGGTGGCGACGAGCTCGTCCTGACTGAGCCTGCCGTCCTCGGCGTCGGTGATCTGGGTCAGCTCGCTGAGCAGGTCGTCGCCGGGGTTCGCGCGGTTGCGGTCGACCAGGTCCGACACGTACGCGTTGAAGTCCCGGTAGGCCGCGTCGACCTCCTCCTGGGTGTTGCGCGTCAGGGTCAGCATCGTGCTCGACCAGTGGGCGAACTTGTCCTGGTCCGAGCTCGGCGCGCCGACCAGCGCGCAGATGACCCGTACCGGCAGGGGCAGGGCCAGGCCGGACGACAGGTTGCCCGGGGAGCCCTCGGCCAGCATGGAGTCGAGCAGGTCGTCGGCCATGGCCTGGACCCGGGGGCGCCACACCTCCATCTTCCGTGCCGTGAACCAGCGGCTCAGCAGCCGCCGCCACCGCATGTGGCCCTCGCCCTCGCCGATGTCGCCGGCGCCGTCCTTGCGCCGGTTGAACAGGCCGCCGTCCTCGGTGGTGGACAGCCGGGCGGCGCCCTCGCGGGCGAGGTTGCGGCTGAAGCGGGGGTCGGCCAGCACGGCTCTGGCGTCGTCGTACCTGGTCACGAGCGCCGCGACGTCGCCGCTGGGCAGGCGTACGTGGGCCACGGGGCATTTGTCCCGCAGGTCGTCGAGCTGCGGGGGCGGTTCCAGCGCCGTGGGGCGGTCGAAGGGGAAATCGGGGATCGCGTCAGCGGTCATGCGTCCTCCAGCTTGATAGCCCGACACTTCGGAATATAAGGCGATCGCCTTATTCAAGGCAATCGTCTTGACTGGATGGATTACTCCGGGTGCGGAAGATCTTCTGCGGCGTTGCCGTCCGTTGCCCTCGGCCGGGTACGCATCGGATTACCCCGATACGTCGATGAGTGCCTAGGATCGCTTCCATGGCGGAAGCTGCACTCATGACCGATTCCGAGCTGTCGGACGCGTTGCGGGCCCTGGCGAACCCGACCCGGCTGCACCTGCTGTCGTGGTTGCGGGAGCCGGAGCGCCACTTCTCCCTGGAGGGGGCGATCGCCGACCCGGTGGAGGTCGGGGTGTGCGTGACCCACATCCAGGCCAAGGTGGGGCTGGCCCAGTCGACGGTGTCGGCGTACATGAGCGAGTTGCAGCGCGCCGGGCTCGTACGCGCCACCCGCGTGGGCAAGTGGACGCACTACAAGCGCGACGAGCAGCGCATCGCCCAGCTCGTCGCCACGCTCGGGCACACGCTGTAGAGACCCGCGCCGCCCCTCGAAGCGCCTCCGACTTGTGTCATATCGACACTTTGCGATATGTCTATCCTTGAAGTGATCGGCAGATGATCGAGGGGGATGTCCCATGAGCGCCATCGACGGCCTGGATCTCGGCACGTTCGGGATCTACACGTTCGACTTCGAGCACCAGCCGGCCGCGCGGATGCGCGAGTCGATCCAGGAGCTGGAGGAGCAGGGGTGGCGGGCGTTCTGGATGCCGGAACTCCTCGGGCGCGAGGCGCTCACGCACGCCGGGTTCCTGCTCGCCTGCACGCGGCGCCTGCACATCGTGAACGGCATCGCCCAGATCTGGGCCCGCGAGGCCAGGTGGACGTACGGCGCCGCCCTGCTGCTCGCCGACGCCTACCCCGACCGGCATCTTCTGGGCCTGGGCTTCGGCGGCGAGCCGCGTCCGGGGACGACGCCGCTGAAGGCCATGCGCACCTACCTGGACGAGATGGACGAGCTGGAGACCGTCAACCCGGTCCCGAAGGCGGGCGTACGCCGTATTCTGGCCGCGTACGGGCCCAAGATGCTCGAACTGGCCCGCGACCGCGCGGCGGGCGCCCAGACCTACCACGTCAACGTCGCGCACACCGCCGAGTCGCGGGACCTGCTCGGCCCTGACGCGTTCCTGGCCGTCGAGCACCCGGTGCTGTTCGAGACCGACCCCGCCAAGGCCCGCGCCGCGGCCCGCGAGCACCTGCGTCCCTACCTGAGCACGCCGTACAACGTGGCGAAGTTCCAGCGGCTCGGGTACGCCGAGGACGAGCTCGCCGGCGGCGGCAGCGACCGCCTGGTCGACGACTTCGTCTTCTGGGGCGACCTGGACACCGTCGTCGGCAAGCTCCGCGGCCACGTGGAGGCGGGGGCCGACCATGTCGCCGTGCAGGTGATCGGCATCGAGCCCGGCCGCACGGCGATGCCCCACTGGCGCGCGCTCGCCGACGCCCTCGCGCCCGGTGACGCCTGACCACCCCCTCAGATATACAACCGATCGGTCGTTAATATAGTTTGGCGGCATGACATCCGAGATCGCCGCCGGACCGGACGCCGCATGCTGACGTCACGCTGGATCCCCGGCCCCGAGAGCCACAGCGGGGGGCCGATGGTGGCCGCCCTGACGGACTTCCGCATGCGACGGCTCCTCGACCTGCCCGGCATCGCCCGGCGCGGCCGGTCCCTGAGCCGCCATTGGCCCGAGCTGCCGGGCGCGGTGGGCATGTGGCTCTGGGTGGACCTCGCCGGCCGCCGGGTCGGCTCGTTGTCGGTGTGGCGGACCGAGGAGGATCTGCGCGGGTTCGTCCGGCTGCGCGAGCACGTCGCGATCATGCGCGCCTACCGCGATCGGGGCACCCTGCGCTCCCGTACGTGGCCGATCGACGTCCTCGACCGGGACGCCCTGCTGCGGTCGCTGCGCTGACCCGCGCGGTCCTGCACCGGCGCGCGTGGCGGACCGTTCCGCAGGCACGCTAGGGTCGGGCGGGACGGCAGCCGGAAGGCGGGGACTGATGGCGTGGGCAGCCCGGGTGGTCGCCGTCGTCATGGCCGTGGTCTTGCCGGTGCTCGTGCTCGCCGCGATCCTCATGTACGCGGCGCTTCCGTCCGAGTGGCGGCTGCCGCAGATCTTCACGCCGCTGGCGGCGGCGGGGGTCACGTTCCCGGCGTTCAGCGCGTTCCTCATCATGCACCGGCCGCGGCTCAGGCTGGCGTGGCTGATGTGCGCGGGCGGTCTGGGCGGCGCGGTCAACACGTTCTGCCAGTCGGCGATGCTGGCCGCCGCGGCGGGCGGGGAGCTCGCGCTGGCGGGATGGGTGCGATTACCGGCCCATGTCGGCTGGGCGGTGTCCGGGCTGCTGCTGGAGATGTTGCTGCCGCTGTACTCCCCCGACAGCAGGCTGCCGTCGCGGCGCTGGCGCCTGGTGGTGCTGCTCGGCGCGGTGTCGACCGCGGTGGAGCTGGCCCACATGTTCGTCCGCCCCGACCCGCCGGCCGAGGGCTACCCGCTGCCCGCGGTCATCCCGAACCCGTTGCAGGTCCCGGAGCTGGCGCCGATCTGGCCGGTGGTCACGGTGGTGGCCTGGACGGGAATCCTCTCGACGCTGCCGCTGGCGGCCTGGTCGATGTTGCTGCGCTTCCGCCGGGCCGACCCGACGGTACGGCGGCAGATCGGCTGGCCGCTGTTCTCCTTCACCGGGTACATCGTCTTCATGCTCGCCGCCATCGTCGTGCCCGGGCTGGAGTGGCTGTCGATCGCGTGGGCGACGGTCATCCCCGTGTCGATGGTGATCTCGGTGACCCGCTACCGGCTCTACGGCATCGACACCGTCATCAGCCGGACGTTCGTCGCCGCCGGGCTGCTGGCCGTGATCGGCGGGGTCTACTTCGGGGTGGCCACGCTGTCGAGCCTGATGGTGTCGGGGTACCACCAGGTCGCCGGGCTCGCCTCCGCGCTGCTCACGGGCGCGTTCTTCCAGCCGTTGCGGCGGGCGCTGCAACGCGTGGTCGACCGCCTGCTCTACGGGCCGGTGGGCGATCCGCGCGTGCTGGCCGAGCGGCTGGCCCAGGAGGTGCGCCGGGGCGATCCGGCGCAGGCGCTGGCGGCGGTGCTCGGCGTGCTGCGCGAGGGCCTGGCGGTGCAGGGCGCCGCGATCGAGGTGACCGGCGGCGAGCCCGGCCACCCGGCCGGCAGGGCGAGCATAGACAGCGGGCAGCTCGGCGACTCCCCGCGCGAGGTGCCCCTGATCTGGCACGGCGAGTGGGTGGGGCGGCTCCTCGTCGGCCCGCCCGCCGCGCGCCGCTTCCCCGCCGCGCACGACGAGCGGGTGCTGGACACGCTGGTCCCGTACGCGGCCGACGTGGCCCACGCCGTCCGGCTGGCCGCCGACCTGCAACGTTCCCGCGAACGCATGCTGGCCGCCCGCGAGGAGGAGCGCCGGCGGCTGCGCCGCGACCTGCACGACGGCCTCGGCCAGACGCTCAGCGGGCTGGCCATGACCGTCAACATGGCCCGTCTGAGCCTGAAGACCTCCCCGGAGGCGGCCGACGGGCTGCTGCGCGAGCTGCGTACCGGCATGGACGCCGTCACGGGCGACCTGCGGCAGCTCGTCTACGGCCTGCGCCCGCCCGCCCTGGACGACCTGGGCCTGGCCGCCGCCGTACGGGCACTGGCCGGGCCGGACGGTCCCGCCGCGCAGGTGATCACCGAGGGTGACCTGACCGGCCTGCCCGCCGCCGTCGAGGTGGCCGTCTACCGGATCACGCAGGAGGCGCTGACGAACGTGCGGCGGCACGCGCGGGCCACCGGCGTCCGGGTCGAGCTGCGCCGCGAGCCCGGGGCGCTGCGCCTGCTGGTCGCCGACGACGGCGCCGGCCTGCCGCCGGAGCACCGCTCGGGCGTCGGCCTGACCTCGATGCGCGAGCGCACGGCCGAGCTGGGCGGGATCTGCCTGGTCACCGGCGCGCCGGGCGCGGGCACCACGGTGGAGGTCATGCTGCCCGTCCAGCCCGCCTGACCGTGCGCCTTACCGGACTTCAACCCCTCGATCACGTAGGGTGCCAGTCAGTCACTTTCAGTAACTCTCACGGAGGTGTCCATGAAGCTCATGGGCCGTATCGCCTGCACCCTCGCCGGTGGCGCGCTGCTGACCACCGCCCTCACCACTCCGGCCTCCGCCGACTCGCTGGCGGCCGGCGGGCCCGTCGGCGCGCTGGTGCAGCCACTGCTGGACATGCTCAACCTCGTCAACGACACGACCACCCTCGGCGTCCTGCTGCCCAACGGCATCATCGCCGCCCGCTGACGATCGCCCCTTCCCCCCGGGGCGGCCGCTCAGGGTCGGTATGCACGCAGCACACACCGACCCCCAGCGAAGAAGCACCGAACGGACGGCGCCGCCAACGCCGAAGACTATCCGGTAAGCCCGCCTTCCCGACAGAACCCGAGCTCCACGCGCACCGGCCTTGGGGCAGGCTGGGCGTCATGGTGGAGATCGACTTCCTGACCGGGTCCGACCGCGCCTCCTGGGAGGCGCCGGCCCGCGGCAAAGACGCGTACTTCGAGGTCGAACGCGGCGACGACGCCTACGAACGAACCTGGCGACGCCTGCTCGACGACGACCGGACACCCGCGCGCTGTACGACAAGGTGGGCAAGGTTCACGACGGGCTCGTTGTCTACACCTATCGGCGGGGCGTGAAGTAGGGCGATCCCGGCAGGTGCGGCGTACCGTGGGCGGATGATGGTCGCGGGTGAGGGCATCCGAGGGTGGGAGCCGTCCGCTGTCGTCAGTGACGAGCTGGTCGATCCGTCGCCGGTCGCCGCGCTCGCGGCCCTGTTCGACGACGGTGTGCCCGTCCCCGGGCCGGGGGCGGAGTTGCCGCCGTTGTGGCATTGGGCGGCGTTGGCGCGGTGGCCCGTCTCGTCCGTGATCGGGGGCGACGGGCATCCGGTGCGCGGCTCGTTCCTGCCGCCCGTCGACCTGCCGCGACGCATGTTCGCCGGGGGCGAGGTCGTGTTCCACGGGCCGCTGCGGGTCGGCGAGACCGTACGCCGGGAGAGCACGGTGGAGTCGGTCGCCCAGAAGTCCGGACGGTCGGGCCGGCTGGTCGTGGTCGTCGTACGCACCCGGCTGACCGGCCAGGACGGCCGCCCGGGGCTGGAGGAACGGCAGGATCTGATCTACCGGGAGGCCGTGGTGCCCACCGGCCCGGCGGCGGCCGCCCGGCTCCGAGGCCGCCACCCCGTGCACCACCCTGACCGTGGCGGCCTGGTAGCCGGTCTCCGTGCCCGCTCGGAGTTCGTCAGGGGGTGATGACGTGTTCGGCGAGTTCGCGGGCGGCGGCGGCCGGGGAGGTGCCGGGGCGGGTCGCGCCGACGGCGAGGAGGCCGTCGATGAGGATGAGGAGCTGGTCGGCGCCGTGGTCGGGGCGCGGGTGGCCGAGCGCGGTCAGCTCGCGCGCCAGCAGCTCGTGCACCTGCCGCCGGTAGTCGCGGGTGACCTCGTGCGCGGGGTGCGCGGGGTCGGCCAGGCCGAGATCGGCGGCCAGGTAGCGGCAGCCGTGGAACCCGGGCATGCCGACGATCTCGCCGAGCCGGTCGAAGACGGCCAGCAGGCGCTCGCGCGGGTCGTGGCCGGCGGCGTCCATGGTGTGGCGGTAGTCGGCGGCGTCGGCGGCGGCGGCTGACCGGAGCACCTCGACGATCAGGCCGTCCTTGCCGCCGAAGTGCTCGTACAACGACCGGCGGGCGACGTTGGCCGCCTTGAGCAGGGCGTCGACGCCGATGTTCACGCCGTGGCTGTAGATCAGGCGGTCGGCGGCCTCCAGCAGGCGCTCCCGGGGGCCGGGTCCCGTACGAACTGTCATGGAACCCAGGTTGCCACGGGTTGACGAGTAGATCAACCGGTCGATATACATAGATAGACCGATCGATCTACCGGCTTCCACTTGGAGGAACCGTGTCCTTCCCTTCCACCGCCGACGTCATCGAGCGCTTCAACCGCGCCTTCGTCGAGCGTGACCGCGGCCTGCTCGACGACCTGGTCGCCGAGGACTGCGTGATGGAGTCCGTCCAGCCGGCCCCCACCGGCGAACGCGTCACCGGCCGCGAGGCGTGCCTTGAGTGGTGGGGCGCGCTCGTGGACGACCTCACCAGCAGGTTCGAGCCGCAGGAGGTGATCATCGCCGGCGACCGGGCCACCATCCACTGGCACTACCGCTACGGCACCGGCCCCTCCGACTGGGTCAGCGGCGTGAACCTCATGCGCATCCGCGACGGGCGGATCGTCGAGGCCCTCGGCTTCAGCAAGACCGCCGGCGAAGTCCCCCTGGCCAGCGCCTGATGGACGTCATGCGCAGCTACCACGTCGACAGCGGAGCCGGCGTCGACGGCCTGTCGATCAAGGAACACCCCGTCCCCTCCCCCGGCCCCGGGCAGGTGGTGGTCGCGGTGCGCGCCACCTCCCTCAGCTTCCGCGAGCTGATGATCCTGCGCGGCGACTACGTGCTCCCCGTCAAGCCGGACGTGGTGCCGGTCTCCGACGGCGCCGGCGAGGTCGTCGCGACCGGCCCCGGCGTCGAGTCCGTCGCCGTCGGCGACCGGGTCACCGCCACCCTGTTCCCGAGCTGGCAGGACGGCCCGTTCGCCCTCCGGCACCTGCCGCAGCTCGGCGGCTCGCTGGACGGCATGCTCACCGAGTACGCGCTGCTCGACGAGCACGCGCTCGTGCCGATCCCGGCCCACCTGTCCTACGAGGAGGCCGCGACTCTCCCCTGCGCCGCGGTCACCGCCTGGAACGCCCTGACCGGCGACGGCACCGGCCCGCTGCCCGGCCAGACCGTCGTCACCCAGGGCACCGGCGGGGTGTCGCTGTTCGCGCTGCAGTTCGCCAAGGCGCTGGGCGCCCGCGTGATCGCCACGACCAGCAGCCCGGCCAAGGCCGAACGCCTGTACGAGCTGGGCGCCGACGACGTCGTCGACTACCGGGCCACCCCAGACTGGCCCGCCCGCGTCCGCGAGCTGACCTCCGGGCAGGGCGCGGAGTACATCGTCGACGTCGCCGGCGACCTGGGGCTGTCGCTCACGGCGGCCTCGATCGCGGGGCAGGTCGCCAGCGTCGGGTTCGTCGTCGGCGACCCGCCGCCCCTCGACCCGCGGGCGGTCTTCAACGCGGGGGCCACGCTGCGGGGCATCGCCGTCGGCAGCCGGGCGCAGTTCCTGGCCATGAACCGGCTCATCGAGGCCCACCGGCTGCGCCCGGTCATCGACCGCGTCTTCCCCTTCGACCAGGCTCCCGACGCCTACCGCCACTACGCGTCGGGCCGGGCGTTCGGGAAGATCGTGATCACCGTGTGAGGGCGGTCGGTGCCGGGCGATCGGGCGCAGCGGCGGGGTGTGCCTGCGGAACACCCCGCCGGAGCAGCCGGGCCCGCCGGGGAACGCGCGACCGGCGGCGCGCCGTCCCCCTTCGCCGATCCCGCTAGCAGGGGGTCTCGTAGAACTCCGGGTACGAGCCGCGGGTGCCCACCCACGTCTCGTCGCCCACGCAGTTCTCGTACTTGACGCCGACCAGCGTGGTGCGGGAGGAGTCGCTGTAGTAGTACGTCTCGCAGTGGTAGTCGATCTGGCAGGCGCGGGCGTGGGCGGGCGAGCCGATGATGGTGAGGGTGCCGAGGGCGAGCAGGACGGCCAGCGATGCGCGGCGAATCATGGAGATCCTCTCTGACACGAGGAAGCGCTACTGACCTCGATGATCGATCGCCGAAGCGAACAGTTCAATACGCTCTATGCCGGGTAACCCATGGCGAAGGCGAAATGATCGCACTTCTCTCCGACATAGGATCATTTCATCTGGTGTTGGCCGATCATCGAAAGGCTTCCATGATCCACCCCCTCAGCCGCCGGTCCGCTCTGCTGGGGGCCGCGGCCGTGGCCGGAATCGCCCTGTGGGAAAGGCCGGCCGAGGCGGCCGGCGCCGCCGCGTTCGACGCGGCCCGGGAGCGATGGGTGAGCCTGCTGGCCGGTGCGACGTACGACCCCGCCTACCTGGAGAAGACGCGGGCGGTCGAGGGCTCGGCCAACGCGGTGCTGCGCAAGATGAACCCCACCCCCGGCCGTCCGAGCCTGTGGCCCGACCTGCCGCTCGACGACCCCCGTACGGGCAACTTCAACCGCGCCTACAACCGCATGCGCACGCTGGCGCTCGGCTGGGCCACGCCGGGCACCGACATGCACCGGGACCAGCGGGTCGCCGAGACCGCGGCCGACGCGCTGGACTTCCTGTACGAGCACGCCTACCGCGAGGGCCTCGACCGCCGGGGCAGCAACTGGTACTGGTGGGAGATCGGCGTCCCCCGGGCGCTGACCGACACCTGCGCCCTGCTCTACGACGGCCTGCCCAGGAAGAGCCTGCATCGCTGGCTGCGCCCGCTGCGCCACTGGTGCCCCGACCCCGAGCGGCGCGTCAGCCACCCCGGCGTGGTCGAGACCGGCGCCAACCGGGCGAGCAAGGCCATGGCGGTGGCGATGCGCGGGCTGCTCACTCACGACGCCCGCCTGATCAAGCGGGCCGGGAACGCCGTCTCCGACCTGCTGCGCCGCACCGGGGGGCCGGGCGACGGCTTCTACCGGGACGGGTCGTTCATCCAGCACGACGTGTACCCCTACAACGGCAGCTACGGCGTGGACTACCTGGAGAGCGTGGCCAAGCTGATCGCCATGCTCGCCAGGTCGCCGTGGGAGATCGACGGCATCGGCAAGGTCTACGACATCGTGGACCGCTCGTTCACGCCGTTCATCTTCGACGGGCTGATGATGGACTGCGTGCGCGGCCGGCAGATCTCGGTGCAGGGCCATCGCGACCACCACTCGGGACAGAAGGCGGTCGAGGCCATCCTGACGCTGCTGGAGACGGCGCCCGAACGCCACGCGCGGCGCTGGCGTCCGCTGGTGAAGGGCTGGCTCACCCGCAACCAGGCCGTCCCGTACGCCACGGTCGCCCCGCTGGCGAGCGTCGCGCGGGCCGAGGCCCTGCTGGCGGACGCGTCGGTCCCGGTCGGCCCCCGCACGACCGGCACCTTCGTCTTCGCCGACATGGACCGGGTCGTGCACCGGCGTCCCACCTGGGCGTACGCGATCGCGATGAGCTCGGAGCGCATCGGCGCGGCCGAGGGCATGAACCAGGAGAACCTGCACGGCTGGTACACCGGCGACGGCATGACGTACCTCTACACGGCCGACCTCACCCACTGGAACGACGACCTGTGGCCGACGATCGACCCGTACCGGCTGCCGGGCACCACGGTCGACACCCGCAGGCGCGCCGACCTCCCGCACGGCGCGCGCCGCCTGCCGCCCACCCCGTGGGCGGGCGGCGTGGCGCTCGACGGCGAGTACGGCGTGGCGGCCATGAGGCTGATCGCCGACGGCTCCTCGCTGCGGGCCAGGAAGGCGTGGTTCCTGCTCGACGACGGGGTGATCGCCCTCGGCTCGGGCATCACCGCCTCCGACGGCCGCCGCGTCGAGACCGTCGTGGAGAACCGCAACACCCACGGCGCCCATCCCCCGCTGACCCGCGGCGACGGCTGGGTCCACCTGTCCGGAGTGGCCGGGTACGCGCTGCTCGACGGCGCCGAGGCGAAGGTGATCCGCGAGAAGCGCACCGGCCGCTGGCGCGACATCGACACCGGCGCCACCACCGGCGGCGACCGCACCCCCGTCTCCAGGCACTACACGACCATCGTCGTCGATCACGGCGTCGATCCCCGCAGGGCCCGCTACGCCTACGCCGTGCTGCCCGACGCCACCGCCGAGCAGACCGCGGCCTACCGCCGTCGGGTCGAGGTCCTGGCCAACTCCAGGACGGTGCAGGCCGTGGCCAGGGGCGACCTGCTCGCCGCCGTGTTCTGGCGCGCGGGGGCCGTCGAGACGCCGCACGGGCCGCTCGCCGCCGACGGGCCGTGCGCCGTGCTGCTGCGCCGCGACCGCCACCGGGTACGGCTGGCCGTCTCCGACCCGTCCAGGACCGCCGACGAGGTGCGGATCAAGCTGCCGTGGCCGGTCAAGTCGGTCAAGGAGGGCGACCGGGGCGTGCGCCGGTCCAAGCGGGCGGTCAAGATCGAGGTCGGCGGCAGCCGCGGGCATGCCCGTACGGCGGTCGTCCGCGTCTGAGGCCGGGCCGCCGCCGTTCAGGAGGCATCGGCGGGGGCGTACGGCAGGAGGTCCGCCACGGGGACGCCCGGGTCGGCGAGCCGTCGCGGATCGGCGGTGTGCCCGGCGGCGACCAGGGCCCGGAGGTGACCGGCGGCGCCCTGGCCGTCCATGGTCATGGCCGCCACGAGGACGCCGCGGTCGAGCCAGAAGGCGGTGAACCCGGGCTCGCCGGGCTCGCCCCTGGTGACGACGCGGTCCGAGGTGGTGGGGAGACCGACGTATTCGAGGGTGGACCCGTACTGGGTGGAGAAGAAGTACGGGACGTGGTCGACGGTCGCCGGCTCGCCCACCAGCGTGGCCGCGGCGGCCGTCCCGTGGACGACGGCGTTGTCCCAGTGCTCGATCCGCACCGGTTTCAGGTAGCGGGGGTGCCGGTGGCGGGCCACGTCGCCGGCGGCCAGCGCGGCCGGGTGCGAGCTGCGCAGACGTCCGTCGGTGAGGATGCCGCCGTCGACCCGCAGCCCCGCCGCCTCGGCCAGCTCGGTGTTGGGGACGGCGCCCACGGCGACGACGACGAGGTCGGCCGGGACGCGCCGCCCGGTGACGGTGCGCACGGCCTCGACCGAGCGCATGCCGAGCACCGCCTCGACGCCGTCGCCGGTCAGCAGCTCGACGCCGTGGTCGAGATGCCGCCGGGCGACGACGCCGCCGAGCCGGTCGCCGAGCACGTGGTAGAGCGGCGTGGGCAGCGGGTCGACCACGGTCGTGCGGACGCCGAGCGTCCGGGCGGCGGCGGCGACCTCGCAGCCCAGCCAGCCGGCGCCCACCACGACGACGTCGGAGGCCGCGCGCAGGGCGTCGCGGAGGCGTTCGCTGTCCTGGCGGTCGCGCAGGTAGTGCACGCCGTCGAGGTCGGCGCCCGGCACCCGGAGGCGGCGCGGGCGGGCACCCGTGGCGATCAGCACCTGGCTGAACGGCAGCTCCACGTTGCGGCCCAGCTTCACCCGCCGGCCGTCCAGGTCGAGCAGGGTGGCGGGGGCGCCGAGGGCGAGCGCGACGTCCTGGGCGGCGTAGAAGCGCGGCTCCAGGACGTCCAGCTCGGCGGCCTCGGTGGTGCCCAGCAGGTAGCCCTTGGACAGCGCGGGACGGTGGTAGGGCAGGGGGTGCTCGTCGCCGACGAGCGTGATCGGCCGGTCGTAGCCGTGGTCGAGCCGCAGGGCCCGGGCGGCCTGGGCGGCGGCGAGGCCGGCGCCGATGATGACGATGCCGGGATCGGCGGGCATGGGAAATCTCCTTGTGAACGGGACCGAGGAGGGTCAGACGACCTGGAGGTTGGCCATCATCGCCATGTCCTCGTGCTCGGCGTTGTGGCAGTGGAAGAGGTAGCGGCCGCGGTAGCCGTCGAACCGGGTGATGATCTCCACCGCCTCGCCCGGACGCAGGGAGACGGTGTCCTTGAGCCCCGCGTCGTGCGGCAACGGCGGCCGGCCGCTGCGCGAGAGCACCCGGAAGCCGACCAGGTGCAGGTGGACGGGGTGGTGGACGTCGGCGACCATGCGCCACACCTCGACGTCGCCGAGGCCCACGGTGACGTCGGACCGGGCGGGGTCGAACGGCAGCCCGCCGATCAGCCAGCCGTGGCCGTCGTCCATGCGGCCCGCGCGGAAGGAGAACTCGCGCACCCGTACGGCGTCCGCCCGCCGCCACTCGGGCAGGTCGGTGGACAGGACGCGCGGGACCCTGCTGTCGTCGGGCGCGGCCCGCGCGACCCGGAAGGCCATCACGTCCCGGGTACGGCCGGAGCCGAGCCGGTTGACGATCCGGACGCGCCCTCCGACCGGGACACGGGCGAAGTCCACCACCACGTCGTACCGCTCGGCCGGCGCGATCGGCAGGAACCGGTGGGTGACCGGCGACGCGAGCAGCCCCTGGTCGGCGCCGATCTGGACGAGGTCGAGCCGCCGCCCGTCGTCGAGCACGGCTTCGAGCTCGTAGTGGCGGGCGTTGGAGGCGTTCAGCAGGCGCAGCCGGTAGCGGGCCGCGTCCACCTCGTGCACAGGCCAGGGGGCGCCGTTGACGAGGATCACGTCGCCGAGCACCCCGGCTAGGTACGGTTCGAGCACGCCCGGCCGCTCCCGCAGGGTGGGGTCGAGGGCGGGGTAGGCCAGCTCGCCCTCGGCGGTGAACGCCCGATCGGCGATCATGAGCGGCAGCTCGCGCGGCCCCGAGGGCAGGCCGAGGGCCTTCTCGGCGTCGTCGCGGACGATCTGCAGCCCGGCCAGGCCGCGCCAGATCGCGGGGGCGGTGAAGTCCATCCGGTGGTCGTGGTACCACAGCAGCGTCGCCCGCTGGTCCAGCGGGAAGGTGTAGTCCCTCGTCCGCCTGCTCAGCACGGCCCGGGGGTCGCGCATGGTCCCCATCCCGGAGCCGTGCGCCGTGTGCATGCCGGGGTGCATGGTGGGCTCCGTCCAGCCCTCGGGCAGCACGAGGTCGGTGGGGTAGCCGTCGGAGGCCGCCGGGGTGCGTCCGCCGTGCAGGTGGACGACGGTCGGCACGGGCAGGTCGTTGCGGTGCGTCACGGTGATCGGCCGGCCTCGGTGCGCCTCGATCGTCGGCCCCGGGAAGGTGCCCCCGTACGTCCAGGCCCGGGTCCGCACGCCGGGCAGGATCTCCAGCGTCGTCTCACGCTGGACGATCTCGTACCGGTCGGCGCCCTCCGAGGTGCCGGACGGCGCCAGCACGGCCGGGATCGGCAGCGGCACCTGGAACGGCGGCGGCAGCGGCAGGTCGCTGCGCAGCTCGGCGCCGGTGGTCGCGGGCCGGCGGGCCATCGCGGCGGAGGTGCCGAGCCCGGTGGCCGCCATCAGCCCGAGCGCGCCGCCGATGCCGAGCGCCTGCCGCCTGGTCACACCCATGATCCGCCTGTCCTGTTCAGGCATCGGGGGTCTCCCTTCGCGGGAAGGGGCGGCGCCAGACGTCGATGAACTGCACCGTGAGCGCGGCGACCGTCATCACCCCCAGGGGGATGTGCAGCCACAGGGCGCCGTCGAGCCCGGCGAAGTACTGCACCGTCTCGGCCGCCACCACCGCCGCCGTGGCCAGGAAGGGCCCGGACCTGCGCAGCCGCACCCACACCACGATCGCCACGATCAGCTGGAGGTAGCCGACGGAGGTGACCACGTCCGCGCCGATCGAGTGCCAGCGCAGGCTGTCGTAGTCGCCGGTCAGGTAGACGCCGGCGAACACCGGCTGCCCGGCGATCGCCGCCATGTGCGCGCTGACCAGCGCTCGCAACGTCCAGGCCACGGGTGCCGTACGCCGCCGGGCGTCGGCTCCCGGCCCGTCGACCGCGGTGAGCATCGGGGGGTCCTCCTCGTCTCGTCCTCGTGAAACGCTCCGACGCTATGGCCTCCCGGTTATCTTGTCCAAGATCTGTATTGCTATGGTGTTATGCGTTGGGAGGCATGATGGATCTGAACGCGCTCCGGCAGTTCCTGGTGGTGGCCCGGCTCGAACACCTCAGCGCCGCCGCCGAGGAGCTGCGCGTCGCGCAGCCGTCGCTGAGCCGTACGATCGCGCGGCTGGAGAACGAGCTGGGCACGCCGCTGTTCGACCGCGGCGGCCGGCTCCGGCTGAACGGCGCGGGCACCCTGTTCCTCGGTTTCGTCGAACGGGCCCTCGGCGAGCTCGACTCCGGACGGCGAGCCGTCGCCGAGGCCGCCGGCGAGGGGTTCGGCACCGTACGGCTGGCGTCGGAGACCTTCCTGACCCTCACCGGGCCGCTCGCGGCCTACAAGCGCGCCCATCCCTCGGTCGAGGTCGAGCTGCACTGGGCGCCCGCCGACGACATGGGCCGCCGCCTGCGCGCCCAGGAGTTCGACCTGTGCGTCGCCTCGCAGCCCATCCACGCCGACGGCCTGGAGGCGGTCGAGCTGCTCGACGAGCCGGTGGGGCTGGCCACCTCGCTCGACCACCCGCTCGCCGGCCGTGCGTCGGTGACCATCGACGAGCTCGCCGGCCAGCCCTTCGTCACCGCCCGCAAGGGACACTGGCAGCGCCGGCTGCTCGACCGCCTCTTCGCCGCCAGGGGCCGCACGCCGAGGGTCGTCTGCGAGGGCGACGAGCCCAGCGCCATCGCCGACCTGATCGGCGCGGGGCTCGGCATCGGCCTCGTCCCGTCCCTCGCCCGCCGCTCCACCACCCGTGCGCCCCTGGCCTGGGTGGACGTCGACGACCCCGACTGCCGCCGTACGCTCACCCTGCTCTGGGGCGCCGACAGCCACCTGTCCACCGCCGCCCGCCTGATGCGCACCACGATCACCAGCTGGGACTGGCTGGCCGGCGAACCCCAGGAGAAGCGCGCCTGATCCCGGCCCGCGCCTCCGCGGACCGGTCCTACGGCCTGGGCGTCGTGCCGACCCGGCGGCGGCAGGCAGCCGTGTCGACGTTGCCGCCGCACACCAGGGCGAGAACGTGCCGGACACGGAGTGCGAGCGTCCGTACACTTTCTGTCGCTGGTCCGTGTGGCCTTACGGCCCGGTCGAGAGAGGGCGGGGTTGACAGCGATGAGCGAGGTCCACGGCGGCGGACAGTCGCCGGGCGCCGCGGCGGCCACCGGCCCCGAGTCGGTGACCTGTCATGAGGATCTGGCCAGGCTGCTGGCCGAGCAGTTCGCGCGGGCCGACGTGTCGCTGCGGGAGTTGCAGGCGCGGGCCGACAGGTCGGGCGGGACCAGGCTGCCGCGCAGCACCTGCGCCGACATGCTGGCCGGGCGGCGTTTTCCCAAGAAGGCGGTCATGGTGGCGTTCCTGCGGGGGTGCCGGGTGCCCGACCATGAGCTCCCGGCGTGGGAACGGGCCTGGGACCGGGTGCGGATCAGCCGCCTGCCCGCCGGGGCCTGGGACGATCGCGCCTCGCCGACGCCCACCGGCACAGCGCCGACGTCCGCGGCCGCCCCGGCGGAACCGGCCGTGGACGAGGGCGGGCGCCGGCGGCGGGCGGTCCTGACCGGAGACGGACGCCGGCGGCGGGCCGTCCTGGCCGGAGGTGGTCGTCGGCGGGCCGTCCTGGTCGCGGCGGTCGCCGTTCCCGCGGCGGCCGCGCTGGTGCTCGCCGTGGTCGTCGCGCTGCGGATGACGGCCCGGCCCGAGGCGCCGCCCGAGCGGGTCCCCGACCAGGCCGTGGATCCCGATCACATCGTCACCGACGACGGCCGCGCGTTCCCCCGGGGCGGGTCGAGCCGGTTCACGGTCAGCGTGAGCCCGGCCAACACCGGCGTACGGCTGACCCGCCGCCTGGACGCGGGCGTCGGCCTGCAACACGCGACCATCACCGTGGACGGCGCCCCGGCGGCGCACTGGCGGCCGCTGCTGGAGGACGGCGTCCACAAGTGGCGCAACCAGATCGTCGACCTGCCGCCGGCCCTGACGGCGGGGCGGCGCGCGCTCACCGTCGTGAACGAGTGCGTGTCCGCCTCGGGCTTCAACGAGTTCCTCTACACCGTGGAGCACCGGATCAACGGCGTCTGGTCGATCGCCGACAAGGTCGACGTGGGCCCCGATCATCCCGAGAGCGAGGCCGCGCACGACTACCGCGTCATCGGCGGCGACTGGGCCCACCACCAGACCTTCGCCTACCCGCCCCGCAAGGAGGACTGGAACGTGCGCTGAAGGCACCGGGCGAATAAGATAGCGAAGTACTTCACAATGAAGGACGTAAACAAACCCGAGGAGCTCCCCCGCATGGCCTCCATCCGGCACGAGATCGTCATCGACGCCTCCCCCGACCACATCTGGGACGTCCTGCGCGACGTCGGAGCCGTGCACGAACGGCTGCTCCCCGGCCGCGTCGAGGACACCCGGATGGAGGGCGACCAGCGCTTCCTCACGTTCCCCGACGGGCACGTGATCCGCGAGCTGATCCTGGCCGTCGACGACGACGCCCGCCGCCTGGCCTACGCGGTCGTGGACGGCGCGAGGCCGCCGCTGGAGCACCACCACGCCTCCTTCGAGGTCCGGCCGGAGGGCGAGGGGGCGGGCCGGCTGATCTGGGTCACCGACGTGCTGCCCCACGCGCGGGCCGCCGAGGTCGGCCTGCGGATGCGGTACGGCGCGTCGGAGATGCGGCAGGCGATCGAGGGCGCGGCCCGCTCCTGACCTGGCGCGAGGGCGCTGACAACGGTGTCACTAGGATGGCCCGCGCCGGGAGGGCTTCCCGCCCCGTCCCGCACGACCCGAGAGGCACATCCTGATGGCGGACCGCGACGCCCACCCGCTCGACGACCCGGTGGGCGCGTCACTGCGCGGGCGCCACGCGCACCTCGCCCGCCGGCTCGGCGACGCGGTCGCGTACCGGCAGGACGTGGCGACCTTCTGCTCGGTGCCGGCCGACCCGGACGAGCGGGCGTGGGCCGACCTCGCCCGGCTGCTCGGGCCGGGTGAGCTGGCCGACCTGTTCAGCCTCCCGGCGACCCCGCCGCCGGACTGGGAGCCGGTCTTCTCCGTCGAAGGACGCCGGCTGATCTGGCCCGGCGGCCCGCCTCCCGCCGGGTCCGGCGAGGTCGCCGAGCTGGGCGACGACAGCGTCCCCGAGATGCTCGACCTGGTCGCCCGGACGCGGCCGGGGCCGTTCTGGCCGCGTACCCGCGAGATGGGCGTCTACCTCGGCGTCTTCGACGGCGGGAAGCTGGTGGCGATGGCGGGCGAGCGGCTGCGGCCGCCGGGCTGGACCGAGATCAGCGCCGTCTGCACCGCGCCCGAGGCGCGCGGCCGCGGGCACGCGGCCCGCCTGGTCGGCGCCCTGGTCTCGCGGATCCTGGCCCGCGGCGACCGTCCCCTCCTGCACGTGGCCGAGGCCAACACCGCCGCGATCGCCCTCTACGAGCGGCTCGGTTTCCGGACCTACGGGCCCGTGACCTTCCGGGGTTTCCGCACCCCCTGACGGCCCCGGCGGGCGCCCGGGTCCGTCACGGAAAAACGCGTTGCCGTGGACGCCCGGCGAAACGTATGGTTTTGCGCTCGTGGTCACAGTGGTGGAGCGGGTCCTGCCGGCCCGATTGGGTACAGGGTTCCGATGGTTGCTGGCGTCGAGCTGGCTGACGAATCTCGGTGACGGGATCGCGGCCGCCGCGGGCCCCCTGCTGATCGCGACGTTGACCCGCGACCCGCTGATGATCTCGCTGTCCGCCCTGGTGAGCTGGGCGCCGCCACTGATGTTCAGCCTGTACGCGGGCGTCCTGTCCGACCGGCACGACCGCCGCAGGATCGTGCTCGTCGCGAACGCCGTACGGGCCGTGGTCCTGGCGGCACTCGTCGTGCTCATGGCGACCGGCACCGTGACCGTGGTGACGGCGCTGGTGGCGCTCACGCTGCGGTCCGTCGCCGAGGTGTTCGCCGACAACGCGACGTCCACGCTGACGCCCATGATGGTCAGCAGGGACGACCTGATCATCGCCAACGCCCGCCTCGGCACCGGGTTCATCACGCTCAACCAGCTCGCCGGGCCGCCGGTCGGCGCGGCGCTGTTCGGACTGGGGCTGACCTGGCCGTTCGCGGGCCAGCTGATCCTGGTGCTGGCGGGGATGGTCCTGGTCTCCCGCATCACGCTGCCGCCCCGCGACCGGCCGGCCGGCGCGCCGCGGCCGAACACCCTGCGGGAGCTCGTCGCCGGGTTCAGCTGGACCGTCAGGCATCCGGCGGTCCGCACGCTGGCGCTCACCATCCTGATCTTCAACTTCACCTTCGGCGCGGCCTGGTCGGTGCTCGTCCTCTACACCCAGGAGCAGCTCGGCCTCGGCGCGATGGGGTTCGGGCTGATGACCACCATCGGCGGGATCGGCGGCCTGATCGGCACCGGCCTGTACGGAACCGTCACCCGCAGGGTGAGCCTCGGCGCGCTGATGCGGATCGGGCTCATCATCGAGACGCTCACCCACCTGGGCCTGGCGCTGACGCATTCGCCGTGGGTCGCCGGAGCCATCTTCCTGGTGTTCGGCGCGCACGCCTTCATCTGGGGCACGACCTCGGGCACCGTCCGCCAGCGCGCGGTCCCGCAGGAGTTGCAGGGCCGGGTGGGCAGCGTCAACACCGTCTGCGTCTACGCCGGTCTGGTGGTCGGCTCGATGATCGGCGGCGTGCTGGCCACCCGCTTCGGCGTCGCGGCGCCCTTCTGGTTCGCCTTCGCCGGTTCGGCGGTGTTCGTCGTGCTGCTGTGGCGTCAGCTCATGCTGATCGCCCACGACGACTGACCCGCCCGCCGGCGGACTCGGAGCACGTCGTGCGGCCGGACGCTCGTCTCACTTGAGCGGGTCGTGTCCCCAGTTCATCAGCGAGTGGCGCCACCGCGTCTCCCGGACGTCGCCGGACGGGCGTTGCGCCAGGTGCCGGTGGATGTAGCCGATGACCTTGGTCATGTGCTCGTAGTCGTGGCCGTTCAAGGACGACTTCCCCTTGCGGAGGAGCCGGACGATCTCGCGGCCGGAGGCGTGCCCGGTCGACTCGCCGCCGTCCCGCTTCTGGCCGGCCTCCTTCGACTCGTCGGTGTCCAGCCAGCGTTCCAGCTCCTTGGCGGTCATGTTCACCGCCTCGCCGAACTCGGCCGCCACGTCCCGGTCGCCGCTCATTTCGCGTCCTTGTCCTCGCGCAGGGCCGACGGCTTGTGCACGGCCTTGCGCCCGCTCCTGTCGCTGCGCACGACGTACTGCGGGTCGTCGGGCGAGGCCGCGACCGTGCGGCCCGCCTCCTTCGTCCTCTTGGTGATCTTCTTCTCCACCTTGCCACGGGCCGTGGACCCGTGGCTCTTCCAGGAGACCTCGTCACCCACGGACGGATCGTCCTTGCGCTTGCCGGTCATAGAACCCGCGCTACCCCGCCCCCCTCCCGCACTCGGCCCCGGAGGCAAACCTTCCTTTACCGTCGGCGCCCCGGTCAGGCGTCGATCGCCTGGTAGAGCGTGGTCCAGAAGTCGTGGACGAGCCGGGCCGAGTCCGGCGTGGACATGCCGACCTGGGTGAGCAGGATCCCGGTGAGCCCGTTCTCGGGGTCGGCGTAGGTGGAGGTGCCGCTGCCGCCGTCCCAGCCGAACTGGCCGACGGGCGCGTAGTCGCCGCGGTAGGTGCGCACCGCCATCCCGAGGCCCCAGCCGCCGTGCTGGCCCTGCCCGAAGGAGATGTGCACGTTGTCGACCGCCATCGCGTGCCGGGCGGCCTGCTGGGCGGGCGTGAGGCGGTTGGTGGTCATCAGCTCGACGGCGGGCCGCGACAGGACGCGCTCGCCGTCGTGCGTGCCACCGTTCAGCAACATGCGGAAGTAGGCGTGGTAGTCGTCCACCGTGGACGACAGCCCACCGCCGCCGCCCTGGAACGCCGGGGGCTCGCTGTGACGTCCGCCCTGAGCCTCGTCCCAGACGTGGAACTCGCCCGTCGCCGGGTCGGGGGCGTACAGGGGAGGCAGCCGGTCGAGCTTGCCCGCGGGCACGTCGAAGCCGGTGTCCTTCATGCCCAGCGGCTCGAAGACGCGTTCGTTCAGGAACGTCCCGAACGGCCGGCCCGTGACCCTGGCCACCAGCACGCCGAGCAGGTCGCTGGCGATGTGGTACTGCCAGCGCTCCCCGGGCTGGTGCATCAGCGGCAGCTCGCCCAGGCGGCGCATCCACTCGTCCGGCTCGGGCATCGGCGTCGGCAGGTCGGGCGTGAGGCCCTGCCCGAACACCGCGTTCATGATCGGGGTGCCCAGCGACGTCATGTCCATGCCGAGCCCGAACGTGGAGGTCAGCACGTCGCGCACGGTGATCGGCCGGCGTGCCGGCACGGTGTCGTCCAGCGGGCCGTCCACGCGGGTGAGCACCCGCCGGTCGGCCAGTTCGGGCAGCCACGGCTCGACCACGTCGTCCAGCCGCAGCCGGCACTCGTCCAGCAGGACCATCGCCGCCGCCATCGTCACCGGCTTGGACGTGGACGCCATCCGGAAGATCGTGTCCCGGCTCATCGGCGCGCCGCCGTCGTGCCGCATCGTCCCCATCGCCTCGACGTGCGTCTCCTCACCCCGGCCGACCAGGGCGACCAGACCGGGGATCCGCCCCGAGTCCACATGCCGCGCCAGCACGTCGTGCAGCCTGCCCAGCCCGGCCTTCGAGAAGCCGCCGTTGCCGTTGCCCGTCATCGTTCTCCCTCGTCCCGTCAGCGCCGATCCGCTCATGGGGTAAACCTTCGCCGACCGTCCTGACACCGGACTGTCGCCGCCCTGACGCCGCCGCTGACATCCGCGGGAGCGCGCGAGGGCGGGCCGCCTGCTGCTCACGAGTGGCCGAATCGTAAAGTGAGCAGGATTGCACCAGTGATGTAGGGAGTCCTTCTTGCACGAGAAACTGTCGTCGATCTACGACAACGTCCTGCGCCGGAACCCCGGCGAGGTCGAGTTCCACCAGGCGGTGCGCGAGGTGCTCGAAAGCATCGGCCCGGTTCTCGGCAAGCATCCCGAGTACGCCGAATCGAAGATCATCGAGCGGATCTGCGAGCCTGAGCGTCAGATCATCTTCCGGGTGCCGTGGGTGGACGACCGTGGCGAGGTGCAGATCAACCGTGGCTTCCGGGTGGAGTTCAACAGCGCGCTCGGGCCGTACAAGGGCGGGCTGCGCTTCCACCCGTCGGTCTACCTGGGCATCGTCAAGTTCCTCGGGTTCGAGCAGATCTTCAAGAACGGCCTGACCGGCCTGCCCATCGGCGGCGGCAAGGGCGGCTCGGACTTCGACCCCAAGGGCCGCTCCGACCGCGAGGTGATGAGCTTCTGCCAGAGCTTCATGACCGAGCTCTACCGGCACATCGGCGAGTACACCGACGTCCCGGCCGGTGACATCGGCGTCGGCGGGCGCGAGGTCGGCTATCTGTTCGGCCAGTACAAGCGCATCACCAACCGCTACGAATCCGGCGTGATCACCGGCAAGGGCCTGGTCTACGGCGGCGCGCAGGTACGCACCGAGGCCACCGGCTACGGCTGCTCGTTCTTCGTGGAGGAGATGCTCAAGGCCCGCGGCACGTCGTTCGACGGCAAGCGGGTCGTCGTGTCGGGCTCCGGCAACGTGGCCATCTACACGATCGAGAAGGTCGAGCAGCTCGGCGGCGTCGTGGTGGCCTGCTCCGACTCCTCCGGCTACGTCCTCGACGAGAAGGGCATCGACCTGGACCTGCTCAAGCAGGTCAAGCAGGTCGAGCGGGGCCGCCTGGAGGCGTACGCGGAGCGCCGGGGCGAGCACGCCGTCTTCGTCCCGGACCGCAGCGTGTGGGAGGTGCCCTGCGAGGTGGCGATGCCGTCCGCCACGCAGAACGAGATCACCGGCCGGGACGCCGCGTTCATGGTGGACAATGGCTGCCTCGCGGTCGGCGAGGGCGCCAACATGCCGACCACGCCCGAGGGCATCAAGGTGTTCCTGGAGGCGGGCGTCTCGTTCGGGCCCGGCAAGGCCGCCAACGCGGGCGGGGTGGCGACCAGCGCGCTGGAGATGCAGCAGAACGCCAGCCGCGACTCGTGGACGTTCGAGTTCTCCGAGCGCCGCCTCCGGGAGATCATGCAGGACATCCACGGCCGCTGCCTGCAGACCGCCGACGAGTACGGCATGCCGGGCAACTACGTGGCCGGCGCCAACATCGACGGCTTCCGCCGGGTCGCCGACGCCATGCTCGCCCTGGGCCTGATCTGACCCGCGCGCACGGCTGAACCCGCCGCCGGCCGGCTGTGCCTGGCAGCGGGCGACGTGCGGACGGACCCGGGTCCGGCCGCACGCCTGGCGGCGGGTCGGCGGTCAGGCCGGAGTGGTGGGGTCGAGCTGGTGGTCGGCCCAGACGTAGGTCTCGGGCAGCAGATCGGCGACGGGGACCGCCCGGAGGCGGTCACCGCCGCCCACGATCACCTTGAGGGCCGGGAAGTAGTCCAGCAGCACCTGACGGCAACGGCCGCACGGCGGGGACGACTCCCCGGTCACGGTCCCCCACGGCGACGATCGTGTCCAGCTCGTAGGCGCCCTGGGCGGCGGCCGTGCCGATGAGCACCAGCTCGGCGCAGGGCCCTCCGGTGAAGTGGTAGGCGTTCACGGCGGTGATGATCCGGCCGTCCCGGGCGCGGGCGGCGGCCGCCATGGTGTGGTTGTCGCCCCGGCAACGAGTACGGGCGACCTCCGCGGCGGCCTGGACGAGCTCGCTGTCGGCGTGGTGGCCGGTCAAGCCCGGGCCTGCTCGCGCAGGAACGCGACGATCAGTTCGGTGACCTCGGCCGGGCGTTCCATGCTCGCCAGGTGGCCCGCCCAGGGCAGCTCGACGTTGCGGGCGGCGGGCAGGTCGGCCTCGGTGTGCCGGAAGTCGACGGCGTCGTGCGCGCCCGACACGGCCAGGCACGGCATCGTCACGACCGACGGCTCGATCGCGACCTTGACCGGCCCGACGACCCCCTCGGCGAGCTGGAGCTCGTAGGCGCGCACCTGCATCTCGTGCACGGCCCGCCCGGCCTCCTCGCCGGCGTCGGGGCCCAGCCAGCGGTCGACCATCAGCTGCGAGGCAGCCGCCAGATCGCCCGCCTCGACCAGCTCCTCCTCGCGTTCTCCGAGTGCGCGCAGGTCGGCGCTCGGCTCCCGCCAGGGCAGCGCGGCGGAGAGCAGGACCAGCGCCTCCACCCGCTCAGGGCTGCCGGCGGCGACCTCCAGCGCCACCTTCCCGCCGTAGGAGGAACCGACCAGGAAAAACCGGTCGATGCCCAGGCTGTCGAGCAGGTCGAGAACATCGCCCGAGTTGCTGTACGGCTCGGTGGGCAGCGGGCTCTGCCCGAAGCCGCGCAGGTCGCATCGGACCACCCGGAACCCGGCTGCGATCAGGGGCTCCCACTGGGGGTCCCACATGCGCCGGTCGCACACCCCCGCGTGCAGGAGGAGCAGGGCCGGTCCGTCACCCGCGACATCATGAGAAATCATCATCGCGCAGACGTTACCAGCCATTCAGTGACCGGTTCGTCCCCTTTTTACGGCACCGGCGCCCTGTCCGGCGACCCGGGCCATCCAGGCCGTCACCCCCAGCACCACCACCGCCAGCACGCTCAGCAGCACCGCGTTCAGCAGGTAGCCGGCCCCTGGAAGCCCGCCCACGTAGACGCCGACCATCGGCAGCAGCACCACCAGGGCACGGCGCCCGACCGGCGACCGCAGCGCCAGCCCCGCGGCCACCACCGCCAGGGCCCACATGGGCGGGTAGGCCCATCGGGACGAGACGGCCGCGCCGGCCGCCGCAGCCCCGAGGAGCACGGCCATCCACCACAGCAGCCGCCGCCCGCCCAGCGGGCCGGGCCCGGGAGACGGCGCGAGGAGCAGCATCGCCCCGCACAGCACCAGGGGCAGCGCCGAGATCGCCATCCCGCCGAAGTCGAACGGCACGCCCCCGATCAGGAGCACCCCGTCGCCGGTCACGCTGGACGTGAACGACGCGTTGACCCACCCGCGCACCCCCGGGGTCACCAGCGCGTACGCCCACGCGCAGACGGCCGCCGCACCGGCCTTCCCGCGCCAGGCCAGCACCACCACGACCGCGTACGGCAGGGCGTAGGTGAGCATGCGCAGGAACTGCGGGAACTCGTCCGCCACGAAGGGGCGCTGCCATGTCGCCGCTCCGAACATGGCGGCCCGCGCGAGCGCCGTCAACAGGAGCGCGACGGGCACCAGGAGGGCGGCGGCGTCGACCGCGGCCCGCCACTGGGCGCCGGCCCCGCGCCGCACCCTGATGGCCAGGCCGCCCCGCACCAGGTCGAACGTGTCGCGCACCCCGGGCCGCCGCCGGCCGGGCTCCGCGCCCGCCACCAGCACCGCGATCATCTCTTCCTCGTGCAGGGCCCGGTGCTCGGCCGGGTACCACCGGACCAGCAGCCGCCGGTAGCGCCGTTCCAGGGACGTCATCGCGACCTCCCCGCCCCGCCGAAGGCCGCCGACGGCCCGCCGAGCGCTCCCGGCGGCCCCGCGAACGCCCCGAGCGGCCCGGCGAACGCCGATCCCAGCCCTCCGCCGGGCTGCCACGCCGCCCGGCCGCGCAGCCGGGCCGTGGCCGTCTCCGCGTTGTGCCGCAGTTGCTCGGCCTCGGCCGCCAGCCGGAGCTCGCCCTCGGGCGTCAGCCGGTAGTGGCGCCGCGCCCGCCCGTCGACGACCTCCTCCCGGTCGGCCGCCACCAGCCCTTCGGCCTGGAGCCGGTCGAGGGCGGCGTAGAGGGTGCCGGCCCGCAACCGCACCCGCTCGCCGGAGATCCGCACGACGTCGGTGATGATGCCGTAGCCGTGCTGCGGCCCGGCCGCGAGCGCGGTCAGGATGAGGAACGTCGGCTCCTGCATCGCCCTTGAAGTCATGTCGACGATATATACCGATGATCAGAGCGAGCCGCAACTCCGGCATGCGAAAAGGCCGCCGGTCCCGCGAGCGAAGTGCGAGCCCGGGGTGCGGGGGGACGGCCGGTCCCCCCGCACGGGGAGTCCTACGGGAGCCGGATCGCGCGGTCCAGGGCGGGCGGGGTCAGCGGTCCCTGTCGCAGGTAGGCCCGCATGGCCTCGTAGTCGCGGTTGCCGCGCACCGCGTCGGTGTACCCGGCGAAGGCCGTGTAGCCGTCGGCGCCGATCAGCGTGTACGCCAGCGCCGCCAGCCGGTATGTCCTGCCGATGTCGAGCGGCTGCCCGTTGATCACCACGTCCGCGGGGTTGATCCGGTCCCCCACGGGCCGGTTCGGGGAGTAGGAGAAGCGGACGTTCTTGGACACGGCCAGCGGCGCGAACTTCACGGTGCCGTCGGCCTGCGTCTGCCACTGCTGCTCAAGGGCCTGCTCGATCTGCGCGCCCTTGACCGAGACGGTGAGCACCGGGTTGGCGTAACCCCATGCCGCCCACGACTCGCCCATGAGCACCCGGCCGTCGGCGTCGGCGGGGTTCGTGCCCTTGGCGAACTTCAGGTCGCCGCGCAGCGAGTTCGAGCCCTTGGTCGGCGCCACGGCCGCCATGGCCAGGTCGGCCTCGCCGCCCTCGGTCTGCTGCGAGTCGAAGTACTCCACGTCGGCCACGGTGTTGCCGAGCGTGCTCTGCCCGGTCGCGTCGCGGGTCCTGGTGAGGTCGCCGGTGATGGTCCCGTACGGCTTGGCGTAGGTCTCCTTGGTCTTGGCGTTCCAGTGGTCGACCAGCTTGACCATGGCGGGGTCGGGGGTGACGTCGCGGGTCACCGGGTGGTTGACCGCGGTGGTCTCGGGCCTGATGACGTCACGGGTGCGGCGGTCGAGCTTCAGGTTGATCTCGCTGATGAGGCGGCCGTGGTTGGCGGCCTCGACGACCGGGCGGAGGTTGCCGGCGGGGTCGGGGAGCGAGCAGGTGAAGTACCAGTGCCAGTGGCCCGTGACGATGACGTCGATGTCGGCCGAGGCGTTCTTGGCGAAGTCCCAGATCGGCCCGCCCTTCGGCTCGCCGCAGCCGTTGTAGTCCTCCCCGGCCTTGCCACCCTCGTGCACGTTGGCGACGATGGCCTTGACGCCGCGCGCCTTGAGGATGGCGGCGTACTTGTCGGCCGTCTCCACCAGCGGCAGGTTGTCCAGCGACGGCTGGTAGGAGGTGGAGCCGTCCACGGTGGTGGGCGTGGTCAGGTTGATGAACCCGACGGGGATGCCCTGGAAGCGCTTGATCACGTACGGCGGGAGCACCGGCCGGTCGTCGCCCTTCTGGACGATGTTGGCCGTGGAGAAGGTGAAGTCGGCGCCGGAGAACTGCTGCCCGTCGGAGTCGGTGAAGCAGCTGTCGAGCCCGATCTCGCCGAAGCACTCGCCCTTGCCCATGTGGTCGCGCAGGAAGCCCAGCGACCGGTCCAGCTCGTGGTTCCCGACCGCGGTGAACTCCACCTTGATCTTGTTCAGGAACTCGATGGTGGGCTCGTCGGCGTGGTAGGACACCTCGGTCGGCCAGCCGCTGAAGTTGTCACCGCTGGCGAACGTGACGGTGTTCTTGCGGCCTTGCCTGAGCCGGTCGAGATGCGTCGCGATGTACGGCGCGCCACCCACCACCAGGGTGTTCCCCTGCGGATCCTTGATCGTGCCGTCGGTGGCGTTGGACTGCGGGGTGATGTAGCCGTGGAAGTCGGTCAAGGACAGCAGCTGGACGTCCACGGGCTTCGGCTCGGCCTGTGCGGGTGAGGCTGTCGAGGCCAGAGTGACGCCTAAGGCGACAACGATCCACTTACGGAACGAAGACACACTTGCTCCTCAATAGGTGAAATATCGGGATAAAAGGCTTGCGGATCAGCCCTTCGAGCCGGTGAACGCGATCCCGGCGATCAGCTGCCGTTGCATGACCACGAAGAGAACGATCACCGGCAGCGAGGCCACGACGGACCCGGCGAAGAGGATGGGGTAGTTGGTCAGATACTGGCCGCGCAGCGAGGCCAGCCCGGCGGAGAGCGTCATCATCTCCGGGTCGGTGTTGACCACCAGCGGCCAGAGCAGGCTGCTCCAGGACCACATGACGGTCAGCAGGCCGAGCGCCAGCAGGCCGGGCCGCACCAGCGGCAGCATGATCCACCAGTAGATCTGCAGCGGGTTGGCGCCGTCCAGCCGCGCCGCCTCGTCCAGCTCCTTGGGCAGGGTCTTGAAGAACTGCCGCAGCAGGAACGTGCCGAAGGCCCCGAAGACGCCGGGGGCGATGAGCGCCTGGAGGCTGTTGAGCCACCCGAGCCCCTGCATGATCTCGTACCGCGGGAGCAGGAACAGCTCCCCCGGCACCATCAGCACGGCCAGGAACAGCATGAAGACCAGCCCGCGCCCGGGGAACTCCAGCCGCGCGAAGGCGAAGGCCGCCAGCGAGCACAGCAGGAGCTGCCCGGCCGTCACCGCCACCGTCACAATCACCGTGTTGAGGAACTGCCGCCCGAGCGGCACGGTCTGGAACACGTCGGCGAAGTTGTGCCACTGCCAGGAGGGGACCGCCGTGGGCGGCACCCGCATCGACTCGGTCATGGTCTGCAGCGAGACCACGAGCTGCCAGACGAACGGCGTGATCATGATCAGCCCGCCGGCCAGCAGGACCGCGTGCACGATCCAGCGCCTACTCATAGTGCACCCACCGCTTCTGCAGCCTGAACTGGACGGCGGTCAGCAGGAGGATCAGGGCCAGCAGCACGACCGCGATCGCGGCGGCGTAGCCGCGGCTGTTCTGCACGAAGCCCTGCTCGTAGAAGAGGTAGACGATGGTGCGGCTCCCCGCCAGCGCCGGGCTCTTGGTGTCGATCATGAGGTAGACCAGGTCGAACACCTGCAACGCGTTGATCAGCGTGATCACCGTGACGAAGAACGTGGTGGGTGTGAGCAGCGGCAGCGTGATGCGGAAGAACTGCCGCAACCTGCCCGCGCCGTCGATCGAGGCGGCCTCGTAGTAGTGCTTGGGGATGCCCTGCAACCCGGCCAGGAACAGCACCGCGTTGTACCCGAGCGAGGTCCAGATCCCGACCACCGCGATCGCGTAGATCGCGAACTCGGGGTCGGACACCCAGTAGGGCCCGTCGATGCCCACCTGGGCGAGCAGGTAGTTGATCGGCCCGAAGTCGCCGTTGTACAGGTAGCGCCAGGTCAGGCCGACGGCGGCGGGCATGGTGACCACCGGCAGGAAGTACAGCGTGCGGTAGAAGCCGAGCCCGCGCAGCCCCGGCACGTTGAGCAGCGCCGCGATCACGATCGACAGCGGCACCCCGATCAGCACGAGCACGGAGTAGAGCAGCGTGTTGCGCAGCGCGCCGACCATCTCCTCGTCGCCGAAGAGGGCGACGAAGTTGTCCAGGCCGACCCATGTCTGCCCGCCGAACACGCCGGACTCGGTGAAGCTGAGATAGAGCGTCTGGACGATCGGCCACAGGTAGAACACGGCCAGCCCGAGGGCCATGGGCGCGATCAGCGCGTAACCCCAGAGCCAGTCGCGGCGCGACCGCCGCCCCGGCGGGGCCGCCGCCCCGACGGCGGCGGCCCGTTCCTCGGTCAGCACCATCGGCTACTCCTTGGCCAGGATCTCGTTCATCTGCGCGGCGATCTCCTTGGCCGCCTCCGCGGTCGGCCGCTTGCCGGCCCACGCCTCGGCCAGGACCTTGTTCTGCACGTCCTGCCACTTGGCGGTGTTGAGGGAGACGGGGTACGGCACGCCGTTCGGGATCGAGGCGTCGAACGTCTCCTTCAGGCGGTAGTTCGGGAAGGCGTTGAACCAGCCGTCCTGGGTGCCCGCGCGGGAGGAGACCGAGGCGCCGCCGGCGTCGCTGAGGATCTTCTCGGCCTCGTCGGAGGAGAGGAACTGGGCGAACTGCGCGCTCTCGGCCGGGTGCTCGCTCTTGGCCGAGACGGCGTTGGCCAGGCCGAGCAGGATGACGGCCTCCTGCGCCGGCCCCTTGGGCAGCGGCGCCACGTCGACCTTGTCGCCGCGCTCGGTGTTGGCCTTGAACGTGGTGGCGAGCCAGGAGCCGCCGTAGTACATGGCGTACTTGCCGGTCATGAACAGTTGCACCGGGCTGGTGTCGGTGGTCGCCTGGGCGGGCGGGGCGACCTTGTCCTTGTTGATCATGTCGGTCCAGAACTCCAGGCCCTGGATCGAGCCGGGCTCGTCGAAGCCCGACTTCTTGCCGTCGGCGGAGATGACGTGGCCGCCGGCCTGGACCATCGTGGGGTAGAAGCCGCCCTGGTCCCACAGGGGGGCCAGCAGGCCGTACTGCTTCTTGGCCGGGTCGGTCAGCTTCTTGGCGGCGGCCCGCAGGTCGTCCCAGGTCCAGTCGGCGGTCGGGTAGGCGACGCCGCCCTTGTCGAAGAGCTCCTTGTCGTACCAGAGCACGGGGACGCCGACGTCACGCGGCATGCCGTAGAGCTTGCCGTCGTAGCGGTAGCCGTCCACGATGGCCTGCGGGAAGGCGCTGACGTCGGCGTTCTCGAAGGGGGCGATCACGCCGCCCTTGGCATACATCCGGACGTTGAGGCTGTTCATCCAGAAGACGTCGGGGGCCGCGCCGCCGGTGGCCGCGGTCTGGAGCTTGGTCCAGTACTGGTCCCACGGGGTGATCTCAAGCTTGACCGTGACGTCGGGGTGCTGCTTCTGGAAGGCTTCGATGATCTTCTGGGTGCTGGGCTGGTCGTTCTTCTCCCAGATCGCGTAGCTGATCGTGACTTTTCCGGACTTGGTGCTGGTGGTGTCGGTCCCGGAGCCACAACCGGCCAGGGTCATCGCCAGGGCGGCGGCCAATGCCATACGCAGGCGCATGGGCGTTCCTTTTCTCTGTAAGCCGTCGGCGGGCAGGCCGGAGGACGGCGTCGGGGGTGATGATCAGGTCTCGATCTCGGCGGGTCCGCCCGCGCGGGGGCGGCGTGCGGTGAACGGCGGCGGGCTCAGAATCCGGTGTTGGTGAAACCCGTCCTGGCCACGACGTCGCCGTATCCGTTGACGTCGAAGTCCTCGACGTAGAACAGGTGGAAGCCGCGGCCGTCGGCGGCGACGGCGGTGCCCGCCTGGTCGCCGACCGTGTTCGGGTTCATGCGCTCGCAGGGGAAGCGGCCGGTCGTCGTCCCGTCGGCGTTGAAGCCGCGGGCGTACACCTCGTGGGAGCGGCCGGCGTTCCACGCGTCGGACTCGGTCCAGCCGACCACGAACCGGCCGGTGTCGTCCACGGCCACGGACGGCGTCCCCTGGACGGCGCACCTGTCCACCGAGGACACCTCCCCGCACAGCGGCGGGTACTCCTTGCCGCCGTCGGAGGGCGTGTTCGGCGCGTACTGCCCGAACGCGACGGGGGTCTCCGCGAACCGCTGTCCCAGGGACGGCGTCAGGCCCCGCGTCCGCACCCGCCAGACGGTCGTCACGTCGCCGCCGGTGACCGCCACGTTGTCGCTCCAGGCCACGACGCTGTCGCCGCCCGGCGTCGTGGCCACGGCAGGGGCCAGGTGCTGGGTGGCGGCGTTGGTGTTGATCCTCGTGGCGGGCGCCACGGTCGCGCCGGTCGCCGAGAGCCGCCTGCCGTACACGTCGGGCGCCTGCTGCCAGACCACGGTCGCGGCGCCCGCGCCGTCGACGGCCACGTCCGGCCGGTCGCCCGTGCCCACCTGGAGCGGGGCGAAGGCGCGGGCGGTCAGGGAGGAGTAACCGGCCGCGCGGACGGTTCCGCTCGGCCCGTCCTCCCACACCACCGTGAACCCGCCGCCGCCGCGGACCGCGATCCTCGGCCGGGTCTGGTCGCCGCTCCACTGCGGCTCGTTGGCCCAGATCGCCGGGCTCAGCGTGCCCGACGGCGAGAGCCTGCGCACCGCGATGTTGTGCTCGCCGCGGCAGTCGCCGTCCTCGGCCCAGGCGACGTACGCGTTGCCCGCGTCGTCCACGCCGGCCGACGGCTGCACGTGGTTCCAGCCGGTGGCGCAGCCGACCCCGCCCATGGAGACCTTCACGGGGCCGGTCACCGGCTGCCCGTCGCGGTAGATGCGCGCGTAGATCTCGGTGCCGTCCACGGAGGCGCGGTCGCGGTCGTCCTCCCAGGTCACCGCCGTGTAGCCGGATCGCATGGCGGCCGCCCTGGGGGCGCGCTGGTCGTCGGGGCCGTTGGCGGCCATCTGGAGCCCGGCCCCCGGGTAGGCCCTGGGGACGATTTTGATCATCTCGTCCAGCATGGAGGTGAAGTCCGCGTCGTACAGCGCGTAGGTCGCCGCGTCGTCGACGCGGACGAAGGAGTCGTCCGAGGCGGTGAGGGAGCCGTTGTTGAGGTTGTGGGAGCCGGTGTAGACGTAGCTGCGCCGCGCGCCGCCCGCCGCCGCCGACGGCCCGTCCACCAGGACGATCTTCGAGTGGAGGCCGTCGGGCGCGCAGGTGCCGCCCGCCGGGTAGCGGCAGCCGCCGGGCCGGAAGGTGTGCACCACGATCCCGCCCTTGGCGAGCTCCTGGGCGGTCGCGACCGTCTGGTTGCCCTCGGCCACGAGCACCTGGACGTCGCAGCCCTGCTGCTTCTTCGCCTTGAGCTCGGCGATGACCAGCGGCCGGTCCGTGGCGAACTGCGACTGCGCCACGCGAATCGTGCCGGGGCAGCCCACGTCGCGGATCACGGCCGCGACCAGGTCGGCGCTGCCGTAGGCGGTCTGGTCGTAGGCGGTGTCGCGGGGCTCCATCCAGACCGTGACCTTGCCACTGGTGGAGGTGAACGGCGCCCGCCAGGTGGTCCGCACCCGGGAGGCCAGCGTGTCGAACGCCTGCCGGTAGCCGTCGGCCAGCCCGGCGTCGCCCGTGCTGATCAGCATGTTCTGGTGCATGCCGTTCTCGGGGCTGAGATTCTGCGAGCTCTGCACGACCACGTCGGTCCTGCCGTCCGTGAGCCGGCTGAACACGAAGAACTTGTGGTGGCTGATGTCGGTGTCCGGCCCGTTGCAGCCCCTGTCGCAGAGCGTGACCGGCACGCCGGCGGCGGCCAGCTCGTCGAGCAACGGGTGGGACCCGGACCCTTCGGACACCACCCGCACGTCGACACGCCGGTCGTGCGCCGCCGCCAGAGCGTCCTTGACGGCCTCGATCTCCAGCACGAAGGTCGCCACGCGCAGGGTGGAGTCGGGGGCGGCCAGGTTGATCAGGTCGAGCAACCTGGTCAGCAGGGAGCCGTCGAGCGTGCCGTCGACGCTCGGCCTGCTGAAGTAGGCCGACATCTGGGGAGCCGCCGCCTGGGCCGGAGCGACCGGTCCGAGCAGGGACAGGCCGACCAGGATGACGAACAGGCGCTTGATCATGACCGCTTCCCTTCACTGTGGTTCCGCCGCAGGTCGCGGGTCCAGGCAGCCACCTCGGCCTCGGTCTCCGCCCGCTCCCGCGGCCAGCCGCGGACGTCCGGCCGGGTCTGCCACGGCTCGGGGCCGGTCTCCTTGCGGTACTCCACGCCCAGCGCGGCGAGCCGTCGCTCGTGGTGGTGCAGCCGTGCCCGGAAGTCCTCGTAGTCGCCTCCGCCGGGGCTCCAGACGACCTCGGCGAAGGCCGAGAGTCTGGGGAAGGCCATGTAGTCGAGCGCGCGGGGCGAGTCGATGTGCTCGGTCCAGAGGTTGGCCTGCGCGCCGAGCACGCGGCCGGCCTCGGCCTCCGTCAGCTCCGCGGGCACCGGCTCGTAGGCGTAGACGTCGCGTAAGGAGATCACGCTGCCGATCGGGACCGGCTCGTCGGAGCGGTCCGACTGACGGAAGTCGAGGTAGAGCTCGGTGAAGGGGCAGGTGACCACGTCGTGCCCGGCCTTCGCCGCCACGACCGCGCCGTACGTCCCGCGCCAGGACGCGACCGTCGCCCCCGGCGGCAGGCCGCCCTCGATGATCTCGTCCCATCCCAGCAGGCGGCGCCCGCGCGCCGCCAGGTGGTCGGAGAACCGGTGGATGAACCAGCTCTGCAGCTCCGCCTCGTCGCGCAGGCCGAGCTCGCGGATGCGCCGCTGGGCCGACGGGCTGCGCCGCCACTGCTCCTTGGGGCACTCGTCGCCGCCCACGCAGACGTACTCGCCGGGGAAGATGTCCATGACCTGGTCGAGCACGTCCCGGTAGAAGGCGAGCGTGGCGTCCTCGACGTTGAGCACGTTGGGCGAGACGCCCCATCTGGTGGCGACCTCCAGCCGTTCGTCGAGGTTGCCCAGCTCCGGATAGGCCGCGATGGCCGCCTGCGAGTGTCCGGGCAGCTCGATCTCCGGCACCACGGTGACGAACCGGTCGGCCGCGTACGACACGATCTCCCGCAGGTCCTCCTGCGTGTAGAAGCCGCCGTGCGGGCGGCCGTCGAACATGTCGTCCCGACGGGAACCGAGCGGGCTCTCCCTGCGCCACGCGCCGACCTCGGTGAGCTTCGGATATCCCGTCACCTCCACCCGCCAGCCCTGGTCATCGGTGAGGTGCAGGTGCAGCACGTTGAGCTTGTGGGCGGCCAGCAGGTCGATGTACCGCAGCAGGTCGGGCTTGGGCAGGAAGTGCCTGGCCACGTCGATCAGACAGCCCCGCCACCGGAAGCGCGGCCGGTCGGCGACGGTGACCGGGGCGAGGTGCCAGTCCCGCTCGCCGACCGCGCCGCTGCGGAAGGCGTCGGGCGGAAGCAGCTGGCGCAGGGTCTGCGCGCCGTAGAACGCCCCGGCCGCGTCACCGGCCTCGATGCGCACCCCGTCCGGGCGTACGGTCAGGCGGTAGCCCTCGGGGCCGAGCCCGTCGGTCAGGGTGAGCTCGATCGCGCCGGGCCCCGGCGCTCCGGGGGGCAGCGGCAGGCCGGTCACCGGGAACAGCACGGTACGCAGCCAGCCCTCCACCCGCGAGAGCCCGGGAGGCGCGGCGATCACTGTGGTCGTGGTGAGGGCGAAGGGTTCCCCGCCGTCTCGGGTCAGATGGACGGGTCGCGGCAGCAGCAAGACAGGTCCCTGAGGGGTCGGGGGGTGGGGATCGGCGGTCAGTGACAGGGTGGGCGGCGGGTCGTACCATGGCGCTCGGCTTCCGGTCGCCGCGAACCGCCCGCGGCCACGCCCATGATCTGGCCTCTTTTCTGGGTGAGCGCCTCGATCTGGATTTATGATGTAGCTCACCATTAAGATTCGTCAAGAAGGGTTCTCAGTGACGCTCTCCGTGACCGGCGGCGACCTTCAGCGGCTCCGGCGGCTCAACGCGATCGCCGCGCTCTCGGCCCTGCGCGCGGGCGGGCCGGCGACGCTGACCCAGCTCGCCGAGCGCGCCGACCTGGCCAGAGCCACCATCAAGGTGGTGGTCAAGGACCTGATGGAGCTGGGCTGGGTGATCCAGATGGACCCGAACGGCGGGGAGAAGGGCAGGCCCGCGCGCCGCTACCGGTTCCACGCCGAGGCCGGCCGGGTGCTCGGGCTCGACATAGGAGCGCACAAGGTGCTCGCTGTCGTGGCCGACCTCGACGGCAACGTCCTGCACACCACGCGGGAGCCGGCCTCCCCCGAGCAGCCTCGCACCGAGCGCCTGGCCACCGTGGACCGGGCCATCGAGTCCTGCCTGACCGGCTCGGGCACCGCCGCCTCCGACGTCTGGCTCGCGGTCGCGGGCAGCACGGGCTATGTCGACCTGCAAGGACGCGTCGTGCTCTCGCGCGCCATCCAGGACTGGTCGGACGTGCCGCTGGCCGACCATCTCGGCGCCCGGCTGCGCTGCCCCGTCCTGGTGGAGAACGACAGCAGGCTCGCCGCGCTGGCCGAGTGCCGCAGGGGCATCGCCCGCGACGCGCGGAACCTGGTCTTCCTGCACGTCGGCCGCCGGGCCGGCGCCGCCGTCGTGCTCGACGGGGTCCCCCTGCGCGGCGGCGGCGGCGCGGCGGGCGAGATCGGCGTGCATCCGCTGTTCAACCTCGGTTACGTGGGCGAGCTCCTGCAGGCCGTCCCCTCGGTCGAGCCCGGCACGCCGCCCGAGGCGGTCGCGGGAGCGGTGTTCGAGGCCGCCAGGCGGGGTGACGTCGAGGCACGCCGCGCCGTCCTGCGCTACGTCAAGGTGCTCGCGCTGGCCACCACCGCGATGGCCCTCACCGTCGATCCCGACCTGGTGGTGCTCGGCGGGGGCTTCTCCCGCTCGGCGGACGTGCTCATGGAGCCGCTGCGGGTCGAGCTGGAGACGATGTGCCTGCGCACGCCCGAGCTGCGGGCCTCCGTGCTCGGGGACGAGTGCGTGGCGATCGGGGCCGTGTGCCACGGCGTCGACCATCTGTCCAAGGTCCTCTTCGATCCGGAGACCGACCTGCCGGCCGCGACCTCTCCCTTAATAACGGTTTAGTCCACCGAAAGTCGGCCCTCCTCGCTTATATCGAAGTTCGATATAAATGGGTCGTGGCATCTTCGCAGGCGGGCCACGGCCCCGCCCTGGACCTCGACGAGCTGGTCGGCGCGATCGAGGAGTTCAACACGTACTTCATCCGGCTGCCCTCGGTCAGACGGCTCAGCTTCTCGACCCTGTCCGTGCTGCACACGCTGGCGGGCAAGGGTCCGATGCGGCTCACCGACCTGACGGCGACGGAACAGCTCAAACAGCCCGCGCTCACGACCCTGGTGGCCAAGCTCGAACGGGACGGGCTGGTCTCACGCCGTCCCGACCCGCGCGACGGGCGCGCCGTCCTGCTCACCCTCACCGAGGAGGGCATGGGCATCGTCCGCTCCCGGCGCGCCGACCGGGTGGCGCGGGTCGCCCGCCTGGTGGAGCACCTGAGCGATGACGAGCGCGCGGCGCTGGCCCGGTACGCGGGCCTCCTGGGCCGCCTGACCGAGATTGCCGCGCGTGTCGAAGACTAGGAGAACGGTCCCCTTGACGAATCGCCCCTTCCCGCTGCGCCCAGAACCGCTGCACGTCCCCGACGAGGTGCTCGACGACCTGCGCCGCAGGCTCGCCCTGACCAGATGGCCGGCCACCGCCGGGAACGAGGACGGCTTCTACGGCGTGCGCGGCGACCACCTGCGCGAGCTGGTCGCCTACTGGGCCGACGGCTTCGACTGGCGTGCGGCCGAGCGCGCGATCAACGCCTACGAGCACTACCGCGTGGACGTCGGCGGCGTGCCCGTGCACTTCATGCGCAAGCCCGGCGTCGGCCCCGCCCCGGTGCCGCTGATCCTCAGCCACGGTTGGCCCTGGACGTTCTGGCACTGGTCGAAGGTGATCGACCCGCTCGCCGATCCGGGCGCCCACGGTGGCGATCCGGCGGAGGCGTTCGACGTGATCGTGCCGTCGCTGCCGGGGTTCGGCTTCTCGGCCCCGCTCGACCACCGGCCGGACATGAACTTCTGGAAGATCGCCGATGTATGGCACGAGCTGATGACCGGCGTCCTGGGCCATGACCGGTACGCCGCCGCCGGGTGCGACGTCGGGGCGCTGGTCACCGGGCAGCTCGGCCACAAGTACGCCGACGAGCTGTACGCCGTCCACATCGGCTCGGCGCAGAAGCTCACCATGTTCAACGGCGACCGCGCCTGGGACCTGAGCGGCGGCATGCCCATCCCCGACGGCCTGCCCGCCGACGTGCACGCCCGGATCGTCGAGCTGGACAGGCGGTTCGCGGTGCATCTGGCGGCGCACGTGCTGGCGCCGTCCACGCTCGGCTTCGGGCTGGCCGACTCCCCCGCCGGCATGCTGGCCTGGATCCTGGAACGCTGGACGAAGTGGTCCGACAACGGCGGCGACATCGAGAACGTGTTCACCAAGGACGACCTGCTCACCCACGCGACGATCTTCTGGGCGGGCAACACGATCGACAGCTCGATCCGCACCTACGCCAACAACAACCGCTACCCCTGGACGCCGTCGCACGACCGGTGGCCGGTCGTCGAGGCGCCCACGGGCATCACGTTCGTCGGCTACGAGAACCCGCCCGGCGTGACGACCGGCGAACAGCGGATCCAGGGCTTCGTCGACGGCGAGCGGGGCGCCTGGTACAACCACGTCGACATCACCGCCCACGACCGCGGCGGCCATTTCATCCCCTGGGAGATCCCCGGGGAATGGGTGGCGGACCTGCGCCGCACGTTCCGCCCCTACCGCCCGGCCTGACCCCCATCGAGCTCGACGCGCGGCCCGGCCCGTCCGTCAGGACGGGCGCGGCGCCGCCAGGAGCTCGCCGACCCGGACGACCGCGAACTCGACCTGGCTCTGCCCCTCCTCCCAGTTCGCGATCAGCGTGCAGCCCACGTCGGCGAGCAGGTCGCCGCCCGTGCGCTCGGTCCGCAGGTACATCAGCCCCTCCTCGCCGTCGGTGCAGAAGAAGCTCAGGTGGGCGAACAGTTCGGGCGGGGTGAGGCCGCCCAGCGCCTCCTGCCACTCCTCGGCCGCCTCCGCCTCGAACGGGAGCAGGCTCTCGGGGCCCGTGCCGAGCGCGGTGGCGACCCGCATCGCGTCGAAGAGCGTGCCGTCGGAGACCAGCCGCGGGTGGCTGACGGTCCAGGCGTCCCGCAGGCCGGGCCCGGCGAGGTCGTGCCGGGCGAGCAGGGGAACCAGATCGCCGCCCAGGACGAGCCGGTCCGCGAAGCACACCGCCGCCAGGTCCGACGCGAACTCCGGTGGCAGCCCCGCCTTGTCGAACTCGAAGACCGACCGGCTCGCGTCGAACGTCGTCGGCGGCTCGTCCACGTCGAAGATCGGGCAGTCCCAGACGACGGGCTCGGCGCCGGCGAGGGCGGCCGGGGTCACCCAGGCGACGTCACGCGCGAAGCCGAGCTCGTCGATGAGGTTGCCGCCGAAGAACGTCGCATAGGTGGCGTCCGCATCGAAACTCGACAGCGGACGGCCGAGCAGGATCTCGAAGGCGCCGGTCAGCTTCGCTGCCCACGGACCCGGCATGGTGGCGGGAACACGGTTCATGCCGGGACCATATAGTCCGTCCCTCTCATTTCAGGCCGGGTTCGCGGGCTTGTGCTCAGCGCTGCTCGGGCAGCACCGGTCTCGCGTCGGTCCAGCCGGACGCCGTCAGAGCGGTCCACGCGGTGAGCTCGTCTCCGTCGAGCCGGTCCTCCATGGCCAGCGGGCGGCCCGACGCCTCGTCGATGACGATCCGTTGCGTTCCGCCCTGCAGCTCTATCCCTGTCCCCACCCGTCCCAGGGGGTCGCTGATCCTGCCGAGGTTCTGCACGCCCGGGAGGTCGGCGAGCATCCGGTAGAGCGCGGCCCGTATCCTGGGCGTGGTCGGAAGTTGCGACAGCAGACTGACGGCCTCCGCGAACAACGCCTCGTCCGACTGCTGACCGGCCTGCCGGGCCCACTGCTGAAGGACCTTCTTGAGCGCCGCCGGATCGGCCGGCAGGTCCATCACCTGCTTCGTGGTGACGGGCGTGGCTCCGACCATCGGATAGGACACCTCCGGGTTGCGCTCGTCGTCGAGCCGTACGGCGAACGGCGGCGCGGTCAGCGGGCCCACTCCGGGAACCCCGGCTCCATCGCAGTCACCCAGCCTCCATCGGCCCTGCAGGCGCCAGGTCTCCTCATCGGCGCCGGTGAGCGGCTTGCCCGACTGAGCGGTGACCACGAGCCAGCTGGGGTCTCGTCCCGACTTCGCCATCCAGAGCTCGTGGGTGCACGTCACCCGGTAGCCGACGCTCTTGGGGGTCCCACCGCCGGGCGGCCCCTGTCCCGCGCTCCGCAGCGCCATGCTCAGCCCCACGGTGTGCCAGTAGCGGCCGGTCGCCGGGGTCGCGGTCTCGATCCGCTCCGCGGCGGCGAGCAGTACGGTACGGGCGGACATGGCGACAGGCGTGGCGAGCCGGGCGTCCGTGCTCCGCACGAAGACGACGGCCGCGACCGCGACGGCCGCGACGGCGGTGAGCCGAAGGCCCGTCAGCAGGGTCCGTCTCGGGCGCGACGGCCGGCGAGCGGGCTCCCCCGGCGCGTCAAGGGCGGCCAGAACCAGCAGGTCGTCGGCGGACAGGCGCGATCCGCGATCCAGCGAAGCCGGCCTTCGTGCAGCCGAGCACCTCGGCCGCCTCCGCGGCGGACAGGCCGTGCCAGGTGGTCAGGGTCGGGAGCTCCTTGTCGGCATCGGACATCCTGGCCAGCGCCCGCAGCACGGCGACCCGCTCGGTGGCCTGTTCGCCCGCGTCGAGGGCGGCCGACTCGGTCCACGTCCTGAGCTCGGCCTGAAGGGCCTCCCGCCGTACGGCCTGCCGGAGGTTGTCGCTCAGCACGTTGCGGGCGACGCGGAAGAGCCATGGCAGCTCGGCGTGGCCGGGAATGTCGTCCAGACGCCGCCAGGCCACCAGGAAGGTCTCGCTGACCACTTCCTCGGCGAGTTGGTGCCCGGCGCGGCTCGCCGCGTAGGCGTACACCCGCGGTTGGTAGGTGTCGTAGAGCACGGTGAAGCGCTCATGTGGGTCGGGCAAGCCGGTTCCTTCGGTCGTGGACGAGTCGTTCCTAGACATGTGGTCCGAAGGGCGGCTTTCTTACATCCCGATTCAGCCGGCGAGGGCCTCGGTGATCTGGCGGGTGGTCTGCGCGGCGACCCTCGGGTCGACGGCGGCGTAGGCGGTGTACGCGTTCAGGCCGGTGGCGAGGGCCCAGCCGCGGCCCCGGGTCCAGGTGGCCTCGTCCACGCCGAGCGCGGCGCGGAAGGCGGCCCGGCTGCCGGCCGACATCAGGGTGAAGGCGATCGTCAGGTCGCAGGCCGGGTCGCCGATGCCGAGGCCGCCGAAGTCGATGACCGCGCTGATCCGGCCGTCGACGGTCAGCAGGTTGCCGGTGTGGAAGTCGCCGTGGAACCAGACGGGGGCGCGGTCCCAGCCGGGGGCGCTCATGGCCGCCTCCCACAGGGCGGTCATGGCCCTGCCGTCGAACACGCCGCCGAGCGCCGCGATGGCGGCCCGCGTCGCGCGGTCGCGGCCCGCCAGCGGCTGCTCGCCGAGTTCCGGACGTCTCTTGAGCGACCGGACGGACTCGGGCATGAACCGCTGCAGGGCGGCCAGGAATCCGGCCAGCTCCACGGCGGCCTCGGACGAGCCGGCCAGCGCCTCGACGGTGGCCGCCTCGCCCGTCAGCCAGCGGGACACCGCCCACCGCCACGGGTAGCCGAAGCCGGGCTCCCCCACCTCCACCGGCACCGGGACGGCCAGCGGCAGCCGCGGGGCGAGCCGGGGCAGCCACTCGCGTTCCTTCTCGGCCTGCCCGACGGCCCCGGGATGGCGGGGCAGCCGGACGGACAGCTCCTCGCCCAGCCGGTAGATCACATGGTCGGAGCCCGCCGGGTCGAGCAGTCGCAGCGGCAGCCCGGCCCACTGCGGGAACTGCGTGTCGACCAGCCTCCTGACCAGGGCGGCGTCGATCGTGGGGCGGATGTCCGCGGTTTCCGGCAAAGGCGACTCCGTCGACGGGCCCGCTCGGTGCGGCGGGCGGCCGGACCATCACACTGCATCGCCGGCCCGCCTGTCGACCCGATTACCCGGCCGCCGGCGCCGGACGGCGTCCCGACGTCGCGAGCTGGTGCAGGGTGTAGCCGCCCGAGGCCTGCTTGAACAGGTACTCGGCGCGTTCGTAGGACAGGCGGCGCCTGCCGGTCTCGGGGCACAGGTCGGCCGGGTCCGGCGTCCGGGCGGGGGCGGGCCTGCGGCCGGCCAGGAAGAGCGGGCCGCCGGTCCGGCCCGCGACCAGCTCCTCCAGCAGGGCCGCGGCGCCGTCGCCCCACGTGATCGTGGCGGCGCGGCGGGCGGGCAGGTCGAGGTCCTCGACGTTGAGCGCGAGGACGGCGGCGGCCGAGGCGCCCGACTCGTGCACCAGCCGCCACAGCGCCCTCTCCCGCGGCGACGGGTGCCGCCAGAGCGCGGCCAAAGCCTGATCGGCGACGGCGGGGCGCCTCCTGCGGTCGTCGTGCTTCCTGGGCAGCTCGGCCGGCAGGTCGCCGAGGCCCGCCCACGCGCCGAAGGACCGTACGGCCGCGCGGTGCCGGTTCCAGGTCCTGGGCGCGGCCGTGCTCCAGGCGGCGGCGAACACCCTGGCCACGAGGGCGGGGGTGATCTCGGCCAGCGGCGTGGCGGCCCCCAGGTCCAGGCGCAGCCGCCGCAACGTCTGCCCGTACGACCGGATCGTCCCGGCGTCCAGGTCCGTGCGCGCCAGGAACCGGTCCGCCGCCTCGCCGAGCAGGGCCGTGTCCCGGACGCCCGTCGTCCGGGCGAGGGAGGAGGCGGTGCGGTGGCGGGCGGCGCGGGTGAGGAGGAAGGCGCGTTCGGCGGTGTTGCGGGTGAGGGCGGCGGCCCGCTCGAACGCCGTCGCGGCCTCGGCGCCGCGCCCCGCCCGCGCCAGCAGGTCGCCGTGGACGGCCGACAGCGGCGGGTAGTCCCGCAGCGCCGGGTCCGACAGCAGCGAGTCCACCAGCGCCAGCCCCGCCTCCGGCCCGGTCGCCATGCCGACGGCGACCGCCTGGTTGAGCCGGACCACCGGCGAGGGCAGGAGCCGTGCCAGCGCGCCGTAGAGGGCCGCGATCTGGTCCCAGTCCGTGTCGGCCGCCCCGGCCGCCTGCGCGTGACACACCGCGATCGCCGCCTGCAGGACGTACGGCCCGAGCCCTCCGCCCGCCTCCCGCGCCCTCAGCATGGAGGCGAACCCGCGCGCGATCAGCTCCCGGTCCCACCGTCCCCGGTCCTGCTCGTGCAGCTGCACCGGCTCCCCCGACGGCCCGGTACGGGCGTCCGCGCGCGACTGCTGGATCTCCATCAGCGCCACCAGCCCGTGCACCTCGGACTCGCCCGGCGCCAGCCCGGCCAGCAGCCGTCCGAGCCGCAGCGCCTCCAGCGCCAGGGCGGGCCGCATCAGGTCCTCGCCCGCCGTGGCCGAGTAACCCTCGTTGAAGATCAGGTAGATGACCTCCAGCACGGACGCCAGCCGTACGGCCAGCTCGGGCCCCTGCGGCAGCTCGAACGGCACCCCTTCCTCGGCGAGCGTGCGCTTGGCGCGCGCGACGCGTCCAGCCACGACCGCCTCCCGCACCAGGAACGCACGGGCGATCTCCGCGGTGGTCAGGCCGCCGAGCAGCCGCAGCGTCAGCGCGGTCCGCTCCTCGGCGGGCAGCACGGGATGGCTGGAGACGAACATCAGCCGCAACACGTCGTCGCCGGGCGGCTCGTCCTGGCCGGGCCGCTCCGGCCGGAGTTCGCCGATCACCCGGTCGTGCCGCCGGTCGCGGCGCAGGTGGTCGAGGGCGCGTCGCTTGGCGGTGGTCATCAGCCACGCGCCCGGCCTGTCCGGTACGCCGTCGCGCGGCCAGGTCTCCAGCGCGGCGACCAGCGCGTCCTGGGCGAACTCCTCGGCCAGGCCCACGTCGCCGAGCATCCGGGCCAGCCCGGCGACGATCCGTGCGGACTCCTCCCGCCAGACCGCCGTGACGGCGTCCATCAGTAGATCTGGCGCATGTGGCACTCGCCGTCGCCGACGACCGCGAAGAAGCGCCGCGAGATCTCCAGCGCCTCCTCCCGCGAACCGACCTCGATCAGCGCGAAGCCGCCCGCCATCTCCTTGGCCTCGGCGAAGGGCCCGTCGGTCACGGTCAGCTCGCCGCCCGCGGACCTGAGCACGGTGCCGCCCAGTTCCATGCCTCCGGTGGCGAGCAGCACGCCCGCCTCGGTGAGCTCCTGGATGAACCTGCCCATCTCGACGTGCAGCGTCTCGTCGTCGCGCCGCTCGCTCACGTTCGTCAGCAGAAATCTCATGTGCGTTCCCTGTCACATCGCCCGTTCGTCGCGTATGCAGTAGAACACGAAAGGACACGGGACATGACCGCCATCGCCCCCACCGCCACCCCCGCCTCGACCCGCACCCTGCTGACCGCGGGCGCCGTCGCCGCCCCCCTGTGGACGGCGGTCAACCTGGTCCAAGTGCTCACCCGCGAGGGCTTCGACATCGTCCGCCACCCGCTCAGCCAGTTGTCGACCGGCTCGCCCGGCTGGATCCAGGTGGCCGACTTCCTGGTCGTCGGCGCGCTGGTGATCGCCGGCTCGTACGGGCTGCGCCGGGCCGTCCCCGGCCGGTGGCTGCCCCGCCTCCTGCTGGTCAACGGCATCGGGATGATCTCCGCCGGGATCTTCCGGATGGACGCCGGCGACGGCTTCCCCGTCGGCACCCCGGCGGGCCCGCCCACGACGATGAGCTGGCACGCCGGGCTGCACATGGCCTCCGGCTCGATCGCCTTCATCGCCCTGGCGGCGGCCTGCTTCGTGCTCGGCCGCCACTTCTCCCGGGCCGGGGCGCCGGGCTCGGCCGTCGCGTCCTTCGTGGCGGGCGTGGCCGTCATCGCCGGGAACGGCTGGACGATGAGCGGCGGCCCAGGGGGTTCGGTGACCCTGGCCGTCGGCGTCACCGGCGCGATGTTGTGGGTGTCGGCGGTCGCCTACCGGCTGCGCCGTCGCCCCCTGGTCTGACACGCACCCCGAAGGCCCTCCCCGTCACCGGCGGGGAGGGCCTTCTGCTTGGGCGGGGGCGGTCAGCCGGGACGGTTGCCGGTCGGGATCACGATCTTGGTCTGCGCGCCCTTGGTCAGGTAGAACGTGGTCCACTTCTTGATCATCTCGTCGAGGAGCCAGGCCGCGGCGGGCACCAGCGGCAGCCCGATCAGCCCCTCTCTGAACTGCACCAGCAGCGGCCAGGCGGTCTTGACGACCGGGTCCCACAGCGGCTCGCGCGGGATGCCGTTCCAGTCGGCCGCCTGGTTGCCGGTGAGGTACCTGGAGAACGCGTTGACCAGGGGCTTGTCGATGCCGCCCGGGCTGGTCAGCTCCGCGAGCATGCCCCGCAGGATGCCGTTCAGCTCCACGCCCTCGGCGGTGGGCCCCATGTTCCTGGGCAGCACGATGTCGGACTGGGCGTAGGAGGAGTCCCAGGTGGCGGGGATGAACTCGTCCCTGATGCCGAGCATGTGCGCCAGCAGTTGCAACGAGTGCAGGTACGCCGCGGACTCGCCGGCGGAGATGCGCACCTTCCACTCGCGCATCCCGCGCATGGAGTAGGTCGCCAGGGTGTGCCACGTGACGAGCATGTCCTCCTGGCTGATCGGGATGGGGCCCGGCCAGTGGGGGGACGACTTGAGCAGGTGCCGCACGGCCGCGTGCACCAGCCGGGTCTTGACGGCCTCGACCACGGCCGTCCCGCCGGGCCCCCAGGCGTTCTGCGGCCTGACCGCGTAGGCCAGGACGTTCGTCTTGGCGACCCGGTCCTTCAGGTCGGCGCCGCCCGCCGAGTAGTAGACCGCGCGGGCCTCCTTGGGGATGGCGGTGGCCAGCATGCCCGCCCCGACGATGGTGAGGACGACGATGTAGTTGCCCTTGAGCGCGTGGAAGCGCGAGGCGGCGTCGAGTTTGCCCTGGTCGGCCCACGAGGGCAGCTGACGCGCCTGCTCGATGAAGGCCCGCAGGTCGGCGGGGAGCCCGGCGGGCAGGGGCTGGTCGTTGCGGTTCCAGTCGTACAGCAGCCGGTTGACCTCGGGGATGACGCCGCGGTCGAACAGCGAGGCGAGGAGTGGATCGGCGACGTCGTCCCACACCCATCGGGGGTCGGCGCCGGTGCCGGAGCCCGCGACCGAGCCGGAGGCCGGCCAGGTCCAGTCGTCCGCCAGGGTCTTCGCCAGGGTCTTCGCCTGGGCCGGAGAGGTGATGCCCAGCGCGCCGAGGGCTCCCAGGGCGGTGCCCGAGATCAGGATCTCGCGCCTGCTCAGCTCTGCCATGCTCTGCACTCCTTCGAGATGGGGGGGTCCCGCTCAGGGCAGTCTCGATCGGCTCGCCGGAGATCCGCCGAGCAGGGGGCGCGTGTCGGCGTCGTCGCCGGAATCACGCCTGCCGAGGTCTCCCACGCCGCTTCCTCCTTCTCGTGCGAGGCCGAGAAGTGGGTGATACTGAGAAACAAACCTTGAGTCTGTGTATCATCATGAGAGCACGATGTGATGGACATCACAAGACCCGCCCCCGAGGCGGAACGGACCAGGAGGTGATCGTGGAATCCGTGCTGTCCGGCTTCATGGCGCCGTCGGGCTCGGAGTCGTTGCTGGAGCGCGCGTTCGTCGACGCCGTCGAGCGGGTCGGCGACCTCGACGAGCTGAGGGCGCGCATTCTCGACGCGGCCTACGAGCAGTTCTGCCGGATGGGCATCAGGCGCTCCACCATGGAGGACGTCGCGCGCCTGGCGAAGGTGTCCCGGATCACCGTCTACCGGCGCTTCGACACCAAGGACACGCTGGTCGAGCATGTGGTCCGCCGGGAGTTCCGGCGCTACTTCGACCGGTTCCTCATCGACATCGAGCAGGCCCGCACCCCGGCCGACAGGGTGGTGCTCGGCTTCGTCAGCTCGTTGCGGGCCATCCGCGGCAACCCGCTGATCGGCGGGCTCATCGCCACGGAGCCCGACCTGCTGGTGCCGTCCATGATGACCGACGGGGGCCGCACCCTCGCCACCGTGCGGCAGTTCGTCGCCGGCCAGCTCCGCCGGGAGCAGCGGGCGGGCAACGTGTCCGAGCGCCTGGACGCCGACCTCGTGGCCGAGATGATGGTACGGATCTCCACCTCCTTCCTGGCGATCCCCAGCGCCGTCATCGACCTCGACGACGACGGGCAACTGGCCGCGGTGGCCAGGCGCTTCCTCGTGCCGATGCTCGAACCCCCCGCCTGATCCCCTGCCGCCGATCGGAGCAACTCCGGGACTAAAGGCATTTCGTCTGCGACCATGACTCGCGCGTCAACACGTTCAGCGGTTCGCTGACCATCTGAATAGTGGAATGGAGATTCGCGATGTCCCATGCTCCGGTTCCTCCCGACGCGTTCACCTCCTCCTCCGGATCGACCTCCCGCCCGTCCCGCCGGGCCGTTCTGGCGGGTGGCGGCGCCGCCCTCGCCGCCGTGCTCGTCCCGGCCTCACCGGCGCGGGCCGGCGTCGGGGGCATGGCGGGCGCCGCCGCCCGTACGGCCGTCACCTCCGGCACCGGCTTCGCCGTCGCCCCCTCGCCCGACGGCCGCCGGCTCGCCCTCGACCTGCTCGGCGTCCTGTGGGTCTGCTCCGCCTCCGGGGGCGCCGCCCGCAGGCTCACCAGCGACCTGTACGACGTCGCCCAGCCCGACTGGTCCCCCGACGGCGGCACCCTCGTGTTCCAGTCGTACCGCGACGGCGTCTTCGACCTGTGGACGATCCGCCCCGACGGGTCCGCGATCACGAAGCTGACCACCGGCCCGTTCGATCACCGGGAGCCCCGCTACAGCCCCGACGGGCGGACCATCGCCTACTCCTCCGACGCGGGCGGCAGCTACGGGATCCACCTGCTCGACGTCGCCACCGGAGCGAGCCGCGTCCTGACCGACGGCCCCGCCGAGGAGTACGAACCGGCCTGGTCGCCCGACGGACGGAAGATCGCGTTCGTCGTCGCCGACACCAGGATCGACGTCATCGACGTCGCCACCGGCACGCGCGGCACGGCGGTCACGGTGCCCGCCGGCCAGGTCGTCCACCAGCCGTCCTGGCTGCCGAACGGCGCCGACCTCGCCTACCACCTCTTCCGCTCGGGCGCCAACGAGCTGGCCGGCACCGCGGGCGCCCTCGTCACCGGCGAGGAGGTCTTCCCGTTCCGTGCCCGCTTCGCCCCTGACGGACGCTTTTACTACACCTCCGCGGGCGCCATCAAAGTACGCCGGCTCGATTCCCCGTCCGTCGGCACGGTCGGATTCACCGCCGCGCTCACCACGACCACTCCGAAGTACCAGAAGAAGGTCCGCGTGTTCGACGAGCCGGGGTCGTTCCCCGTCGTCGGGATCGGCAGCCCGGCGGTCTCCCCCGACGGTTCCGCCATCGCCTTCCGCGCCCTCAACGACATCTACCTGATGCGCTCCGGCGGCACCCCTGAACCGCTCTTCCGCGACCGCTGGTGGAAGGCCGACCCGGACTTCTCCCCCGACGGGCGGCGGCTGGCGTTCGTCACCGACCGCACCGGCACGCTCAACGTCTGGGTGCGCGACCTGGCCACCGGCGCCGACCGGCAGGTGACCCGGCTGACCGACTCCGCCGCCCTGTCGGTCCGCTGGTCGCCGGACGGCCGGGAGATCGCCTACCTCGACCAGGACGGCGCCCTATGGGTCGTGGACGTCTCCACCGGCGACCTCCGGAAGATCTACGACGCCACCTTCGAGCCGGGCCGCCCGACCTGGTCACCCGACGGCCGGACGCTGGCGATGGCCGCGGTGGTGCCGTACTCGCGACGCTACCGGGAAGGGCTGTCCAAGATCCTGCTCGTCGACCGGGCCACGGGCGCCGGCACGTACGTCGACCCCGCGCCGCACCGCTCCCTCCAGACCCGCGGCGACGACGGTCCCGTCTGGTCCCCCGACGGCACCATGCTGGCGTTCGCCATGGAGTCGCTCCTGTGGGTGCTGCCCGTCGACGGTTCCGGACGGCCCACCGGCGCCGCCCGTCAGGTCACCCGGGAGGTCTCCGACGCCCCCGTCTGGGCCGGCGACTCGGCCACCCTGCTCTACCTGAACGAGGGGCGTCTCAAGAGCGCGCGCCTCGACGGCGGGCCCGCGCGGCCGATCCCGATGCGGCTGACCTGGCGCAACGACCCCGGCCCCGACCAGGTCGTCATCCACGCGGGCCGCATGTGGGACGGCGTCTCCGACCACGTCGCCCACGACGTCGACATCCTCGTACGAGGCCAGCGCATCACCGCGGTCGAGCCGCACCGGGACGGCAGGCCCGGCACCCTGATCGACGCCCGGGACGGATTCGTCATGCCCGGCCTGATCGACATCCACCACCACCGGGAGATGCAGGGCTACGCCTACGGATCGCGGCAGGGTCCGCTGTGGCTCGCCCTGGGCGTCACCACGACGCGCTCGCCCGGCTCACCCGCGTACCACATGGTCGAGGAGCGGGAGTCGGTGCAGTCCGGCGCCCGGCTCGCGCCGCGCTACCTGGGCACCGGCGAGGCCATCGACGGCGCGCGCGTCTACTACAACTTCATGCGCCCGACCTACAGCCACGACCAACTGCTGCTCGAACTGCGGCGGGCCGCGGCCCTCGACTACGACCTGCTGAAGTGCTACGTGCGGCTGCCGGTCGCCTGGCACCGCGAGGTCATCGAGTGGGCCCACCGGCGGGGCAAGCCGGTCAGCTCGCACTACCACTATCCGGCGATCGCCATGGGCGGCGACCAGACCGAGCACGTCGGCGCCACCAACCGGTTCGGCTACTCGCGCACCGTCACGAACGTCGGGTCCGCCTACTCCGACGTCATCTCCATGTTCAACGCCTCGAAGATGGCCAGAACCCCCACCCTGTTCACCTCCTCGATCCTCTACCGGGAGGACACCTCGCTGGTCACCGACGAACGGGTGCGCCGGCTCTACCCGAACTGGCGGATGGCCCAGCTCCGGGCGACGGTCACCACGGTGCAGAACGCCGACCCCGCGGCGGTCCAGGTGACCCGGACGAACCTCGCCAACCAGGTCGCGCAGCTCACGGCGATGATCCGCGGCGGCGGCGTGGTCACCGCCGGCACCGACGCGCCGATCGACCATCTCGGGGTCAGCCTGCACATGAACCTGCGCGCCATGGTCAGGTTCGGCCTGACCCCGCGCGAGACGCTCACCGCCGCGACCAGCGCGTCCGGGGCCCACCTCGGCCTGCCGCTGGGCAGGGTCGCCAAGGGCATGTACGCCGACCTGGCCATCGTCCGCGGCGACCCGCTGTCCCGCATCGAGGACGCGGCCGATGTCACCGCCGTCGTCGTCGGCGGCAGGCACCATACGGTCGAGCGGCTTCTCGCGCCCTACCCGTCCGCCACCACCACCGACCAGGCGACGCCCGCCGCTTCGGCCCTCTCGGGCAGGGTCAGGGACCGCGTCCCCGTCCATCCGAGCACGGCGGGCCACTGGTGGAACGAGCCCGTCCACCTTCAGGCGGCCCGCACCGCCTGCTGCGACGGCCACTGAGCGGGGGAATGTCCGTTAGGCCGACCCCGGTCGGCCGTTCGGCCGATCAAGATCAAACGCACGGAACCCTAACGTCGGTGACGACATCATCAGAAAAGGGGGCTTTCTGTGCGTGCACGAAAGATCGTGACAGCCGTCGTCGCGAGCGCGACCCTGGTGGCGGGGCTCGCGGTCACCGGCCAGGCGTCGGCGGCCGTCACGGGCGACGCCCGGGCCGGTGACGCGACCCGGTTCCACCGCCAGACGCTCGACTGGCACCGCTGCCGGACCGGTCGCGGCGACGAGATCGGCGAGGCTCTCGACGCGGCGGGGGCCCAGTGCGCCGAGGTCACCGTCCCGCTGGACCACCGCAGGCCAGGGGGGCGGACCGTCTCGGTGGCGATCTCACGGATCAAGGCGACCGACCCCGCCGCGCGCCGGGGCGTCCTGCTGATCAACCCCGGCGGTCCGGGTGGGAGCGGGCTGCCCCGGCCGCTGCTCGGCCGGCTCATGCCCGAGGTCGCGGCCCGCTACGACCTGATCGGGATGGACCCGCGCTTCGTCGGCCGCAGCACGCCGATCCGCTGCCGGTGGACGACCGACACCCCCACCCGGTCGGCCGGCCCGACCCGCCGCACCTTCGACGAGAGCGTCACGCTCATGAGGGAGCTGGCCGACGGGTGCGCCAAGAGCGGCCGCGACCTGCTGCCGTACGCCTCCACCCGCAACACCGCCCGCGACATGGACGTCATCCGCGCCGCCCTCGGCGAGCCCAGGCTGTCCTATCTCGGCTACTCCTACGGCACCTACCTGGGCGCGGTCTACACGCAGCTGTTCGGCTCACGGGCCGACCGGTTCGTGCTGGACAGCGCGGTCGGCCCGGACGTCTACGGCCCCGACCTGCTGTCCGCGAACGGCCCGGCCATCGACGCCGCGCTGGGGAACTGGGCCGCCTGGGCCGCCGCCCGCGACGCCGAGTACGGCCTGGGCGGCACCCGGGCCGACGTCCTGGCCACCGTGGAGCGCGTCGACCGGGCCGCGGCGCGCCGCCCGCTGCGGGTCGGCGCGTACCGGATCGACGCCCATCACATCCCCTACCTGCTGTTCGTCCGCCTCTACGACGACAGCGCCAAGGCGTACGCCGGCTTCGCGGCGGAGGTGCGGACGCTGGCCGGCGCCGCCCGCGGCGAGGCGGTCACCGTCCCGGCGTCGCTGAAGGAGACCCTCGACGGCCTGTTCACCGGCTCGGGGCCGGCCGAGGACCGGGCCGGCATCCCGATCCTGTGCGCCGACCGGGCCGCCTCCCGCGACGTGGAGGGCTACTTCCGCGACATCCAGGCCCACCGCGCGGACGAGCCGCTGTTCGGGCCGATGACCCGCAACCTCAGCCCCTGCTCCTTCTGGCCGTCCGCCCCGGTGGAGGCGCCCACCAGGCTCGGCAACGACGTCCCGATGCTGGTCGTCGGCGCCGACGGCGACCCCGTCACCCCGTTCCCCGGCCAGCGGGCGATGCACCGGACGCTGACCGGCTCCCGCATGGTCACCCTGCGCGGCGCCTTCCGCCACGGCGCCTACCTCGCCGCGGGCGACACCTGCGTGAACACCACGGTCAACCGCTACCTGGTGGACGGCGTCCTGCCCGGCCGCGACACCACCTGCGACAAGGCGGACGCACAGTAAGCCTTGCGGTTCAGCCGGAGCGGGCGCGGTCGCAGCGGGCCAGTTCGGCACGCAGGTCGCGGCGGAGAGCCCGGTCCAGGCCGGGCTGGGCGAGCGCGTCGGTGAAGTCGCGGGCCGCCTCCTCCCAGCGGCCGAGCCGGGCCAGCGCGGTGCCCCGGTTGTAGCGCGGCTCGGGCGCGGGCGACAGCGCCACCGCCCGGTCCAGGTCGGCCACGGCGGCGGTCACCTCACCGCGCTCGAAGCGCACGGCGGCGCGGTTGGTCCACGCCTCGACCAGCGTCTCGTCACCCTCCAGGGCCTGGGTGAACAGCTCCTCGGCCGGCTCGCCGCGCTCGGAGCGGATCAGGCCGAGCGTGCACAGCAGCGCCGGCTCCTTGGGGGCCAGCGCGAGGCCGGCCAGCGCGTCGCGTTCGGCGGCGTCCAGCGCGCCGCGCTCCAGGTGGGCGTTGACCAGGGCGATCCGGGCGTCCAGGTGGCCGGGGTCGATGGCGAGCGCGCGCCCCAGGTCCTCGCGGGCCCGCTCGTCGCGGCCGCGTTCCAGGAGGAGCACGGCGCGGTTGTAGTACGCCTCGGGCAGATGCGGTCCCAGGCGGATGGCGGTGCCGTAGTCCTTGATCGCGGCCTGGACGCGTCCGGCCGCGCGGTGCAGGGCGGCCCGGTCCACGTAGTACTCGCTGTTGTCCGGGTCGTGGGCGATCACGCCGTCGAGGTCGGCCAGGGCCCGCGCCGGGTCGCCGAGAGCCAGGTGCACCTGGGCGCGGTTGTGGCGCAGGCGGGCCAGGTGCTGCGGGTGCTCGCCCGGCGCCAGCACCGCCGTCAGCCTGGCCAGCCCGTCGTCGATCAGCCGCAGCGCCTCGGCGGGCGCGCCGGCCTTGGCGTCCAGCAGGGCCAGGCCCTGCTCGTAGAAGACGGTGGAGATCACCTGGTGGCGGGGGTCGTCCACGTCTTCGGCCAGCCGGAGCGCCTCCTCCAGCCAGTGTCGTGCCTGCCCGGGGTCCTGGCGGGCGGCCGGGAGGTGGCGGGCGTACAACATGGCGGTGGCGTACGCGGCGGACATGTTGATCTTTGGGTCGCCGGTGGCCGCGCGTGCCTCGTCGTAGAGTGCGAGCGCCTCTTCCGCGCGCTCCAGCGCCGCCAGCGCGGTGGCCAGGCCCGTGGTGCAGGCCCACCACTGCCGCAGGTCGCCTTCGGGGGTGACGATGGCGCGTCCGTGGGCGGCGACGCGGGCCGCGTGGTGGTAGAAGCCGCGGGCCAGGCCGTCGCCGAGCGCGGCGCGGACGGCGTCCGGGTCCGTGGGCAGCGGCGGGGGCTCGGCGCGGCCGTCGTCGCGCAGGTCAAGGCGCAGCGGGGTGGAGGCGATCCGCGGGAGCAGGGTGTCCAGCAGCTCGGCGGTGGTCTCGTCGGCGTGCGCGACGTGCTCGAAGGTGACGGTGACCGGGCGGCGCAGGGTGCCGGCCCAGGAGGCGGCGAACTCCGCGGCGCCGTACGCCAGGCAGGCGGTGCGGCGGGCCGGGTGGAACCTGATCGGCTCCTCCTCGGCGGCCGGCCGGGCCGTACGGTCGAGCCAGGGGGCGATCGCGTGCAGCTCGACCCGGTGGGGGGCGGCCAGGCGCGGACGGTCGGCGGCGATCTCGGCGAGGAAGCCGGAGACCCCGGCGTAGGGCCCGTGCCCGCGATGGCAGTCGAAGCGGTTCACGGCAGGTCCGGAGACCGCAGGGGCGGGCACCCGAGAGCGCCCGCCGTCTCGGCACCTACCAGCACCACTCGATCCAGAGCCGGCGGGCACCGGACATCAGGCGCTGCGTGCTCTTGCGGCGGATGGTCATCTTCTTCATGGGCGCCTCCCGGGGGTGTGATCCACTTCAGGATGCCCAGAGCATAAACCGGCTTGTCCGAAATGAGTAGACCATCCGGAATTAAAGATGATCTGGCGTCGAAGACCGCGGAAAGTGAAGCAGCGATCTTGTCGGTGGGGCGATCTATCGTCCCGGCCATGACTTCAGCGACGCAGGCGTACACGTACGCCGCGCCCTCCTCCCTCGTCGACGGCCGGCTCGGTCTGGCGACCTCCGGCGGCCGGGCCCTGTCCGGCCCGGCCGTGGCCCCCCGGTTCTTCAGCGGCGTGGTCACGCAGGCCGCCCCCGCCGCCGCGGCCCTGCTCGGCGTCGCCGACGTGGCGCTGGCCCGCTACCACCAGCCGCAGTCGCGGCCCGGCTGGGTACGCGACCCGGTGGTGACGTGCAACGGCGACCGCTTGCGCTTCGAGTCCTTCTCGGCCTGCGGCGGCGTGTACGCCCGGCTCGACCTGCTGGACGGCGCGCTCGACGGCGAGGTCTTCGACCGGGGCACCACCAACGTCGACGTCAACGCGCCGCTGCGGGAGGCGCTGGCGCGCATCGGCGCGCGCGACCCGCTGCACCTGGGGGTCGGCCTCGACGAGCTGGTCGTGACCACGACGGACGGCGCGGTGGTGGAGAAGAAGGTGCCGCTGCCCGAGCGCTGGCTGCGCGGGTTCGCCGAGGTGCAGGTCATCGCCTCGGGCATGGACCAGCGCGGCGAGCTGGCCGGCATGGCGGCGGTGCGGTTCCTGCGCGGGCTGCCCAAGAAGGGCACGGTGTGGGTGGCACAATCCGGGCGCGACCTGAAGGTCTCCCAGCACCAGGTATCCGGCTCGGTCCAGCTCGCCGGCCCCAACCGGCTCGGCACCCTCCTGCCGCTGCTGCGCTTCGCGAAGTCCCTGCGGGTGTACGGCCCGCCCGACGCCGCCTCCAGCGCCTGGGAGCTGGAGCTGCCCGGCATGCGCTACACGCTCACCCTCTCGCCCGAACGCTGGCGCGGCTTCTCCGGCGAGGGCGCGGTGCTCGACGACCTGGCCACCGACGAGGCCGAGAACGACGCCGACGTGGTGGGCATGCTGCTCAACTTCGAGCCCGAGATCGAGATCGGCCTGCTGGCCGACCGCGCCGGCATCCCCGCCGACCGGGTACGTGCCGCGCTGACGCGGCTCGGCGTCGCCGGCCGGGTCGGCTACGACCTGTCGGAGGCCGCCCACTTCCACCGCGAGCTGCCCTACGACAAGGACAACGTGATCCTGCTCAACCCGCGGCTGGCCAAGGCGCGCAAGCTGGTCGAGGCGGGCGCGGTGCACCTCGAAGGCGAGTCGGCCACCGTCCGCACCTCGGGCGGCACCCGCCGGGTCTCGCTGGCCGACGGCTCCTGCACCTGCGAGTGGTGGTGGGACCATCGCGGCTCCCGCGGGCCGTGCAAGCACGTGCTGGCCGCCCGGATCGTCGCCCGCGCCGCCGTGGAGGTCTCCCGATGACCCTCTGGACGGAGATCCTCGACCTGATCATCCGCAACCAGGTCGCCCGCCTGGCCGACCGGCTGGGCACGATCACCGAGCAGGAACGCGCCGAGCTGGGCGGACGGCTGCCCGGCCTGGTCAAGGAGCTGCGCCAGGCCCGCACCGAACGGCTGCGCGCCGAGCACCCCGACGACGTCGAGGGCGTCGAGGAGATGGCCTCCTGGGAGGTCGGCGACCTGCTCGACACCGTGGCCGGCGCGCTGCTGCTGACCGGCGTCGGCGTCATCACCGGCCCGGCCGCCGCCGTGGCCTGGATGACCGGCCGCGACGTCAACCGCCGCTGGGCCAGGGAGCCCAACGTCGCCCAGGTGTGCCGGTTGGCGGCCACCCGGCCCCTGGAGTGGCGGCGCGACGTCGCTGTCCGGCTGGCCCGGCGGGTGCGCCGTCCCGCCGACCGCATCGCGCCGCTGGCCGTGGCGCTGCTGCGCGAGTCCGGGGCCGTGCCGCCCGACCACGACCCGCTGGTGGCCGCCTGGCTGACCGTCCCGAGCGTGCCCGGCGACCCGCTGACCCCCGTGCTGCTGCCGCGCGTTTTCGACGCCGACGGCGCGGGCCGTGCCCTCCGCGACGAGCGGCTGGAGCCCCGGCCCAGCCGCTGGCTGGCCGCCGCCGCCCGCGAGCTGCCCAGGGAGCAGGCGCTCGACGGTTGCGTGAGCCGGTTCCTGCGCGGCGGCGAGGCGCAGGACCTGCGCTTCTTCGTCCGGCTGCACACGCTGCTCGACCCCACGCCCGCGGAGTCCGCCGCCCGTCTGCGCGACTATCTGCGGTTGTTGCCGTCGGCCCCGGGCACGGTCGCCGAGCTGGCCGCCGCGCAGGTGCGCGGGGCGATGCCGCTCGACCACGCCGACCTGGTCGAGGCGGTCGACGCGCTCACCTTCCGGGCCGAGGCCAAGCTCGCCACCCTGGGCCTGCGCTGGCTCGACCAGGCGATCCGGGCCACGCCGGAGACGGCCGCCGACTTCGTGACCGCGCTGACCACGGCCTACGCGCACGCGTCCTTCGACGTGCGCAACCGCGCGGTCGAGCTGACGCTGCGGCACGCCGCCCTGTTCGCCGACCACGCCGAGGCGATCCTCGACGGCGTCCGCGCGCTCCCCGCGGATCTGGGCGCGAAGCTGGCCGGGCGGTTCGGCGGGGACATACCGGTCGAGGAGCTGCTGGAGCGCAAGGAGTTCCCGCCGCTGCCCGAGCCGCCCGAGGCGCGGCGCTTCCCCGAGCCGTCGGTCTTCCCCGACCACCACGAGCCCTGGATCGAGCAGGAACGCTGGCTGGCGGCCTTCGTCACCGGCGCCGCCGGCGACCGGGCGGCGCTGCGCCACGATCTCAGGGGCCACGCCGAGCAGGTCCACAGCTACTGGCGGACCGACAAGGTGCGCCTCGACCCCGACAGCTGGCAGGCGGCGCTGTCCGCCGAGCTGGTCACCCCGGGCAGCGTGCCGGAGGTGCCGCCGATCCGGCCGGAGAAGTTCTGGGACCAGGCGAGCCACTCCCTGAGGGCGCGTGTCCTCACCCGTGGCGAGGATCCCGCCGCGCAGCCGCCGCAGTCCCGGCGGATCATGGTGGGCGGCTTCCACCGGCCCGGCCGCTACCTCGACGACGACGCCCCGCTGCGCGCCTTCTTCATCACCTGGACCAGCGACGACGGCCCCGGCAACGCGGTGGCCCACGAGGGCGACCGGCAGATCTCCTTCGCCGGCGGCCGGATCCACCTGAACGACCCCGACCCTCTCCACCCGGCCCAGGCCAGGCCCGGCATCCAGTACGACGACTCCGCGGAGGCCATGCCGGACCACATCCTTGAGCACGCCTACGAGCGCATGGCCGAGTTCGGCGTGCGGCCCGCCCGGATCGCCGCGATGCGGGCGGGTGACCAGGTGCCCCCGCCGGGCCCCGACGAGCCGCTGGTGCAGGTGACCGTCGTCTTCGTCCCGCCGCGGCTGCGTTCGTACCTGCCCCCTGAGCTGCCCGAGCAGGACGAGTGGCGGCGGCGCAACCGGCTGCCCCACGCCCATCGTGTCTCCCCGCCCCACGACTTCCTGCTGCACCGCCACGCCGAACTCGCCGAGGCCCTCCGGACCGGCACGCTGCCGCCGGTGCTGCTGGCCACGCCGACCTGGACGAGCGGCCACCTCGACCCCGACGTGCTGATCGACCGGCTGGAGACGTGCACCGCCGCCGGCGTCGAGCCGCTGCCGGCCGACCTGGCGCAGGCGCTGCTGCGGCTGCCGAGGGGCGCCCACCCGGCGGCGGCCGAGCGGGCCGCCAAGGTCGAGTCGGAGGCGGCCGGGTCCGCCGCCCGCTGGCTCGCCGGCGACGGCCTGGCCGACCCCGAGTGCGGCCACGTGTGGCGTCACATGGCAGGCGCGTCCATGGTCGACTTCGGTGACGGCGAGCCGGAACACTTCACCGAGGTCAGACTGCGGCCCGTGCTGCGGCTGACGGCCCCGACCGGCCATCGGCTGATCGACGAGGTGCTGCTGCGCGAGCCGTCCGACTCGACCGGCGAGTCCGGCCACACGGTCGGCGCGTGGCCCGCCATGCTGCCCTCGCACCGCGAGGTCGTGGCCGTCAACTTCCTGCCCTACCTGTTGCACGGTCACTGGGGGGTGTGGAGCGCCCCGGCGGCGCTCGCCGGCCTGGAGATCGCCCAAGGGCCGATGGGCGAGCCGACGGCGGTGATCCTCGCCTTCCTCCTGGCCGGTGGCGTGCCCGGCGTGACCCGGCAGATCCTGAACCTGGCCGCCAAGGGAGAGCTGCCCGCCGAGGCGATCGGCCGCCAGCTCGCGCTGGTGCTGCGCCGCACCTGGCAGGAGACCCGCCCCGCCATCGCGGCCCTGACCGCGCTGGCCGAGGCAGGCGGCCACCACGAGGTGTGGCGCATCCTGCTGACCCTGCTGCCCGGGATGCTGCCCGGCGAGGGGCGCCGCGTCACGGCGACCCACACCGCGCTCGTCGCCTTCGCCGCCGACGTCGCGCACTGGACCGGCGCGCGCGGGGAGATGCCGGTCATCGCCGAGTACGCCCGCGGCCGCCGGACGACCCGATTCGCGCACGAGTGCCGGCGCCTGCACGCCCAGCTCACCGGAGCCACCTCGTGACCGCCGACGACGTCCGCACCGAGATCAGGAACCTCGTGCTCGCCCGCGACACCGAGGGCCTGGCGGCGCGGCTGCCGACGCTCACCGGCGACGAGCGGGCCGCCGTCGCCGCCGAGCTGCCCGGCCTGCTCGCCGAGGTCCGCCCCCGGCTGGCCGCCATCGGCTGGGACGGCTTCGCCTGGACCGCCGACGGCCACGCCGCCCGCCTGTCCGAGGCGCTGAGGATGACGGGCGCGGCGACCGTTCCCGGCCCGGCCGGCGCCGCCACCTGGCTGACGAAGCGCGACCTCAATCCCCGCGGGACCGACGCGCCGAGCCCGCACCGGCTGGTGAAGGCGCTCTCCGGCCGCCCGGCGGCCTGGCGGGCCGACCTGGCGGGCCGGATCGCACGCCGCGTCCGCCGTCCCGACGACCGGATCGTGCCGCTGGCCCTGGAACTGCTGCGCGACGGCGCGGCCACCCCGCCCGACCACGAACCGCTGGTGGCGGCCTGGTTGTCGGCGGCGGCCGTGGCCGAGGACCCGCTGACGCCGCACCTGCTTCCGCGGATCTTCGAGGCGGCCGGCGCGGGCCGGGCGCTGGCCGGCGAGACACTCACCCCGAAGCCGTCCCACTGGCTGGCCCTGACCGCCCGCGCGCTGCCGCGCGAGCAGGTCATCGCCGGCTGCGTGCGCCGGTTCCTGCTCGGCGGCGACGCGCGTGACCTGCGGTTCTTCGTCCGGCTGCACACGCTCGTGGCGCCTGCGCCGGAGGAGTCGGCCGGGCTGGTGCACGACTACCTGCGGCTGCTGGCCGCCGCGCCGGGCCCGGTGGCCGAGCTGGCCTGGCAGCAGGTACGCCGGGCGCGCCTCGACCCGGCGGACGCCGCCGAGGCCGTCGAGGTGATGACGTTCCGCCAGGAGGCCAAGCTCGCGGTGAAGGGCCTGACCTGGCTCGACCGCGACCTCGGCCGCCATCCCGAACGCGTGGCCGACCACGTCACCGCGCTGACCAACGCGTACGCGCACGCCTCCCACGAGGTGCGCGACCGCGCGGTGGCCCTCACCCTCAAGCACGCCGCCCACCTCCCCGACACCGCCCCGATCCTGGAGGGCGCCGAACTGCTGCCCCCGGCCTCGGCCCGGCGGCTCCGCGAGCGGTTCGTCGAAGGCTGGACCGGCGACTTCACCCCGGGCCGGCTGCCGGAGCCCGTCGTGCCCGGCCCGTTCCCCGCGTCCGGCCCGGACGGCGGCCCGGACGGCGGGCCGCCGGGGGAGAACGGCTGGATCGGCGTCGAGGCGTGGCTGGCGGCGGTCGTCCGGGAGGCGCACGCGAGTCCGGACGCCCTGCGGGAGAGGCTGGCCCGGCGGTTCGGCGAGGACCTGCGGCCGGTGCTCTACGACGCGCCGTCGTGGGAGTCCCCTCGTGACTGGTGCACCGCGCTGGCCAGGGAGCTCGTCAACCCCGGCGAGGACCCGGGGCCGCCCGGGTCACGTCCGCGGCGCCGGGTCCTCCCCGACCCGGCCGGCGATCTCGGGCACACCCTGTACGACGGCATGGTGACCCTCGCGGCCACGGCCTTCCGGCTGTTCCCCGCCCTGCGCACGATGGTCCCGATCCACGAGCTGCCCGCCGACGTGCGGGCGGACCTCCTCCGGACGGACGACGTCGAGCCCGACCTCCACGACCTCTACGACCCCGGCGCGCGGCCCGCGTCCGCCGGCTGGAGCCGCCTCCCCCACCAGCGGAATTGCGCCCACCCGCACGCCTTCCTCCTGGCCCGCCTCGACGAGCTGCTGAGCGCGGCGAAGGCCGGAGCCCTGCCCCCGGTCCTGCTGGCCACCCCCACCCGCGCCGACGGCCACCTCGACCCCGAGACCCTGCTCACCCGCCTGGCCGGGTACGCGGACTCCGGTCGCGAACCGCTCCCGCTGGACCTGGAACAGGCCCTGCTGCGCCTTCCGCCCGGCCCCGCCCCCGACCTGGCCGCACGCGCGAAGGGCCTCGGCTCGGCGGCCGGCGCGGTGGTGGCCCGCTGGTTCGAGCGCGGCGCGCCGCCGCCTCCGGAGGTGGAGCTGACTTGGAGCCTCGACCTCGGGCCGCACGGCGACCGGGGACTCGGCCCTCGGGTGAGCTGGCGGCCCGTGGAGCCCACCGGGCTCGCGCACCTCGACGCCCTGCTGACCGCGCCGTCCGGGACACGTCCGTCCCGGCGCGCGTCACGGCGGTTCTGGCCGGGCATGATGCCGCACCACCGGGAGCTCGTGGCGGCCCATCTGGCGATCGGACTGACCGGCCGCTTCGACCCGCCCGACCTCACGATCGACGACCTGCGCGGCCTCGCGTCGGCCGAAGGCGCGTCCGGCCCGGCCACGGCCCTGGTCCTGGCCTGCTTCCTCACCCTGGAGGGCGACGACGCGGTGCCCCCGCTGCTTGAGCTGGCGGCCAGGGGCGCGCTTCCCGCCGCCGAGACGGGCCGCCTGCTGGGCCTGCTCGGCCGCCGCACCCGCCACGAGACCGACCCGGCGCTGCCCTCACTGGAACTGGCCGCCAAGCAGGGCGCGCACGCCGAGGTGTGGACGATCATGCGCCACCACCTGCCCGTCTTCCTCCCCCGCGAGGGCGAACGGGCCCGGCGCCCGCACACCGACGCCGTCGTGCTGGCCACCGACCTCGCCACGTGGGCGGGCGCGCGCGGCGAGATCCCGGAGGTGGCCGCCCACGCGGAGAGACGCGGCTCGACCTCGCTCACCCGCGCCTGCCGGAGCCTCCACCGGGAGCTGACCCGGCCGACCTGATCGACCCGGCCCGGCCGAGGGTGACGGCCGAAGCGGCGCCGGGTCAGCTCCCGGCGCCGCTTCGGTGGTCCTGCCTGCTCAGCCGGCCACCAGCTCGTAGCCCGCCTCTTCGACGACGTCCCTGATCCTGGCGTCGTCGAGGGCGTCGGCCGAGGTGACGGTCACCTGTCCCGTGGCCAGCTCGACGTCGACCGAGGAGACCCCGGCGACCTTGCCGATCTCGGTCTTGACGGTGCCCGCGCAGCCACCGCAGGTCATCCCGGACACCGTGTAGGTCTTCGTGCTCATCGCCTCGCTCCTCTCGTAGATACCCCTGCCGGGTATGTGACGAAGAGAACGTACGCCCGATCACCACGAAAGGCAAGCCATACGGAGGAGGGGTATGTGAGACGCGCGTCACATTGCCTCGGCTATACCCCCTACCGGTATGGTGCCTCGCATGAGAATCCTTGGCAAGATCATTGTTGTCGGCGCCTCGCTGGCGGGGCTGCGGGCCGTCCAGACCCTGCGCCGCGAGGGCTTCGACGGCGAGCTCACGCTGGTCGGCGCCGAGGCGCACGTGCCGTACAACCGGCCGCCGCTGTCCAAGAGCGTCCTGCGCGGCGACGAGGACGTCACGCTCCCCGGTGCGGAGGAGCTCGGCGAGGAGTGGCTGCGCGGCAGGCAGGCCGTACGCCTGGACGCCGCGAACCGCGCGGTCGTCCTCGACGACGGCACCGAGCTCGGCTACGACGGCCTGGTCATCGCCAGCGGCGCCCGTCCCAGGCGGCTCGACGGCGTGCGCACCCTGCGCACCATCGAGGACGCCCTTGCCCTGCGCGCCGAGCTGGACTCCGGCCACGAGCACGTGCTCGTCATCGGGGGCGGGTTCATCGGGGGCGAGGTGGCGTCCACGGCCAGGCAGCTCGGCCGCAAGGTCACCCTGGTCGACTCCGGGCCGCACCCCATGCACGCGGGCCTCGGCGCGGAGGCGGCGCGCTGGCTGGCCGGGCACCATGAGCGCAACGGCGTCGAACTCGTCACCGGCACCCGCGTCACCGACGTGACCGACGGCCTGGTGCGTCTCGCCGACGGCCGCGTGCTGTCCGCCGACCTGGTCGTCGGCGGCATGGGCGTGACGCCCAACACCGAATGGCTGGAGGGCAGCGGCCTGGCCGTGGACGACGGCGTCGTGTGCGAGCCGACGCTGTACGCCGCCGGTTCGGCCGACGTCGTCGCGGCGGGCGACGTGGCCCGCTGGCCGCACCGCCTGTACGACGACGCCCTGATCCGCGTCGAGCACTGGTCCAACGCCAACGAGCAGGGCGCGGTGGCCGCCCGCAACCTCCTGGCGGGCCCCGAGCAGGCGCAGCCGTTCGCGGACGTGCCCAACTTCGCCACCCACGTGCACGGCGCCCGCATCCAGACGGCCGGCCTGCCGCACCTGGCCGACGAGGCCCGCGTCGTCGCCGGCAGCCCGGAGGAGGACCGCTTCGCCGTGGCCTTCGCCCGCGACGGCGTGCTGGTGGGCGCGGTCGCCGTCAACGCGCCGAAGGACCTGATCAGGCTCAAGCGATCCGTCGCGGCGCGCGAGGCGCTCTGACTACGACCGCGGGTAGCATGACCGGCATGATGCGTGGCCTTGGGGAGCTCGAATCCACGATCATGGACTGGATGTGGGCCAGGCGCCGCCCCGCCTCCGTCCGCGACGTCTTCGAAGACCTCAGGCAGCGGCGGACCATCGCCTACACCACGGTGATGACCGTGATGGACAAGCTGCACACCAAGGGCATGCTCCGGCGCGAGGCCGTCGGCCGCGCCTACGTCTACGAACCGGTCGCCTCCAAGGAGGCCTACACCGCCGACGTGATGCGCCGCGCGCTCGCGGGCAGCGGCAACCAGGCCGCCACGCTCGTGCACTTCCTCGAACGGCTCACCCCCGAAGAGGCGCAGGCCCTGGAGGCGGCCCTGCAGGTCTACCCGCACCGGGGCCGCCCCGCATGATCGCCGCCGCCGTCCTGGCCTGCTACACCGTGGTGGCGGCCGTCTGGCTGCCCGCGCTGGGGCGGCGGGCCGCCAAGTGGGCCGACCGCGCGCCCCGGCTGGCGATCGCGCTGTGGCAGGCGGGCGCGGCGTCGGTGGTCGCCTCGGCCGTCCTGGCCGCGCTGGCCTTCGCCGTGCCGGCCGAGGTCGTGGGGCACGGGCTGGCGGGGCTGTTCGAGGTCTGCGCCAGCATGCTGGGCGACGGTTCGGGCGTGACCCAGGTCGGGTCGGCGGCCATTCCGGCGGCCGCCGCGGTGGTGGCGAGGGTGGTCTGCTGCGGCGGGGTCGTCCTGGTGCGGGCCTCCGTCGAGCGTCGCCGGCACGCCGCCATGCTGCGGCTTCTCGGGCGGCGCGACGCCGAGCTGGGCGCGGTGGTGATCGATTATGACGAGCGGCTGGCGTACTGCGTGCCGGGCCGGCGCGCGCAGACGGTGATCACCACGAGCGCGCTGCGGGCCCTGACCCCGGAGCAGATCGCCGCCGTGCTGGAGCACGAGCGGGCGCACCTGCGCGGCCGTCATCATCTGGTGCTCGCCGGGGCCGAGGCCCTGGTCCGGGCGTTCCCCCGGGTGCCGTTGTTCGAGCAGGCCAGGACCGAGATCGCCCGGCTGGTCGAGCTGCTCGCCGACGACGTCGCCGCCCGCCGCCACCCGCGCGCGCAGATCGCCGCGGCGCTGGTGAGCCTGGCCACCGGGCGCGCGCCCGCGTTCACGCTCGGGGCCGGCGGCGAGACGGCGCTCACTCGCGTACGCCGGCTGCTCGGCCCGGAGCAGCCGCTCCGCCGCCGTGAACGGCTGACCGGGCGGCTCCTGGTCAGCGCGCTGCTCGGCGGGCCCGGAGTGGTCGCGCTGGCGCCGGGGGTCGGCTCGTTCCTGGCCCATCACTGCCACTCGCTGTTCTCGCTCTGACCTACGACCACATCTAGTAGCCGACGCCACCCGAGCGCGTCCGGCCGCCCGGCCGCGTCCTGAAACGCCGCGACCACATCCCGCGGACCTCGGACTGCCGAGCCACACCGAAGAACCCTTGAACGAAGTTCTACTAATCATGATAGTAGAGTTACGATTCGGGCGAAATCGTCCCCTTTTCCCTTCTTCGTCCACCAGGAGGCCCGCCCCTTGACCCGGACGCATACCCCATACCCCTACCCCCTGGAGCCACATCATGGACCATAGCGGACATCACCACCACCCGCCCGCCGCCACCTGGGCCACGGCCGCGCAGGCGACCCTGCACTGCCTGACCGGCTGCGCGATCGGCGAGGTGCTCGGCATGGTGATCGGCACCGCGGCCGGCCTGTCCAACCTCGCCACCGTGATCCTGTCGGTGGCGCTGGCGTTCGTGTTCGGCTACGCGCTGACCATGCGCGGCGTGCTGCGCGCCGGGCTGGACTTCAGGTCGGCGCTGAAGGTGGCACTGGCCGCCGACACCATCTCGATCGCGCTGATGGAGGTGCTGGACAACACCGTGATGGTGACCGTGCCGGGCGCCATGGACGCCGGGCTGGCCGACTGGCTGTTCTGGGCGGCCCTGGCCGGGTCGCTGCTCGTGGCCTTCCTGCTGACCACGCCGGTGAACAAGTGGCTGATCTCCCGCGGCAAGGGTCACGCGGTGATCCACCAGTACCACCAGGGCCACTGAGAAGACCCGCCCCGGGCAGGCGATGAGCCGCCCCGCCCGTCGTCCGCACCTGCTCGGGACATGGACGGCGGGCCGGCGGCGGCCACCCTGAAGCGCCGCCCCGATCCGCGCGCCGCACCGAATCTCCGAACGACCGCCCACGTGGACTTGACAGATACCCCCCCGGTGTATGTATGTTCATCGCCAGATACCCCCTACAGGTATACAGCTGAACCGAGAAACCACCCGCATCCCCCACCGGGGTACGGCGTAACGCTGGAGAATGCTCATGTCCACACCATCCCCCCGGCGATGGACCGCCCTGGCCCTGATCGCCACGGCCCAGTTCATCGTCATCATGGACACGTCGATCATCGGCGTGGCCCTTCCCCGCATCCAGGAAGACCTCGGCTTCTCGCAGGAGAACCTGTCGTGGGTCTTCAACGCCTACGTCGTCGCCTTCGGCGGGCTCCTGCTGCTCGGCGGCCGGCTCTCCGACCTGTTCGGCGCACGCAAGCTGTTCGGCGCCGGCTGGCTGATCCTGCTCGCCGGCTCGCTCGTGGCCGGCATCGCCCCCGAGGTGTGGGTCGAGCTCACCGGACGTGCCGTCCAGGGCGTCGGCGCGGCCCTGATCGCCCCGTCCGCGCTCACCCTGCTGATGATGCTGTTCGGCCACGACCCCAAGGAGCTCACCAAGGCCCTCGCCCTCTACGGCGCGGCCGCCCCGGCGGGCGGCACCGCGGGCGTGTTCCTCGGCGGCGTCATCACCGAGTACCTGAGCTGGCCCTGGGTCTTCTACATCAATATCCCGATCGCCCTGGTCGCGCTGCTGGCCACCCGCCCCCTGATGCCGGCCGGCCAGTCCCAGCGCGGGTCCATCGACGTCTTCGGCGCACTGTTCGTCACCGCCGGGCTCGGTGCCGCCGTGTACGCCATCGTCCGGGCGCCCGAGGTCGGCTGGGGCTCCGGCGAGACCTGGGGCGTGCTGGCCGCGGCCGTGGTGCTGCTCATCGCCTTCCTCGCCATCCAGGCCCGCCGCCGCGAGCCGCTGATGAGGCTGTCGATCTTCCGTACGCCGAACCTCGCCGCCGCCAACCTGACCCAGCTCCTGCTCGGCGGGGCCTGGATCCCGATGTGGTTCTTCCTCAACCTCTACCTGCAGCAGGTGCTCGGCTACAGCGCCTTCCCCAGCGGCGCCGCCCTGGTGCCGATGACCGTCCTCATCATGCTCGGCATGATCGTCCTGGCGCCGCGCGCCATCAACCGGTTCGGCCCGAAGGCCGTCACGGTGGCCGGCCTCGTCCTGCTCGCCGTCGGCATGGGCTGGCTGTCGCTGATCAGCCCCGAAGGCAGCTTCGCGGTGGACGTCCTGCCCGCCAGCCTCGTGGCCGCGCTCGGCATGTCGCTGGCCTTCATCCCCTCCCTCGGCACCGCGATCTCCTCCGCCCGTCCCGAGGAGGGCGGCCTCGCCTCCGGCATCGTCAACACCAGCTACCAGGTCGGCTCGGCGCTCGGACTGGCCGCCATGACGGCCGTCGCCGCCGCGAACGGCGCCGCCCAGCTGGGGAACCTGCCCGCGCTGACCGACGGCTTCTCCTCGGCCTTCGTGGGAGCCGCCGGGATCGCGGTGGCCGGCGCGCTGATCGCTGCGCTGACGCTGCGCTCGCGGGGCGCCGTGCACACCGAGGCCGCCGACGAGACCCCTGCCGCCGCCCGCGGCTGACCTCGACGCCCACAGCTCCGAAGGAGATCCCCATGTCCATCCTCATCGCCTACGACGGCTCGTCCGACGCCCGCCACGCCGTCGAGGAGGCCGCCCGGCTGTTCCCCGGCGCCTCCGCGGTGGTGCTCTACGCCCGTCAGCCCCTGGAGAGCCTCGCCGCCCACCTCGAAGGGCATCCCGCCCTGGAGGATCTGCGGGACATCGACGCCAAGACCCTGGACGCCTCCGAGCGGCTGGCCGCCGAGGGCGCCGACCTGGCTCGCACCCTCGGGCTGAAGGCCGAGCCGCGGGTCGCCTCGGTCCCGGAGGAGGTGGTCGCCGCCACCATCGTCGCCGTCGCCGAGGAGATCGACGCCTCGCTGATCGTCCTGGGCTCCCGGGGCCGGCAGGGGCTGCGCGCGCTGCTGTCGGGCAGCACGTCCACCCACGTCATGCACGCCACCTCGCGGCCCACGCTGATCATCCCGTCGAAGCCGCTGGCCGACGCCCGCCGCGCCGCCGGGCATCGCGCGGCCCGCTGAGGCCGTCGGAAACGCCCGGCTCCCACGGGAGCCGGGCGTTTCCGCGTGCCGGTGAACGCGCTCGACACCGCGTGCGTATCTCCAGACGAGCCGGAACGGCCGTCTGTTACGCCGGGTAGTACGCCCGAAAGGCCCACACTCAGGAAGACTTTCTGTACTATTCCGCCTCAGGCATGGAGACATACGAGGAGGCATCGTAGTGGTCGTGGCGACGAGGCTCGCGCGAGCGGCAGTGGCCGTGACACTGGCGGCGGTCGGGGCGCTCTCCGTCCCGGATGTCGCCTTCGCCGATCCGTCCCCCGCCAAGGCCAAGGCCAAGCTGGTGAAGCTGAACGAGCGGGCGGACGAGGTGGTCGAGCGGTACAACCAGGCGTCCGAGGCATACAAGACGGCGAAGCGGAAGTTCGACGCGCTCAACGCCGAGGTCGAACGCAAGAACGCCCAGGCCGACCAGTTACGCAAGGATCTCGTCACGACGGCGGTCAGCGACTACCAGTCCGGCCCGATCACCAGCTGGGGCCGCCTCGTCGCCGAGGGCAGCCCCGAGACGGTGCTGAGCGGCATGGCCTCCCTCGAACAGATCTCCCAGGCCAGAGCGGCGAAGCTGGCCGCCTTCGCGGCGACCACCAAGGACCTGCGCGACCGGCGCGACCAGGCCAAGACCGTCCTCGCCGAGGCCGACACGGCGCGCGACAAGTTCCGCTCGGAGAAGGCCAAGGCCGAGAAGATGGTGGCGGAGCAGACCAAGCTCCTGCGCAAGCTCAACGCCTTCCGCAGCGGCGATCCCAACAGTACGGGGATCAGGTACACCGGCCCGGCCTCCGGAAGCGCCCGTGCGGCGTTGCAGTTCGCCTTCGCCCAGGTCGGCAAGCCGTACCGGTTCGGCGGCACGGGCCCCGGCTCCTACGACTGCTCCGGCCTCACCCAGGCCGCCTGGCGCACGGCGGGGGTCGCGCTGCCCCGCACCACCTGGACGCAGTGGTCGTGGGGCGCGGCCAGGCGCGTCCCGCTCGACGCGTTGCAGCCCGGCGACCTGCTCTTCAGCAAGGGGCTGGGACACATGGGCATGTACGCCGGCAACGGCAAGATGGTCCACGCGCCCCAGACCGGGGACGTCGTCAAGGTGGTCGACCTCGACGACTACTGGCGCGCCCGGCTGCTCGGCGCGGTCCGCCCCTGACCGACGGCGGCGGCCATCCGTTCGACGCCCTCGCCGACCCGGGCCGGCGAGGTGGCGAAGTTGAGCCGGACGAACCCGCCGCTGTCCGGGCCGAACCTCAGCCCTGCCGACAGGCCGACCCTGCCCTGCTGGAGGAACACCTGGGCGGGATCGTCGCCCAGGTCCAGCGGGCGGCAGTCGAGCCAGGCGGCATAGCCCGCCTGCGGCGGGTGATGGGCGACGGCGGGCAGGAGGTCGGCCAGGCGTCCGGCCAGCAGGTGCCGGTTGCCGTCGAGGGCGGTGATCAGCTGATCGAGCCAGGGGACGCCGTGCGTGAAGGCGGCCTCGGAGGCGAGCACCCCGAACAGTCCGGCGCCCTCGCCGACCTCCTCGCGGATCGCCGCGACGTCGGCGCGGGCGTCCGGCCCGGGGACGGCCAGCGCGGCCTTGAGCCCGGCGATGTTCCACGCCTTGGACGCCGAGACGAAGGCGACGGAACGGGCCGCCGCCGGGCTGTCCAGGGACGCGAACGGGACGTGCCGGTGGCCGGCGTAGGTGAGGGGGGCCAGGACCTCGTCCGTGACGACGCGCACGTCATGGCGGTCGGCCAGCGCGGCGACCCTGGTCAGCTCCTCACGGGTGAGGACCAGGCCGGTGGGGTTGTGCGGGTTGCACAGCAGGTACGCCCGCGCGCCCGCGGCGAAGTCGCGCTCCAGCCGGTCCAGGTCGAGGCGGTGGCCGTCGGGCCCGGCGGCCAGCGGGTTGCGGACCACCTGGCGGCCGAGGTGTTCGAGCCAGGTGAAGAAGAGCGGGTGGCCGGGGGTGTTGACGACGACGCGGTCACCGGGTCCGGTGATGATCCGGAGGATCTCCACGACGCCCGACATGATGTCCGGGAGCACGCGTGCCCCGGCGGGGTCGGGGTGCCACCCGTACCGTTGCGCGGCGAAGCCCGCGAACGCCTCGGGCAGGCCTCCGGCCCGCGCGTAACCGGTGTCGCCCCGGCGGACGGCCGACGTCAGCGCCTCGGCGACGGGCTCGGCGAGCGGGGTGTCCATCTCGGCGATGCGCAGGGGAAGGACGTCGGGAGGGAACTCGCGCCACTTGACGCTGTGCCGCCGGCGCAGTTCCTCGGTGGTGAGCGCGGTGAGGATGTCGTCCGGGTTGGTGGTCAACGGGGGTCCTTCCTGTGCGGATGATCAGAGCCTAGGCCGGACCGTTCCACTCCCCGGCGGCGGGGCCGAGCGCGGGAACGCGGAAAGGGCTCCGGGCGGGGTGCCCGGAGCCCTTTCCTGGGGTGTTCACTTGAAGCGGCGCAGCCGCAGGCTGTTGCTCACCACGAAGACGCTGGAGAAGGCCATCGCGGCCCCCGCGATCATCGGGTTGAGCAGGCCGAGCGCGGCCAGCGGCAGGGCGGCCACGTTGTAGGCGAAGGCCCAGAACAGGTTGCCCTTGATCGTGCCGAGCGTCCGGCGCGACAGCCTGATCGCGTCGGCCGCCACCAGCAGGTCGCCGCGGACCAGGGTCAGGTCGGAGGCCTCGATCGCGGCGTCCGTGCCGGTGCCCATGGCCAGGCCCAGGTCGGCCTGGGCGAGCGCGGCCGCGTCGTTGACGCCGTCGCCGACCATCGCCACGACCTTGCCCTCGCCCTGGAGCTCCTTGACGACGTCGACCTTGTCGGCGGGCAGCACCTCGGCGATCACCTCGTCGATGCCGACCTCGGCGGCCACGGTCCTGGCCACGGCCTCGTTGTCGCCGGTCAGCAGGACGGGCGTGAGACCGAGCGCCCGGAGCTGGCTGATGGCCTCCTTGCTGGTGGGCTTGATCACGTCGGCGACGACCAGCACCGCGCGGGCCCTGCCGTCCCAGCCGACCGCCACGGCGGTCCTGCCGCCGGCCTGGGCGGCGTGCAGAGCACGTTCCAGGTCGGGCGACAGGTGCTGCGACCACTCCTCCAGCAGCCTCGGGCGGCCGACCAGGACCGCGTGGCCGTCCACGATGCCCTGGACGCCGAGGCCCTCGACGTTCGCGAAGTCCTCGGGGGTGGGCAGGTCGCCGACGCGGGCGGCGGCGCCCTTGGCGACGGCCTGGGCGATCGGGTGCTCGGAGGCGTGCTCCAGGGCGCCCGCCAGGCGCAGCACCTCGGCCTCGTCCTCGCCCTCGGCCAGGTGCACGCCGGTGAGCGTCATCCGGCCCTCGGTCACGGTGCCGGTCTTGTCCAGCACCACCGTGTCGATGCGGCGGGTGGACTCCAGCACCTCGGGGCCCTTGATCAGGATGCCGAGCTGGGCGCCCCTGCCGGTGCCGACCAGCAGTGCCGTCGGGGTGGCCAGGCCGAGCGCGCACGGGCAGGCGATGATCAGCACGGCGACCGCGGCGGTGAAGGCCGCGCCGACGCCGTCGCCGGTGCCGAGCCAGAAGCCCAAGGTGCCGAGGGCCAGCGCGATCACGATCGGGACGAAGATGCCGGAGACGCGGTCGGCCAGGCGTTGCACCTGGGCCTTGCCCGTCTGGGCGTCCTCGACCAGCTTGGCCATCTGGGCGAGCTGGGTGTCCGCGCCGACCCGGGTGGCCCGCACGACCAGCCGGCCGCCCGCGTTGACCGTCGCGCCGGTGACCGCGTCGCCGGGCCGCACCTCGACGGGCACGGACTCGCCGGTCAGCATCGAGGCGTCCACCGCGGAGGTGCCCTCCTCGATCACGCCGTCGGTGGCGATCTTCTCACCCGGCCGCACCACGAACCGGTCGCCCACGGCCAGCCGGTCGCTGGGGATGCGGGTCTCCACGCCGTCGCGCAGCACGGCGACGTCCTTGGCGCCGAGCTCCAGCAGGGCGCGCAGCGCGGCCCCCGCCCGCCGCTTGGAGCGGGCCTCGAAGTAGCGGCCGGCCAGGATGAACGCGGTGACCCCCGCCGCGGCCTCCAGGTAGATGTTGCCCGACCCGTCGGTGCGCTCGATCGTGAACGCGAAGGGATGGGTCATTCCCGGGGTGCCCGCGCTGCCGAAGAACAGCGCCCACAACGACCAGCCGAGCGCGGCGATGGTGCCGACGGAGATCAGCGTGTCCATGGTGGCCGCGCCGTGGCGCAGGTTCGTCCAGGCGGCCTTGTGGAAGGGCCAACCGGCGTAGACCACGACCGGCGCGGCCAGCACCAGCGACATCCACTGCCAGTTCGTGAACTGCAACGGCGGGATCATCGCCATCGCGATCACCGGCACGGCCAGCACCACCGAAGTGATCAACCGGCTGCGCAGCGGCCGCAGCTCGTCCTCCGGCTCCTGCTCGCCCGGCTCGCCCTCGGTCCTGGGCGGCGCGGGCAGGGCGGCGGTGTAGCCGGCCGCCTCCACCTGGGCGATCAGCTGCTGCGGATCGACGCCTTCGGGGAAGGTGACCTTCGCCTTCTCGGTGGCGTAGTTGACCGTGGCGGTCACGCCGTCCATCTTGTTGAGCTTGCGCTCGATGCGGTTGGCGCACGAGGCGCAGGTCATGCCGCCGATCGAGAGTTCGACCGCGTTCTGCCGGTCATCGGTGACAGCAGACATCACCATTCCCCTTTCTCCGTGGCTCGATCAGTGGCTGTGGTTGCCGTGCCCGCCGGGCGTCGCCGGCGCGGCGGACGTGGCGGCCGCCGGCCCGGCGGCGAGGGTGAAGTCGGCGGTGCGGACCTCGCCCTCGTGCTGGAAGTCCAGGAACAGGCGGTAGTCGCCGCCGCTCGGCACCTGGGCGTAGAAGACGATCTCGGGGCCGGGCTTCGTCCTGCCGTCGCCGGGCTCGCCGTCGGGGTGGACGTGCAGGTAGGCGAGGTCGCGGGCGCGGAGGGCCACCAGGTGGCCGAAGGCGCCGAGGTAGGGCTGCAGGTCGGTGACCGGCTTGCCGTCCTTGCTGACCTTGAGGGTGAGCTTGCTCGCCTGGCCCGGCGTCAGGTCGCCTTCGAGGGTGACGTCATAGCCGTCGACCTTGGACGTACGGCTCGCCGCCGGCAGCGGCTTGGGCGCGTAGTCGCCTCCCACGGCCAGGTCGGCGCCCAGCGTCAGGGGCTCGCCGCCGGTCGGCGCGAAGTCGGCGAAGGCGCGGTAGCCGCCCGCCTCGGGGAAGGTGACCTTGACCGACCAGACCCCGTCGGCCGCCATCTCCGGATGGACGTGCTGGAAACTGCCCAGGTCGCGGGAGACCACGATGAAGTGCAGCTTCTTGTCGTGCTGGACCTGGTAGTCGGTGACCGCCCGGCCGTCGGGGCCGGTCACGGAGAAGCTGAAGTCGGTGGCCTCACCGGGCTTGATCGTCGCGGTGAGCGGGTTGAGGGTGTAACCGTTCTCTGACACTTGGAGCCCCCCGGGGGTATCGTTCGTCGTCTGCTGGGCTGCGTGCTGGTCGTGACCCGCGCTCTCCGCGGTGTCCGCCATGGCGCTGTGGGCGGTGGCGGGTGCGGCCCCGACCGGCCCCACGGCCTTGCCGGCGCCCAGGGCGCCGCCGAAGACGACGGCCAGCCCCAGGGCGTAGGAGCCGAGCTTGGCTGCGGTGTTCACGACTGATTCGCCACTTCGTACCCGGCCTCCTCGACGGCGGCGACGATGTGCGCCGCGTCGATCGGGCTGTCACTCTCGACGGTCAGCAGGCCGGAGGCCAGGTCGACCTGGACGCCGGTCACCCCGGCCACCTCGCCGACCTCCTCCTTGACCGAGCTGACGCAGTGGCCGCAGGTCATGCCCTTGACGGTGTAGGTGGTGGTGCTCATATCGGTCTCTCCTTCAATCCGGTCAGGAACGAACAAGTCTGGCGATGGCGTCGGAGGCTTCCTTGACCTTCGCGTCGGCCTCGGGACCGCCCTTCAGGGTGGCCTCGGCGACGCAATGGGCCAGGTGCTCCTCAAGCAGCGACAGGGAGAACGACTTCAGGGCGCTGGTCGCGGCCGACACCTGGGTCAGGATGTCGATGCAGTACTTGTCGTCCTCGACCATCCGCTGCAGGCCGCGGACCTGCCCTTCGATCCGGCGCAACCGCATCCCTTGGTCCTGCTTGTTACTGCGTCCAGCCATGTCCAGCCCTCCCTCGGCTCGTTGCCGTTGAGAACACTATACCCCCCTATGGTATCCAGAAGGCAAGGGGCTCCGACGTGCTGATTCGCGGCAGAGGTGTTCGAGCAGCCCTGAAACGCAGCGGCGCCCGGCCGATGAACCGGCCGGGCGCCGCAGGTCGGACGCGGGATTCAGGAACCGGGTCGCAGCGAGTTCCGGTACGGCGGCATGAACCTGAGCCGCGGCATCTGGTCGGCCAGCACCCCGCCGTCCACGACCAGGGTGGAGCCGGTGACGTAGCGGGCCGCCTCCGAAGCCAGGTAGGCGACCGCGCCGGCCACGTCGTCCGGCTGGCCGTACCCGCCCCGCAGCGGGATGCGCTCCTCCCACGCCGCCTCGAAGGCCTCGCGGTCGAAGGGGAAGTCGCCGTCGATCGGGGTGGCGATCATGCCGGGCGCGACGGCGTTGACGGTGATGCCGTGGGCTCCCAGCTCGGCGGCGAGCGAACGGGTGATCAGTTCCAGGGCGCCCTTGGAGGCGTTGTAGTGGGCCAGGCCGGCTTCGGCCATGAGGCCGTTCTTGGAGGAGACGGAGACGATCCGGCCCCGCACGCCGTCGGCGATCATGTGCTCGGCCACCCGCTGGGACAGGAAGAACGGCGCGTCGCAGTTGACCCGCATGACGGCCTGCCAGCCGGCCACGGTGATCTCGTTGAAGTGCTCAAGGCGAGCCACCCCGGCGTTGTTGACCAGGACGTGGATCGGCCCGTGGTCGCGCCGGACCTCGTCGGCGAGCCCGGCCAGGCCCTCGGTGTCGGCCAGGTCGAAGCCGTACGCGCAGCCCGCGCCCGGCCGGTCGACGGTGACCACCCGGTAGCCGTCGGCCGTCAGGCGCGCGGCGATGGCCTGGCCGAGGCCCCTGGCGGCCCCGGTGACCACGGCCAGTTCGGTCATGACAGCCCCAGCAGGTCGAGCGACGGGCGGTGGATGAGCTTCTCGATCTCCTCACGGTCCAGGGGCGGCAGCCCGGGGATGCCGGGGACCGCGCCGACGGCCCGCAGCCCCTCCACCGAGGCGTCCACCGTGGTGAAGGGGTAGTCGCTGCCGAACAGGAGCTTGGCCCACACGCCGTAGTCCTGGGCCAGGCGCAGGCTGTGCCAGAGCTGGAAGGGCCGGTAGTGCAGGGCCGAGACGTCGGCGTAGACGTGGCGGTGCTTGCGGATCACCGCGATGCACTCGCCCTCGTACGGGTGGCCGAGGTGGGCCAGGACCATGCGCAGCTCCGGATGCCTGATGGCGACCTCGTCCAGGTGCACCGGCAGGGCGTACCGCAGGGGGGCGGCCGAGACGAACGTGGTCCCGGTGTGCACGAGCAGCGGCAGGCCGTGGCGGGCGGCGTAGGCGTACAGGTCGTCCAGCTCGGGGGCGGCCGGGTCGAAGCCGGCGTACATCGGCATGAGCTTGATGCCGCGCAGCCCCAGGTCGCGGTGGCCGTGCTCCAGCTCGTCGCGCCAGCCGGGCTGGGTGGGGTCCAGCGACAGGTAGCCGATGAGCCGGTCGGGGTGCTCGGCCGCGTAGGCGGCCACGGCGGCGTCGTCCACCCACAGGCCCGAGCGCCTGGCCTTGCCGCCCACCACCACGGTACGGGTGCCGGGGGGCGAGGTGGCGGCGTAGTCCGCCCAGCGCACGGTCAGGTCGACGTGACCGCCGTGCGCGCGGGCGGACTCGGCCGCGAACGGGTCGCCGACGTCGTCCGGGCAGGTGAACAGATGGGAGTGGACGTCAACGATCACGCTTCTCCCAGCCCTCCTTGAACATGTTCCAGAACCGGTGGGAGGGCGGGTGCTCGGCGAAGACCTCGTCGGCCAGCTCGACGCCGAGCCCCGGCCGCTCCGGCAGCCCGATGTGGCCGTCGACCACGGGCAGGGCGCCCTTCAGCGCGTCGAAGACGTACGGCTCCAGCATGCCGTCGAACGTCTCCAGGACGAGCAGGTTGGGCATGCCGAGCACGGCGTGCACGGAGGCCGTGGTGCACAGCGGGGAGTTGGAGTTGTGCGGGGCGACCAGCATGGCGTGCACGTCGGCCTGCGCGGCGAGCTTCCTGATCTCGGTGAACCCGCCGGCCATCGACAGGTCGGGCTGGATGATGTCGACCGCGCCGGTGGCGAACAGCCGGGCGTACTCGTAGCGGTTGTGGAAGTGCTCGCCGCCGGAGATGGGCATGGCGGCGCGGGCGCGCAGTTCGGCGTAGCGCTCGATGTGCGTCCAGGGCAGCGGCTCCTCGAACCAGCCGAGGTCGAACGGCTCCAGCTCGCGCACCAGCCGGACGGCGGTCGGCATCGCGAAGCGGGCGTGCCCCTCGACGAAGAGGTCGAGGTCCGGCACGGCCTCGCGGACGGCCGCGACGATGTCGACCGAGAGCCGCAGCTCGGCCCGGGACAGCTCGCCCAGCCCGGCCCCGAACGGGTCGAACTTCAGCCCGGTGTAGCCGCGGGCGGCGACCTCCTTGGCCTTGGCCGCGAACACCTGCGGGTCGCGCTCGCCGGTGTACCAGCCGTTGGCGTAGACGCGCACCGAGTCGCGGCAGGCGCCGCCGGTCAGCCGGTAGGCGGGCACGCCCAGCGCCTTGCCCATGATGTCGTAGAGCGCCTGGTCGACGCCGGAGACGACGATGCCGCCGACGTCGCCGCCGCGCAGGAAGTCGCCCTGGTACATCCGCAGCCAGATCTCCTCGACGTCGAAGGGATCGGCGCCGATCAGGTGGCGCTGCGCCATGGCCTCGGTCAGCGAGCAGGTCTCCCGGCCCCGGTAGGGGTGGGTGATCTCGCCGATGCCGCTCAGACCTTCGTCGGTGTGGACGCGCACGTAGGAGAAGTCGCGCCAGGCGGTGCCGAGCGAGAGGGTCTCGACGCGGCTGATCCGGCCGGCGGGCCCGACCGGGCGCTTGGTGTCAACGGTGAGCATCGGCTCCGCCCATCGTGCTGGCGTCGGTGAGGTCGAGCACGTCGCCGCGGGCCAGGGTGGCCGCGACGGCGGCCGCTTCGAGCAGGTGGTCGACGTCGGCGTCGGTGTGGGCGTAGGAGACGTGGCTGCGCTTGAGGTTCAGCGGCAGCTCGAAGATGCCGTGCTCCAGCAGGCGGCGGCGGTACCCGATGAACATGTTGGCATCATTGCGCAGCAGGTCGTCGTAGGTGCGGGCGGGTCCGGTCATGAAATATCCGACGAAGACCGAGCCGTAACCGCTGACCAGCGCCGGGAGGTCCAGCGAGGCGAAGACCTCGGCCAGCCCGGTCCTGATCCGCTCGCCGAGTCGGAAGACGTGCTCGTGCACCGGCTCCTCGCGCAGCTTGCGCAGCGTGGCCAGGGCGGCCGCCACGACGGCCGGGTGGCCGTTGTAGGTGCCGGCGAAGAAGGCGGGGCCGCCGGGCCGCGAGCTGAACAGCTCCATGAGATCGGCGCGGCCTCCGAGCGCGCCCACCGGGTAGCCGTTCGCGATCGCCTTGCCCATGGTGGTGAGGTCGGGGGTGATGCCGGAGATCGCCTGCCAGCCGCCCAGGTGGTGACGGAAGCCGGTGATGACCTCGTCGAAGATCAGCACGCTCCCCGCCCTGGTGCACTCGGCGCGCAGCGTCTGGAGGAACTCCTGCTCGGGCAGCAGGCAGCCGACGTTGTGCGGCACCGGCTCCAGGATGACGGCGGCGATGTCGTCGCCGTGCTCGGCGAACGCCCGGCGGACGGCCTCCGCGTCGTTGAACGGCAGGACCAGCGTGGCCTGGAGCACCTCGGGCAGGATGCCGGTCGAGATCGGGTCGTGCGTGCCGACCTTCTCCGGCGTGGAGATCACGTTGAGGCTGACCGCGTCGTGCCAGCCGTGGTAGCAACCCTGGAACTTCACCACGAGCCGGCGGCCGGTCGCGGCCCTTGCCACGCGCAGGGCGTGGAAGGTGGCCTCGCTGCCGGTGCTGGTCAGGAGCACCTTCTCCACGCTCGGCACGAGTTCGGCCAGCGTCTCGGCCAGCTCGACCTCACCCGTGGTGACGCCGACGCCGCACAGGTCGACCGTACGGCCGGCCTCGGCGACGGCCGCGCCGACGTCGGGGTCGTTGTGGCCGAGCAGCGGCGGGCCGAAGGCGGCGTGGTAGTCGACGAACTCCCGTCCTTGCGAGTCGCGGAAGCGGGCGCCGGCGGCATGGGTGATCACCAGGTCGGTGAGCCCGGGAATGCTGCGCTGCCCGCTGTTCACGCCGCCGGGGATGACCTGGCGTGCGCGCTCGGCTAGGTGCTTCAAATCTCTCTCCTCTGACGCGCTTCCCGGCCCGGCCCGGCCTGGGGAGCGCTGGTCATCCGCCACAAATTCCGAACAGTGTTTGGCAATACCGAACAGACGAGGGAGATTGAAACACGAAGATGGGTGGGGGTCAACGATGAATTCCGCTAAGCTGTTCGGCTGTGACGAACACTGCTGCTGAGGAATCGCGATATTGGGTCCGCAGCGTCGCCCGCGCCGCCGAGGTGCTGGAGGTCCTGTCCCGTGTGGGGCCGGGCGGCGGCATGAGCGTGACCGAGATCGCCGCGGCCTGCGGGCTGAGCAAGAGCGCCGCCTTCGCCACGCTCTACACGCTGCGCGGCTACAGCCTGGTCGCCGACGACGGCGAGGGCATGAACCGCCGCTACCGGCTGGGCATGGCGCTGGCCAGGCTGGGGGCCAGGGCCCAGGCACAGCTCTCGCTGCGCGACGTGGCGCGGCCGGCGCTGGTCGAGCTCACCGAGCGGACCGCGATGAACTCCCGGCTCGCCGTGCCCGAGGCCGGGCAGGCGGTCGTCGTCGACCAGGTGAGCAACGGCGAGCGCATCCAGGTCGACCTGCGGATGGGCACCAGGGAGCTGCCCCACTGCACCGGGCTGGGCAAGGCGCTGCTGGCCGAGATGAGCGACGAGGAGGTCGCCAAGGTCGTCGGCCACGTCGGCCTGCCGCGCCGGACCGGCCACACGATCACCGAGCTGCCGCTGCTGCTGGCCCACCTGAAGACCGTCAGGGAGCTCGGCTACGCGGTCGACGACGAGGAGGACGCCGACGGGATCTTCTGCATCGGCAGCGCGCTGCGCGACCACACCGGCGCCTGCGTGGGCGCGATCAGCATCACCTCGCTCAAGCGCGACCTGCCCGCCTGGCGCTACCAGGAGCTCGGCCGGGAGGTGCGGGAGACCGCGGCGATGATCTCCCAGCAGCTCGGGCATCCCGCGTGACGGCTTGACAGATCCGCCACCACTGTCTAGCGTCCTCGCCAATCGTTTCGGGCGAAGATCCGACTCCGAGCGCCGCGGCCCCGGCGCCGGACGTCCTGGGCCGCAGCGCCGCCGCCTGCCCGCCTTCGCACGCCCGGCCTTCCCATCACCCCGTTCCCGAAGGCCTCCCCCCATGAACCATGTAAGCGACGTCGCACGCCTGCTCGCGCTCGACGCCTCCCGACTCGCCGACGGCACGCTGCTGCGTGTCGCGGGCTACCATCGCGCCGGTGACGGCGGCGGCAAGCTCGTCCGCTGGGACGCGGCCTCCACCGCGCCCGCCAACGGCGGCACGGTCCTCGGCTCCGCGCCGAAGGGCCGCTGGATCCAGCTCCACGACGGCCGCCTCGACTTCCGGGCGTTCGGCGTCCTCGACCCCAAGTCGCCCGCGGACGCCGCGCTGGAGGCCATGGTCAACGACCCGGCCGTCTCCAGGATCGAGGCCCACACCGACCTCAACTTCGTCAAGCGCCACACCTTCCGGCGCTCGGACGTCGTGCTCGACTTCGGCGGCCACACCATGACCACCGAGGGCATCGAGAAGAACAGTCACGACAACCCCTTCGGCGCGGTCCTGTTCTTCCAGGGCGAGCGAACCCGGACCACCGTCACCGGCACGCTCACGGCCACGATCCCCGACCTGGCCGACGTCTTCGAGGTCGACTCCCGCTCGTTCCGGGTCGGCCAGTGGTGGGCCGTGGAGGTCGACGCGCTGGCGGGCACGTACGAGCGCGAGCTCCAGCGCCTGGTCCAGGTCACCCAGATCGTCGACGACCGGCACGTCCGGGTGAACTACAAGAACGGCTGGGAGCTGGCGGCCGGCCGTACGCTGACCTGGACGCTGGTCAACCCGGTCGAGCGCGTCGACGTGCGCGGCCTGCGCTTCGTGGCCGCGCCCGGCGGCGACGAGTACACCGGCTCGCACCCGATCGCCTACGAGTACGCCGTCCACTGCGACGTCGAGGACGTCCACGCCACCGGCAGCTTCTGGCCGGTGATCATGCGGCGCTGGTGCACCCACTTCCGCACCCGGCGCTGCAGCCTGAAGAACCCCCCGACCGTCATGTACGGCGGCGCGGGCTACCTGACCCAGCAGATCTACTGCCTGTACGGCCACGTCGCCGACTGCACCACCTCCAACGTCCGCCACCTCAACGACTTCACCGCCAGCGCCTACTGCACGGTCGAGAACTGCCACGGCGACGGCGACGACGAGGGCGGCAACCCCTTCACCACCCACGGCCAGTACGAGCACGACCTGGTCTTCACCGGCAACTCCGGCCTCATGGACATCGCCAACAGCGGCGCCCTGTGGGGCACCAGCGCCAAGCGCATCACCGTGCGCAAGCACCTGTGCTCGTGGTTCGTGGCCGGAACGAAGATCACCGACCTGACGCTGGAGGACGTGCGGGTGATCCCCCGCTCGACGTTCGACCCGGCGGGAACGCTCCAGGTGAACGCCGACGGCCTGCACATGCGCGGCTGCTCGGCCAGAACCGTCGCGATCGGCCAGCGCTCCAACCGCTCCGGCCGCCCCAACGTCATCGAGGGCTGCTCCTTCGACCTGCCCAAGGACCAGGTGCTGGTCCAGACGCCGGTGAGCAACGCGCTGCACTTCAAGGAGTGCGTCATCACCGGGCTCGACGGCGCCACGCTGCGCGGCTCCGGTCCCCTGCGCCTCACCGGGTGCGTCCTGAGCGGCAAGGGCCAGGTCTCGCTGGGCTCGTCCGACGTCGTGATCAGCGGCGGCCGGGTCGACGGCGTGCGGATCGAACTGAGCGCCGTACGCGACCAGCGGCTGCGCCTGGAGGGGGTCACGCTGGACGGCGCCGTCCTCGGCCGTGCCGCCGGTCCGGGCGTCCTGACCTGGGACCTGGCCGCCTGCACGGCCGACGCCACCCGCGTCGAGCTGACCGGCGGCGACAACCGCTTCCGCGCCGCCGGCTCCCGCTTCACCGGCGGCCGCCTCGACCTGACCGCCGCCACCGTCCTGGTGCACACCGGCTGCACCGAGGAGGGCGTCGAGCGCGCCTTCCCGCCCGCCGGCCCCCGCGTCCTCATCGCCGACACCCTCGCACTGTAAGGAACCACCCATGGAACGTCGTGACATCCTGCGCGTCACCGGTTTAGCGGCTGTCGGCACCGTCCTGGCGGCCAGGCCCGCGCTCGCCGAGCCGGACAAGAAGCCCAAGGACGAGGTGCAGGCGGTCGGCACCGTCGCCGAGCTGCTCGCCTTCGAGGCCGCCAAGCTGGCGGACGGCACACTGGCGCAGGTCGCGGGCTACCTCAAGCCGGGCGACGGCGGCGGCAAGCTCGTGCGCTGGGACGCGGCCTCCACGGCCGCCGCCAACGGCGGCACCGTGCTCGGCTCCGCGCCGAAGGGCCGCTGGATCCAGCTCCACGACGGCTGCCTCGACTTCCGGGCCTTCGGCGTCTTCGACGACAGGACGCCCGCGGACGCCGCCCTGGAGGCCATGGTCAACGACCCCGCCGTCTCCAGGATCGAGGCCCACAGCGACCTCAACTTCGTCAAGCGGCACAAGTTCCAGCGCTCCGGCCTGGTGCTGGACTTCGGCGGTCACACGATGCGCACCGTGGGCATCGAGAAGGCCGGCCAGGACGACCCGTTCGCGGCGGTCATGTTCTTCCGCGGCAAGGTCACCTCGACCACGGTCACCCACAAGCTGGGCGCCGCGGTGCCCGACCTGTCGGACGTCTTCGAGGTCGCCGACTCCGCCGCCTTCAAGGTCGGGCAGTGGTGGAGCGCCGAGGTCAACGCGCTGTCCGGCCGCTGGGAGCGCGAGCTGCAGAAGCTGGTCGAGATCACCCAGATCGTCGACGGCACGCACGTCCGGGTGAACTACAAGAACGGCTGGGAGCTGGCCGCCGGCCGGACGATCACCTGGACGCTCGTCGAGCCGGTCGAGCGCGTGCACGTGCGCAACCTGCGCTTCGAGGGCGTCGCGGACGGCGACCAGTACACCGGCTCGCACCCGCTGGCCTACGAGTACGCCGTCCACTGCGACGTCGAGGGCCTCCACGGCACGGGCACGTTCTGGCCGCTGATCATGCGGCGCTGGGCCACCCACTTCCGCACCGAGCGCTGCACCCTGAAGAACCCCGCCAGCGTCACCTGGGGCGGCGCGGGCTACCTGACCCAGCAGATCTACTGCCTGTACGGCCACGTCCGCGACTGCCACACGGCCAACGCCCGCCACCTGAACGACTTCACCGCCAGCGCCTACTGCTACGTGGAGAACTGCCACGGCGACGGCGACGACCAGGGGCCGTTCGTCACCCACGGCCAGTACGAGCACGACCTGACCTACACCGGCAACTCCGGCCTGATGACCTTCGCCAACTCCGGCGCGGCCTGGGGCTCGGCGGCCAAGCGCATCACCGTGCGCAAGCACGTCTGCTCGTGGTTCGTGGCCCGGGTGAAGATCACCGACCTGACGCTGGAGGACCTCCAGGTCATCGGCAAGCCGTCGCTGGAGGGCTCGGGCATGATCTGGGTCAACGCCGACGGCGTGCAGATGCGCGGCTGCTCGGCCAGCCACACGCTGATCGTCTCGCAGCAGTCGAAGTTGTCGCGCCGTCCCAACCTGATCGAGGGCTGCGTCTTCACCGTCCCGGCCAAGAGCGAGATCGTCCAGGCGAACGTGACCGCGCCGGTGCACGTCAGCCGCACCACGTTCCACGGCCTGAACGGCAACGCCTTCAACGGCGCCGACCTGCGCCTGTCCGGCTCCACGCTGAACGGCGCCGAGGGCGCGGCCCCGCTGGTCCTCGCCGGGTCGGTGTCGCTGACCGGCTGCACGGTCAAGAACGTGGGCCTGGCCGCCGCCGGCAAGGCCGACCAGCGCGTCCGCCTCGACGGCGGCACCGAGCTGGCCGAGGCCGGGCTGTCGCGGGTGGACGGCGCCGGGCTGGTCTCCTGGCAGCTCGCCGGGGTCCGGAGCCAGAACGCCGGAGCCCACGTCCAGCTCGACTCCGGCAGGAACCGTTACACGGCGACCGGCTGCCAGTTCGGCGGCGGCCGTCTGTCGATCAAGGCCTTCGAGGTGGTCCAGCACACGGGCAACGTCGAGGAGGGCGTCGCCAGGGAGCTGCCGGCCGACGGGCCGAAGGTCCTTACCTCGGGAAATCTGGTGATTTAGGTGCGTAAAGTAACGCTGGCCGTCGCGGGGGCGGGCAACCGGGGCCAGACCTACGCCTCCTGGATCGCCGCCCACCCCGACCGGGCGGAGCTGGTCGCCGTGGCCGACCCCGACCCCGTCCGCCGGGCCAGGCTGGCCGGGCCCGGGGTGCGCGAGTTCGGCGACTGGCGCGAGCTGCTGCGCGAGCGGGTGGCCGACGCCGTCGTCCTGTCCACCCAGGACCGCCTGCACGTCGAGCCCGCCATCGCCCTGGCGCGGGCGGGCTACGCGCTGCTCCTGGAGAAGCCCATGGCGCCGACCGAGCAGGAGTGCCGCGAGATCGTGTCGGCCGTCGCCGGGACGGGCGTGCTGCTCGCCGTCTGCCACGTGCTGCGCTACACGCCCTACACCGCGCTGGTGAAGGAGACCGTGGACAGCGGGGTGCTCGGCGAGGTCATGAGCGTCGAGCACCTGGAGCCGGTCGGCTGGTGGCACCAGGCGCACTCCTACGTGCGCGGCCCCTGGCGCAGCGAGCGCCTGGCCAGCCCGATGCTGCTGGCCAAGTCCTCCCACGACCTGGACTGGCTGGCCTACGTCACCGGGCTCAGGATCGAGAAGGTCGCCAGTTTCGGCTCGCTCGGCCACTTCAGGCCCGAGCGGCGACCGGCGCAGGCCGCCGACCGCTGCCTCGACTGCGTCCTGGAGCCCGGGTGCCCGTACTCGGCGCCGCGGCTGTACCTGAACCGCGGCTACGACTGGCCGACCAGCATCCTGGGCGAGAACGAGGAGCAGGTCATGGACGCCCTGCGCACCGGCCCGTACGGCAGGTGCGTGTACGCCTGCGACAACGACGTGGTCGACCACCAGGTGCTCGCCATGGAGCTGACCGGCGGGGCGACCGCGACGTTCACCATGACCGCCTTCACCGAGCAGACCCACCGCCAGACGAAGATCTTCGGCACCCACGGGCGGCTGATCGGCGACGGCGAGTCGGTCGAGGTGCTCGACTTCCGCGACGGCCGCAGCACCCGTCGCGACGTCACCGAGACCGGCTCGAACGCCGGCGACGGCCACGGCGGCGGGGACGACGGCGTGATGGACGCCTTCGTCACCGCGCTGGCCACCGGCGACCCCGCACACGTGCGCTCGGGCCCCACCGAGTCGCTCCACAGCCACCTCGCGGTCTTCGCCGCCGAGAAGGCCCGGCACAGCGGCACGGTCGTCACCGTGCCGGCATCCTAGGAAGGAACGATCATGCGACTGCGCGCGCTGGCCGCCGCTGCGGCCGCCCTCGGCACCCTGACCGCCTGCGGCGGCGGCTCCGGAGGCGACGAGAAGCAGACCGTGACCATGTGGATCTACCCGAACATCGCCGACCAGGCCAAGCACCAGGCGTTCTGGGACGAGCAGACCAAGGCGTTCGAGGCGGCCAACCCGAACATCGACGTCAAGGTCGAGATCTACCCGTGGGCCAAGCGCGACGAGGCGCTGTCCACGGCGATCGCCGGCAACAAGGCGCCCGACGTGGTCTACCTCATCCCCGACCAGCTCCCCAAGTACGGCAGGACGCTGGAGCCGGTGGACGCCTACCTCGCCGACAAGGCCGACTACCGGGACAACGCCCTGAAGTCGGTCACCATCGACGGCAAGGTCATGGGCGCGCCGATCCTCATGTCGGCCAACCCGCTGGTCTGCAACCAGAAGGCCTTCGACGCCGCCGGGATCACCGAGTTCCCCAAGACCTGGAACGACGTGCTCACCCTGGCCCCGAAGTTCAAGGCCAAGGACGTGGACGTCACCAACTACTGGGCCGACCCCGCCGCCACCCTCAACCAGTCGTTCTACCCGCTGCTGTGGCAGGCGGGCGGCGACGTGTTCAGCCCCGACGGCAAGTCGGCGGCCTTCGGCGGCCCCGAGGGCGTCAAGGCGCTGACGTTCCTGAAGAACCTGGCCGACGGCGGCTTCGTGGAGAAGGACCTGCTGACCGGGCTGCCCAAGTTCGAGCAGACCAGGACCGCGCAGAACAAGGTGGCCTGCACCTGGCAGCAGCTCCCCGCCGACGTCGAGTCGTTCTGGGGCAAGGAGAACATCAAGGTGCTGCCGCCGCTGACCGACGCCAAGCAGGTCGCCTACGGCACCGTCGGCTCGCTGTCCCTGCTCAAGGCCTCCGACAACAAGGAGGCGGCGGGCAAGTGGATCGGCTTCGCCACCGGCGCGGCCCCGAGCAAGGCCTACGACCTGGCCTCCGGCTACTTCTCGCCGCGCAAGTCCACCGGCTCGCTGTACGCGGACGACCCGGTGCAGGCCGAGGTGGAGAAGGCGCTCGACCTGACCACGGCCGGGCCGCTGCACGAGAAGGCGCGTGACGTGATGGGCGTCCTGGCTCCCGAGATCCAGGCCGCGCTGATCGGCAAGAAGACGCCCGAGCAGGCGCTCGCCGACGCGGCCAAGGCCGCGGACGCGCTGCTGGGTGGCTGATGGCGGCGATCGACGTCAGGCGGTGGGAGGCGCGGACCGGACTGCTGTTCGTCCTGCCGTGCCTCCTGCTCTTCCTGCTGTTCCGGTTCGGCCCGTCCGTCGCCGGGGTGCTGCTGGGGTTCTTCGACTCCTCCATCGGCGCCAGCCCGGAGTGGACCGGCGTGGACAACTACCGGCGGATGGCCGCCGACCCCGTCTTCTGGGAGTCGCTGCGCATCACGCTGATCTACACGATCCTGTACGTGCCGGCGTCGATGGCGGCCTCGGTGGGCATGGCGCTGCTGGTGCGCCGCGCCTTCCGCGGGGCCGCGTTCTTCCGCTCGGTCTTCTTCCTGCCCGTCGTCACCAGCCTGGTCCTGGCCGGGACGGTCTTCACCTGGCTGTTCTCCTCCGAGGGGCCGATCACCAAGCTCACCGGGCAGTCCTGGCTGGCCTCCACCACGCTGGTCATCCCGGCGCTGGTGATCGTCTCGGTCTGGTCCAGGTTCGGGTACGGCATGCTGATCGTCCTGGCCCGGCTCCAGGACCTGCCGCGGGAGCTGGAGGAGGCCGCGCTCACCGACGGCGCCTCCACCTGGCAGCGGTTCCGCTACATCGTGGCCCCGCAGCTGCGCCCCGCGCTGTTCTTCGTCGCCGTCATCGAGACGACCAACTCCTTCCAGGTGTTCGACCTGGTCTACGTGATGACCGGCGGCGGCCCGGCGCACGGCAGCTTCACGCTGGTCATGGCCCTGTACGAGCAGGCGTTCAAGAACTTCGACTTCGGCTACGCCAGCGCCATCGGCGTCGCGCTGTTCGTCATGACCCTCGTGGTCGCGCTGATCCAGCGCCTGATCATCGGGAGGTCGAAGTGACGAAGTATCGCTCGTACAAGGCGCTGGAGCCGACGAGGGGCGGGAAGGTCGTCAGGTTCGTCCTGCTGGCCGTCGCCACGCCGGTCACGCTGTTCCCCTTCTACGCGATGGTCGTGCTGTCGCTGAAGCCGGGCACGGCCGTGACGTTCCCGGAGAGCATGCTGCCCTGGCCGGTCGACTTCGGCGCCTACGGCGAGGTGCTGGGCGGGCGCGACCTGGTCACCTGGACGGTCAACACGCTGATCTACTCCGTGGTCAGCGTGGTGGCCGTGCTCCTGCTGGCCTCGCTGGCCGGGTACGCCTTCGCCAAGAAACGGTTCCCCGGCCGCGAGCCCATGTTCTGGTCGTTCCTGGCCATGGTCATGGTGCCCTACCACGTGACGCTCATCCCGACCTTCATGCTCATCGCCGAGCTGGGCGGGGTGGACACCTACTGGGGGCTGATCCTGCCGACGCTCGCCAACGCGCAGGCGGTCTTCCTCATGCGGCAGTTCATCATGGGCCTGCCGGACGAGCTGTTCGAGGCGGCCCGGCTCGACGGCGCCTCCGAGTGGCGGATCTTCATCAGGATCGTCCTGCCGCTGTGCAAGCCGATCCTGGCCACGCTGGGCGTCTTCGTCTTCCTGTGGCACTGGAACGACCTGCTCTGGCCGCTCATCATCGGCGGCGGCGCCGACATGCGCACCCTGACCGTGGGCATCGCCTCCCTGCAGACGGAGAACGTGCCGCTCAGCGTGGTGCTGGCCGGGGCCACGGTCGCGTTTGTACCGATCTTCGCCGCCTACCTGGTCGGCCAGCGTTATTTCACCGAAGGAGTCACGATGTCGGGGATCAAGGGCTGATGTTCACCTCCGTCGACGAACTGGAAGAGCGCCTCACGCGGCCGTCCGAGTCGCTCGTGGCCGACCTCGCCGCCGGCTCCGGCGACCTGGTCGTGCTGGGCGCCGGGGGCAAGATGGGGCCCACGTTGTGCCGCCTGGCCCGGCGCGGCCTGGACGCCGCCGGGCGCGGCGCCGACCGCGTCTTCGCCGTCTCCCGCTGGTCCGACCGCGCGGCCGCCGGCGCCCTCGCCGCGCACGGCGTGGACGTCGTCCCCTTCGACCTGCTCGACGGCGATCTGGGCACGCTGCCCGACGCCGGGGACGTGGTCTTCATGGTCGGGGCGAAGTTCGGCACGTCGGCCGCGCCATACCTCGCCTGGGTCGTCAACGCGGCCCTGCCCGCCCGCGTCGCCGACAGGTACGGCCACGCGCGCGTCGCCGCGTTGTCCACGGGCAACGTCTACCCGCTGGTGCCCGTCTCGTCGGGCGGCAGCGCCGAGGGCGACCCGGTCGGGCCGGTGGGCGAGTACGCGATGAGCTGCCTCGGACGCGAGCGCATCTTCGAGCACGCGGCCGCCACCCGCGGCACGGCCGTGACGCTCGTCCGCCTCAACTACGCGGTGGACCTGCGGTACGGCGTGCTCGCCGACATCGGGCAGCGGGTGCTGTCCGGCGCCCCGGTGGACGTGACGACCGGCCACGTCAACGTGGTCTGGCAGGGCTACGCCAACGAGGTCGTGCTGCGCTCGCTCGCCCACGCCACGTCGGGCACGCCGTTCACGCTGAACCTGACCGGGCCCGAGACCGCCTCGGTGCGCCGGGTGGCCGCCGCCTTCGGCGCGCGCCTGGGCACGCCGGTGTCCTTCGAGGGGTCCGAGGCCGCGACGGCGCTGCTGAACGACGCCACCCTCTGTCACCGGCTCTTCGGCTACCCGGACGTCCCGCTGGGCACGCTCGTCGACTGGCAGGCCGCCTGGCTGTCCGCCGGGCTGCCGACGTCGGGCAAACCCACCAAGTTCGCCGTACGAGACGGGAGATTCTGATGCTCACGCCGAATGCCGCGCTGTCGCGCCTGCGGGCGGGGACCGTCATCCCCGCGCACCCGCTCGCGCTGACCGCGGACCGGACGCTGGACGAGCGCCGCCAGGCCGCCCTCAGCCGGTACTACCTGGCGGCGGGCGCCGGCGGCCTGGCCGTGGGCGTGCACACGACCCAGTTCGAGATCCGCCGGGCCGGGCTGCTGGAGCCGGTCCTCCGCCTGGCCGCCGACGTGAGCCGGGAGTCCGCCCGGCGGTCTTCCGGGGAGCCGCCGGTGCTCGTCGCCGGGGCGTGCGGCCCGACCGCGCAGGCGGTGGCCGAGGCCGAGCTGGCCGCCTCCCTCGGGTACGACGCCGTGCTGCTGTCGCCGGTCGTGCCGGGCGCCTCCGAGGGCGACCTGCTGGCGCGGGCCGCGGCCGTGGGCGAGGTGCTGCCGGTCGTCGGCTTCTACCTGCAGACGGCCATCGGCGGGCCGGTGCTGTCGCGCGGCTTCTGGCGGGCGCTGGCCGACCAGCCGTCCACGGTCGCGGTGAAGGTGGCGGCGTTCGACCGCTACCGCTCGCTGGACGTGGCGCACGGGGTGGCCGCCTCCGACCGGGCCGACCAGGTCGCGCTGTACACGGGCAACGACGACCACATCATCGGCGACCTGCTGGCCGAGCTGCCCGGCGGGGCGCGCTTCGTCGGCGGGCTGCTCGGCCAGTGGGCGGTGTGGACCCGGGCGGCGGTGGAGATGGCCGAGGGCCTGCGCGACGACCCGGCGCCGTGGTGGGGCCGGGCCACGGCGCTCACCGACGCCAACGCCGCCGTCTTCGACGCCGCCAACGCCTTCGCCGGGTGCATCGCGGGCGTGCACGAGGTGCTGCGCAGGCAGGGTTTGCTGGCGGGCACCTGGTGCCTCGACCCCGCCGAGGGCCTGTCCCCCGGCCAGGCCGAGGAGCTGACCCGCGTCAGCGCCGCCTACCCGTGGCTGACCGACGACGACTTCGTGGCGGAACACCGCGATGCCTGGCTCTCCTGACTCCCCCGTGCGCGTCCTGGTCAGCGTCCCGCCGGGGTTGCGTGCGCAGTTCTTCCCCGATCCCGCCGCCCTGACCGCCCTGGGGGACGTGCGGCTGATCGACGACCACCGCGCGCTGCCCGAGGCGCTGCCCGGCACCGAGGTGCTGGTGACGTCGTGGGGGGTGCCGCCGCTCACCGCCGAGCTGCTCGACCGGGCGCCTGGGCTGCGCCTGGTCGCGCACACCGGGGCGACGGTCAAGCCGTTCGTCACCGGCGAGCTGTGGGCGCGCGGCGTCCGGGTGACGCAGGCGGGCGCGGGCATGGCGCGGTCGGTCGCGGAGGTGGCGCTGACCTTCACGCTGGCGCTGCTGCACCAGGTGCACCGCTTCGACCACGCCCTGCGCGGCGGCCTGCCGTGGGAGGAGGCCGAGCGGGCGCCGGCCAGGCGGGAGATCCTCGGCTGCCCGATCGGCGTCATCGGCGCCTCCAGGACCGGCCGCGCCTACCTCGACCTGGTCCGCGCGCTCGGCGCCGAGGTCACCGTGGCCGACCCGTACCACGAGGGCGCCGTCGAGCTGGACGAGCTGCTGTCCACCAGCCGGATCGTCGCCGTGCACGCCCCGGCGCTGCCGGAGACGCGCCACCTGCTCGGGGCGCGGGAGCTGGCGCTGATGCCCGACGGCGCCGGGCTGGTCAACACCGCCCGGTCGTGGCTGGTCGACGAGGCCGCCCTGCTGGCCGAGCTGCGCACGGGACGGCTGGACGCGGCGATCGACGTCTTCGACGAGGAGCCGCTGCCGGTCGGGCACCCCTTCCGCGGGCTGCCGAACGTGCTGCTCACCCCGCACCAGGCGGCCGGCACCGACTCGGGCCGGGCCCGCCAGGGCAGGCTGGTGGTCGAGGAGATCGCCCGGTACGCCGGCGGCGTCCCGCTGGAGCACGAGGTGACGCCGGAGCACCTGGGGAGGATGGGGTGACGCCGCTGCGCACCGCCCGTCCCGGCGACCGCGAGGCGCTCCACGCGCTGTGGGCCGCCTGCTTCGACGCCCCGCACGTGGTGCCCCTGTACGAGACCGACCCCGGCCGGTACGGCAGGACGTTCGTGACCGGCGACGTGTCGGCGTGCGTGTACTACCTGCCGCGCCGGGTCCACGACGGCCTGGGCGGCGAGGTGCTGGTGGGCGGGGTGGCCAACGTCGCCGCCCATCCGTCGGTGCGCGGCCGGGGGCACGTCCGGCGGCTGCTGGCGATGGCTACCGAGGCGATGGCGGCCGACGGCTGCGCCTGGTCGCTGCTGTTCACCGGCACGCCCGGGGTCTACAAGGAGTGGTCCGTCTTCGAGCTGCGGACCGTGTCCGGCCCGCTGCGCCGGCCCGCCGCGGGCGGGCGGAGGTTGCGCGGGCTCGCCGCGGGTGACGCGACCCTCCTGCGTGAGCTGTACGACCGGCACAACGCGCGGCGTCCGCTGACCGCCGTGCGGGACGAGGCGCACTGGCGCGACCGGCTGCCGATCTGGTACGGCGACCCGGTCGAGCTGCTGGCCGGGGACGCCGGGTACGCCGCCGTCCGATGGGAGGGCGGCGTGCTCGACGTGCTGGAGGTCGCCGGGGACGTGCCCGAGGTGCTCTCCGCCCTGGCCGCCGAGGCGGAAGCCAGGGGCGTCGGCACCGGCAGGGCCAGGCTGACCTGGGACGACCCGGCCCTGCCGCACCTGTTCGCGAGCGTCGTCCCGGAGCGGGACCGCACGGGGATGGCCCGCGCGGTCCTGGGCGACCCGGCGCCCGTGGTCGGCGCGGCGAACGCCGCCCACTGGCCGGCCGACTACTTCTGACAGCCGGGGCTCATCCGGACATGCGGAAGTCGTACCGGGGCGGGACGGGCTCGCCGGGGTGGACGGCCAGCCAGAGCCGGTCGAGGGAGACCTCGCCCTCGCGCAGGTCGTCGACGCGGATGCCCTCCGCCAGCAGGCGGCGCAGGCGGTCGTCGTCGCCGGTCGCGTGCGCGGCCCTGGCCTCGGCCAGCCGGATCCGGCCGTGGTCGCGGTAGGGCAGCTCCTCGATCAGGGCGAGCGCCGCCTCGCACCGCCCGGCCACGAGCTGGGCGTCGAGGGTCTCGACGGCCAGTTCCCGCAGGTCCGGGCGCAGCCGGTGGGCTTCGAGCAGCAGGTCGGCCGCCTCCTGCGGCGACGCGGCGAGGAAGGCCAGGACGCGCAGCGCCCATGGGGTCCTCCGCGCGCCGACGGACAGCTCGCAGGCGTCGCGGGCCGCGTCGTCCTCACCGTCGGCCAGGCGCATCAGGGCCAGGTGGTAGTACGCGTGCCAGTCGTCCGCGCTGCCCTCCAGCGCCTCCCTCCAGCGCCGGCCGGTGATCGGGGGCGCGGGCGGGTCGCAGACCGGCAGCCGGCCGGTGGCCAGTAGTCGCCCCCAGGGCTCCTGTGCGGGGCCCGGCGGCGGGAAGCCGTCGAGTCCCTCCAGCCCGCCCCAGCCGGAGCCCTCGGCCAGCCACTCCTCGGGCGGCCCGAAGGACGCCGCCTCCCCGAGCGCCTCGTCCAGCCGGGCGGGAGGGACGAGCCGTTCCAGCGCCTCGGCCGTCGCCGCGCACGCCTCCCGCCAGTTCCCGTGCGCGGCCGCCGCGTCGACGTCGAGCCGGCCGTACGCCTCCACCCAGGACCAGGTCGCGCCGCCGGGCATCGGCAGGTGCTCCAGCTGGGTCCTGGCGAGCCCGGCCTGGATCTCCAGGTACGGCGAGCCGGGGCCGGACAGCCACTCCTGCCACTGCCGGCCGCCGGCCGTGGCCCCCCAGCAGAACAGCTTGCGCCCGCGCAGCCTGCCGGTGGAGGTCTGGACGAGCCCCGACCCGGCCTCGTCCAGGGCCGCGATCCAGCGGCGCTCCCCCTCGGGCAGGTCCAGGAAGTAGTCGGCCGCCCGGACGGCCCGCGCCGGGTAGCTGCGGTCGGCCCCGTCCGCACCGTCCGCGCCGGGGAAGTCCACGTGCCGCAGATCGCTCACGTAGTCGAAGTGGAAGGCGCGATCGGCCGGGCAGAGCACCCGGCTCCCCGCGCTCTCCGGGACGGCGATGTTGGACCACCAGTAGACCGGCGTGACCTGGTCGGCGGGGTTGTGGAGGGAGACGTGCACGTAGAGCACCGGCGACCCGGCGGGCAGCCAGGCGTCGATCCGCACGATCAACCGCCGCAGCCGCTCGAACTCGAACATGCGCAGCACCGGCGTCCCGTCGGCGGCGGTGGCCCGGACCGCGTGCAGCGGCTCGCAGGTCAGCGGCCAGTGCCCGGTCGTGCCCAGGTTCCACTCCACCCCGCCGGCGACCCACGCGTCCCGCAGGGCGAGGTTGGCGGGCTGGAGGATCGGGTTGCGGTGCAGCAGCTCCCGGCCGCTGGGCCGGTGGACGAGGGACCACAGGCGCCCGCCGTACCCCGGCAGGAACGTGGCGGTGAGCAGGTCGTTCTCCAGGACCACCGTGGGCAGCTCGCGCTCGGCGCGCTCGCGGCCGTACCCCCACTGGCGGGTGTAGGGCAGGAGCGAGCGCGGCCGGCCGTAGGCCAGGTTCCGGCGCATCTCGTCGTCGACGCCCACGCCGTCCCCGGTGGTGGGGGGCACGCCGGTCAGGATCGGCAGCGTCCCGGAGACCGGGTCGGCGGCTCCCTCGATCCGGAGCAGTCCCTTGCGCAAGGAGGTCATGGCGTCACCTCTGCGGTCAGTCCGAAGGTCAGCACGGCGCCGCCCGGCAGCACCGGACGTACCGTGAACGTGTGCGCCGAGCCCGGCGCGAGCGCGGCGAGCTTCGCCTTGGTCTTGTTCGCCGGGACGCGGGCGACCTCGGTGTCACCGTCGAAGACGGCGTAGCCGGTCGCGATCGGCGACCTGGGCCAGGCGAGCCGCACCGAGTTCTGCTTCTTCGTGACGGTGAGCTCGGCGCCGTCGGCCCACGGGCGCGGCACCTCGACGACGAAGGCGTCGACGATGGCGATCCGTCCGGTGTCGGCGGCGCTCTGCCTGTTGACGACGCGGATCGTGTGCTCGCCCAGCTCCAGGCCGCTCGCCCGGAACACCCGCTGCTGCCCCTGCCGGACCGGGCCGTAGCAGTCCGCCGAGGCCCGCAGCTCGCCGTCCACGTAGAGGTCGACGACCCCCATGTCGGTGTAGCGCTCGGTGAGGAAGCTGATGCCGGTGCCGGTGAAGGTGAGCTCGGCGTAGTCCCCCTTCTCGGTGGAGTAGTGCACGTCGTCGCCGTAGTCGCCGAGTCCGCGGCCCCGGTCCACGCCGAAGGCGCCGGAGTACGTCACTCGCGGGTCGTCGTCGTTGACGTGGGTGAGGAGCAGCGCGGGGTCGGTGACGGTCAGCGAATAGCCGTCCGAGAGGCCGTCGTAGATCGCCGTGATGGTGGTCGATCCCCAGGACGCCGCCTTCACCACGCCGTGCGCGTCCACCGTGGCGACCGACGGGTCCGAGCTGACGTAGGTGACGCCGTTGGAGACCGGGGTGCGGCTGCCGTCGGCGTGCACGGCCTCGGTGGTGATCGTGGCGGTCTGGCCGGCCTTGAGCGCGGTGGCGCCGGTCGCGACGAGCGCCTTGGTCGCGGCGGTGCCCGCGGTGACGGTGAACGCGTCGAGCAGCAGGCCCGTCCCCTCGGCGACGATCCGGAACGTGTGCGCGCCCGCGGTGAGCTTCACCCAGGTGCCGACGGTCGTGAAGTGGCCGTCGCCACCGGTGTCCGGCACGTGCACCGGGTACCGGTCGCCGTCGACCTCGAAGCGGAAGGAGGTGGCCTTGCCGGACGCGGCGGTGAACGCGACCCGGTAGAGCCCGGTGTGCGGCGCGAGGACGTTCTCGTAGCGCAGGTAGTCGCCCTCGTCCACGTGGCCGACCGCGCGCACGGGGCCGTCGGCGCCCTGGTACGTGCCGACGACGACGCCGGTGTCGGCCCCCTTCCAGGCCCATTCCTGGCCCAGGTTCCACTGCATGGTGTAGTGCTCCGCCTCGATCGTCTGCTCGGCGGCGCCCTGGAGGTCGAAGCGCATCCGGTTCCACACGATGTTGGAGTGGGCCTCGGTCCACACCACCTTGATCGAGTGGGTGCCGGCGGTCAGCGGGAGGACGAAGTCCTCCGTCCGGACGCGGTTGACGCCGCCCGTGTCGCGCAGGCTCAGCCCGCCCGAGACGTCGGTCCCGTCGACCTCGACCCGGAACGTCAGCGGGTCGGCGTTGACCGTGGAGTACTGGAACTGCAGCAGGTAGTCGCCGCTCGCGGGCACCTCGACGTCGTCGTACCGCAGCCAGTCGCCGGTGTCGACGACCGAGACGCCGGGGGTGCCGTCGTCGCTGACCGCGTCCTCGGCGGCGAGCCAGACGCCCTCCTGAGCGGTGGGCTTCTCGGCCTGGATCGTGATCGACTCGGGCCGCTCGCGGGTGAACCGCATCCAGTTCATGAAGAACCAGCGGCCGTCCTCGCGGATGATCCGGATCGTGTGGCGGCCCTCGGGAAGGGTGAGGTCGCGTTCGACGGTCCGGTAGACGTTGTAGCCGCCGGAGTCCGGCACGGTGACCGTGCCCAGCGCGTCCCGGCCGTCCACCTCGACCCGGAAGCGGTTGCCCTGCTCCGACGACACGCGGAACTCGGCCCGGTAGGTCCCGCTCGCGGGCACCACGACGTTGTCGTACTCGGCCCACTCACCGGCCTCGTCCAGGTAGACCGAGCCGAAGCCGCCCTCGGGCGGCGCCTCGACGCCGTACGCGCCCTTGGCCTCGGTGTAGTCCTCGTTCTCGATCCTGAACTGGGTGAGCGGCGCGGCGAGCGCCGCCGGACGCGTGACCTCGGGCACGACCTTGATCGTGCCGATCGGGTACACCTTGCCGGCGCCGTCCGGCATGGCCAGCTCGATGCGCGGCTTGCCGTCGGCGCCGAGCATGGCGACCCCGACGTCGTAGGTTCCGGCGGGGACGCCCGCGGGCAGCGTGAACACCGAGCGCAGTTCGCGCACGTCCCCCTTGAACCACTTCGTCTGGTCGAGCGAGTCGTCGGTGCCGCGCCACACCACCTCGCCCGTGGCACGGTCGGTGAAGCGCACCTCCAGCGGGTACTTGCGCGGGCTGAAGCCGACGCCGTTGTTGGTCCAGGTGTGGGCGAGCGTGAACCGGCCACCGGCCGTGACCTGCGAGTCGTACGTCGCCCGCGGCATGACGAACCGGTAGCCGGAGTAGCGCCCGAGCGTCGTGAACCACTCGCCGTACGCGTCCTTCATCGCCTGCCACTGCGCGAAGCTCGTGTTGTTGATGCCCTGGAGGTTCGAGTGGTAGGCCTCCAGCGCGTTCTTGACGACGAGCCGCGGGTTGTTCAGCATGATCCCGCTGTCCCAGCCCGCGCCCTCCGAGACCTGGATGAGGTCACGGCGGAGCTTGCGGTTGATCCACACGCTCTCGCTGCCGGTGCCGTACTGCATCCACGGGAACGCGCTGTTCACCGTGTCGGACCGCAGGCCCCAGTTCTCGTTGCGGGCGGCCTGGTCGTAGCCGAAGGCGACGTACCGTTTGGCCTGGGTGTCGGCGTCGGGGTCGGTCGCGACGACGTCCGCGCCGGGGTTCGGCATCATGACCATCGTCCGGGTGAAGGCGTCGGCGTAGATGTCGATGATCGCGCGCAGCGTCTTCGAGCGGGTGGCGTTGTCGGGCCAGGGGAAGTTCATCGCGTCGTTCCAGCCGGACCACTCGCCGAACAGCGCGAAGGCGCGCAGGTCGACCCAGGCCATCCCCGGGTTCGTGTCGTATCGGGCGGCGAAGGCGCCGACCGCCTCCTTGAGCTCGGCGAGGTAGATCGGGTCGTGGTAGATCGGCTGCCGTGACTTGTAGACCGTGTTGTACGGCGCGAGCCGGAACCCCGCGCCGAGCTTGTCGAAGAGCCAGGCGGGCGGGTACTCGTAGGCGAAGACGCTCGGGTCGTTCTCGATGTCCGGCGCCTCGGACATGAGGAGCTGGAACTCCACGGTCTTGCCCTGCTCGACGATGCGCTTCATGAACGCGTCCAGGCGGTCCCAGGTGAAGGCGTCGTCGTCGGGCTCGAAGTCGGCCCATGCGATCTGGAGCCGTACGATGTCCGCCTCGTCCGGGATCTTCTCCTTGCCGTCGATGAACGCGGTGATCGCGGGGTCGTCGGCGAAGACCCAGCCGCGTTGGCCCGCGGGCTTGGGCGAGTTGATGTCGAAGGCGGTGCCGGTGTACGGGTTGCCGTGCAGCACCTCGTGGGTGTCGGTGAAGGTGACCGTCGTGCGGGGGGTCGGCGTCTCGGCGACCGTCGTGGCCGCGGCGGCGTGACCGGGCACGACGGCCAGGGCCGCGGCGACCACTACGGACAGGGCGGCGCCGAGCAGGCGGCTGCTCATCGGGTCTCCATCTCAAGGCGCACGGGGGCCGTCTCGGTCAGCGACCGGTACGCCGCCTCGACCAGCGCGACGGTGCGGTAGCCCGCCGTCGCGTCCGGCTGGCGGGCCTCGCCGGTGCGCACCGCGTCGAGGAAGGCGCGGATCAGCAGGTCGTCCAGCGGCGCGCCGTACCCGGCGGCGACCGCGCCGCGGCTGTTCCAGCCGGTCAGGACGCCGGCGAAGGGCGCGATCTCGGCCACGCCCTCGGTGCCGACGACGGTCAGCGTGACCAGGTCGCCGGCGTTGGGCCGGCCGGGCGGGCGCGACCAGGAGCAGTCGATCGAGGCGATGGCGCCGTCGCGGTAGAGCAGGGAGACGAGCCCGGCGGTCTCGACCGGTGCGGCGGCGCCGTTCTGCGCCGGGTTCGGGATCGTGTTGGCGATGGCGTACACCTCGACGGGGTCCTCGTCCAGGAGGTCGGCGAGCAGGTCGGCCACGTGCACGACGTGGTCGGTCAGGGCGCCTCCGCCGCTGCGCGCCGGGTCGACGAACCAGTCCCGGGTAGTGGGCACGCCGCCGCAGTTCGTGGCCGCGATGGAGACGATCCGGCCGAGGTCGCCGTGTCGTACCGCCGCGCGCAGTTCGGCGTAGGCGGGGGCGAACCTGACCGGGAACGCCGTCATCAGCACGGTGCCCGCGGCGCGGGCGGCGCCGAGCATCTCGGCCGCGTCCGCGAGCGACGTCGCCAGCGGCTTCTCGCACAGCACGTGCACGCCCTCGGCGGCGGCGCGGACCGCGAGCTCGCGGTGCCTGACGTTCTCGGCGCAGATCACCACGCCGTCCGGCCGCCAGGCCCAGAGGTCCTCCTCGGTCTCGAACCAGCCGATGCCGAGCTCGTCGGCGAGCGCACGGCCGCCGAGCTCCCCCGTGGGGCGGTCGGCGTGGCCGGCGTCGCACGCCGCGATCTCGACGTCGCCGGCACGGCGCAGCGCGGCGGCGTACTCGGTCGCGTGCAGGTGGGCGAAGGAGAGGATTCCGATCCTCATGCGGCAGAAACCTCTTCCTTGGTGGGCTGAAGGTCGACGGGCAGGCCGGCGGCGGCCGAGCGGGCCACGGCGTCCGCGATGCGCATGGCCTCAAGGCCGTCGAGGGCGGTGACCCTCGGCGCTGCGCCGGTCGCGATGGACCGCATGAAATCCGCCAGTTCGGCGCGATAGGGGCTGGTGAGAGGGGAGAAATCGGGAAGGAGGTCCGCGCCGGGCTCGGCGTGTCCCTCGTAGCGGAAGGCGCGGCGCTCGGCGGAGTCGCCGTGCAGGACGCCGTCGGACCCCGCGACCTCGAACTGCGTCCGGAACTCGATCGGAGCGGTGGTCCAGGTCGCGGTGAGCACCGAGATCGCGCCCCCGGCATGCGTCAGGAACGCCTGCGTGCTCTGGCTGCCGTCCACGACGTTCGTCCGGGCGAACACCCGCTCGACGTCGCCGCCGATCCAGCGGGCGACGTCGATGTCGTGGATCATGAGGTCGAGGAGCACGCCGCCCGAGCGGTGCTCGTCGAGATACCAGCCGCTCTGGGGGCTGCGTCCCTGGCGGGTGTGGCGTTGCACGCCGACGCGGCCCACGTCGCCGCGCGTCACCGCGTGCCACAGCTCCTCGTACTCGGCGAAGTACCGGACGACGTGGGCGGGGAAGAGCGGCACCCCGGCCGCGGCGAACCGCGCGACGAGGTCCTCCGCCTCTCCGAGTGTGCGGGTCAGAGGTTTCTCGCACACCGTCGGGAGGCCGTGCTCAAGGGCGGCGAGCGCCAGCTCACGGTGGGTGTGCGTCGGCGTGCAGATGTCGACGACGTCGGCCGCGCCGAGCAGTTCCTCCAGGCCCGCCACGGACCGCCCGCCGCCGTGCCGGGCGATGAGCCGCTCCGCGTCGTCGGCGACGGAGAAGACCACGACGTCGTAGCCGAGGTCGAGCCAGGCCGGTAGATGCGCGTTGGCGATGCCGCCCGCGCCGATGAGTCCGACCGTTCCGTGCATGGGGTGACCATCCGTTTCCGCGCGATTGTCAGTCATTTGCCGATGCCTTGCGTCATGCCGTTGACGATGCGGCGGCCGAACCAGAGGTAGATCACGATCATGGGGAGCACGACGATGACGACGCCGGCGAAGAGCCCGCCCCAGTTCGAGGTGTATTGCATGTTGGAGTAGAAGTTGAGCAGCGCGACGTTCAGCGTCTGCATGCGCTGGTTGGGCACCAGCATCAGCACGATCACGGTCTCGTTCCACAGGCTCAGCACGTTCAGCACGGCCACGGTCGTGATGCCGGGCCTGGCGAGCGGGACCATGATCCGCCAGAAGGTCCTGAACGGCGTCGCGCCGTCCAGGGCCGCGGCCTCCTCCAGCTCGCCGGGCAGCGACCGGAAGTAGCCGATGAGCACGAAGACGCTGAACGGCAGGCTCAGCACGACGTAGAAGAGCGCGACGGTGACGCGTGGATCCCACGCCCCCGTCACCCAGTCGATCATGAACCTCGACAGGCCGACGCCGATGAGCACCATGGGCACGGCGAACGCCTGGAACGGGATGCTCATGCCGACGGCGAAGAACGTCGCGACCGGCCCGCTCGACCGGCCGCCCAGCCGCGCCACCGCGTAGGCCGCCGGGATGCTGAGCCCCATGATGAGCGCCACCGAGACGGTCACCAGGACCACCGAGTTGAGCGCGGCGGCCCCGAGCCCCGAGTCCGACCAGGCGGTGGCGAAGTTCTCCCACATCCAGGTGTCGGGCATCCCCACGGGGTTCGCGAAGATCGACCGTGAGGTCTTGACCGAGTTCAGCATGACCCAGACGACCATGGCGACGTTGAAGAGCACCCACAGCCAGAGACCGGCCCTGATGAGCACGATCAGCGAGGCGCCGAAGACGTCGGCCGGGCGTCGGGCGGAGCCGGTCATGACCACTCCAGCCGGTCGCGCCGCTGGATGCGGCGGGACAGCACGATCAGCCCGACGGTGATGGCCGTCATGACCACCCCGATGGCGGCCGCCTCGCCGAGCTGCGCCATGCCGCCGACGCGTCCGCCCGTGACCCGCAGGTACTGCTCGACGGCGAGGGTCCTGGCCTCCGGCGGAGGGGTGCCCGCCGTGCCGACGAAGGCGATGACGATCTCGAACGTCTTGATGCCGGCGATCGCCCAGAGGGCCGCGGCGATCGCGATCATGTCCCGGGTCAGCGGCAGGGTGACGTACCTGAACTGCTGGATCAGGCCGGCGCCTTCGATGCGGGCCACCTCGTACAGGCTCGGGGGGATCCCGTCCACCGCGGACATCACCAGGACGACGTAGAAGCCGGCCGCGCTCCACACGACCCCGGCCATGATCACCCGGAAGATGAGCTCGGGCCCGAGCCAGGGCTGGCGCAGCGCGTCCAGGCCGGCCAGTCCGAGGACGCTGTTCACCATGCCCTTCGGGTTGAACAGGAACGAGACCGCGAGACCGACGGCGATCGGTGAGATCATGAACGGCAGGAAGACGGCCGACCGGATGAAGGCGCCGGCGCGAGCGGTGCGCAGCGCGACCATCGCGGCGACTGCGACGAGGAAGAGCGCCGCCCCGACGATCAGTGTCAGCAGGACGGTGTTCAGGAACGACGACAGGAACATCCGGCTCGACAGGAGTTCGGCGTAATTGGCGAGGCCGACCCAGGAGAACTCGGTGCCCAGCCCCGACCACTCGGCGAAACTGAGCACGACGCCGAAGACCGACGGCACGACGAAGAAGAGCAGGTAGGCGATCAGTGCCGGCAGCAGCAACGGGAGGTACAGCCGGCGGCGCTCGACGTGCAGGGCGCCGCCGTCGGCCGCCGCCCGCCCTCGGCGTGCCTTGGGCCGCGCCATGGTGTCCGCGACCACTATTCGCCCAGCTCGGCGGTCTGCGCCTTGCCCTCGGCCAGGAACTTGGCGGCGTCGATCGAGCCGCCGACGAGCTTGTCGTCGAGCGGGAGGAAGACGTCGTTGAACCACTTGGGCGCCACGGTGGCGACGCCGTCGAAGTCGAGGCTGACCGCCGTCGCGGTGCGGATCGACTCCTGGATCGAGGTGAGCGCCTCGGGGGCCGGGGAGTCGGCGCGCGACGGGATGTTGTCGGCGTCGGTCGCGATCCGGTCGATGTACTTCTTCTGCATCGCGAAGGCCAGGAAGTCCGCGACCGCCTGCCGGCTCTTCGACTTCGGGTTCATCCCCCAGCCGAGCGCGCCGATCGTGACCGCCGAGCCCTTCGAGGCGTCCACCGGCGGCAACGAGATGATGCGCGCCTTGACCGCCGGGGCGCGGAGCGAGGCCGTCTCGCTGCCGAGCCAGGTGCCGTTCAGGTTGAAGGTGTGGTCGCCGGCCGCCCACGCGTTCTGCGCGTCGGGGAACTTCGTGGCCATGTGGTCGGGCTGGAAGAGCCCGGCCTCGACGAGCGATTCGAGCTCGGTCGCGGCCCGCTTCACCTCGGGACGGTCCCAGGCGCCGGGGTCCTCGGCGAGCTGCCGCAGCGCGCCGGGGCCCGCCGTCGAGAGCAGCAGCTGGTAGAGCCAGAACGCGTTGTAGGAGTTGACCGTGCCGTCGAGCGCGATCGGCCGGCGGCCCGCGGCCTTCTCCTTGCCCGCGACGGCGAGGAAGTCCCCGAAGGTCTTGGGCGGGGTGGTGGCGAAGTCGGGATAGCGGGCGGCGTCGTACCAGAGGCCCACGGAGAAGACGCTGTGGGGCACGAACCCGTAGCCCTTGTCGTCGCTGATCGCCTTCAGCACGCTCTTCGGCAGGACCTGCTCGATCGTGGCGTTCTCGCCGGGGATCTTGGTCTTGAAGACGTCCGCCATGTCGCCGAGCGCGCCGGCGGCGCGGAACTCGGCGGTGTGGTCGATCGCCGTGTCGAAGAGGTCGGGGCCCTCCCCGGTCGCGATCGCGTTCTTGATCTGCTCTTCCTGGGCCTTGCCGAGCCACTGCACGTCGACCTTGCGCCCGGTCTCCTTGGCGTAGTCGGCGATGATGCTCTCGAAGAGCGTGGCCTGCGGGGTGCCCTTGGCCCACTTTCCCCAGTAGACCAGGGGTTTCGCGTTCGAGTCCGGCGAGGCGCCGGAGGGCTCGCCGCCTTGGAGCTTCGTGCCGCACGCGCTCAGGACGAGGAGCGCGCTGACGACGGCCGTGACGCGGATGCTGTTGCGCATTGCTGTTCCCTTCTGGGGGCAGGCGTCTACGGGGTGCCGTGCGACGCGAGGCGGGACTGCGCTGCGCAATAATAAAGACAGTTTCTGTATTAATGGAAGAGGTTGACCCGTACTCCGTGCGTCACCCGACGCCGCAGGAATCGAGAGGGTTGTGGATGAGTGTGCTGTTCGGACGTGAGCAGAGCCCGCTGCGCCGCGCCGGAGACCAGTCGCGGCTACGGCGCCTGAACTCCCTGGCCGTGATCGAGGCGATCCGGCGGGAGCCGCTCACCATCCCCATGGTCGCCCAGGCCACGGGGCTCTCGAAGACCGCCGCGGACTCCGTCGTCGCCAACCTCGTCACGCTCGGCTGGGCCGTCCCGGTCGAGCCGCTGGCCCCGACCGGCGCCGGTCGGCCGGCCAGCCGCTACCGCTTCCGGGCCGAGGCGGCGGTCGTGGTCGGCATCGACCTCGGCCAGCACACCACCAGGGCCGAGATCGCCGACCTGAACGGCGAGGTGCTGGCCGCGGGGGCGGTCGCCTCGTCCGTCTCGCAGGCCCCCGGCGATCTCGTCGCCGCCGCCGTGCGGGTCGTCGACCGCCTGCTCGCCGAGCAGGGGCGCGGGCGGGCCGAGGTCTGGGCGATCGGCGCGGCCGTGCCCGCCGTGGTCTACCAGGACGTCATCACCAAGGGGGCGGCGGGCTGGGCCGGCTTCAGCGTGCGCGCGGCGCTGGAACCGCACTTCGAGTGCCCGATCGCGGTGGAGAACGACTCGAACCTGGCCGCGTTCGCCGAGGCGTGGAAGGGCAGCGCCACCGACGCGACCTCGACGATCTACGTGCACTCGGGCAACCGCACGGGGGCGGGGCTCGTCCTGAACGGCATGGTCGTCCGCGGCGCGAACGGCGCGGCCGGCGAGATCGGCGCGCTGCCGCACCTCGGCTGGGAGCACGCCCAGGAGTTCCTGCACGACGTGCGGCTCGCCGACGGACGGCGGCTCAACCGCGAGGAGGTGTTCGCCGCCGCGGCCGACGGCGAGGCTCCGGCCGTCCAGGCGGTCGACCGGTTCAGCGGGGAGATCGCGATCGGCATCGCCGCGCTCGTGCTCGCGATCGACCCCGAGATCGTCGTGGTCGGCGGCGGCAACGCGCGTGCCGGCGACACCTTCCTGGAGCCGCTCCGCCGGCACGTCGAGGCCCTGTGCACGGTACGGCCGGCGCCGCCGATCGTGCCCTCGACGCTGAAGGAACGCGGGTCGATCACCGGCGCGGCCGGGCTGGCCGCCAACACCGTCCTGGAGCGGCTCTACGCGGTGGCCTCCGGCGGGCAGACGCTGTCCAGCACCGACGTCCCGCCGTGGCGGTGGACCACGGCGGCGGGCGGAGCCGGGGCGTGACGCCGTCTCGCCCTTCAGGACAGACATCGGATGAATCTGCGCACAGCTCTTGCCGATGCCCTGGAGCTCGGGCTACGTTTCCTCCAATCTCTCCCCCGCTTTGGAGTGGCCATGGCCCGCTTACGTCGACTTCTCGCCGTCTCCATGCTCAGCATCATCGGATGTCTGCCTGCTCCTGCCCAGGCAGCGACAGACGGCCCCTATGAGCCGACCGTCGAATCGTTGAACAGTCATCCGACCCCCAAATGGTTCAGCAACGACAAGTTCGGCATCTTCCTCCACTGGGGGGCGTACTCCGTCCCGGCCTGGGGCCCGCGCGGCAGTTACGCCGAGTGGTACTGGTACTACATGAACTCCCCCGGCAACGCGACCAACAGCTACCACCGGGACACCTACGGCCAGGACTTCTCCTACGACCGCTTCGCCGAGCAGTGGAAGGCGGAGAAGTTCGACGCCGCCGACTGGGTCAAGCTCTTCAACGACGCCGGGGCCAAGTACTTCGTCCTCACCTCCAAGCACCACGAGGGCGTCGCCCTGTGGGACAGCAAGGTGAGCGAGCGCGACACCATGGCGATGGGCCCGAAGCGGGACCTGGCCAAGGAGCTGTTCACCGCGGCCCGCGCCGACGGGAAGCTGCGCGCGGGCTTCTACTACTCGCTCATGGAGTGGTACAACCCGCTGTTCACCGGCCAGCCGGCGACCAACCCGTACACCGGTCAGCCCGTGCCGTACACCGGGGCTCCGCAGAGCGGCGACTACGTCAAGGACTACATGCTCCCGCAGATGCGCGAGCTGATCGACGGCTACGACCCCGACATCCTGTGGTGCGACGGCCAGTGGGACCGTTCGGCCGCCCAGTGGCAGACCGCGGGGGTGATCGCCGACTACTACAACCAGGCGGCCAAGAAGGGCAAGGAGGTGGCGGTCGCCAACCGGTGCAAGATCGAGAGCGGCGCGCTGGAGAGCCACGAGCTGGACTTCCAGACGCCCGAGTACTCCGTCAAGCCGGACATCGACCCCGTCAAGTGGGAGTCCAGCCGCGGCATCGCCCACTCCTACGGCTACAACCAGAACGAGCCCATCGAGGACTACCTGACCTCCGACCAGCTCGTGGACTCCTTCGTGGACATCGTCAGCAAGAACGGCAACCTGCTGCTGGACGTGGGCCCGAAGGCCGACGGCACCATCCCCGAGGTGCAGCGCGAACGGCTGCTGGACATGGGCTCCTGGCTGAAGGTCAACGGCGAGGCCATGTACGGCACCACGTACTGGAACCGGGCCGAGGAGAAGGGCGGCCCGGACGACCTCCGGTACACCGTCAAGGACGGCGTGCTCTACGCCACCGCGCTGAAGTGGCCGGGCGAGCAGCTCACCCTGGGCGCGGACGTGCCGGTCGCCCCCGGGACGCGCATCACGCTGCTCGGCTCCGACAGCGGCCCGCTGCGGTGGCAGCGCGACGAGCAGGGCCGGGTGGTCGTCACCACCCCCGCCGAGACCGGGCAGTACGCCTACTCCTTCAAGATCGAGACGCCCGGCGTGTCGGCCCTGCCGCGCTTCGGCACCGATCTGCCCGAGTTCGTAGAGGCCGGTGAGACCTTCAGCGGCAAGGTGACCGTCACCAACCCCGGCTCCAAGCCGCTGCACGGGGCCTCGCTGGAACTCACCGCGCCCGAAGGCTGGACGGTGAACGCGGCGAACACCAGGATCGGCAACCTGGCGGGCGGGGCGAGCGCCGACGTGCCCGTCACCGTGACCGTGCCAGAAGGGGCCGAGCCCGCCGCGATGCCGATGCGAGCAACGCTCAAGTCGGGCCGGTTGCGCGTGCCGTACCCGGTGCCCGTCTCGGTGGTGTTGCCCAACCTGGCCCAGGGCAAGCCGGCCACCCAGCAGAGCACCGGCTACGACGCCCCGGCCTCGCGGGCCGTGGACGGCAACACCAACGGCGACTTCTGGAACGGTTCGGTCAGCCACACCGCGGAACCGGCCAAGGAAGCCTGGTGGCAGGTCGATCTGGGAGCCTCGGCCGACCTGGACAGCGTCGAGATCTGGAACCGCACCGACTGCTGCGCCGACCGGTTGCGGGACTACTGGGTGATGTCCTCCGAGCAGCCGATCACCGCGGACGGCCTGGAAGCGGCCCGCACGGCACCGGGCGTGACCGCCGTGCACGTGCAGGAGCAGGCCGGGCGGCCCAGCACGATCAGGCTGCCCGCCGGCACGACCGGGCGGCACGTGCGCATCCAGCTCTCCTCGGCCACCAATCCCCTGGCCCTGGCAGAGGTACGGGTGAGAGGCCGCTAGCAAAGACGGCCGACCACAAGGCGCCGATCGCCGTGCGGGTGCGCGGCGGTCGGCGCCGACGCGCGTGGCGGCAGCGGGCGGGTCAGGGGCGGCAGGTCTGGTCGGTGGCGGGGAGGGCGCCGGTGGCCAGGTAGGCGTTGACCTTGGCGTCCACGCAGGCGTCGCCGTACTCGCCGTAGATGCCGTGGGCGGTGACGCCGCGCAGGGTGAGCAGGCGGGAGCCGGTCAGCGCCCGGTGCATGGCCTTGCTGCCCTCGTAGGTGGTGGCGGTGTCGCCGGTGGCGGACACGATCAGCGCGGGGGTGGCGTTGGCGACACGCGTGAGGCGCTCGCGCGGCCGCGTCGGCCAGAACGCGCAGGGCCAGATGTTGTTCTTGACGGGCCCGAAGAGCGGGTGGCGCACACGGCTGCGCTGGACGTCGTCCCAGTAGACGTCGGGGTCGCGCGGCGCGGCCCGGTCGCCGCAGGTGATGGCGGCGGCCGGACCGGCGAGCGGGGAGCCGGCGCCGGTCAGGACGAACGAGAGGAATCCGGCGAGTTCGGCGCCCGGTTCGGCCGGGCGGCCGTGCGCGGCCTCGTTCAGGGTCCGGACGGTGGCGGCGAACTCGGCGCGGGCCTCCGGGCGGTCGTTGGCCGAGCCGACGGACAGGATGTACGGGACCGCCTGGTCGTCCACCTCGTACCGGCCGACGCGCAGCGGGCCGTCCTCGGCGGCGGCGACGATCGTGTCCACGGTGGCGAGCACCCGGGCGGTGGTGGCGCCGAGGCCGTAGGCGCCGTGACGGGCGGCGGCCCAGGACGCCCAGCCGCGCAGCGCGCGGTCCGCCTCGTCCTCGCTGCCCCGCATCGCCCTGGGGCCCCACTTGTCCGGGTCGCCCGCGCTGTCCAGGACCACGCGGTCGGTGCGGCCGGGGAACAGCTGGGTGTAGACCGCGCCCAGGTAACTGCCGTAGGAGTAGCCGAGGAAGGAGATCCGGCGCTCCCCGAGGGCGCGGCGCACGAGGTCGAGGTCGCGGGCCGTGTCGCGGGTGTTGGCGTACGGGAGCACGTCGGCGTGACGCTCGGCGCAGCGCTCGGCCAGGTCGCGCTGCACCGCCACCTGGTGATCGAACCGGGCGCGGGTCGCGCCGGCCGAGCGGACCCACAGGCCGATGGGCCAGCCGCAGTCGAGCGGCGTGCTGCGCCCGACGAAACGCGGGTCCAGGCCGACGATGTCGTACCGGGCGCCGACGTCCTTCATGGCCGCGCGGGTCCGCAGGGGCATGTCCAGCGTGCTCTCGCCTGGGCCGCCGCTGTTGAGCACCAGGGTGCCGATGCGGTGGGCGCGGTCGGCGGCGGGGATGCGGGACAGCGCGAGTTCGATCGTGCGGCCGCCCGGCCTGGAGTGGTCGAGCGGGACGGTGAGCGCCGCGCAGCGTGCGCCCGCCCGGTCGAGCTCCTTGCCCACGGCGTCGTCGGAGCCCTGGGCGCACGGCTTCCAGTCGAGCGACGGGGGCGCGACGGCGTCGGCGCCGGCCGGGGGCGCGAAGGCGGACAGGGCGATCAAGGCGGTCAGGGCGGCGGCCGGGACCAGGCGTCTCGCACGTGTCGGTTTCATGGCCGGGGACGCTATTGCGGCCGCAGCCCCGGCACGATACAGCCGGCCGCACGCGCCTTGGTACAGCCCGCTGTAGTGTCCGGCGGGACATGGTGACAAATACTGGGATCCGTACGGAGTCGTGAGGAGGTGCGCATGCGTGACCGTGCGTTCTCCGGCTCGATCTACCTGCTGGGCACGCTGGCCACCGCCGTGGCCACGGCGCTCGCCCTGCCGGTGCTGCTCGCGCCGGCGGCCGGGCGGGGCTGGGCGGCCTGGCACCGCCGGCGGGCCGGCGGGCTGCTCGGCGTCCCGGCCGACGGGCGGCCGGGCGGGCGGCGGGATCTCCCCTGGGCCCTCGCGCACGTCGCCGTCGGGTTCCCGCTCGGGCTGGCCGCCCTGCTGTGCCTGGGCAACATCGTGGTCGCCGCGGTGGCGATGTCCCTGTGGTGGGCGTTCCCCGTCGGCGTGCGGCCCACGTTGTTCTCCTTCTACGACGTCCAGGTGGGTGACTGGGTGACCGCGCTGGTCGGGGGCGCCGCGCAGATCGCCGTCCTCGGCGCGGCGGCCTGGTGGGGGCTGCCGGTGCTGGCGCGGCTGCACGCCCGGCTGTGCCTGGCGCTGCTCACGCCGTCGGCCCGCGAACGGCTCACCGAGCGGGTGGACGTGCTGACCAGGAGCCGCGTCGGCGTCGTCGACGCCCACGGCGCGGAGCTCCAGCGCATCGAACGCGATCTCCACGACGGGACGCAGGCGCGCCTGGTGACCATCGCCATGCATCTGGGCCTGGCCCGGGAGTCGCTCGCCGACGACCCGGAGACGGTCGCGGCGCTGCTCCGGCAGGCGCACGAGACGGCCGAGGAGGCGATGGCCGAACTGCGCACGGTGCTCCAGACGATCTACCCGCCGATCCTGGCCGACCGCGGGCTCGACGGCGCGCTGACGGCGCTGGCCGCCCGGTCGGGCGTGCCGGTCCACATCGAGCTCGCCGAGCTGGGCGTGCTCCCGGCGTCCGTGGAGACGGTGGCCTACTACGTGATCGCCGAGGCGCTGACGAACGTGGCCAAGCACGCCGCCGCCACCCGGGCGGCCCTGCGGGTCGAGCGGTCCGGCGACGTGCTGTCCATCGAGGTCACCGACGACGGGAGGGGCGGCGCCGACGAGGCGCGCGGCACCGGGATCCCCGGGATCCGCCGGCGGGTCGCCGCCCTCGACGGCGTGGTCCGCCTCGACAGCCCCGCGGGCGGCCCCACCACGCTCGCCGTCCGGATGCCGTGCGCATTGTGATCGTTTCAGGAGGTTCCGTGCGGGTCGTGATCGCCGAGGACAACGTTCTGCTGTCCAGCGGGCTGAAGCTGCTGCTGGCGGCGAAGGGCTGCGAGGTCGTGGCGGTCGTCGGCGACGGGGAGGCGTTCCTCGACGCCGTCGCCGAACACCGCCCCGACATCGCCATCGTGGACGTGCGGCTGCCGCCGTCGTTCCGCGACGAGGGGATCCACGCCGCGCTGCGGGCCCGCCGCGAGCACGGCGCGCTGCCGATCCTGGTGCTCTCCCAGTACGTCGAGCGCGAGTACGCCGGCGAGCTGCTCTCCGACGGCCGCGGCGGCATCGGCTACCTGCTCAAGGACCGGATCGGCCGGGTGGCCGAGTTCGTCGACGCCCTGCGCCGCGTCGCGGCCGGCGGCACCGCCATGGACCCCGAGGTGATCGCCCAGCTCTTCGCCCGCCGCCCCGACGACCCCCTCGCCGCCCTCACCGCCCGCGAGCGGGAGTCCCTGGCGCTCATGGCGCAGGGGCACGACAACGCCACCATCGCCGAGCGGATGCGCATCTCCGACAACGCCGTCCACAAGCACATCGGCAACGTCTTCGCCAAGCTCGGCCTGGCCCCGGACGACTCCGGCCACCGCCGCGTCCGGGCCGTGCTCGCCTACCTGGACGGCACCTCCCCTCCGGCCGAGCCGGACCCCGTCCGGGGGACGCGGCGCTGACCAGGCCGCACCCGGCGGACCGGCCGGATCGTCAGAGCAGCGCGGCGAGGTCGTCCGGGCGCGAGAACATCGGCCAGTGGCCGGTCGGCAGCTCGACGAAGGTCCATTCGGGCGTGCCGAGCGGGGCGAACGCCGGGTTCCCCGAGGCGATCAGCTCGTGGATCAGCGCCACCGGCATCGTCGAGGCGACCATGGTCTTCGGCGTCGCCGGGATGTCCTGAGGCCGTTCGATCGGCTGGGTGACCGCGCCCCACGGGTGCGGCGTCGCCCTCTCGCGGACGCGCTCCCAGTCCTCCTCGGTCAGTCCGTCGAACCTGCCCGCCCCCTGCTCGTAGGCGGGCACGTCGAGCGCGTAACCGTCGCCGACCTGGGCGCGCCAGGCCTTCTGGGTGACCTCGTCGTTGAAGTCGATCACCGCCACGCCGGACGGCAGCGACGCGGTGTCGACGTACACGATCCGGGCGATCCGCTCGGGGTGCCGGTCGGCGACCGCGGTCACCGGGACGTTCGCGCCGCTGTGCCCGACCAGGACGACCTCCTCCCATCCGTCCATCGCGGCGAGGATGTCGGCGACATGCGTCTCCACGCCGACCTCCGGCGACAGCTCCGCGGCCCGCTCGGCCACCCCCGTCAGCGTGACCGCCCGCACCCGGTGCCCGGCGGCGCGCAGCCTCTCCGCCACCTGGTCCCAGGCCCAGGCGCCGAGCCAGAGTCCGGGCACCAGTACGTAGTTCGCCATCTCTTCGTCCTTCCAGTGAGCCGATGTCGCTACGCTAAAGCCGAAAGCGGACAGAATCCGCCCGGATAAAGTAGGTGACCTGTGTCATATCCGGCGACCCGGATGCTGGCGATGCTCGAACTCCTCCAGGCGCACCACGTCCTGGGCGGCAGGGACCTGGCGCAGCGGCTCGGCGTGGACGAGCGGACCGTCCGGCGCTACGCCGCCCGGCTCGCCGACCTGGGCATCCCGGTCGCCGCCGAGCGCGGCCGCTACGGCGGCTACCGGCTGATGCCCGGCTACAAGCTGCCGCCGCTGATGCTCACCGACGACGAGGCCACCGCCGTGGTCCTCGGCCTGCTCGCCGGACGCCGCCTGGGCCTGGCCGCCGAGGCCACCGAAGCCGCCCTGGCCAAGATCCGGCGGGTGCTGCCGGCCACGCTGCGCGAGCAGGCCGGCGCACTGGAGGAGACCCTGGACTTCACCCTCGCCGAGCGCGCGACGCCGACGCCCGCGAGCCGGGCCGTGCTGACCCTGGCCGCCGCGATCCGCGACCGCCGCCGGGTCACGCTGGCCTATCGCTCCTGGAAGGGCTCACGAACCGAACGCGAACTGGACGGCCACGGCCTGGTCCTCCACTCCGGCCGCTGGTACGTCACCGGCCTCGACCACCTGTCCGGCGAGATCCGCACCTTCCGCCTCGACCGGATCTCGTCCGTCGTCCCCGGGACGGCGTCCTATGAGATCCCCGAGGAGTCCGACCCGGTGCGGCAGGTCACCGCGTCGCTGGCGCGGGTGCCGTACGCGCACGCGGTCGAGGTCCTTCTGCACGTCCCCCTGGCCGAGGCGGCCCGTCGCATCCCGCCGTCGGTGGCCACGCTCACCGGCGCCCCGGACGGGACCCTCCTGCGGATGCGCGCCGAGTCGCTGGACGGCATGGCCGCCATGCTCGCCGGGCTCGGCTTCCCGTTCACGATCCGGTCGCCGCGCGAGCTGGGCGACGCCGTTCGCCGGCTGGCCCGGGGCCTGCTGGAGCAGACTCCCGAATGAGGCCGGCCACCCGCTCCCGTGACCTCACCCAGGCGGTGAGGCCCTCGACCGCGTCGACGACCGCCTCGAATCGGACCGAGGGGTGCAGATCGAAGGCGTGGTTGCCGCCGCCGGCGGCGAGGACGCGGGGTCGTCGTCGAAGTAGGGGCCGTACCAGCCGTTCAGGTAGATCACGCCGGTCACGGAGGTGTCGGCGTGCTCGAAGCCCGGCTGGAAGGCGGGGTCGTTGGGGGTGAGCGCGGCCGGCGCCGCCAAGTGCCCGCCCGCCGAGCTGCCCGCGACGAACAGCGTGGACGGGTCGGCGCCGTACTCGTGGGCGTGCTCGCGTACCCAGGCGATGATCTTCTTGAGGTCGATCAGGTGGTCCGGGTGCTGGGCCTGGGGCCGCAGCCGGTAGTTGGCGCTGACGCACACCCACCCCTGGGAGGCGAGGTGGTGGAGCAGGGGGAGCGACTGGCTGTTCTTGTGGCCGCCGGAGTAGCCGCCTCCGTGCAGGTGGATCAGCACGGGCGCGCTGGAGGGGCGCGAGCGGTGGTGGTAGACGTCGAGCAGGTTGCGCCGGCCCGCCAGCCCGCGCCCAGCCCTTCCGTCATGGCGCGCTCGATCCTGGCCCGCTCCCCCAGCGCGCGGCGGGCGATGACCGTGAGCCCGATCGTGGTCACGGCGGCCAGGGCGACGACGGCCCAGCCGCCCGCCGAGTGAATGTCACCCTTGGCGAACGCCAGCGCCGTCGGGAGCAGCAGCAGCCAGAAGAAGGCCGCGAACGGCAGTTCGTTGGCGGCCAGGCCGAAGTAAGTAGCTCGGCCGGCCCAGCGGACGCGAGTACGGCACCGGCCGCAGCGCGAACAGCGTGCCGATCGCGGCGAGCGCCACGGTGAACAAATACCCGAAAGGCACGGAACCTCCTGAAGATCGCATTCTCACGAATGAGCCTAAGAAGGGCTGCTATATGCTGTCCAAGACCGATATTCTCATCAGTTGATATCCGTAGAGGCATGATGGATCTGCTGTCGCTGCGCTATTTCCAGGTCGTGGCGCGCCACGAGCACATCAGCAGGGCGGCCGAAGAGCTCCGCATCGCCCAGCCCTCGCTCAGCCGGACCATCGCACGGCTGGAGGCCGATCTCGGGGTGCCGCTGTTCGACCGGCACGGCCGGCGCATCCACCTCAACCGGTTCGGCGTCGCCTTCCTGCGCCGGGTGGACCGGGCCCTGGCCGAGCTGGACGACGCCCGGCGCGAACTCACCGACGCCGCCGGCCTGGCCCGCGGCAGCGTCTCGCTGGCCTCGGAGACGCTGCTCACCGTCACCGAGGCGGTCAAGAGCTTCATCGCCGAGCATCCCGGCGTCGCCGTACGCCTCTTCCAGGCGACCCCGCAGGTCATGGCCGACCGGCTGAGCGAGGGACAGGTCGACTTCTGCCTGGCCTCCGAGGAGCTGGAGGGGCCGGGGCTGGGCCATGAGGTGCTGGTCCGCGAGGAGGTCATGCTGGGCGTGCCGCTCGGGCACCGGCTCGCCGGACGGAGCGAGGTGACCATGGCCGACCTCGCGGGCGAACCCGTCGTCACCACCCGGCCGGGGATCTGGCAGCGCACGCTGGCCGAGCGGCTGTTCGCCGAGGCCGGGCTGGAGCTGGTGGTCGCCTGCGAGATCGACGAGGCGTCCACGGGCATCGAGATGGTCGGCGCCGGTCTGGGCGTGGGGTTCGGGCCCGCGTGGTATCTCCGCTCGCCGATGGCGTCGCGCACGCCGTTCGCGCCCGTACGGCTGGCCGCTCCCGGCGCCGAACGGGTGCTGCGGCTGTACTGGCGGGAGGGCGCGTACGTGTCCGAGGCGGCCCGCCGCTTCCGCCACCACCTGACCGCCTCGCTCACGCCGCCCTAGTGGGCCAGACGAGTTCGTCCGGGTCCGTCCAGCCTGCTGTCGGACACCCCGGCGGGCCCGCTTCCGTGGTTCGCGAGGCAGCCGACCGCCCCGCCCGCGCCCCGGCACCCGCCGGTGGCGCGGGCGGGAGCGTCGCGTCAGTTCGCCTGCCTGCCGGTCACCAGCTCGACCAGGTGCACCAGCACCTTGCGCCCGATGTCCCTGACCATCTCGGGCTCCCGTTTCCCGAACGCGGCCGCGACCTCCTCCGGGGTCCGCCTCGCGTCCTCGTTCGCGATCTCCCGGATCGTCGGCACGGCGCCCCTCGGCAGATCCGGAAGCCGGCCCTTGGAGTAGCGCACCCTGAGCGCGCGATGGGCGGTCGGCTGATCGGTCACGATGAAGTGGAATGTCGGCGCGCCGGTGTCGTCCATGAAGACCTCCTAGCGTGGGGTGCCCTCGACGGTAGGAAGCGCCTCGGGGGCGGGTCCACGAACAATCACCGGCGGGAACCTGACACCGGGCCGCGCGAAGCCGCCGGACCGCGTCGCCGGTCCCGGGCCATTGACAGGGCTGATATCCAGGCTGAAGCGCGTTCGCGCCGGGCCGTCGCGCGTCCACCGGCCATGAGCGACCGCGACAGCCGTCGAGAAGGGAATTCCTGCCACCGGTGGCCCTCCATGTCGCGGTCGTCGACCCCCTGCCCATGTACCGCGAGGGGGTCGCCGCAGTCCTGTCCGCGGCGGGTCATCGCGTCGAGGCTCCGGCGGAGGTGCTGGCCTGGGTACGGCAGGTCCAGCGCGGCGTGGTGCTGCTGACCCTGGAGCACGAGCGGGACTGGGACGTCCTCGGCCGGCTGCGTGACGTGGCCGCGACGCACGCCGTGATCGCGCTGATCGGCGAGGAGCCCGCCGTGCTGGGGACGCGGGCGGTACGGGCCGGCGCCCGGTCGGTGCTGAGGCGCGACGTGGCGGCGGGCGTGCTCAGGCGTACGGTGGAGGCGACCGCCGAGGGGCAGGCGGTGCTGCCCGCGGTCGTGGCCACGGCCCTGGCCACCGGCGCACACCGGACGGGCGGGGACACGAAGCCGCCGAGTCCCCGGCAGTTGTCCTGGCTGCGGCAGCTCGCGGAAGGCTCGACCGTGGCGCAGCTCGCCGGACGGGCCGGCTACTCCGAACGCGCCATGTTCCGGCTCCTCCAGGCCCTCTACCAGGAGATGGGCGTCGCCACCCGCGTCCAGGCGATCGTCCGGGCACAGGAACAGGGGTGGTTCGGCGCGGGGACGGGCCTCCCGGAAGACCTCGGCGCCGGGCCCGGCCGGGGACGGCGCTGAGCAGCCCGGCTCAGGCGGACGGCTCCTCGAAGGTCAGGACATCGCAGACCGGTTGCAACCGTCCGGGGGTCCGGCCGTACCCGTCGAGCTGCTTCAGCAGGAACAGCAGGCGGCCCACCAGCCCCGGGGTGGCGCGTGACGTCCTGTCGCGCGCCACGAGGAACGCGTGCATGGCCCCGGCCAGGGTGTCCTCGCTGTTCAGGTGGAGGCCGCAGAGAGCGAAGCCCTTGAAGTTCCAAGCGGTGACGTCGTCCTCGTCTCGTTCGATGCGCCGGTTCGTCTCGTCCAGAAGCTCGCGGAACAGCCTGACCGCGTCGCCGTCCTGGCCGGACCGGGCGAGCGAGACCAGCGCCCGCAGGGCCGGGGTGAGCAGCGGACGGCCGACATGGCGGTATTGGGCGGCGCTCTCGATCTGCTGGGAGGCGTCGGCGAGGTCGTGCCGGGCCAGGTGGATCTGGCAGAGGGTCGTGCGCGCCCGCAACAGGATGATCGGATCGTTGTACCGCCGCGCGAGCTCCACCGCCTTCTGCGCCGCCCGCATCGCCTCATCGTCGTCGTGTCCGAGCCGTGCCTGGGCGATCCCGTCCTGGTAGCGGCTGTGCAACCAGTCCTCGTCGTGTCCGGTCAGCCTCTGCCCGACGGCCATGAGGGCGCCTTCCGCGGCCGCCAGATCGCCGAGCTCGGCGTGCCAGCGGGCCAGCTTCAGGTCGATGGAGACGCTTCCCGACAGGGCGAGGGCGAGGGCGTCGTCGGTGTCGGGATATCCGGTCGTTCCGGGCACGGCGCGTGCTTCTTCGGCGTACTGGATGGCCCTGTCGTAGTCGCCCCATTGACGATGGCAGTCCGCCAGCCCTTCCAGCGCGCTCATCCGGACCGGCAGCAGGGCGAGGTGTTCCTGCCGGCCGCTCCGGGCCAGCTTGTCGTGTTCGTGAAGCACGCCCTTGTAGTGTTCGCCGGCGTTCTTCGCGTCCCGGTTCCACCAGTACGCTGTCGCGAAGTTGGCCCGGACCCGCATGCGGCCGGGCACGTCGTGCCGGTCGTCGGCCTGCTGGAGCGCTCTGCCGTACGCCTCGCTCGCCTTGTCGAAATCGCCGCCGGAGGCGTAGATGTCCCCGAGCGCGGTGTCGTTCTCCAGCTCCCGCTCGGCGTCCCCATCGACGAGCCTGCCCCGCAGCCTCTCCCGTGGCTCGCGCAGCAGGAACGCGCAGTGCCGCTTGCGCAGCTCGCGATCGACGACCTCGATCCGGTTGTAGGCGGACTGCGGGCTGCCCGCCCGGATGTAGGCGCGCATCCCGGCGAGGTGCAGGCGCAGGTGCTCGACCGTCCGCGGGGACGACACGCGGCGGCCGGCGAGCACGCCACCGGCGTCGGTCAGCAGCTTCTTCTGCCTCGCCCCGACGGGTCCGTCCTCGCCGGGCAGCCCGGCCCAGGCCCGCTCCTCCTCCGACAGGGCCAGGCAGTACTCCCCGTCGCGCGTCCTGTCCGCCACGCGTTTGTCCACCAGCCCCGCCAGGATGTCCCGCACGTCGCCGAGCCGGAGCCGGGTCCCGCCCTCCGCCTGGCCGAGCAGTTCGTGCACCGCCTCCGCGTCCACGGCGGTCCCGAAGGCGTCGAGCGCTTCGAGGATCGCGCGCTCTCCCGGGTCCAGCCCCCGCATGAGCCTCTCGATGAGGAATTCGGGCATTCTCCGGGTCTTCCCGTCCAGCTTCTTGAACAGCTGGGTGGTGTCGTCCTGCGGCGACTGGGCGACGACGCAGGCCAGCTCCGCCAGGCGGAGGTTGCCCCCGAACAAGTCGTAGTACTTGTCCGCCGCCCGGAGCATCGTGTGTTTCTGGTTGGTCCGGTCGCCGATGAAGGTGAGGAAGAACGTCCGCTCCAGCCCGCCCACCTTGATCGGCGCGTGAGCCGCCCATCGGCCTGGTCCTGCGGTCTTCGGCGGTACCCGCGTCACGAGCACCACGGCGACGCGATGGCCCTCGTCCGCGGCGAGCACCTCGAACACCGAGCTCAGCTCGGGATCGGCGAGCTGCCGGGTGGCCGGGTCGAGCAGGTTCTCCGCGCGCTCGACGACGATCACCGCCGGGGTGTCGCCGATCCTCTCCAGGCACGCTCGCACGTGATCGGCGGGCGGCGCGTCGCCGACCTCGGACCATCGCACCACCCCGTCGCCCTGCAGCGCTTCGAGGTCGGCGATCAGCGTCCTGGCGTCGAGGCCCAGGCCGGGAACGGCCTCGTGGCGGAAGATCGTCGGCAGCGGACCGGCCGATGCGCCCGCCAACTCGTCCACCACCCGGTCCACGAGCATCGTCTTACCGACTCCCCGTTCTCCCGTCACGACGACGACGCCCCACGGCCCCTGAGTCAGCCGGGTCAGGAGAAGGGCCTGCTCGTCCTTGCGATCGATGATGGCGCTTCGGTGAATGGTTCGCGGAGACCGGACCCCGGTCGTGGGGGGCCGTTCGGGCTCCCGCCGTTGTTCCGGCTCCACGGACGTACGCCGCGCCCGTTCCTTCTTGTCCCCGGCCAGGGTCACGAACAGGCTGACGACGCCGGCGACAGAGCCTCCGATGCCGGCCAGCCAGCCCACGGGTTCCGCCCAGGGCACATTGTTCTTGTCACCCACGAACGACCACCAGCCCGCCAGGACGCCCCAGGCGACGAGCGCCACCAGGAGTGCGGCAAGGCCGATGAACGGTAACTTCCCCTGCTTGCCCATACGGCGCACCCCGTCATCATCACGCCAACCCGAGTGACGGAAAAGTCAGGTTCATGCCACCTGGTCCGCAGATGCCGGCGGGGTTCAGCCGGTGGCGGAGGGCAGGACGCCGGTCCGGTGGAGATGGCGGCGGGCCGCCGCGATGGCCTCCGGCGTGGAGGCGAACACCTGCCCCGCCTCGTCCAGCCGGGCGATCGTGCCCAGGGCGCGCAGTGGCCGGTGATGGCCGTCCCGGATGCCGGAGACGTACACGATGATGCCGCGTCGTTCCAGGCGGGTGATGGCGTCGCCGAGCACCAGGGCGCCGCTGGCGTCGATCGTGGTGATGCGGGACATGCGCAGGATGATCACCGAGACGTCGGCGACCTCCGACAGCTCCAGCAGGAAGCGGTGCGCCGCGGCGAAGAACAGCGGCCCGTCCAGCCGGTAGGCGACGATGTGCTCGGCCAGCAGCTCGTGCTCTTCGGCGTCGTGGTCGTCCGGCAGGTCGGCCCGCAGGGGCACGGTGTCCAGGCGGACGTCGCGGGCGATGGCGCGCAGCGCGAGCGCCCCGGCCACGATCAGGCCGAGGATGACGGCGGTGACCAGGTCCAGGACGAGCGTGGCGATCGCGGTCGAGGCCAGGACGACGGCGTCGGCGCGGGTGGACCGCAACATCGCCCGCACCGAGCCGACCTCGACCATCCGCGCCGCGGTGGCCAGCAGCACGCCCGCCAGGGCCGCCAGCGGGATGCGGGCCACCAGGCCGGCGGCGGTGAACACGATCACGCCCAGGATCGCGGCATGAGCGAGCGCGGCCAGCCGGGAGGAGGCGCCCGCGCGCACGTTGACCGCCGTACGGGCGATCGCGCCGGTGGCCGGGACGCCGCCGAACAGCGGGGCGATCAGGTTGGCCACGCCCTGGCCGAACAGTTCGCGGTCGGGGTCGTGCCGATGGTTGACGCTCATGCCGTCGGCGACCGCGGCCGACAACAACGACTCCAGCGCGGCCAGCGCGGCCACGGCGAACGCGGGGGCGACGAGGGAGCTCAGCGCGGCCACGTCCAGGAACTCCAGGGACGGCGCGGGCAGCCCCGCGGGCAGGGCGTCGATGCGCGCCACCGGCAGGTTCACCAGCTCCGCGACGAGGGTGGCGGCGACGACGGCCAGCAGCGAGAACGGCACCGAGGGCCGGAGACGCCCGCCGACCAGGATCAGCGCCGCCACCGCCGCGGTCATGGCGAAGGCGGCCCAGTTCGGACGGGCGGCGAAGTCGCGTATCGCCTGCCAGGCCACGGCCAGCACCTTGTCGCCCTCGGGTGTGGGAACGCCGAGCGCGGCGGGCACCTGCTGCATGCCGATCACACAGGCGATGCCCAGGGTGAACCCCTCCACCACCGGCGCGGGCACCAGCATCATGAACCGGCCCGCCCGCGCCAGGGCCAGGCCGAGCAGCAGCAGCCCGGCCAGCACCCCCACCGTCAGCACGCCGGAGGCGCCGTACGCGTGCATGATCGGCACCAGCACCACCGTCATCGCCCCGGTCGGCCCGGACACCTGCAGCGCGGAGCCGCCGAAGACGGCGGCCAGCGCGCCGGCCACCACCGCGGTGGCCAGCCCCGCCTGCGCGCCCAGCCCGCTGGAGATGCCGAAGCCGAGCGCCAGCGGCAGCGCCACGATCGCCACGGTCAGCCCGGCCAGCAGGTCACGGCGCGGATGACGGCCGAAGGCGGCCAGATCGGCCCGGGCGGGCAGAACGGGGCGCAGACGGGCCCAGCCCGCCCGGAGCACTGGGGTCACCGTTCGCCGGCCTCCGACTCGAGCAGCTCGTTCAGCAGCGCGTGCCGGCCCGAGAGCTTGGCCTGGAGCAGGTGACGGGCGGCGCGCAGCAGCTCCGCGACGTCCCCGCCGGACAGCGCGTAGACGACGGTCGATCCGTCGCGGCGCGCGGTGACCAGTTCCGAGCGGCGCAGCACCGCCAGATGTTGCGACAGGCCGGCGGGCTCCACCTCGATCTCGGCCAGCAGGTCGCGCACCGGCATCGGCCCGTCCTGGAGCAGCTCCAGGACGCGGATGCGCACCGGATGCCCCAGCAGGCGGAACAGCTCGGCCTTGGCCTCGTACAGGGGGACGGACATCAGCGCGACTCCTCTCCCTCCACGGCCTGGCGGGCCGGGGCGGGATCGGGGCTCCGGTCCGTGTCCACCCCGTGTGCGCGGGCCATCCGCAGCACCTCGTCCAGCCCTCCGGCGGCCGCCAGCGCCGCGTCGGCGTCGCCGTCCTGTTCGGCCGCGTGCAGCGCGCCGGCCGCCTCATCCACCCGGCGCCGGATCGCCGCAGCGAACGCCTCGCTCACCCCTGGTCCCCGCCTTCTGCCGACGTCCGGCGCGACTCCGCACCAGCCTTTCGCACATTAGTGTTCAACAAATTGCGAATTTTCGCAACTTCTATACTGGCCCGCTCGGGGCTCGTACAGAGGGAACCGGCGGTGATCGGGGGTGTCAGGCGCCTGAACGTCGCGCCACCGCGACGGCGTCGGCGGGTTCCTTGCGGCGGGACCTGATCTCGTAGGCGAGCAGGGTGCCGCCGACGGCCACGGCGACCGCGCCGACGACCGGCAGCGCCTCCGCGGAGGAGGCGACCGCGGCGAACGCCAGGACCAGCAGCGCCACCACGACCCGGCTCAGCCAGGGGAAGCCCCACATCCGCAGCCTGAGCAGCTCGGGCGACTCGGCCTCCATGCGGCGGCGCAGCCGGAGCTGGCTGAGCGCGACGAAGACGTAGAGCATCAACACCAGCAACCCGGCGGTGTTGATCAGCAGGTCGAAGGCGTCGTCACCGGCCGCGCTCGCACCGGCCATCAGGGCCAGCGCGAGCACGGCGCCGCCGAGCAGCGCGGGCGCGGGGACGCCGGACGCGCGCACCCGGCCCGCCGCGGCGGGAGCGTCGCCGCGGGCGGCCATGGCACGCAGGACGCGCGAGGCGGCGTACAGCGCGGCGTTCATCACCGACACGACCGCGACCAGGACGACCCAGGTCATCAGCGTCGCCGCGCCGGGGACGCCGAGCGCGGAGATGGCGGTCACGAACGGGCTGTCGGCGCCGTTGGCCGGGACCCGGTCCCACGGCACGACCGCCAGGATGACCAGCACCGAGCCGACGTAGAAGATCAGCACCCGCCAGACCACCCGCAGGGTGGCCCGCGCGACCTCCTTGGCCGGTTCGGCCGACTCGGCGGCCGCGATGGTGACGATCTCCGCGCCGAAGTAGGAGAACAGCACGGTGACGAGGGCGGTGAGGACCGCACCCCAGCCCTTGGGGGCGAACCCGCCGTGCCCGGTCAGCGTGGCGAGCCCGGCCCCGGCCTCGGCGGACGGCCACAGGCCCAGGACGTACAGCGCCCCGGCGGCGAGGAACGCCACGATCACCACGACCTTGACCGAGGCCAGCCAGAACTCGGTCTCGCCGAACAGCCGCACCGAGACCAGGTTGGCCGCGGTGAGGGCGGCCAGCAGCGCGACGGCCGCCGGCAGCACCGGGATGCCGCCGGACAGGGAGTGCAGCAGCTTGGCCCCCGCCACCCCCTCGAACGCCACCGCGACGATGGCGAACAGCCAGTAGCACCAGCCCACCAGGAACCCGGCGCGCGGGCCGAGGGCGGTACGGGCGTAGTCGGCGAACGAGCCCGCCGAGGGCCGGGCGGCGGCCATCTCGCCGAGCATCCGCATCACCAGGATGACGATCAGGCCGCCCAGGGCGTAGGCGACCAGCGCCGCCGGGCCGGTGTCGGCGATCACCTTGCCGCTGCTGACGAACAGGCCGGCGCTGATGACGCCGCCGAGCCCGATCATGGTCATGTGCCGTCGTCTGAGTCCGCGGTGGAGCGATCCTCCGCTGTCGTGCCCGGTCATTGGCGTTCGGCTCCCTGCTGTTCTCGGAAAGGGGAGGTCGGACCCCGGCCCATGGGCGGGCCGGGGTCTCATTGATCGCGAGGACGGTCAGTTTCCGCGGTAGACGGCGGGACGCCGCTCGACGAAGGACCGGACGCCTTCGAGCACGTCCTGGCCGCGCAGGCAGGCCAGCAGCCCTTCGGTCTCCAGGTCGAGCACCTGTTCCAGGTCCAGCTCCCAGACCCGCCGCATGGCCTTCTTGATCAGGCGTACCGGGGTGGGCGCGGCGGCGGCGACGCGTTCGGCCAGCTCCAACGCCGTGTCGAGCAGGTCGGCGTCGGGGACCAGGCGGCTGACCAGCCCGGCCCGGTACGCCTCGGCGGCGCCGACGGTCTCGCCCGACAGCAGCAGGTCCACCGCGCGGCCGTGGCCGATCAGGCGGGGCAGGGCGTACAGGACGCCGTTGCTCGGGAACAGGCCGCGGTGCACCTCCTTGAAGGCGAATGAGGCGGCGTGGCCGGCCAGTCGCAGGTCGCTGGCGATGGCCAGCTCCACGCCGACGCCGACCGCGATCCCGTTGACCGCGGAGATGATCACCTTGGGGTGGGCGGTGAAGCGGCGGGTGAGGTCCTGGAGCGCGGCGATCCGTTCGACCAGGTCGGCGTCGGACCCGGCGGCCAGTTGCGCGCCGGCCTCCTTCAGGTCGGTGCCGGCCGAGAAGGCGCGGCCGGTGCCGGTGAGCACGACCGCGCCCACCGCGTCGTCGCGGGCGGCTTCGTCCAGGACGGCGACCAGCTCGCCGTAGGTGCGCTGCCGGAAGGCGTTGAGCACCTCGGGCCGGTCGAAGGCGACCACCAGGGCCGAGCCGGCGCGGCGCACCCGCAGATCGGTGCTCATCGGTCTTCCTCCCGGGAGTCGTAGGCGCCGCCGCGTCCGGCGGGCAGCAGGTGTTTGGCGACGCGTTCGGACGGCGTCATCGGGAACGCCTCGACGAACTCCACGTACCTCGGCGTCTTGAAGGCGGCCAGCCGCGCGCGGACGTAGGCCACCAGCTCGCGCGGCTCGACGGGCTCGGCGACCTGGACGAACGCCTTGACCTCCTCGCCGAACAGCTCGTCCGGCACCGGGACCACGGCGGCGGCGCGCACGGCCGGGTGGCCGGTCAGGACCGCCTCCACCTCGGCGGCGGCGATGTTCTCGCTGCCACGCCTGATCATGTCCTTGAGCCGCCCGACCAGGTGGTAGTGGCCGCGCGCGTCCCGGTAACCGAGGTCGCCCATGGGGTACCAGCCGTCGCGCAGCAGCGGCTCGTCCCGGTTCCAGTAGCCGGTCAGCATCGGCGCGCCGCGGGCCACGATCTCGCCGACCTCGCCGTCCGCGGCGTCGGTTCCGTCCTCCCGGACGACCTTGGCCTCCTTGCCGGGAACGGGCGACCCCATCGCGCCGGTGCCGACGCACGCGGTGTCCTCGGGCCGGACGGCCAGCACCACCCCCGCCTCGGTGCTGCCGTACGCCTCCCGCCAGGGCGCACCCCAACGCTCCTCGATCGTGGCGTGCAGGGCGGGCGTGATCCCCGAGCACAGGACGAGCCGGACGCGGTGGGAGCGGTCCAGTCCGGCGTCGGGCGGCTGCTTGAGCAGCAGCAGCGGCATCGTGCCGAGGACGTAGAAGAAGGTGGCGCCGTGCTCGCGGACCGACGGCCAGAAGCCCGAGGCGGAGAAGCGCGGCAGGATCACCAGCGGGATGCCGGTCAGCAGGCACAGCACCGTGTTCCACTGCGGGTCCATGTAGTGGAAGGGCTGCGCGGTGAGGTCCACGTCGTCCGGCGTGACGGCGGCGACGTCGGCCGCGAGCTCGGCCAGGTGGAGCCAGTAGCGGTGGGTGAGCATGCAGCCTTTGGGGAAGCCGGTCGTGCCCGAGGTGTACTGGAGGTTGAGGAGGTCGTCCCAGCCGACGTCGGGCAGGTCGCGTAAGCCGGCCGCGACGGCCGCCTCGGCGCCCGCGTCGAAGGCGCCGGCCTGTACGGGGTCGGGTGCGGGCCCGGCGTCGGCGGGATCGAGCAGCCCGACCTCGCCGAAGTCCAGCGCGAGCAGCGCCTGCGCCGCGGCGGCCGAGCCGGCCAGGGCCAGCACCGGGCCGGAGTCCTTGACGATGTGAGCCAGGTCGGCGCTGCGGTAGCCCGGGTTCAGCGGGACGATCACCGCGCCGAGCCTGGCGATCGCCAGCCAGGCGACCGGGAACCCGACGCCGTTGTCCAGCATCACCGCGACCCGGTCGCCCCGGCGGACGCCGTGCGCGGCCAGCACGGCCGCCAGCCGGTCGGTGCGGTCCTCCACCTGCGCGACGGTGGTCTCGACCCCGGCGAAGCGGAACAGCACGCGGTCACCGTGGGCGACGGCCCGCTCCCGGAGCAACCCACCCAGGCCTCCCGCGACATGCCCGGCCACTCCCCCACCGAGCCCCCCGGCGACGTTCCCGGCAGCTCCCCCACCGGGCGGCGGCGCGGCGGTCACGCCCGCCGCCGGGTGGCCATGTCGAACATCATCGCCAGCTCGGCCGCGCAGTCGGCCAGGTCGATGGCCTCCTCGTCGAAGACCCACTGGAGCATCACGCCGTCGATCGCGCCCTGCACGGTGGCGGCCAGCGTGCGCGGCGAGAAGTCGCGGAAGTCGCCGCTGTCCTGGCCGCGCCGCAGGATGCCCTCCAGGTGGCGGCGGCACGGGTCGTACATGTCGGCGTTGAAGCGGCGTTTGGCCTCCGGCGATCCGAAGCTGCCCCAGATGTCCACCAGCGCGACGAAGTTGGCGCGGTTGGCCGCCATGAACTCGAAACTGGCCTCGATGAAGGCGCGCAGCCGGTGCGGGGCGTCCGGCGCCCGGTCCACCCGGGCCTTGATGAACCGGTTGGTCTCGGCGAACAGGGCATTGACGACCTGCTGGATCAGTTCGTCCTTGCCGGCGAAATGGTAGGAGATCACGCCTCTGCTGACGCCGACGTCCTGGGCGATCCGGGCCAGCGACGCCTGGGGCAACCCGGTGCTGGCGATGGTGGAGATGGCGCCCTCCACGATCTGCCGTCGCCGGGCCTCCTCGATGAACGAGGCCTTCTTCTGGCTGTCCTGATCGATTTTTGACCGCATGGCCAGGATTCAAGCCTGACGGACGTCGCGCGGCAAGCCCCGGCCGCCGACTGTGCGGTTTCCCCCACCCGGCACGGTTCCGCGTTCCTCCCCGGGCCGGCCGGTCGCCGCCAGGTAGTGCAGCACCGCCAGCACCCGCCGGTTGCCGGCCGCCGACGCGGGCAGCCCCAGCTTGGCGAACACCGCGGTGACGTGCTTCTCCACCGCGCTCAGCGACACGAAGAGCCGGTCGGCGATGCCGGTGTTGGACCAGCCCTCGGCCATCAGGGCAAGCACCTCGCGCTCTCGGGGGAGCAGGGAATCGTCCCAGCCGGAAGCCTCGGGCATGGCTGCACCTCCTCGGTACGGGAAACCGCAGAATCCGGGCGAACCTCTTGTCTCACTCATACCATCTGGATTAAATCCTGGCCATGCGGTCAAAAATTCGCCACCAGGTTCAGAAATCTCGCCTGTTCGCCGCCGTCCTGGCCGGCGTGGTGCTCAGCGGCGGGCTCGCCGCCCCGGCCCTCGCCCGGACGGCCCGCGTCCCCGCCGCGGCCCAGGACGCCACCGACGAGCAGTTCCGCTGCTTACTGGACGGCGTCGTCAAGCCGCCCGTGCCCGGCGCGATCCTCACCGTGACCGGCCCCGGCCGCAGCTTCGACGGCGCGGCCGGCGTGTACGAGCTCGGCGGACGCCCCCTGCGCCCCTCCGACGCCTTCCGGGCGGCCAGCGTCACCAAGACGATGACCGCGGCCGTCGCCCTCCAGCTCGCCGAACGCGGCGACCTGCGCCTGGACGCCCCCATCGGCACGTACCTGGACCGGAAGCTGGTCGCGCGCATCCCGTACGGGTCGCGCATCACCGTCCGGCAGCTCCTGGACCACACCGCCGGCCTGTACGACTACGTCGGGGACGAGAAATGGTTCCAGTACGTGCTCGACCACCCGGACAAGACCTGGAAGCCCCTGGAACTGGTGGACTGGGCGCTGCGCTCGGGCAAGCCCTACTTCGCGCCCGCCAAGGGCTACCACTACTCCGACACGGGCTACGTCCTGGCCGGGCTGGTCATCGAGAAGGCCGCCCGCAAGCCGCTGCACCAGGTGTACCGGTCGATGTTGCTGCGTCCGCTGAAGATGGACCGCACCTACCTCGAACACCCGGAGGCGCCCCGCGGCCCGCGCGCCCACAACTACCTCGGGGAGCGCGACACCTACGACTTCAACCCGACGTTCGACACGTTCGGCGGGGGCGGCCTGGTCTCCACGGGGGCCGACCTCAACCGGTTCATGCGCGGCCTGTTCGAGGGCAAGGTCTTCAAGCGCCCGGCGACGCTCCGGACGATGGTGCGCAGCACCCCGCAGAGCGTCAAGGCCGGCTCGCCGTACGGGCTGGGCATCGCCCGGCTGACGGCGACGGGCGACGCGGCCTACGGGCACAGCGGTTTCTTCGGCGCGTTCCAGGTCTACGTGCCGAAGAAGCGGGTCGCGGTGACCGGCTCCCTCACCCAGTCGGAGATGGTGACCAAGAAGCAGAACAGCCGGTTCATCGAGAGCGCCCTCCGGCTGGCCGTCGGCAGGCCGCCCGCCGACCTCTGCGCGGGCCGGTAGCGGCCGGGGCGCCGGCCGCCGCGCGCCTAGACTTGTCACCTGTCCGAAAAAGGAGTGAAGGTGGCCGGCACAACGACCCCTGACCCGCCCGCCGAGGTGCTGGCCGAGGCCGCGGCCGCCTTCGCGCTGCTGGCCTCGCCGCCCAGGCTGCACATCGTGTGGGCGCTGGCGCAGGGCGAGTGCGACGTGTCCGGGCTGGCCGAACGGGTGGGCGGCGCGCTGCCCGCGGTCAGCCAGCACCTGGCCAAGCTGAAACTGGCCGGCCTGGTCCGCTCCCGCCGCGAGGGCCGCAGGGTCGTCTACCTGATCGACGACGAGGACGTCGTGGCCACCGTGCGCGGCCTCGTCGGGCGGCTCTCGCAACGGGCCGGCGCCTCCGGAGGACGCGTCCATGGTCTGGGCGCCTGACGCGCCGACCAGGGCCGGCGGTCCGGCCACGCTGAGCCAGCTCCAGACCCTGCGCCTGCTCGACACCGGGCCACGCGGCCTGACGGAGGCGCAGGCCGAGGCCCGCCTGCTGGAACGCGGCGAGAACACGATCCCCGCCCAGCGGCCGGTGTCCTGGCCGCGCCGCCTGGCCCGCAGCCTGCGTGACCCGTTCACCATGACGCTGCTCGCGCTGGGGCTCGTCTCCGCCGCGATCACCTCCTGGGGGACGGCGGCCGTCATCGTCCTGCTGGTGGCGGCCAGTTGCCTGCTGCGCTCCAACGGCGAGTTCCGCGCCGACCGCTCGACTGCGGCCCTGCGCAGGCTCGTGGCCACCACGGCCACCGTGAGACGGCGCTCCCGCGACGGAGGCGAGCCGCGGGAGCGGGAGATCCCCGTCGACCAGCTCGTCCCCGGCGACGTGATCAAGCTGGGGCCGGGCGACCTGGTCCCCGCCGACGTGCGGCTGTTACGGGCCGCCGGCCTGACCGTGCACCAGGCGGCGCTGACCGGCGAGTCCGCGCCCGTGCCCAAGCGGGCGCGCGACCTGCCCGAGGGGGACGACCATCTGTGCTGGCAGGGCAGCAGCGTGGCGTCCGGCAGCGCGCTCGCGGTGGTGACGGCCACGGGAGGCGGCACCCTGTTCGCCGGCGCCCACCACGCTCCGGCGCGGCAGCGTTCGGCCTTCGACCAGTCGGTGAACGGCATCTCCTGGATCCTGGTCCGGCTCATGCTGGTCATCCCGCCCGTGGCGCTGGTGGCCGGCGCGGTCCTGCGCGGCAAGGGGCTGGAGGCGCTGCCGTTCGCGGTGGCGGTGGCCGTGGGGCTGACGCCCGAGATGTTGCCGGTCGTGGTGACCACGGCGCTCGCCCGGGGAGCGGCGCTGCTGGCCCACCGGGGCGTGATCGTCAAGCGGCTGCCCGCGCTGCACGACGTGGGGGCGATCGACGTCCTGTGCATGGACAAGACCGGCACCCTGACGCGGGACCGGCCCGTGCTCAGCGCGTCCGTCGGCCCCGGCGGCGCGCCGGATCCCGAGGTGCTGCGCTGGGCGGCCGTCAACAGCTTCTGGACGCTGCACCTGACCGATCCCCCGATCCCCGACCCGCTGGACGAGGCGATCCTGGAGTGCGCGCCCGACCTGGGCGGCACCGAAGGGCTGGAGGCCACCCCCTTCGATCCCGCCCAGCGGCTCTCCCGCGCGGTGGTCCGGGACGGCGGCGCGAACGTCGTCGTGGTCAAGGGCGCCGTGGAGGCGGTGCTCGGCCGGTGTGCGATGAGCCCGGGTGATCGCCTGCGGGCGGGCGAGGTCGCCCGAGCCCTGGCCGAAGCCGGTGCGCGGGTGCTCGCGGTCGCCGTGTCCGATCAGCACGCCGATCAGCACGCCGATCAGTACGCCGGGCACTCCCCCGGCGATCCCGTCGTGGAGGGCGGGCTGAGGCTCACCGGATTCCTCACCCTCGTCGACGAGCCGTCGCCGGACGCCGCCGCCGCGCTGGCGCTGCTGGCCCGCAGGGGCATCGCCCTGAAGGTGCTGACCGGCGACCACCCGGCCACCGCCGCCCGGACGTGCCGGGAGCTGGGCCTCGACGTGGGGGCGGTGATCGAGGCGGCCGACCTCACCCCCGCCGCCGCCGAACGGGCCACGGTGATCGCCCGCTGCACCCCGGACGACAAGGCCCGCGTCGTCCGGGTGCTGCGCGAGGCCGGGCACACGGTCGGCTTCCTCGGCGACGGCGTCAACGACTCGCCCGCCATGCGCGCCGCCGACGTCGGCATCTGCCCGCGCGCCGCCGTGGACGTCACCCGCGAGACCGCCGACGTCGTGCTGGCCGGCAAGGACCTGTCGGCGATCGACCACGCGATCGTCGCCGGACGGCGGAGCACCGGCAACATCGTCACCTATCTGCGCATCGCGCTGTCGTCCAACCTCGGGAACGTGATCGCGATGCTGGCGGCCGGGCTGGCGCTGCCGTTCCTGCCGATGTTGCCGGTCCAGGTGCTGCTGCAGAACGTCTGCTTCGACGTCGCCCAGCTCGCCTTCGCCTTCGACCGGGCCGCGCCGGCCGTCCTGCGGGGGCCGTTCGGGCTGCGTCCGCGCGGCATCCTCGGGTTCATCGCCGGTTTCGGGGCGCTCAACGCCGGCGTGGACCTGGCCACCTTCACCGTCCTGACCCAGGTCGTCGGCGTGGTCGACGAGCGGTCCTTCCACACGGGCTGGTTCATCGAGAACCTGCTCACCCAGGCCGTGATCATGCTGCTGCTGCGGCCCGTCGCCCCGGTCTCCCCGCCGCTGTGGCTGGCCGCGGGGTCGCTCGCGGCGATCGCGTTGCTGCTGCCGCTCTCGCCGCTGGCCGCTCCCGTCGGCCTGACCGCCCTGCCCGTCACGAGCTGTCTGTGGCTGGCGCTCGTGGCCGTCCTGTACGGCGGGGTGCTGGCCGTACTGAACCGCCGCAGACAGTTGTAGAGTTGCGCAATGTAGCAACCGTCATGCCGGGCCGGACCGCTAGGGCGAACACATGCGTGCAGGGGAGCATCGGAGGGTCGCCGCGCTCATCGTGTGGGCGCTGGTGTGCGTGCTCGACGTCTGCCTGTGGGCCTGGATCGACTAGGCCGCGCAGGAGTCCGACAACTTCCCCGACGACGCCAACGCCGTCCTGGTGGGCCTGGCGGACGGCGTACCGGACGGCGTGCTCGACGGTCCCGCGGACGGCGTGCCCATGGCGACGGGGGCGCGGTGCGAGCGGGCGATGGCCTTGCGGACGTCGGCGCGGATGCGCGGGAAGTCCGGATACGCCGGGTTGTAGCGTGGCGGGACGATGGACAACGTCCCGACCCGCCCGCCCTTGACCTTGTCGGCCAGCGGCACCAGGTCCTGCAACAGCCCGCGCGGGATGTCGGTCCTGAACGTCTGCCGGGCCGCGCCGGCCAGCTGCTTGAACTTCAGCAGCACGGTGGCCGGGTCGAGCTGGTCGAGCATGGCGGAGATGACGCAGTGCTGGCGCCGCATCCGGGCGTGGTTGTCGCCGCCGGCGCAGCTGGAGCCGTCGTGGTCGCGCGCCCTGCCGTACCAGAGCGCGTCGTTGCCGTTCAGCCGGCGGGTGCCCGCCCTGATGACGCCGCCGTCGCTGCGGCCGACGCCGTAGCAGATGTCCTGCTCGACGTGGATGCGCACGCCGCCGAGCGCGTCGATCAGCCGGGCCACGCCCCACATGTTCACCAGCACGTAGTAGTCGATCTTGAGGCCGAGGATCTGGCCGACCGCGCCCTTGACGGCCTCCGGCGCCCGGGTGGGGGCGTTGTGGAACAGCGCGGGATGGGTGTCGGCGTAGGCCCAGACGCCGTTCAGCAGGTCCTCCGACCCGCGGCCCGCCCCCTGGACGTAGAAGCCCTTGGGCGGCGGGAACAGCCTGCCCATCACGCTGTCCTTGGGGAAGGGCGCGTTCTCCATCTCCCTGGGCAGCGCGAACAGCACGGTCTCGCCGGTCCTGACGTCGATGCTGGCCACGTTGAGGCTGTCGGTGCGGATGCTCGTCCCGGTCCGGCCGCGTGCGCCGTCGCCGCCGAGCAGCAGGATGTTCACCCTGGTACGTCCGGCCCAGGGGTCTTCGTGGTTGATGGGGGTGGGCTCCGGGGCGTCGAACACGTCGGTCAGCGTGGCGTCCACCTCCGACACCGTCTGCGAGGCCACCACGAACGGCGACACCACGGCCGCGACCAGCAGCAGCGCCAGGCCGTCCGACCAGATCAGCCGCCGCCGCGGCCGCAGCACCGTGTACGAGGCGACCACCAGCAGCCCCCACGCGACGCCGACGCCGAGCGCGCCGCCGCCGATCGCCTTGGCCCAGGCCGCCTCCGTCGCCATGGCCATGCCGCCCGCCGAGATCGCCACGACGGCCACCGCGACGCCCGCGGCCAGGAACAGCCCCAGCAGCGCCAGCCCGAGCACGCGGTACCCGGCCCGCAGATGGGCCGCGCCCGGAATCACGATCGACAGCGCCGCCCAGCCGATGGCTGCCCCCGCGCCCCGTTTGGTCCCCATGTGCCCTCATGATCTCTGTGCCACCCGACCCCGAGATCATAGATTCGGGCCTAATTGCCCATGTGCGCAACTTTTTGACTAAATATCCACCCGAACACCCCACCCCCCGAGCTCGGCCGACGGCCACGAGCCCGGGGAGAAGGCGTCAGTCCACGTACGCCCACAGGTCGTAGGTGGAGGAGCCCGGGTAGCTCTGCGGATAGTGCGTGCTGCACCACCAGGTCTGCCAGCGTCCGTTCTCCTGGCCCGAGCGGCCGAAGGAGAGGCAGATGTCGTAGGGCAGGTTGGTGTAGACGACCTGGAGCGTGGATGTGGCGTGTGCCGGCGTACTCGTGGCCAGGACAGGCGCCAGGGCGGTGACCGCGACAAGCGCCAAGGCGGTGATTCTGCGACGCACCAGCTCTCCCCTCGTGAAGGTGTGAGAAGCGATCACCGTGAATTGCACGACAGGGCTCGCCCCCACCGCAAGATCGGCCCTCGACGGACCGCGACGACCAGCGCGAACGTCTCGGAGGCGGTGAAAGGTTCATTTCGTCCTGACATCCGGCGGGTCCGTGGCGGTGCCGTGTCAGCACGACGTCGGCGCCGTGTCAGCGCACCCGACGATGCTCTACGCATGAACAGCTCACCGGGCACGGCACTCGCGCCTCGGCCTCGGCTATTCAGCGTTGCTAAGTACCGCTAGTCCGTGTCACTATGTAGCAGTACTCAGCAGTGCTAGGTAGATGGCGAACCGGAGAAGAAGGAGGGACCGTCCGATGACGGCACAGCCGGTCCAGGCGATCCGCGTGCGGGGCCTGGAGAAGTCGTACAAGGAGCTGCACGTCCTGCGCGGCGTGGACTTCGAGGTGGCGCGGGGCAGCATCTTCGCCCTGCTCGGCTCCAACGGAGCCGGCAAGACCACGATGGTGAAGATCCTGGCCACGCTGCTCAAGGCCGACGCCGGCACGGCCACCGTCAACGGCCTCGACGTCGCCAAGCAGGCCGCGGACGTGCGCGAGTCCATCAGCCTGACCGGCCAGTTCGCCGCCGTGGACGAGATCCTCAGCGGGCGGGAGAACCTGGTGCTGGTCGCCCGGCTGCGGCACCTGAAGAACCCGGGGAAGATCGCCGACGAGCTGCTCACCCGGTTCTCGCTGACCGAGGCGGGCGGGCGGAAGGTGGCGACGTACTCGGGCGGCATGCGACGCCGCCTCGACATCGCGATGAGCCTCATCGGCGACCCGCCGGTCATCTTCCTCGACGAGCCCACGACGGGGCTCGACCCCCAGGCCCGCATCGAGGTGTGGCAGGCCGTCAAGGAGCTCGCCGGACGCGGCACGACGGTGCTGCTCACCACCCAGTACCTGGACGAGGCCGAACAGCTCGCGGACCGGATCGCGATCCTGCACGAGGGCCGGATCATCGTCAACGGCACCCTCGCCGAGCTCAAGCAGCTCCTCCCGCCCGCCAAGGTCGAGTACGTCGAGAAGCAGCCGACCCTGGAGGACGTCTTCCTCACCCTCGTCGGCACGAAAGCCTAAGGACAACCACGATGAGCAAGCACTTCTTCGGTGACACCACCGTCCTGCTGGGACGGTCACTGCGCCACATCACGCGCAGCCCGGACACCATCATCACGACCGCGATCATGCCGATCGCCATGATGCTCATGTTCGTCTACGTCTTCGGCGGCGCGATCAGAACAGGGTCGGACTCGTATGTGAACTACATGCTGCCCGGCATCCTGCTCATCACGGTCGCCTCGGGCATCGCCTACACCGCGTACCGGCTGTTCATGGACATGAAGGGCGGCATCTTCGAGCGTTTCCAGTCGATGCCGACCGCGCGCTCGTCCGTGCTGTGGGCGCACGTGCTGACCTCGCTGATCGCCAACCTGATCTCCCTCGTGGTCGTGATGCTCGTCGCCCTGCTCATGGGCTTCCGCTCGGGGGCCGGAGTGCTCGCGTGGCTGTCGGTCGCGGGCATCCTGATCCTGTTCACCCTGGCGCTGACCTGGATCGCCGTCATTCCCGGCCTGTCGGCCAAGACCATGGAGGGCGCGAGCGCGTTCTCCTACCCGCTCATCTTCCTGCCGTTCCTCAGCTCGGCGTTCGTGCCCACCGACACCATGCCCACCGTGGTGCGGGTCTTCGCCGAGAACCAGCCGGTGACCTCCATCGTCAACGCCGTCCGCGCCCTGTTCAGCGAGCAGCCGGTCGGCAACGACATCTGGATCGCCCTGGCCTGGTGCGTCGGCATCCTCGTCGTCGCCTACTTCTTCGCCATGAACACCTACCGCCGCAAGATCTCCTAGGACGTGAAGGAACGACCATGACCGACTCCCTCCACACCCTCGCCTCCATGCCGACCGAGCGCCGCCGCGGCTGCCCGTTCGACCCGCCCGAGGCCCTGGTCGAGGCCCACGAGCACGGCCCGATCAGCCGCTTCACCTTCCCCAGCGGCCACGAGGGCTGGCTGGTCACCGGCTACGACCTGGCCCGGTCGGTCCTGGCCGACCCGCGCTTCAGCTCCCGCAAGGAGCTCATGGTCCAGCACCCGCTGATCGACTACGGCGACATCGAGGTGCCCCCGGCGCCGCCCGGCGAGTTCCTGCTCATGGACGAGCCGCAGCACAGCCGGTACCGCAAGCCGCTGGTCGGCAAGTTCACCGTCCGCCGCATGCGCCTGCTGACCGAACGCGTCGAGCAGGTCACCGCCGAGCACCTGGACGCCATGGAGAAGGCCGGCACCCAGGCGGACCTGGTGACCGCGTTCGCCAAGCCCATCCCCGCCGTCGTCATCTGCGAGCTGCTCGGGGTTCCGTACGAGGACCGGGGCTTCTTCCAGGAGAACATCGACAAGTTCCTCGGCGGGGAGGTCGGCGACGACGAGCTGATCGCCGCCTACCTCGCGACCCAGCAGTACCTCGCGCAGCTCGTCGCCGCCAAGCGCGCCAACCCGACCGACGACGTGCTCAGCGACCTGCTCGACAGCGACCTCACCGACGAGGAGCTGCAGGGGATGGCCCTGATCCTGCTGTCGGCCGGGTTCGACACGACCGCGAACATGCTGGCGCTGGGCACGTTCGCGCTGCTGCAGAACCCGGACCAGCTCGCCGCGCTGCGCGACGACCCCGGGCTCGTGGACGGCGCCGTGGAGGAGCTGCTGCGGTACCTGAGCGTCGCCAAGCAGTTCCACCGGGTCGCGCTGGAGGACGTCGAGCTGGGCGGCCACACCGTCAAGGCCGGTTCGACCGTCATCCTGTCCCTCAGCACCGCCAACCGCGACCCCGAGCGCTTCCCCGACCCGCACACGCTCGACCTGCGCCGGCAGAACGGCGGCCACCTGGCCTTCAGCCACGGCATCCACCAGTGCCTGGGGCAGCAGCTCGCCCGCGTCGAGATGCGGGTCGCCTTCCCCGCCCTGCTCAACCGCTTCCCCACGCTGAGGCTGGCCGTACCGGCCGAGGAGGTCGCCCTGCGCCCGGAGACCGCCGACATCTACGGGATGAAGAGTCTCCCGGTCGCCTGGGACGCCTGACCCCCGACCGGCGACGCCGGGCGACGGCGAAAAGGCGGTCCCTCCCCCTTGATGCGTTGTGCTGGATGGACCTTTCCATTCGGATGGAGGCGTCATGGGGGCGGGTCGGCCACTGGAGTTCCGGTCGTCCCCGAGCGCTGAAACTCAGGCCGAACGGCCCCCGTCTCCCTACGCATCCATACGTTTTCTTGACGCCCCGACTCGGCCAAACCCCCTCAAACCGTCGCTAGGGTGCGATGCGTATTTACGCGGCCTTGACGGGGGGATGACCGAGAATGGTGCTGGCGAAACGGCCGGCGGCTACGGAAGGAACGCTGCGTTCCTGGCTCCTCCAGGGCCTGCAGACCGACCGCGGGCAGATCGAGCACGGCCCCCATGTGAAGCACCCGTGGTGGCGGGTCATGTGCCTGACCGGCGTCGACTACTTCTCCACCCTGGGCTACCAGCCCGGCATCGCGGCCCTGGCGGCCGGGTTCCTGTCGCCCCTGGCCACCCTGTTCCTGGTCGCGCTCACCCTGCTGGGCGCGCTGCCGGTCTACCGCCGGGTCGCCGCCGAGAGCCCGTACGGCCAGGGCTCGATCGCGATGCTGGAGAAGCTCGCCCCGCAGTGGTGGGGCAAGATCTTCGTCCTGGCGCTGCTCGGGTTCGCGGCCACCGACTTCGTCATCACCATGACGCTGTCGGCGGCCGACGCCACGGCGCACATCCTGGAGAACCCCTTCGTGCCCGACTTCCTGGCCGGGGGGCGGGTGATCGTCACCCTCGTGCTGCTGGCCGCGCTCGGCGGGGTGTTCCTGATGGGCTTCAGCGAGGCGATCGGCATCGCGGTGCTGCTCGTCCTCGTCTACCTCGCTCTGAACGCGGTCGTCGTCGCCACCGCCCTCACCCGGGTCGTCCAGGCGCCGCAGGTGGTCGTGGACTGGCAGCGTGCCCTGAGCCTCGACTTCAGCAGCCCGCTCACCATGATCGGGCTGTCGTTGCTGGTGATGCCCAAGCTGGCGCTCGGCCTGTCGGGGTTCGAGACCGGCGTGGCGGTGATGCCGGTGGTCAAGGGCGAGGTCGGGCAGCGGATCAAGGGCACCAAGCGGATGCTCACGGTGGCGGCGTCCATCATGAGCGTGTTCCTGATCTGTTCCAGCTTCGTCACCACCGTGCTGATCCCGCACGAGGAGTTCGAGGAGGGCGGCCGGGCGAGCGGCCGGGCCCTGGCCTATCTGGCGCACGGCTACCTGGGCGACTGGTTCGGCACCGTCTACGACGTCTCCACCATCACGATCCTGTGGTTCGCGGGGGCGTCGGCCATGGCGGGGCTGATCAACCTGGTGCCGCGCTACCTGCCCCGCTACGGCATGGCCCCGGAGTGGACCGGCGCGGTCCGTCCGCTGGTCCTGGTGTTCTCCGTGATCGCGTTCGCCATCACGATCATCTTCGACGCGGACGTGGAGGCCCAGGGAGGCGCGTACGCCACGGGCGTGCTGGTGCTCATGTTGTCGGCGGCGGTCGCGGTGACCCTGTCGGCGTACAAGAAGAGGCAGCGCGGGGCCACGGCCGGCTTCTCCGTGATCACGGCTGTGCTCGTCTACACGCTGGTCGACAACGTGATCGAGCGGCCGGACGGCGTGAAGATCGCCTCGTTCTTCATCGCGGCCATCGTCGTCACCTCGCTGATCTCCCGCGCCACCCGCTCCACGGAGCTGCGGGTGACCGAGGTGCGCCTGGACACGCTGGCCGAGCAGTACGTCAACGACGCCTGCGGAGACCTCCACCTGATCGCGAACGAGCCCCACCAGCGCGACCAGGACGAGTACCACGACAAACTACGCGAGACCTGGCTCAACCACCGGCTGCGCAGCTCGGAGCCGGTGCTGTTCGTGGAGGTCTCGGTGCCGGACGCGTCCGAGTTCGAGACCGAGCTGCACGTCAGGGGCGAGGAGCGGTACGGGCACCGGATCCTCACCATCGAGAGCTCGGCCGTGCCCAACTCGCTGGCCGCGCTCCTGCTCCACCTGCGCGACCGGACCGGCTCGGTGCCGCACATCTACTTCCACTGGACCGAGGGCAACCCGGTCGTGGCGATGCTGCGCTACCTGGTCTTCGGCGGCGGGGACGTGCCGCCGCTGACCCGGGAGGTGCTGCGCCAGGCGGAGCCGGACCTGGAGCGCCGCCCGCACGTCCACGTGGGCTGACGCGCCGCGCGGAGGGGTCCGCGTATGGATCGCGTGAAGAATCGGGCCGCCGCCGTAGGGAAGCCGTCAAGAAACGCCAAACGGGGCTTTTCCCGGGTTTTCCTTGGTCTGGAACCGCTCATTCCGGGCGGTAAGGAAATGTTCCAGAGCTGAGGAGTGGGGATGGCAGACGTCATCTTCGTCGCCCTGACGATCGCGGTCTTCGTGGTCTTCGGGCTCGTGGTGAAGGCGGTGGAGCGCCTGTGAGCGCGATCAACGCCACCGGTCTCGTGGTGGCCGCGGCCCTGGTGATCTTCATGGTCGCCGCCCTGCTGTTCCCGGAGCGGTTCTGATGAGCACGACCGTCGCAGGAATGATCTTCATAGCCTCGCTGATCGCCGCGCTCGCGCTGGTGCACAAGCCGCTCGGCGACCACATGTACCGCGTCTACTCCACGACCAGGCACAACGCGGTCGAGCGCGGGATCTACCGGCTGCTCGGGGTGCGCGCCGACGCCGAGCAGAGCTGGCCGGTCTACGCGCGCGGCCTGCTCGCCTTCTCGGTCGTCTCCGTCCTGGTCGTGTACGGCCTCCAGCGCCTTCAGGACAAGCTGCCGCTCAGCCTGGGCATGGAACCGGTCACCGGTCACATCGCCTGGAACACCGCGATCAGCTTCGTCACCAACACCAACTGGCAGGCGTACTCGGGCGAGTCCACGATGGGCCACCTGACCCAGATGGCCGCCCTGGCCGTGCAGAACTTCGTCTCGGCGGCCGTCGGCATGGCGGTCGCGGTCGCCCTCGTCCGCGGGTTCGCCCGCCGCAGGTCCGGCACGATCGGCAACTTCTGGGTCGACCTGGTCCGCGGCACGCTGCGCATCCTGCTGCCGATCGCGTTCGTCGGGGCGCTGGTGCTGGTCGCGGGCGGCCTGGTGCAGAACTTCTCCGGCGTGCACGAGCTGACCACGCTGACCGGCGGAACGCAGGGCATCACCGGCGGCCCGGTGGCCTCCCAGGAGGTCATCAAGGAACTGGGCACCAACGGCGGCGGCTTCTACAACGCCAACTCCTCCCACCCGTTCGAGAACGCCACGAGCTGGACGAACTGGTTCGAGATCTTCCTGATCCTGGTGATCCCGTTCTCGCTCACCCGCACCTTCGGCCGGCTGGTCGGCCAGGTCCGCCAGGGGTACGCCATCCTCGCCGTGATGGGCGTCCTCGCGCTGACCAGCGTGATCCTCACCAACGTCTTCGAGCTGTCCGGGAACGCCACCGTCCCGCAGGCCGTGGGCGCGGCGATGGAGGGCAAGGAGCTGCGCTTCGGGGTGTCCAACTCGGCCACCTTCGGCGCGGCGACCACGCTCACCTCGACCGGGGCGGTGAACTCCTTCCACGACTCCTACACGCCGTTCGGCGGCATGATGACGATGGTCAACATGATGCTCGGCGAGGTCGCGCCCGGCGGCGTCGGCTCGGGCCTGTACGGCATGCTCATCCTCGCCGTGATCACCGTCTTCGTGGCGGGCCTGATGGTCGGCCGCACCCCCGAGTACCTGGGCAAGCGCATCGGCGCCCGCGAGATCAAGCTCGCCTCCCTGTACTTCCTGGTCACCCCGGCCCTGGTGCTCATCGGCACCGCCGCCGCGATGGGCTCGGCGGAGCAGCGCGCGGGCATGCTGAACGGCGGCCCGCACGGCCTGTCGGAGGTCCTGTACGCCTTCACCAGCGCCTCCAACAACAACGGCTCGGCCTTCGGCGGCCTGACCGTCAACACCCCCTGGTACGACGTCGCGCTCGGCCTGTGCATGGCCTTCGGCCGGTTCCTGCCGATCATCCTGGTGCTGGCCCTGGCCGGCTCGCTGGCGGCGCAGTCGCCCGTCCCGGAGGGCGCCGGCACGCTGCCCACGCACCGGCCGCAGTTCGTCGGCATGGTCGTCGGCGTGACGGTCGTCCTCGTCGCCCTCACCTTCCTCCCGGCACTCGCGCTCGGCCCGATCGCAGAAGGACTGTCCTGACATGTCAACCCCCGTACTGGACAAACCCTCCCCCGCACGCCGGGACGGCCGCGTGGGCGGCGGCCTGCTGGATCCCCGGCAGCTCGTCAGGTCCTTCCCCGACGCGGTCAGGAAGCTGAACCCGGCCACGTTGTGGCGCAACCCCGTCATGCTGATCGTCGAGGTCGGCGCGGTGTTCACCACCGTCCTGGCGGTCGTCGAGCCGTCGTTCTTCGCCTGGGCGACCGTCGTGTGGCTGTGGCTGACCGTGGTCTTCGCCAACCTGGCCGAGGCCGTCGCCGAAGGGCGCGGCAAGGCGCAGGCGGCCACGCTGCGCAAGGCCAAGACCGACACCCAGGCCCGCCGCCTGCGCGCCGGCGGCGGGACCGAGTGGGACCGGGTCGGCGCGCCCGACCTGCGGCAGGGCGACCTGGTGGTGGTCGAGGCCGGCGAGGTCATCCCCGGCGACGGCGACGTGGTCGAGGGCATCGCCTCGGTGGACGAGTCGGCCATCACCGGCGAGTCCGCGCCCGTCATCCGCGAGTCGGGCGGCGACCGCTCGGCGGTGACCGGCGGCACGAAGGTGCTCTCCGACCGGATCGTCGTCAAGATCACCCAGAAGCCCGGCGAGAGCTTCATCGACCGCATGATCGCCCTGGTCGAGGGCGCGAACCGGCAGAAGACGCCGAACGAGATCGCGCTCAACATCCTGCTGGCCGCCCTGACGATCGTCTTCCTCGTCGCCACCGTGACCATGCAGCCGCTGGCGATCTACTCCAAGCAGATCAACCCCGGCGTCCCCGACTCGGTCGCGCTCGACGCGAACGGCGTCACCGGCATCGTGCTGGTGTCGCTGCTGGTCTGCCTGATCCCGACGACGATCGGGGCGCTGCTGTCGGCCATCGGCATCGCCGGCATGGACCGCCTGGTCCAGCGCAACGTCCTGGCCATGTCGGGACGCGCGGTCGAGGCCGCGGGCGACGTGTCCACGCTGCTGCTGGACAAGACCGGCACGATCACGCTGGGCAACCGGCAGGCGGCCGAGTTCGTCCCCGTGGAGGGGATCGGCGAGCAGGAGCTCGCCGAGGCCGCCCAGCTCTCCAGCCTCGCCGACGAGACCCCCGAGGGCCGCTCGATCGTGGTGTTCGCCAAGGAGCGGTACGGCCTGCGCGAGCGCGAGATCCACGGCGCCGAATGGGTGCAGTTCACCGCGCAGACCCGCATGTCCGGCGTGAACCTGGACGGTCGCGAGGTCCGCAAGGGCGCGGCCACCGCGGTCATGAAGTGGGTGCGCGACAACGGCGGCCACCCCACCGACGACGTCGGCCACATCGTGGACGGCATCTCCGCCTCCGGCGGCACCCCGCTGGTCGTGGCCGAGCGGGGCCGCGTGCTCGGCGTCATCCACCTCAAGGACGTCGTCAAGCAGGGCATGCGCGAACGCTTCGACGAGATGCGCCGCATGGGCATCCGCACCGTCATGATCACCGGCGACAACCCGCTCACCGCCAAGGCCATCGCCGACGAGGCCGGCGTGGACGACTTCCTGGCCGAGGCCACCCCCGAGGACAAGCTCGCCCTGATCAGGAAGGAGCAGGAGGGCGGCCGCCTGGTCGCGATGACCGGCGACGGCACCAACGACGCCCCCGCCCTGGCCCAGTCGGACGTCGGCGTGGCCATGAACACCGGCACCTCGGCCGCCAAGGAGGCCGGGAACATGGTGGACCTGGACTCCAACCCGACCAAGCTCATCGAGATCGTCGAGATCGGCAAGCAGTTGCTGATCACCCGGGGCGCGCTGACCACGTTCTCGATCGCCAACGACATCGCCAAGTACTTCGCGATCATCCCCGCCATGTTCGCCGCCGTCTACCCGGGCCTGGACGCGCTCAACGTCATGCGCCTGGCCAGCCCCCAGTCGGCCATCCTGTCGGCGGTCGTCTTCAACGCGCTGGTCATCGTCGCGCTCATCCCACTGGCCCTGCGCGGAGTGCGCTACCGGCCCTCCAGCGCCTCCAAACTGCTCTCCCGCAACCTGTACGTCTACGGCCTGGGCGGCATCGTCGCCCCCTTCGCCGGCATCAAGCTCATTGACCTGCTGATCCAGTTCCTTCCGGGGATGTCATAAATGGAACGCCTGCCAAGCTGGGTCCGCCAGCACCTCGCCGCCCTGCGCGCCGTCGCCGTCCTGACCGCGCTGCTCGGCGTCGTCTACCCGCTGGTCACCACCGGCGTCGCCCAGGCGCTGTTCAACGGCCGGGCCAACGGCTCAATCGTCGACGGCGGCCACGGCAGCGCCCTGATCGGCCAGTCCTTCACCGACAAGGACGGCAACCCGGTCAGGACGTACTTCCAGTCCCGTCCCTCGGCCGCCGGCGACGGCTACGACCCGACCTCGTCGGGGGCGAGCAACCTCGGTCCTGAGGACGTCGTGGACACGCTGCCGGGCGCGGGCGGGGAGGGCAGGAAGTCGCTGCTCACCCGGGTCTGCGCCCGTTCCAGGGCGGCCGGCGAGCTGGAGGGCGTCAGCGGCGCCCGCCCGTACTGCACGGCCGACGGGGTCGGCGCGGTGCTGAAGGTCTTCCCCGGCCGGGCCGTCAGCGTCAACCAGGCGTGCCCCGCCGTCCCGTTCGTCGCCTCCTACCAGGGCGTCACGGTCGAGTGCGGCAGGCCGGGTGAGGACTACTCCGCCGGGCGGACCGTGCCCGTCAGGGGGAACGCCAGGGCGGTCGTCCCCGCCGACGCGGTCACGGCCAGCGGTTCCGGTCTCGACCCGCACATCTCGGTCGCCTACGCCGAGCTCCAGGCGCCCCGCGTGGCCAGGGAGCGCGGCCTCGACCTCGCCCGGGTCAAGGGGCTGATCGGCGAGCACACCACCGGCCGCGTCCTCGGCTTCATGGGCGAGCCCGCGGTCAACGTGCTCGAACTCAACCTCGCGCTCGACAGGGCGTGAGGTGAGGGGCCGGCTGCGGGTCTACCTCGGGGCGGCGCCCGGGGTCGGCAAGACGTACGCGATGCTCGGCGAGGGCCGCAGGGCCCACGAGCGCGGCCGGGACGTGGTCGTGGGGTTCGTCGAGACCCACGGCCGGGCCCGGACCGCCGCCCTGCTGGAGGGCATGGAGATCGTCCCCCGCCGGACGCTCGTCCACCGCGGCGCCACCTTCACCGAGCTGGACGCCGACGCCGTGATCGCCCGCCGGCCGCGGGTGGCGCTGATCGACGAGCTGGCCCACACCAACGTGCCCGGCTCGAAGAACGCCAAGCGCTGGCAGGACATCGACGACATCCTGGACGCCGGCATCGACGTGATCTCCACGGTGAACATCCAGCACCTGGAGTCGGTCAACGACGTCGTCCAGGAGATCACCGGTGTGCCGCAGCGCGAGACCGTGCCCGACGAGGTCGTGCGCCGGGCCGACCAGATCGAGCTGGTGGACATGTCGCCCGAGGCGCTGCGCAGGCGGATGGCCCACGGCAACGTGTACGCCCCCGAGAAGGTGAACGCGGCGCTGTCGAACTACTTCCGCGTCGGCAACCTCACCGCGCTGCGCGAGCTGGCGCTGCTGTGGGTGGCCGGCAAGGTGGACGACCAGCTCGACCGCTACCGCGCCGACCACGGCATCGCGACCACGTGGGAGACCCGCGAACGCGTCGTCGTCGCCCTGACCGGCGGCCCCGAGGGCGACACGCTGGTCCGGCGGGCCGCCCGCATCGCCGCCCGCACCAAGGGCGCCGACCTGCTCGCGGTGCACGTGACCAGCGCCGACGGGCTGGCCGGGGCCGACCCGGGCAGCCTGGCCCGCCAGCGCACACTGGTGGAGGACATGGGCGGCACCTACCACCAGGTCGTCGGCGACGACGTCCCCCGGGCGCTGCTCGACTTCGCCCGCGGCGTCAACGCCACCCAGCTCGTCCTCGGCGCCTCGCGCAGGGGGCGGTTCGCGCAGATCTTCTCCCGCGGCGTCGGCGTGGAGACCACCGCCCGGTCCGGCTCGATCGACGTGCACATGATCACGCACGAGGAGGCCAAGAAGGGCCGGCGGCCGGGCCGCTCGCGCGCCGCGCTCACCCGCGCCCGCCGCACGACCGGCTGGGTTCTCGCGGTGGCCGGGATGCCGCTGCTGACGGCCGCGCTGTGGCCGTTCCGGGACCTGCTGTCGCTGCCCAGCGAGATCCTGTTCTTCCTCTGCCTGACCGTGGGCGTGGCACTGGCCGGCGGCATGTGGCCGGCCATCACCGCGGCCGTCGGCGGGTCGCTGCTGCTCAACTGGTTCTTCACGCCGCCGGTCGGCGAGTTCACCATCGCCGCCCCGGAGAACCTGTTCGCGCTGGTCGTGTTCCTGCTGGTGGCGGCGGCGGTGAGCACGATCGTGGACATCGCGGCCCGCCGCACCCGGCAGGCCGCCCGCGCGAGCGCCGACGCCGAACTGCTGTCCACGCTGGCCGGGCACGTGCTGCGCGGCGAGGCCGCCGTGCCGTCCCTGCTGGAACGCACCCGCGAGACGTTCGGCCTGAGCTCGGTCACCCTGCTGGAACGCCGGCCCGACGCCGCCCACACCCCCGACGACCAGTCAGACCCGGACGTCTGGCGGATCGTCGCCACCTCCGGCGGCGCCCCCTCCACCTGCCCCGGCCAGTCCGACACCGACGTCGTCATCGGCGAGGACCTGGTCCTGGCGGCCAAGGGCGGCCCGCTGGAGGCCTCCGACCGCGCGGTGCTGGAGGCGTTCGCCGCCGAGGCCGCCGTCGCGCTGCGCCAGGAACGCCTCCAGGAGGCGGCCGAACACGCCCGCCCGCTGGCCGAGGCCGACCGCATGCGCACCGCGCTGCTGGCCGCCGTCAGCCACGACCTGCGCACGCCGCTCGCCTCGGCCAAGGCCGCCGTCGAGAGCCTGGGCAGCACCGAGATCGCCTGGTCGGAACGGGACCGCTCGGAGCTGCTGGCCACCGCGGAGGAGTCGCTGGACAAGCTGGACCGGCTGGTGGCGAACCTGCTGGACATGAGCCGGTTGCAGGCGGGCGTGCTCGGGGTGAGCGCGCAGCCCCTGGCGCTTGAGGAGATCGTGCCGCGGGCCATCGACGACCTGGGCCCGCTCCAGGAGCGCATCGACGGCGACGTCTCCGTCGAGCTGCCCGACGTCCTGGCCGACCCCGCGCTGCTCGAACGCGTCCTGGTCAATCTCATGTCCAACGCCGTGCGCTACAGCCCGCCCGGCCGGACCGTGCTGATCACCGCCAGCGGGCACGGCGACCACGTCGAGATCCGGGTGATCGATCGCGGCCCGGGCATCCCGCCGGAGGCGCACGACCGGGTCTTCCAGCCGTTCCAGCGGCTCGGCGACCGCGACAACCACTCCGGCGTCGGGCTCGGGCTCGCCCTGTCACGCGGGCTCGCCGAGGCCATGGGCGGCACGCTCGTACCCGAAGAGACGCCTGGGGGCGGTCTGACCATGATCCTCACCCTGCCCGTCGCCACCCCGCGGAGGACGACCCGGTGACCCGCATCCTCGTCGTGGACGACGAGCCGCAGATCCTGCGCGCCCTGCGCATCAACCTGGTCGCCCGGCACTACGACGTCACCGTCGCGGCCGACGGCGCGTCCGCGCTCAGGGCCGCCGTCGACGCCGCCCCGGACCTGGTCATCCTCGACCTGGGCCTGCCTGACCTGGACGGCGTGGAGGTGATCCACGGCCTGCGCGGCTGGAGCGGCATCCCGATCATCGTGCTGTCCGGCCGGGCCGGGAACCAGGACAAGATCGAGGCCCTGGACGCCGGCGCCGACGACTACGTGACGAAACCGTTCGGCATCGACGAGCTGCTGGCCCGGGTGCGGGCCGTGACCCGGCGCACCGCCATCCAGGAGGCCGAGCTGGCGAGCATCCGGATCGGCGACCACGTCATCGACCTGACGAACAAGACGATCTCCGGCGACGTCCGGCTGACGCCGACGGAGTGGCACATCCTCGACCTGCTGCTGCGCCACCCCGGCAAGCTGATCAGCCAGCGCCGGGTCCTCACCGAGGTGTGGGGCGCGACGTTCGTCAAGGAGACCCACTACCTGCGCCAGTACATGGCGCAGATCCGCCGCAAGCTCGAACGGGACCCGTCCCGGCCCGTCCATCTGATCACCGAACCCGGGATGGGTTACCGCTTCAGACCGTGACCGCGGACGTGCCGCCGCCCGGTCAGGGGCGGAGCAGGGCGCGGACCCGGTCGATGGTCGCGGCGGCGCGTTCCAGGTTCTCCTGGAGGGCGCCGGTCGCGGCGCGCAGGTGCTCGGCGACGAGCCGGCGGTCGGCCAGAAGCGCGTTGCCGCCGAGAAGGGCCTCGGTCCTGGCGCGTTCCTCGGCTTCGGCCCGTTCCCTCGCCTGCTGGATCAGGTCGAGGATCGTCCCGGCGAGCCGGCCGGAGTCCAGGCGCATGGCCCGCGGGTCGAGGCGCAGGTCCCGCACGCCCGCCGCGCAGCTGTACTCGACGCTCACCCAGCCGTCCCGGGACTCGGCCCGTGCCGTCGCGGCCTCGCCGGGCGGCCGTCCCAGCAGGCCGAAGAGGCGGTCGGCATCGGCCGCGAGCCGCTCGGGGTCGATCCCGAGCTCTTCCTCGAAGTTCATGGACGCTCCCATTGGTCACTCCCAGGGGAAGAGGTACAAGCCGTCGGCGTTCTGCTCCGGCGTGAGGCGGCCGGTCAGCGTCTGGCCGCCGGTCATGAGATCGTTGACCGCCTTGCCGCCCGCCGCCTGCGGCAGTCCTGGCGGCAGAGCCGCGCCCGCCCGCCCGCCCGACCAGGGGCCGGAGGACGGGAACCGGCCGCTGAGGCCGTGCGCGGTCAGGTCGCGCTCGATCCGGTCGGCCGTGCCCCAGACCAGCATGGGCCCCTGGGCGAAGGTCGCCGCGGCGAGGTCGTTCAGGCCGTCACGGTCACCGCGGACGGTCCGGACGCCCAGGTCGGCCGCCACCGCCGCGGTCAGGGCGGCGGCGCAGCCGTGCAGCAGCGCGTCGAGCATCGACTCCACCGCCTGGTAGCCCTCGAAGAGCTTGATCAGGCACTGCATGGCCAGGAGCCGGGCCGAGGCCAGGCTGAGCGGCGTGACGGCCGCGGTCAGCGTCCACAGCGCCACCGCCGCCATGGCCGCCGCGACCAGGAACTGGAACAGCACCATCGCCGCCAGTGCGGCCCCCGCCGTGAACAGGGTGAGCGCGGTGACCAGCGCGCGGAGCTCGATGCCGCGGAGGTCGGCCAGGTAGGCGTCCATGCGGCGCTGGAAGGCCCGGCCGTCCTCGCTGCGCCAGCTCGTCGCGGCCACCCCGGCGACGAGGGCCTCGACGTCCAGCCGGGCGGCGACGACGTCGTCGTGGACCGACGACCAGGTGGGGGCGGCGTCGAAGAACGCCTGCGGGTCGTACTGGTGGACGTACATCTTGCCGACGAACGGCCAGGCCGCCGGAACGCCCAGGGCCGACAGCGTCAGCGCCGCGCCCGTGCCCACCATGAGGCCGTGCCGCCCCAGGGCCGCGAGGTTCACCACCGGCTCACGGAACTGGCGCGCTCGGCGCTCTCCCAGGTCGTGATGGACGCGGTCAGGCCGTCCTGGATGCGTGCCACGTCCTCGACCCGGTGGCGCGCCTCCACCATCGTGAACGCCTCGACCTCGTTGTAGGCCAGGGCGAGCGAATAGGTGAAGGACGTGAAGGCGGACTCCGCCACCGTGAGCCCGGCCAGGCTCGGCAGCACGCCGCCGAGCGGCCGGACGGCGTCGGGGAGCCGGGACCTGATCTCCCTGAGCCGGGCGCGCTCGATCTCCACGTCGTACGGGGTGGGGGGCTGTTCAGGAGTGGGATTGGTAGGCATGTGTCGCTTTCGTCCGCATTGTTGACGCCCCCAGCCTCACCTCCCGCGCCCGTGACCGGGGGCGTTTTGACGCCATCCCTATACGAACACGGCGCCCCCTGCACGATCTTGACGGCGCCGCCGTCGTCGCGGTTCACGACGGCGGCGGCGTCATGATCACCCGAACCTCTTCATCCCCGACAGGGCCGCGCCTTCATCGGGTCGCGGGCGGGCCGAACCAGCGGGAGAGATGGGCGTCCAGGTCGTGCTGGTCGTCGCCGGCCCAGGCCACGTGGCCGTCGGGGCGCAGCAGGACGCACGGGACGTCCAGGGCCGCGGTGCGATCCGCCACGTGGTCGACCCGGTCCGACCAGCCGCCGGCGGTCAGGCGTTCGGTGCGGTCCAGCAGCAGGCCGCGGCCGTGACGCAGCAGGCCGTAGAGGCGGCCCTCCTTCACGTCGAGGTCGGGCAGGCGGCGGCCGAGCAGGTCGGGGCCCTCGCCGAAGTCGTAGCGGACGCCGACCGCGGTGATCTTCTCGATCAGGTGGCGGTTCACCTCGTCGATGTCCATGAGTTCGGTGAGCAGCCTGCGCACGGCCTGCGGGCCCGGTTCGGGGGACAGCAGCTCCTTCTGGGCGCGGGTGTTGTCCAGCACGTCCGCGGCGACCGGGTGGCGTTCGGCCTCGTAGGTGTCCAGCAGCGTGGCCGGCGCCCAGCCGCGGACCTGCGCGGCCAGCTTCCAGCCGAGGTTGAACGCGTCCTGGACGCCGAGGTTGAGGCCCTGTCCGCCGATGGGTGGGTGGATGTGCGCCGCGTCGCCGGCCAGCAGCACCCGCCCGAGCCGATAACGTTCGGCCAGCCGGGTGGCGTCGCCGAAGCGGGACAACCAGCGCGGCGAGTGCACGCCGAAATCGGTTCCGGCGAGGGCGCGCAGCGCCTGCCGGAAGTCCTCAAGGGTCGGCGGTTCCGCGCGGTCGCCTGTTCCGACGGCCGGGACGACGACGCTGTAGACCCCGTTGCCGAAGGGCCGGATCCAGAACGGCCTGTGGGGCCCGTGGAGCTCGGCCGCCCTGGCGGTGATCTCCTCCTGCGGCACGCCCGCCTCCATCTCGCCCATCAGCGTCTCGGTCCGCGACGGCTCGCCGGGGAAGCCGACGCCGAGCAGTTTGCGCACCGTACTGCGCGCGCCGTCGCAGCCGACGAGAAAGCGTGCGCGCAGCCGTTCCCCGTCGGCCAGTTCGACGGTCACGCCTTCGTCGTCCTGTTCGAGGGCGGTCACCGCGCGACCGCGGCGGATCTGCGCTCCGAGGTCGATCGCGTGCTCTTCGAGCAGGCGCTCGATGACCGGCTGCGGAATGCCCAGCAAATAGGCGTGCGCGGAATCCAGGCCCTTGGGCACGGGTTTGTCGATGGCGGCGAAGAAACCGGCGGCCGGACGCCGTCTTCCGTGTTCGAGAACGCGTTCCAGCAGGCCGCGCATCGCCATGATCTCAAGGCTGCGAATATGCAGCCCGACTATGCGGACGAACGACTTGGGCTCGGTCTCCTTCTCCAGGACGAGTACCCGTACGTCGTGCAGCCGCAGTTCGGCGGCCAGCATCGCGCCGGTCGGCCCGCATCCGGCGATGATCACGTCGTACGCGAGAGGCACGCGGTCGGCGCCGGCGTTCGACGGCGGCTCTATGGCGTTGGCGTGCGGAGAGTGCATGGCGTTGCCTTTCGGGAGTGCCTTGTCGGAGAGGCGCTCCCGGCGACGCCTACGTCAGCCGCCCGGCCGTGACGGAATGGGGGAGCACCCACAGCGGAACTGCGTTCATGGGGCTCACCTCCTCGGGCGGTGTCACGGTCGCCTGCAAGCTACAAGCCCGGCCGTCGCCGCGTCCAGTCCTTTTCCCCGGGAAAGGCCCGTTTGCGGGAGGGCCCCGGCCGAGAGGATCACGGTGTCCCGGCGCCCCGGAGCAGTGGAGAGAAGGCCGCCCGCCGAGCCGTCCCGAGCCGATCGGCCGTCGACGTCGCCCTGATGCAAGCAAGATCACGGCAGGTTCCAAGTCAGCGGCAAGCCGGGTCACCGATGCTGCTGTGCGGAGGACCCGGTCTTCGGTGAAGGGAGCAGGTGACCGTAGAAGACACTCCCCGCCGACCCCGCCGGCCCCGCCGACCATGCGGCAGTGAGCCGCCCGCACGACCCCCCGCGCGCCCAGCGACGACCTCGCCCGGGCCCGCGTGCCGTCCCGGAGGAGCGGGCCCGTTCGAGACCGCCCACCCGGACACGTTCGATCTTTGCTGGAAAGAGGACACATGAATACGGATGTGACGGGCGCGAACCGCCCTCTCACAGACTCCCCCAGCCGCCTCCACCAGGCCCTGGAGGCGCAGTGCCGGCGGACGCCCGATCGCCTCGCCGTCGTCGCGGGCACGAGCCGGCTGACCTACGCCGAGCTCGACCGCAGGGCCAACGGGGTCGCCCACGCCCTGGCCGCGCGCGGTGTCGGACGCGGCGACCTGGCGGGCATCTGCCTGGACCGCGACGAGTGGCTGGTGCCCGCGCTGATCGGGGTGCTGAAGGCGGGGGCGGCCTACGTCCCGCTGGACCCGGCCTACCCGGCGGAACGGTTACGTTTCATGGCCGAGGACGCCGCCGTGAGCGCGGTGGTCACCTCGGCCGCGCGGCGCGACACCGCGTCGCTGACCGGCGCCGCCACGGTGCTCGTCGACGACGTGACGCCCGCCGCGTCCGGGCCCGAGGTGCCCGGCGAGCCGGGCGACGCCGCGTACGTCATCTACACCTCCGGCTCGACCGGCCGCCCCAAGGGCGTGGTCGTGGAGCATCGCAACACCCTGAACCTGGTGCGCTGGGAGGCGGCCGCCTACACCGCCGAGGAGTTGAGCGGCATGCTGGCCGGCTCCTCCATCTGCTTCGACGCCTCCATCACCCAGATCTTCACGCCGCTGTTCGCCGGCGGAACCGTGATCATGGCGGACAACGTGCTGGCGCTGCCGACGCTGCCGGCCCGCGACGAGGTGCGCACGGTCTTCGGCGTCCCGTCCGCGCTGTCGGTGCTGCTGCGCGAGCCGCTGCCGGACGGCGTGCGCATGGTGCTGTCGGGCGGCGAACGGCTGACCGCGGCCCTGGTCGCGCGCATGTTCGCCAACCCGGGCGTACGCCGGGTGCTCAACATGTACGGCCCCACCGAGTGCACCACCGGCTCCACCATGTTCGAGGTGACCCGCGACCACCAGGGCGAACCGCCGCTGGGCGAGCCGATGGCGGGCGCGCTGCTCAGCGTGCGCGACGACGCGGGCAGGCCGGTCCCGGACGGAGAGACCGGCGAGTTGTGGATCGGCGGCCCCGGCGTGACCCGCGGCTACCTGGGCCACGAGTCGCAGGCCTTCCGCACCGAGCCCGACGGCGCCCGCGTCTACCGCAGCGGCGACCTGGTCCGACGGGTGGACGGCGAGCTGCGGTACGTGGGCCGCGCCGACGACCAGGTCAAGATCCGCGGCTACCGGGTGGAGCTGGGCGAGGTCGAGTCGGCGCTGGACCGCCACCCCGCGGTGCGCCGCGCGGTCGTGCTGGCCCACACCGACGACGACGGCATCGCCTACCTCGCCGCGCACGTGGCCGCCTCCGGCGTGACCGAGCCCGACCTGCGCGACTGGCTGCGCGACCGCCTGCCCGACCACCTGGTCCCGGCCAGGATCGGCGTGACCGGCGACCTGCCGATCGGCCCCACCGGCAAGGTGGACCGCGCGGCCCTGCCCAAGCTGGGCGCCGCCCGGACGGGGAACGCGGCCCCGGTCGCGCCGCGCACGGACGACGAGCGCCAGGTGGCCGAGGTGATCGCGGACGTGCTGGGCCTGCCGGAGGTGGGCGTGCACGACCGGTTCGCCGACCTGGGCGGGCACTCGCTGGCCGCCGCCCGGGTGGTGACCGAGCTGTCACGGCGGCTCGGGCACACCGTGCCCCTGGCGTCGTTCCTGACCGAGCCGACCGCGGCCGGGCTGGCGGCGCGGCTGCGCGAGCCGGGATCGGCGCCGGTGCGGCGGACCGGCCGGACCCGGCACCCGCTCACCGCCGCGCAACGCGAGTTCTGGACGTTGCGCCAGCTCCACCCGCACAGCCCGGTCACCACCGTGTCGGTCCGGCTGGGCGTGCGCGGCCTGAGCGGGAGCGCGCCGCTGCGCCCGGCACTCGACGCGGTCCTGCGCCGGCACGAGGCCCTGCGCAGCACGGTCTCCGTCGGCGAGGACGGCGTCCCGTACGCGGTCGTGCACCCGCCCGTCGCCGTCCCGCTGGTCGAGCATCCGGCGGGCGCGGACCCGGTGAAGGTGGCCCGGGCCGCGGCGGAGCACGTGTTCGACGTGACGAACGAGGTGCCGCTGCTGCGCGCGAGCCTGTGCCCCGTCGGGGACGACGTGGCCGAGCTGGTGCTCGTGACCGACCACCTCGCCTTCGACGGCGGTTCGGTCGGCGTGCTCATGGACGAGCTGGCCGCCGAGCTGGCGGGCGAGCCCGTTCCCGAGCCCGCGGTGCAGCTCGGCGACGTGGCGGTGCGCGAGCAGGAGGAACGGCCCGACCTCGCGCGGCTGCGGGAGTTCTGGCGCGGCGAGCTGGCGGGGGCGCCGGTGGCGGGGCCGCCGCCGCGCGACCTGACGACGTGCCGGGTGACCAGGCCGCTGCCCGAAGAGCTCACGGACGGCGTGGCCGCGCTGGCCCGCGCGTGCGGCGCGACCCCGTTCGCGGTGTACGTGGCCGCCGTCGCCCTGGCCGCCGGGGAGCCGGACACGCTGGTCGGCATGGTCGCGGCGCGGCGTGCCAGGCCGGAGCTGGCCCGGGTCGTCGGGCCGCTGATCGACACGGTGCCGGTGCGGCTGCGGCCGGACGCCGAGCCGACCTTCCGCGACCTGGTCAGGCAGGCCGGGGAGGCCACCACGCGGGCGCTCGTCCACCAGGAGGCGCCGCCCGCCGACCTGCCCCGCGCCCCCGTGCTGCTGGCCATGCAGCACGCCGAGGTGCCGGTGCGCGCGGGCTGCCTCGAACTGCTGACCGAGGTCGGCTCCGGCGCTGCCGTGCACGAGTTCAGCGTGCTCGTCAACCGCACGGCGGCCGGCGCCGAGCTGCACCTGGAGTACGCGGTCGCGCTGCTCGGCCGGGAGGCGGCCGGGGCGTACCTGGACCGGCTGCTGTGGCTGCTGCGACGCGCGGTGGCCGAGCCGGACCTGCTGATCGCGGCGTTCGAGCCGGTCACGCCGGACGAGCGCGCCGCGCTGCTGGCCCGCGCGGCCGGCCCGCGGCTGCCGGACGACCTGCCGCCGGTGCCCCGGGCCCTCGCGGCCCACAGAACCGGCACGGCGGGCACGGCGGGCACGGTGGGCACGGCGGTGGTCGGCCCGGACGGCGCCGCGCTGAGCCACGCCGAGCTGAACGACCGCGCCGACCGGATCGCGGCCGGGCTGCTGGCGCACGGGGTGTCGCGGGGCGACGTGGTCGGCGTCCACGTGCCGCGGGACCGGATGTTGCCCGTGGTGCTGCTGGGCGTGTGGCGGGCGGGGGCGGCGTACCTGCCGCTGGACCCCGAACACCCGGCCGAACGGCTGCGCCTGCTGGCCGCGGACGCGGGCGCCCGCGTGGTGCTCACCCGCGGCGACACCCCCTTCGACCCAGCCCCGCCGTCCACCCCGCACCACCCGGCGCCGCCCGCCCCGAACGGCCCGGCGACCCCTGCCGGGCACCGGCCGGTGGTGCTCGACGCGGACCGGCTCGCGGCCGGCCCGCTCGCGGACCTGCCCGAGGTGCGCTCCGAGGACCTGGCGTACGTCACCTACACCTCCGGCTCCACCGGCGCCCCCAAGGGGGTCGAGGTCACCCACGGCGGCCTGGCCGCCCTCGTGGCCGGGATGATCTCGACGCTCCGCCTCGGCCCGGCCGACGTGCAACTCGCGGTCGCGCCGCTGAGCTTCGACGCCTCCGCCTCCGAGCTGTGGAGCGTCCTGACCGCCGGCGGCACGTCGGTGGTGGTGGACAGGGCCACGGCCACCGACGGGCACGCGCTGGCCGAGCTGATCGGCACGAGCGCGGCCACGGTGATCGACCTGGTGCCGACCGCGTACCGGATGCTGATCGCAACCGGCTGGGCGGGCGGCCCGGCGCTGCGCGCCGTCGCGGGCGGGGAGGCGCTGGACCCGGCGCTGGCCGAGCAGATCCTGCGCCGCGTCGGCGAGTTGTGGAACGCCTACGGGCCCACCGAGACCACCGTCACCTCGACGCTGCACCGGGTGCGCGCGCACGAGGGCGACCGGGTGCCGATCGGGGCGCCGATGCCGGGCGAGCGGGCGTACGTGGTCGACGCGCGGCTGCGGCTGGTGCCGCCGGGCGCGGTCGGCGAACTGCTGCTGGGCGGCGCCGGGGTGGCCCGCGGCTATCGGGGGCGTCCGGACCTGACCGCGACCGCCTTCGTGGCCGACCCGTTCACGCCGGACGGCCGCTGCTACCGCACCGGTGACCTGGCCCGATGGCGGCCGGACGGGACGCTGGAGTTCCACGGCCGCCGCGACCACCAGGTGAAGGTCCGCGGGTACCGGATCGAGCTGGGCGAGATCGAGGCCGTGCTGCGCGAGCTGGCCGAGGCCGCCGTGACCGTCGCGGGGACGGACGCGCACGCCCACCTGGTCGGCTACGTCGCGCCGGAGACGGCGGACCTGGCCGCGATCGAGCGGCACGCCCGGTCCCGGCTGCCCGGCCACATGGTGCCGCGCCGCTGGGTCGCCCTGCCCGCCCTGCCCACGCTGCCCGGCGGCAAGGTCGACCGCCACGCGCTGCCCGAGCCGGACACCGGCCCGGACCCGGCGCGGGTCGCGCCGGACACCGGCGCCGAGCGGCTGGTGGCCGCCGTCTGGGCCGAGGTGCTCGAACGGCCCGAGGTCTGGGCCGGCGACGACTTCTTCGCCCTCGGCGGAGCCTCGTTCGCCGCGACCAGGGTGGCCGCCCGCCTGCGCGAGATGTTGCAGGTCACCGTGCCCGTGCGGTTGTTGTTCGACCGTCCGGTGCTCGCCGACTTCGCCGCCGCGCTCGAAGAGCTGCTGGCCGCCGACCTGATGGAGGGGGACGAGGGATGACCGAGACACGTGAGGACCGGATCGCCGAACTCGTCCGGTCCAGGATCGACGCCGCTCTGAAGCAGAAGGAGAAGAAGGCCGCCCCCGGCATCCCGGCGACGTCGGCCGCGGACATGCCGCTGTCGCCGGCGCAGGAACGGCTGTGGTTCCTGGCCCAACTCGAACCGGACACGCCCGCCTACAACGTGCCGCTGACGCTGCGGCTGCGCGGCCCGGTGGACGTCGCCGCCCTCACCGGCGCGGTGGCGGACCTGGCCGAACGGCACTGGGTCCTGCGCGGCGTCATCGACGAGGGGCGCGTGCGGCCCGTCGCCGCCGTCCCGGTGCCCGTGGTGGACGTGGACGGGACGGAGCTGGACCGGGAGCTGGCCGCGCACGCCTGGCGGCCGTTCCGGCTGGACGCCGAGCCGCCCCTGCGGGCCACGGTGTTCCGGCTCGGCGACGAGGAGTGCGTGCTCGCGCTCACCCTGCACCACATCGCCACCGACGCCTGGTCGGAACGCGTGCTGCTGGACGACCTCACCCGCCTGTACGCCGCCCGCCTCGGCCTGGAGCCGCCCCCCGCTCCCCCGGCCCTCCAGTACGCGGACGTGGCCGCCTGGGAGGCCGGACGGCCGGACGCCGACCTCGACTGGTGGGCCGGGCGCCTGGCGGGCCTGCCGCCGGTGCTCGACCTGCCGCTCGCCCGCCCGCGCCCGTCCGTGCCCACGTGGGAGGGGGCGGCCGTCGTGGTGGAGGTGCCCGAGGCGCTGTCGGCGAAGGTGCGCGCGGTGGCGGGGACGTCGCCGTTCATGGTGTTCCTGGCCGGGTTGCAGGCGTTGCTGAGCCGCCTGTCCGGCGTCGACGACATCGCCGTCGGGGTGCCGCACGCGGGCCGCCACCACCCCGACGCCGAGCGGGTCGTCGGCTGTTTCATCAACACGCTGGTGGTGCGCGGCGACACCTCGGGCGACCCGACCGGCGCGGAGCTGCTGGCGCGGGCGCGCACGGCGGCGCTGGACGCGTTCGCGCACGCCGGCACGCCGTTCGAGCGGGTCGTGGAGCGCCTGCAGCCGGAGCGGAACCTCGCGGTCACGCCGCTGTTCCAGGTGATGCTCAACGTCTACGAGACCGGCGCGCCGATGTCGCTGCCCGGACTGGAGGTCGTGGCCGGGACGCCGCCCGCGCCGACCGCCAAGTTCGACCTGAACCTGGAGCTCGGCGACGACGGCACCCGGTTCTCGGGCGAGTTGCGGTACCGCACCGACCTGTTCGACGAGGCCACCGTGAGCCGGCTGGCCGGCTGGTACCTGGAACTGCTGGACGGCCTGCTCACCGACCCCGCCGCGCCGGTGCGGCTGCCGGCCGGCGACGACCTGCGCGGCCGGGACGCCGCGCTGCCGGTGGACGTGCCGCTGCACACGCTGGTCGAGCGGGTGGCCGACGCCCGCCCGGACGCGGTCGCCGTCGGCTCGCTCAGCTACGCGGAGCTGGACCGCCGCGCCAACCAGGTGGCCCATTGGCTGCTGGCGAGCGGGGTGCGTCCGGAGGAGCCGGTCGGGGTGCTGCTGGAGCGGCGTCCCGAGCTGGTGGTCGCCATGCTCGGCGTGCTCAAGGCGGGGGCGGCCTACCTGCCGCTCGACCCGGTCTATCCGGAGCGGCGCAACCGGGCGGTGGTGACCGACGCCGGTGCGCGGTTCGTGCTCACGGACGCCGAGCTCGCCGCCGCGGCGGAGGCGGCCGGCGGGCGTCCCGGCCTGGCGGTGCGGCCGGAGCACCTGGCGTACGTGATCTACACGTCGGGCTCGACCGGACGGCCGAAGGGCGTCGCGGTCGAGCACCGGCACATCACGCACTACCTCGGCGCGGTGGCCGAGGTCGTCCCCGCCGGGATGACGTCGTTCGCGCTGGTCTCCACCGCCGCCGCCGACCTCGGCATGACGAACGTGTGGTGCGCGCTGACCACGGGCGCCACCCTCCACCTGATCGACCACGAGACGGCCACCGACCCGGCCGCGTTCGCCGCCCGCCTGGCGGCGCACCCGGTGGACGCGATCAAGATGGTGCCCAGCCAGCTCGAACTCCTCGGCACGGCCGCGTTACCCGGGAAGCTGCTGATCCTGGCCGGCGAGGCGGTGCCGGCGGACCTGGTGGCGCGAGTCCGGGAGGCGCGGCCGGACCTGGAGGTGCAGATCCACTACGGCCCCACCGAGACCACGGTGTCGGTGCTGGCCTGCGACGCGGCCGAGGCCCTGGCCGGGCTGGGCCCGGGCCGGGCGCCGCTGGGCCGGCCGCTGGCCGACGTGCTGTGCCGGGTGGCCGACCCGTCCGGACGGGCGCTGCCGCCCGGCGTGCCCGGTGAGCTGTGGATCGGCGGGCCCAGCGTGGCCCGCGGCTACCTGGGCCGCCCCGACCTCACCGCGGAACGTTTCACCGGCGGCTGGTACCGCACCGGCGACCGCGTCCGGGTGACCGGGGACGGGCTGGTCGAGTTCCTGGGGCGGATCGACGACCAGGTGAAGGTGCGCGGCTTCCGCGTCGAGCTGGGCGAGGTCGCCGCGGCTCTGCGGGCCCTGCCGCAGGTCGCGGAGGCGTACGTGCAGCCGGTCGGCGAGGGCCTGGAGCGGCGCCTGGCCGCCTGGGTGACGCCGGCCGCGATGGCCACGGTGGACGTGCCAGAGGTGCGGGCGGCGCTGCGCGAGCGGCTGCCCGACTACATGGTGCCGGCCGCGATCGGCGTGCTGGAGGCGCTGCCGCTCACCCCGAACGGCAAGGTGGACCGGGCGGCGCTGCCCGTGCCCGAGGCGGGGCCTGCGGTGCGGGTGCCGCTGGGCACCGCCGGGGAGCGCCTGGTGGGCGAGGTCTGGGCCGACGTGCTCGGGCTCCCCGAGGTCTGGGCGGACGACGACTTCTTCGCCCTCGGCGGGCACTCGTTCGCGGCGACCCGGGTGGCCGGGCGGCTGCGGGAGCGGCTGGGCGCGGCGGTGCCGGTGCGGCTGCTGTTCGAGCACCCGGTGCTGGCCGACCTGGCCGCCGCGCTCCCCCGTCCGGCGGACGCCGTTCGCGTGCGGCGCGCGCCGGCGGACGGGCCGGTGCCGCTGTCCGGCGTGCAGGCCAGGCTGTGGTTCCTGGCCCAGCTCGAACCGGACAGCAGCGCCTACAACGTGCCGGTGGCGCTGCGGCTGCGCGGCCCGCTGCGGGCGGACGCCCTGCTCGACGCCGTACGCGACCTGGCCGAGCGGCACCACGTGCTGCGCGGCGTGGTCGACGACTCCGGCCCCGAGCCGGTGATCGTGGTCCGGGACGCCGCCGAGGTGCCCGTGTCCACCACGCGCGTGGACCGCTCGGAGGTCGAGGACGTGCTGGCCGCGCACCTGGCGACGCCGTTCGCGCTGGACCGCGAGCCGCCGATGCGGGCGGTGCTGCTCACCGTCGGCGAGCCTGGGGCCGACGACGAGCACGTGCTCTCGCTCACCTTCCACCACATCGCCACCGACGCCTGGACGCGCGGGCTGCTGCTGTCGGAACTGTCCGGCCTGTACGCCGCCCGCCTCGGCCTGCGCCCGCCGCTGGACCCGCCGCCGGCGCAGTACGCCGAGGTGTCCCCCGTCCCCGACCCGGCCGACCTGGACTGGTGGGCCGGGCACCTGGACGGCCTGCCGCCGGTGCTCGACCTGCCCACCGACCGGCCGCGTCCCGCGGTGCCCGACCCGGGCGGGGCCGCGCTCGACCTGGAGCTGCCGGCCGGGCTGAGCGAGCGAATCAGGGCGGTGGCCGCCGCCTACCGGTCCACGCCGTTCATCGTGCTGCTGGCCGGGCTGCAGGCGCTGCTGGCCCGGCTGTCGGCCACTGCGGACGTCGCGGTCGGCGTACCGGTCTCCGGCCGCGACCACCCGGACACCGAAGGCGTGGTGGGCTGCTTCCTCAACACCGTCGTCGTGCGGACCGACGTGGGCGGCGACCCGACCGGGCGCGACCTGCTGGCCCGCGCGCGGGAGTCCGCGCTGGGCGCGCTCGCGCACGCGGGCACGCCGTTCGACCGGGTGGTGGACCGGCTGCGGCCGGAGCGGAACCTGGCGGCCACGCCGCTGTTCCAGGTGATGCTCAACTACATCCCCGGCGGGGCCGGGCCGGAGCTGCCCGGCCTGGAGGCGTCCGAGATCCACCTGCCGGAGCTGACCACCAAGTTCGACCTGAGCTGGCACGTCGTCGACGACGGGCCGGGCGCGCCGCTGCGCGGCGGGCTCGCCTACCGGACCGACCTGTTCGAGCCGGGCACCGCCGCCAAGCTGACCCGCTGGTACGCGGCCCTGCTCGACGGGCTGCTCGCCGACCTGGACGCGCCGGTGGGGGCGGTGCCGCTGGAGCCGGTGACCGGCCCCGCCGTGGACGGCGGGGCGCCGCCCGAGCCGCCCGCCGGGGCGGTGCACCACCTGATCGAGCGCTGGGTGGACGAGACGCCCGGCGCGCCGGCCGTGGTGGGCGCCGACCGCGCCCTGACGTACGCCGAGCTGGAGGCGTCCGCGAACCGGATCGCGCACTGGCTGCTGGAGGCCGGGGTGGGCGCCGACGAGCCGGTCGGCGTGCTGCTGGAGCCGGGCGCGGGCCTGGCGTGCGCGTTGTTCGGCATCCAGAAGTCGGGCGGCGGCTACCTGCCGATGGACCCGGCGTACCCGGCGGCGCGGATCGCCGCGATGCTGGAGGCCGCCGGGGTGCGGGCCGTGGTGACGGTGAGCGAGTTCGCGCCGCTGATCGGGGACGGCCGGCGGGTGCTGGCGCTCGACCGGCCGCCGTCCCTGCCGGACACCCGCCCCCGGGTCGAGGTGCTGCCGGAGCACCTGCACCACGTGATCTTCACGTCGGGGTCCACCGGCACGCCCAAGGCGGTGGCCGCCGAGCACGGCGGCGTCCTGAACTACCTGGGCGGCATGCTGCCGCGCATCGGCGTGCCCGGCGGGTCGTTCGCGGTGGTCTCCACGCCCGCCGCCGACTTCGGCCTGACCTGCGTGTTCGGCGCGCTGACCACGGGCGGGACGGTGCACCTGGTCCCCCGCGAGACCGCCATGGACCCGGCCGCGTTCGCCGGCTACCTGGCCGAGCACCGGGTGGACGTCGTCAAGTGCGTCCCGAGCCACCTGGAGCTGCTGGCCTCGGGCGGCGACCTGGCCGCCGTGCTGCCGCGCGAGCTGCTGATCCTGGCGGGCGAGGCCTGCCCGTGGGACCTGGTGGAGCGGGCCCGGGCCGCCCGGCCCGGACTGCGGATCCAGAGCCACTACGGCCACACCGAGTCCACGATGATCTGCCTGGTCTGCGACACCGAGGAGATCCCCGCCGACCGGCGGACCGGCATCGTGCCGCTGGGCCGTCCGCTGCCCGGCGTGTACGGGCACCTCGTGGACGCCGCACTACGGCCGGTGCCGCCCGGCGTGCCCGGCGAGCTGGTGGTCGGCGGCCCCGGCGTCACCCGCGGCTACATCGGCCGGCCCGAGCTGACCGCCGAGCGGTTCGTCCCCGACCCGCTGACCGCCGAGGGACGCTGCTACCGCAGCGGCGACCTGCTGCGCGTCACCTCCGACGGGCGGATCGAGTTCCGCGGCCGGGTGGACGACCAGGTCAAGGTGCGCGGCTACCGCGTCGAGCTGGGCGAGGTCACCACCGCGCTGCGGGCGCTGCCCCAGATCGCCGAGGCCGTGGTGCTGCCCGTCGGCGAGGGGAAGGCCAGGCAGCTCGCCGCGTGGGTGACGCCCGCGACCGTGGAGGCCGCGTCCGTACGGTCGGCGCTGCGCGAGCGGCTGCCCGACTACATGGTGCCGGCGCACGTCATGGCCCTGGACCGGCTGCCGCTCAATCCGAACGGGAAGATCGACCGGGCCGCGCTGCCCGAGCCGGTGGCCGGGCAGGCCGCGTACGCGCCGCCCTCGACACCGAACGAGGAGCTGGTCGCCGGGGCCTTCGCCCGGGTGCTCGGCGTGGAACGGGTGGGTGCGGGCGACGACTTCTTCGCCCTCGGCGGCGACTCGTTCGCCGCGGTGCGCGCGGTCAAGGAGATCGGCCGCGGGCTGCGGGTGATCGACCTGTTCACCCGGCCCGCCGTGGCCGAGCTGGCCGCGTTCCTGGGCCGCGAGGACACCGGCGGGCTGCTGCACCGCCTGGGCGGCGGCCGGGCCGGCGAGTTCACGCTGGTCTGCGTGCCGTACGGCGGCGGGTCGGCGGCGGTGTACCAGCCGCTGGCCCAGGCGCTGGGCGACCGGGTCGAGGTGCTCTCCGCCGAACTGCCCGGCCACGACCCCGCCCGCCCGGACGAGCCGCCGCTCCCGCTGGAGCAGCTCGTGGACGTGCTGGCCGCCGAGGTGGCCGCGACCGCGTCGGGTCCCGTCGCGGTCTACGGCCACTGCGTGGGCTCCGCGACCGCCGTCGCGCTGGCACGCCGGCTGGAGGCGGACGGCGTGCCCGTGCTGGGCGTGATCGCCGCCGCGAGCTTCCCGGCGGCACGGCTGCCCGGTCCGGTCAGGCGGCTGTTCGGCGGCGACCGCTGGGTGTCCGACCGGATGTTCCGGGACGCGCTGCGCGCCTCCGGCGGGCTGCTCGACGACATGGACGAGGCCGCCAAGCGCACCGCCGTACGCGCCATGCGGCACGACGCCGACCAGGCGCAGGAGTGGTTCGGCCAGGAGCTGGCCGGCGAGGGTGCGCCGCTGCGCGCCCCGATCCTGAGCCTGGTCGGGGAACGCGACCGCGCCACCGAGCTGCACGAGGAGCGCCACACCGAATGGGCGGCGTTCGCGCCGCGGGTGGAGCGGGCCGTGCTGCCCAGGGCCGGGCACTACTTCCTGCGTCACCAGGCCGAGCCGCTGGCCGCCCTGGTGCTGGCGCACCTGACCCGCTGGGCGGCCGGGACGCTGCCCGACCCGGTGCGTCCGCCCGAACGCGCCAGGCTGCGGCCCTTCTACACGGTCGCGGGCGGGCAGATCGTCTCGGCGCTGGGCACGGCGCTGAGCTCGTTCGCGCTCGGCGTGTGGGCCTACCAGCGCAGCGGCGAGATCCTGGACCTGGCGCTGGTCACGATGCTGGCGCAGATCCCGGCCGTGCTGCTCACCCCGCTGGGCGGCGCGCTGGCCGACCGGGTGGACCGGCGCAGGATCATGCTGGCCTGCGACGCGCTGTCCGGGTTGTCCATGGTGGCGCTGGTGCTGCTGCTGACCACCGGGCGGCTGGAGTTCTGGAACGTCTGCCTCATCGTGGGCGTGACCTCCGTCGTGTCGGCGTTCCAGCAGCCCGCGTGGCTGGCGGCGATCGCGCAACTGGTGCCGAAACCGTACCTGCCGCAGGCCAACGCGCTGGCGAACGTGGGCTTCGGCGCGGGCAACGTGGTCGCGCCGCTCGCGGGCGGCGCGCTGATCGGCCTGTTCGGGTTGTCGGCGGTGGTGGCCGTGGACGTGGCCACGTTCGCGATCGGCGTGCTGACGCTGCTGCTGGTGCGCTTCCCCGACCGGCTGTTCCACCGGCGCGAGGAGACGTTCACGGCGGCGCTCACCGGCGGGTGGCGGTTCCTGCGCAGGCGACGTCCGCTGATGGTGATGGCGCTCTACTTCGCGGTCGTGAACTTCTGCACCGCGCTGATGTGGGTGCTCGTCACCCCCGTCGTGCTGGCCATCGGCACCTCCGCGGACCTGGGCCTGGTGACCGCCGTCGGCGGCGTCGGCGCGGCCGTGGGCACCGGCGTGGTGCTGGTGTGGGGCGGCACCCGGCGACGGGCCACCGGGATGATCGGTTTCGTCGTCGGGTCCGGGCTCGGCGTGGTGCTGATGGGCGTGTGGCCGGTCGTGTGGCTGGTCGCGGCCGGGTTGTTCGTCCGGCTGGCGTGCATGAGCATCGGCAACGCGCACTGGCTGTCCATCATCCAGGTCAAGGTGGGTCCGGAGCTGCAGGGACGGGTGCTCGCGGTGAACATCATGATCGCCACGGCCATGCAGCCGATCGGCTTCCTCGCCGCCGGGCCGCTGGCGGAGTGGGCCGGACGGTTCGCCGGCGGGCCCGGCGGGGGCGCGGGGGTCGTGCTGCACGCCAGCGGCGTGTTCCTGGTGCTGTGGGGCTTGGTGGGGCTGCGGCACCGGCCGCTGCGTCACCTGGAGGACCTCGTCCCGGACGCCGCCCCGCCGTCGGAGGCCGCGGCCGACCTGGACGCCATCCAGGAGAGGGTGCTGAGCGCATGAACCCGGAACCCATGAGAGGCATGACGCACACCGAACCCACCACCGGGCTTGTCACCGCGGCCGACGTCCGGGCCGCCGGTGACCGTATCGCGCCGTACGTCCGGCGCACGCCGCTGCTGCGGGTGCCCGGCGAACGGCTCTGGGTCAAGCCGGAGAACCGCCAGCCGACCCGCTCGTTCAAGGTGCGCGGCGCGGTCAACGCCGTGGGCCGGCTGGCCGGGCGCGGCGTCCGGCACGTGATCGTCCAGTCGTCGGGCAACCACGCCCAGGCCATCGCGTACGCCGCCGCCGAACACGGGGTGCGGGCGACCGTCGTCCTGCCGGACACGGCCCCGGACCTGAAGGTGCGCGCCGCCCGCCGGCTCGGCGCCGAGGTGGTGATCGTGCCGCCCGCCCTGCGGGAGGAGGCGTGCCTCGCTCTGGCCGACCGGTTCGGCGCGACGGTCGTCGGCTCCGACGCGTACGACGTCATCGCCGGGCACGGCACCGCCGGGACCGAACTCTGCCTGGACCTGCCGGACGCGGGGACCGTCCTGGTGCCCGTCTGCAACGGCGGCCTGCTGGCCGGGATCGCGGTGGCGGTCAAGGCCGCCGACCCGACCATCCGGGTGATCGGCGTCGAACCCGAACTGGCCGCCGACGGTGCGGCCAGCTTCCGGACGGGCACGCGGACCGCATGGCCGGTGGAACTGACCTACCGCACCCGAGCCGACGGCCTGCGCGCCCCGGTACTGGGCGCCCTGGCCTGGGAACACATCCACCGGTACGTGGACGACATGCTCACCGTGCCCGAGGACGCCATCGACACCGCCGCCGACCTGCTCTGGCGCGAGCTGGGCGAACGCGCCGAACCCAGCGGCGCGACCGCCACAGCCGCCTACCTCACCCACCAGGCACACCTGCCACCGGGCCCGGTGGTCGCGATCCTGTCCGGCGGCAACGTCGCGATCGACGCGGAGACCAAGGAGGAGCCACTGGCGCGGAGCACGTGATCCCCTGTCGTGTGCGTCACTGGACGCACACGACAGGAGATACTCAGACCTCGGACGTCAAGGTGGTGCGATGAGTGAATCCGAGGTGACGCTGCGGCTCCCGGACGCGATCGAGCTCTTCAGCGATCTGAACGAGTTCGTCGTGTCGCTCGACCGGATCCGCTCCAGGATCGCCTTCGCCGACGCGAGCCCGCAGATCCTGGTGGACTACATGGTCGACCGTGAGCTGTTCCAGCGTCTGGCCAAGTGGCGGGGGCTCCTGGGCGACGCCGTGGAAGCGGTGATCGGGGACGAGAGACTGGAGGAGATCGCCGAAGAAGGGTACGTGTACCCCGGCAATCCTTGATCCCTCGAAGGGGGACGGCACCTACGGCGAGCACACCACGGTCGAGGGCCTGACCGGGTTCCGGCCATCACCGGGCGCAGGCGACAGGGCGTCGTCACGTCACTGCGCCAGGGTTCCTCTGACGCCGGAGACGATCAGGTCGAGGCCGGCCTGGAAAGCGCGGTCCCGATGCTCTCTGGGCCAGCCGTCGGCTCCCGTCTTGCGGTTCTGTTCCTCGATCGTGTAGCCGTTGGCGTAGGCCAGGACGGTGTCCACGGCGACGGCGGCGACGTCAGCGGGGATCCCCGCGGCGACCAGGGCCGCGATGAGACGTTCGAAGGTGCTGACCGCCTCGTCGCCCGGGTGCTGGAAACCGGATATGAGACGGGCGCCGTCGCGGTGGGCCAGCATGATGTCGCGCACGCCGGACGCCACGCCGCGCAACAGCTCGTCCCAGGGGGCGTCGGCGAGCGGCGCGACGTCGTCCGCCACGCTGACCAGGTGCGCGACCATGGCGTCCAGCAGGGCCTGCTTGCTGGGGTAGTGCCGGTAGAGGGCGCTCGCCCGCACCCCGAGCCGGCTCGCCAGCAGCCGCATGGTGAGCGCGTCGAGGCCCACCTCGTCGAGCAGTCCGATCGCCGCCTGCAGCACCTCGGTGCGCCGCTGCCCCATCGTGTCCTCCTGAAATCGGGGTTGACAGTCCTGCCCGAGCTACGTGAACAATGTACACGTGAACGTTGTTCACCTGTGAACGGAGGACCAAGATGACACGTGTCCTGGTGATCGGCGCAGGGCTCGGCGGGCTGACGCTCGCGCACGCCCTCATGCGCGCCGGCCTCGACGTGAACGTGTACGAAGCCGACGACGGCACCGGCGAGCGGGCTCAGGGCTACCGGATCGGACTCGCGCCGCCCGCGTTGGCGGCCTTACGCGCCGTCCTGCCGCCCCGGCTGTACCAACTGGCCGAAGCCACCAGCGGCGGCCTGACCGGGCCGGGGCTGCTGTTCGACCACCGGCTCACGCTGCTCGGCAGCGACCTGCCCGGACCGGAGGAGGCCAGGGCCTTCGACCGGCAGGTGCTGCGGCAGGTCCTGCTCGGCGACCTGGACGGCCGGGTCACCTTCGGCAAACGCCTGAAGGACCACACCGAAGAGACGGACGGAACCGTCACCGCGCACTTCTCCGACGGCACGCGGGCCACGGGCGACGTGCTGGTCGGAGCCGACGGCGGCAACTCCGCGGTGCGGCGCCGGCTGGTGCCCGAGGTCCGGCTCATCGACGCCGACCTGTGCGGGGCGATGGGCCGCACCCCGGCCACCGACCGCTTCCTGGAGCTCGTGCCAGGACGCGGCACGATGGTCAAGGGGCCGGGCATCACGCTGATGCTGGGACGCATGCAGTTCGACAGGGAGCCCGGCGAGGCCGCCGCCGAACTCGTACCCGACCTGCCCATGCCCCGCCGGGAAAGCTACGTGCGATGGGTGCTGCTCCTGCCTCCGGACCATCCGGCGGCCGCCACACCGGACCGGGGGGACGCTCGCGACCTGGTGCTGGAGCTCATCGAAGACTGGCATCCCGACCTGCGGGACCTGGTACGCGGCGCCGACCTGAGCGGCGTGGGCCGCTCCAAGGTCCACGACCGTCCGATGCCGTCGTGGCCGGTGGGCCGGGTCACGCTGCTGGGCGACGCGGCCCACCTGACCCTGGCCAGCGGCGGCAACGGCGCCAACACCGCACTGCTGGACGCCGTACGGCTGAGCGCCCGCCTGACCGAGGTCGATCAGGGCCGACGGGACCTGATCCCGGCTCTGACGGAATACCAGCGCGACCTGCTGGAACGCGGGAACGCGGCAGTGGAGGCCGGCAAGCGGGCGGAGCACAGGTTCGTCCCGGCCGGGGGCGAGGCGCGATGAGGAATGAGCCGCGCCTCCTGCACGATCAGGTTCTTTCTGCCGACGGAACCACGATCGGCTACCGCCGCCGTGGCCGCGGCCCCGGGCTGATCCTCGTCCACGGCGCGATGCAGGCGTCGCAGCACTTCACGAAGCTCGCCGCCGCCCTGTCGACAGACTTCACCGTCTATGTGCCCGACCGGCGCGGACGCGGGCTGAGCGGCCCGCACGGGGCCGACTTCAGCGTCATGCGGGAGGTCGAAGACCTGCAGGCGCTCGTCACGGCGACCGGCGCGTCGCAGATCTTCGGTCTGAGCTCGGGCGCGCTCGTCGTCCTGCGTACGGCCCTGACCACGCCCGCCCTTGACCGGCTCGCCCTGTATGAGCCCCCGCTGTCCATCGACGGCTCGGCGCCGATGGACTGGGTGCCGCGCTACGACCACGAGGTAGCCGCGGGAAGGAGCGCATCAGCGCTGGTCACCGCACTGAAGGGGCTGGACGCCGAACCGTCGCTGTTCAGCAGGATCCCCCGCTTCGCCCTCGTACCGCTCCTGGCGATCGGCGCGCGGTTGCAGGGCGATGGGCCCGCCGACGAGGTGCCGGTCAAAGCGCTCATCCCGACGCAGCACTACGACATGCAGGTGGTCAGGGAGATGGCCGACACGATCACGGACTACGCGACGCTCGATGCGCGGGTGCTGCTCCTCGGCGGCACGAAGAGCGCCGACTACCTGCGCCTGGCACTCCGGAAACTGTCCGAGACGCTGCCCCGCGCCCGACATCTCGACCTGCCAGGAATCGGGCACTCAGGCCCGGAGGACGACGGATCCCCACTCGTCGTAGCCCAGGCCCTACAGGACTTCTTCAGCGAACAATGACGAGGTCACGAATGCCGCTGCTCGATGGTCGACCTCAACAGGCCACCTCCATTCGTCACGAGCCCATCACGATGCGTACGCGTATGGAAACTCCTGGACGTGAAGATCCGATGTCCCATCGGACAAGGGAGCAAGGAGATGAACAGCATCCAATCCGGCTACGCCGTCATCGAATTCCTGGAGCCGTGATGTTGGAAGACCCTCTTCACCTGTTAGGACGCCTACGGCTGGGCAGGGAGGAATACTGCCAGCGTCTCCTGACCATGCTCATCGTGGGCGGCCCCTATCCCCCGTGGAACAGCCGCTCCCGGCCTTCGCCTCACGGAACCCGGTTCCTGCGATCGCTGGACGAGTTGTCGTTCGGTCAGAGCGGCCGGCACACCCAACCGCTCTTCGTGGACGAGTTCGAACTGCGCCCAAGGCACGACGACGAGCAGGGCGGGGCACCCGATTACGCCGTACTGTGGGCCGATCGTCTCTGGATGATCGAGTTGAAGACGGAGACGTCGAGCCACCGGCGCGGTCAACTCACCTCGTACTTTGCTCTCGCCGGCCATCACCATCCCGGTCTGAGCGTGGATCTCACCTACTTGACACCGCCCTTCACCTTCACGCCGCCAGCCGGCCAGGACGACATCAGGTTCGCGCACGTCACCTGGGCCCAGATCTTTCCGCTGTTGCGCGAGGTGTGGGGCAACGGCACGGACACGGAACGTCAGGTCCTCACCATGCTGCTTCAGGCACTGGAGAGCATCGGATCGAACTGGTCCGACTGGCGGGCTCAGCGAGTCGGTACGCCAAAGGACGAGCCGCCGGCCATCGAGGACATCGCCATGGCGTTGGCCGAGGCCACCGCCCACGACGGACGGCAGCGGGCCGTGAACCACCCGACGGCAGACCTGGACCTGCTCCAACGTCTCCGCATGACCCTACGAGAAGCCATCTGCGCCGAGCCGGAGCAGTCCCCTCTCCGGTACGTGAAGCCATGGCTCTGGAACGCCGCAACCAGCGGCGGGATCGCGCTCTCACCCTCCAGCCGAGACGTCGGCTTCGAACTCCGCCTCTCCCGATACCGCAAGCCGGTGTGCTGAGGTCAGGGTGGCGCGATGAGCGAACCCGAGGTCACACTGCGGTTGCCGGACGCGATCGAGGCTTCCATTTCTACGCCGACTCCTCGACGACAACGGCCTGTCGCGACTTCGCCGCCACCTCTACGAATTCAACGTGCGTATTCGAGCATGCAAATTGTCGATGCGCCGGTACAGCGCTTGGTGGTCGGGCGGTTGGGTGCTCTTCCACAACCGCACCTTCCTGTCGGCACCTGCGGTGGCGAGCAAATGGCCGTGGGGGTGGAAAGCGACGGCCCGGACCGGACCTGTATGGCCGCCGAGAGGCCGCCCCACTTGCTTCCCGGAATCGACATGCCACAACCGGACCAATCCATCATCGCCGGCGCTGGCCACCAAGTCCGCTCCCGGGTGGAAGGCCACCGACCGGACCGGGCCGATATGGCCGATGAACGGACCGGCCATGGCGCGCCCGGACAGGGGATCCCACAACCGCACCGTTTCGTCGTCGCCGCCGCTGGCCAGCAAGTGCCCGTCCGGATGAAAGGCCACCGTCACGACTGCGCCGTTGTGCCCCGCCAAAGGCTCACTTGCCGCCTGCCCGGACGTCGCCTTCCACAAGCGCACCATGCCGTCGTCCCCGCCGTTCGCCAGCAGGTGTCCGTCGACGTTGAAGGCGAGGGCCCAGCCGGCGCCGTCGAGGTTGATCAGAGGCCCCTTCAACGGCCTTCCAGTTTTGGTGTCCCACAACCGCACGGTCCCGTCTATGCCACCGCTGGCAAGGATGTGCCCGTTCGGGTGAAAGACCACCGACCAAACACTGCCGGTATGGCCGTACAGCGGTTCCCTCGCTGGTTTCAGGCCGTCAAGATGCCACAGGCGGATCGTCTTGTCGCTTCCACCACTGGCCACCAGATCCCCGTCGGGATGGAAGGCCACAGCCACGACGGCACCTGTATGGCCTGACAAAGGCTCCCGCCACGGCTTCCCCGTCACGGTGTCCCACAGCCGCACGGTTCCGTCGCCGCCGCCGCTTGCGAGGATGTGCCCGTTCGGATGGAAGGCCACCGACCAGACGGCGCCGGAGTGACCTTGTGCCGGCGATCCCTCCTCCGGCCGATACAGATCCTCCTGCTCATGCAGGAGATCGAGGGCCGGCCCTTGAGCGTCTTCGTTCCGGACCGTGGGCTCGGCCCCGGAATCCAGAAGGCTGTTGCTCTGGGCACGCATATTGTGGGCGGCGATCCACAGAGCTTTGAACTCGGTGACGTCGCCCTTCAACGCCTCGACCACGAGCTCCAAATTGCCCCATCGAGGCAGGTTGACGCAGCGGATCACACCGTGCGCGGTGGAGTGGCTCATCGCTCCCGTCTGCTTCGCCAGAGTCCGGCTGCTGGGCTCGCCTGCGTGCAGATGCAGGTCCCGCAGGCGCTCACGTAGAACGGCCAGGGGATCCTCCGGCAGAGGGGCTTGCGGAGACATGGTGATGTCAAGATTCCAGAATTCTCGAGAACGTAAACCACATGTGGCACATCTCCCCACAGCGTCACCTGGGCTGGGTTGTCAGTTTCTGTCAGCCGACGTACGGGTTCATCGGATCGCGTAAGACCTTGGCACGGATCGTCAACGGCTATTCGGCACGCCGCATCCTGAAATCGCACCCTCGGCGTCGGCCGAGGTGATGCCGAACTCCAGAAGGGAAGCTCCATGATGATGCTGCCCCACCTCGTCGCACTGGTCGTGGCAAGCGCCGCGTTGCTGACACTCCCCGCCGTCATCTACATGTTCTCGGCCGACTCCGGACGCCGATCCCGTGCGCTGCGCCTGCTGCGCCTGCTGCTGCGCCGTTAGCATCCGCTTGCTCCGGCGAAGGCCGTGTCGCCTCGACCAGTTCTCCCGGGTCCTGGTCACCACCGGCGGGCCCGTCACCTCCCGTGTCGAACAATCTGCGGGCATGGATTCCGCAAGACGCGCTGTCACCACGGAAGTCCTGACCACGCCGACCTACGCTTCCCCCATGGCTTTTGTTATCCCAGAGATCAAGGTCGGCCTGGCCGAGCTCGGTGGCGGGCCGGACGCCTGGTGCTCAAGATGCGGCAAGCGCGCGAGCCTGTACTACGTTGATCCGGCGACCGGTAGACCCACGTACGTCTGCACGGCCGACGCCGGCGCCGAGGTGGAGGCAATGCTCTTGCGCTCCCCCGACTAGGCGGATCACCACCGCGATGCCGGCTCTTCGAGCCTCCGCGCCGAAGAGCCGTCGGAACAAGGCGTTCGTCGACGCCATCCCCACATGAACAGGGCGTCACTCTGCGACACGAAAGCCGTCGCGGTACCTGACGCCGAAGCAGCTCCGCCTCCTTGAAGATGCTCCTCCACAGCGGCAGCCCAGGCACGCGACGCCATGACCTCGGCCGTCCCGAGCAGGCCCCCGCGCAAGCGGAGGAGGGTTCTGCACCCGCAATCCTTGAGCCCCACAGGTCGGACGCTTACGCTCACGCCATGCCCGTGATCGCCGCATTCGCCGCCCTGCTGGTCATTGTCGTGTTCCTGGCCAGGCGCCGGCTGGCGGTGGTGACGGTACGCGGGGAGAGCATGGTGCCGGCGTTGCGGCCCGGCGACCGGTTGCTGGTGCTGCGCGGCAAGGCGGTCAGACGCGGGCAGATCGTGGTGCTTGAGGCGATCGGGCCGGGGATGCGGTGGCGCGAGGGGCCGCTGCCCGAGGTCACGTCCGCCGAGTGGGTGGTCAAGCGGGTCGCGGCGCTGCCGGGTGAACCGGTGCCGCCGGAGTGCCCCGGGCTGCCCTCGACGGTCCCGCCCGGAAAGCTCGTGGTGCTGGGCGACGGGGAGATCAGCGCGGATTCGAGATTATGGGGACTTGTACCAGCTGACCGCGTGCTGGGGGTCGTCCTACGCACCCTTGTTAGTACGTCCTAACAGCCTCATACTCCATTATGTCCGGACATTTCCTGACAACGGGGCTGGGATATGCGTCTGGTCTTTTCTGCTGCAGGACTGGCCACGACGACCTTCATCATCTCCCCCCTGCACCACACCCTGTTCGCCGCCCTGTGCCTGCATCATCCCGGTTTCGCCGTACCCGGATCACCGTGGCGGGACCTGGCACGCAGGACGCCCGCCAGAGCCATGCCGTTCGTACGACGCGTCCACCACGCGCCGCACAGCGTGTCCGGCTTCCTCTGGGCCGACCTGCCACTGCCGTCCGGAGCAGGCACACTCAACGACGAACTCGACGTCCAACCCGGTCTCCGCGACGTCGCCGACGCGCTGCGCGCCTTCTACGTCAGCTGCGTGGCCCCGGAATGGGACGCGATACACCGCCGCCTGAGCGCGCACGTGAACCGATACTCCGAGCTGATCTGCGTACGAGGCTTCGGCCGTACGCTGCCCAGACTCACCCCCAGGCTGAGCTGGTACGGCTGCGCCCTGCAGATCGACACGTCGGACATGTGCCCGTCACCGGTGGAGCTCGGTGACGGGGGCGTGGCGTTCTCGCCGCTGATGTGCGCCAGCCGCTGCTTTCTCGCGCTGTCGCCGCCCCGCGGCGACCGCAGGGCCGTCATCGCCTATCCGGTCAGCGACGAGGGCACCCGGCACCCCGTGCCGGTGGACGCCCTGGCCCAGGTCGTCGGGCAGGCCCGCGCCAGGGTCCTGCGCTCGATCGGCGGCGGGTCGGCGACCGGCGAGCTGGCCAGGTCGCTGGCGGTGAGCGCCTCGACGGTGTCCGAGCACGTGACGGCGTTGCGGCTGGCGGGGCTCGTGAACACCTACCGCGAGGGACGGGCGGTGCGGCACGTGCTCACCTCGCTGGGGCACGAACTCCTCGAATACAGCGCCTGATTTGTCGCATTTCGGTGGCGGTCCGAAAGGATTGCCCCTCCCCTGACCCGATGGTGATGATCAGGCGAATACAGCCCCTCTCACCCAGGAGGTCGGATGACTCGCACACTCAAGGCGTTGGGCGACCGGATGCTCGGCGCCCTGCTGCCCGCCAGCACCGCGGACGCCAGGGGGTGCCCCTACGAGTGCTGGTGCTACCACTGGCTCGACCACACCGCGTACACCTGCGTGCGGCCGGACTGCACGACCTACGTGTCCTGCTACGAGTGCTGCTGACCCTCCACACCCCGCCCACGACCCCTCCGCGAGGGGCGTGGGCGGACCCCACCTGCGCAGGAGTGCCATGCCGTACATAGAGCTGGGCTGCAGGGCCGTGCTCTGCCTCGTCTTCCTGGCCGCGCTGGCGGGCAAGGCCACCGGCTGGCGCGCCTTCGTGTCCTCCGTCCCCGGTCTGGCTCCCGGACTGCCCGCCGCGCCGGTCGCGGTGGCCGTACTGGCCGGTGAGAGCGCCGCCGTGGCGCTGCTCGCCACGGGCGAGCGCGCGGGATTCGTGCTGGCCGCCGCGCTGTCGGCGGCCTTCGCCGCCGCGATCCTGCTGGCCCTGCGCCGCGGCTCCGCCGCCACCTGCCGGTGCTTCGGCGTCACCGCCGCCCCGCTGAGCCGGGCCCAGGTCGTGCGCAACCTGCTCCTGATCGCGGTCGCGGTCACCGGCTGGGCGATGCCGGGCGGGAGCGTCGAACTCGCCGGGGTCGCGCTGGCGCTGGTCGCCGCCGCGGTGCTCGCCGCCGTTCTGGTGCTCTTCGACGACCTCGCCGACCTTCTCCTGGAGAGGAACCTCTGATGCCGTACGTCATCGCAGCCCTGGTCATCGTGGGCGTCGTGAGCGCGCTCAACCTGGTGCTGACGCTCGCGGTGATCCGCAGGCTGCGCCACGCCGAGCAGCACGCCGCGCCCTCGGGGCCGCCGCTGCTGCCGGTGGGCTCGACCGTCCCCGACGTGGGCGGGATCGGCCGGCCCGCGATGATCGGCTTCTTCGACACCGAGTGTCAGGCCTGCCCCGGGCAACTGCCGCCGTTCCTCCAGCTCGTCGCCAACGCGGGTTACTCCCCCTCGCAGGTGCTCGCCGTCGTGTCCGGCCCTGACGGGGACAGCTACGCGGACGCGCTGCGCGGCAGCGCCACCGTGATCACCGAGCCCGCCAACGGCCCGGTCTGCCTGGCCTTCCCCAACTCCGCCTTCCCCGCCTTCTACCTGCTCGACGACTCCGGCCGGGTCAGGTCGCGCGCGGTCACCGTGGCCGGGCTCGGCGCCCCCGTCACCGCATGACCCACGACGTCTCGCCCGGCGTGCTGCGGCTGGCCGGGAGGGCCGTGACGGTGTGGGGGCTGGCCTGGCGGGCCGCTCCGCTCGCGGCCGTCTGCTCGGCGCTCGCCGTGATCGTCGGCGGCACGACGCCGGTGGCCGCGGCCTGGTGCACCAAGCTCATCCTGGACGGTCTGGCGGGCAACCGGGCCGTCCTGGTGCCCACGATCATGCTCGGTGTGGTGGGCCTGGTCGCCGCGCTGCTGCCGCACCTGACCGAATACACCGACGGACGGCTGCGCCGCGGCATGGACCTGCTGACCCGCGAGCGCCTGTTCACCTCGGTCAACGCCTTCGTCGGACTCGGCCCGTTCGAGAACCCCCGCTTCCGCGACCGGCTCAGACTGGCCGAGCAGGCGGGGACGGGCGCCGCCAACCAGATCCTGGCCCCCGGCCTGGCGCTGGTGCGCGGGCTGGTCACGCTGGCCGGGTTCGTCGCCGCGCTCATGGCGCTGAGCCCGGTCATGACCGGGATCGTCCTGCTGTCCGCGCTGCCGTCGCTGGGGGTGCAGCTGTCGCTGAGCAGGCGCAAGGTACGTCTCGGCTGGACGCTCAGCCCGGCGATGCGCCGCCAGATCTTCTACGCCGACCTGCTCACCGAGGTCGAGCCGGCCAAGGAGGTGCGGCTGTTCGGGCTCGGCACGTTCCTGCGCGACCGTCTCCTCGGCGAGATCCGCGCCGTCAACCACCAGGAGCAGGCCCTGGAACGGCGAGCGCTGGCGGGACACGGGCTGCTGGCCCTGCTCGGCGCGGCGATCGGCGGCGCCGGACTGATCTGGGCGATCGCCGGCGGCCGGCTCGGCGTGGGCGACGTGGCCGTCTTCGCCGCCGCCGTCGCCGGGGTGCAGGGCGCGTTGTCCGGCGGGGTCACCCAGCTCGCCCGGCTGCACCAGGCGCTGCTGGTCTTCGGTCACTACCGCGCCGTCGTCTCCGCCGTCCCCGACCTTCCCGTACGTCTCCCGCCGCGCCCGCTGCCCGCGCTCCGCTCCGGGATCGAAGTACGGGACGTCTGGTTCCGCTACGGCGAGGAGCAACCATGGGTGCTGCGCGGAGTGGATCTCACCATCCCGCACGGCGCCAGCGTCGCGCTCGTGGGACTCAACGGCGCCGGAAAGTCGACCCTGGTCAAACTGCTGTGCCGGTTCTACGACCCGACCCGCGGGGCAGTGCGCTGGGACGGGACGGACCTGCGTGACGCCGACCCCGCCGAACTGCGCTCCCGGCTGACCGCGGTCTTCCAGGACTACGTGGCCTACGACTTCACGGCGGCGGAGAACATCTCACTCGGCTCACTGGGCGCCTCCCCCGACCAGGTCAGGGCGGCGGCACGACTGGCGGGGGTGGACAAGGCGCTGGACAGCCTGCCGCACGGGTACGACACGTTGCTGAGCAACCGCTTCCTCGACGCCGCCGAGGCCAGCGGCGTCGTCCTGTCCGGCGGCCAGTGGCAGCGCCTCGCCGTGGCCAGAGCGTTGATCCGGGGCGAACGCGACCTGCTCATCCTGGACGAGCCGAGCGCCGGACTCGACGCGGAGGCCGAACACGCCATCCACCAGCGGTTGCGCGAGCACCGGGCCGGCCGCACCAGCCTGCTGATCTCCCACCGGCTGAGCGCCGTCAAGGACGCCGACCTCATCGTGGTGCTGACGGACGGCAGAATCGCCGAACAGGGCACCCACACCACCCTGATGGCCGCAGACGGCGAATACGCCCGCCTCTTCACCCTCCAGGCCAGCGGCTACACCGTCGACATCCACTGAAGACTGTCGCCACCACCTCGCAAGAACTGGTAGCCGGATGGCGCTTGGCAACAAAGCCGAGAATAGGCTCGTGGAGTACCTGCTGCCTGACGAGGGACTTCAGTGTCGGCAGCTTAGTGGGACGGGGTCGCTGGACGCTGCATTCGTCCAGGGAATGGGGTGGCATCGTGATCGTGACAAGAGAGGGGGAACGACTCATCGAGCTCTCCGTCCTCAGCGTTCCTGGAACTGAGAACTGGGTCGCCGAGATCTGGGATCTAGCGCCGGACGGTGGAGAGCTCATGCACGTCCACAAGTCGACAACCGGAGAGATCCACGTGGCCGTGCTCGACGAAGAGCTGGACCCTGCATTCATTGCGCGGTGGTCACGACGCGCGGCGGAAGAACTGCGCGACTACTGCCCCACACGCACCGGCGAGCTGCGACCGCCACCGGGAATCATCCGGCATTCAGGTATCTCCTGACGGACCTACAAAGGGCCTACCGCCAGGCGCGCGTCCCGCTCCGAGAACGAGACAGGGAGTTCCAGCCGTCGCGGACGGGATCGTCACCGGCACCCCCTATCTGATCGCGCTCCGGGTCTTCGATTGGCTGATGTCACTGGGCCGCAGTCAGGTGTCGGAGGACCTGATCATTCGCCTGGCGCGGGAGAACCCGGTTGGCCCATCGACGGGTGCACGGCGAGATGGTGCGGCTTGGCACCCGTCAGCGACGGCCACCGTGCGCCGTACTCTGCGCTAGTAACGGGCGTGGCCGGGAATCGCTTGGCCTTCCCGGCGCCCTGGCAAGCGGACGGGAATCCCATGGATCCGGACAGCGCGCTCCCCGGTTCGATCCGGACAAGGACACGAACTGCTTCGATCTGGTGAGAAAGCGAAAGCCCGGTGCCCCGAACGGAGGGAACTGCGGGGGGTCGGGAGCCGGCGATGAGGGCGTCGGGGTGTGGATGGGCGGTCGTAGGGGTGACCGCCCGGCGCGTGCGATAAAGCCCGGCCGGAGTCGGGGAAGCCACGCTCAGGTGGCCTGGAAACGTCCGGCGGTGGTCCTGGTGCGGCGGTTCCGCATGTCTGCAATCTTACGGGGCGACTTTGTCCGGGCTCCTTTGTCTGCATGGAAACAGAAAGGGCCGTGGCATGAAAGTCACAGAACAACGTTGGCATGTCCTGATGGCGTACCGGCCGCGACTGCTGGCCTTGGCGAAACGTATGGGGGCCGGGGCGGACGCGGAGGACGTCGTCCAGGACGCGTTGCTGCGTACCGCCACTTTCGCAGGACTGGAGGAGGAGCGGGCGTGGCCGTTCCTCGCCACCGTCACGACGCGACTCGTGGTCGACCACCACCGCCGGACGGCCCGTGAACAGGCGTTATGCCGCCACGCGGCGCTGATGCCGCGCCCCCACGGCTTCGAGGACGCCGTGGCCGACGGGGACGAGGCCAGGCGCGCGGCCCCTCTGATCGCGCTGCTCGACCCCGAGATCCGCCATGTGGTCCATCTGCGGATGGAGGGCGCCACCTGGGGGCAGATCGGCGTCGCGCGCGGCGAATCGGCCGCCGCCGTCGAGATGCGGTATCGCCGTGCGACAGCCCCCGTGCGGCGGGCCGTGAACCGCCCGGCCGGAAAACGGCGATGAATTCCGTCGAGCTTCCCGCCCAGGAACGTATTACCGATGAAAGGTTCGTTCAGGCCGATGTGCGATTCTCGGGAATCGCGGAAAAGGACAGCAATGAGAAGCCTGCGAAGGCGTATTCCGCTCGTACGGCATGCGTTTGTCGTGCTGCTGGCGGCGGCGCTCGCCTGCTTGATGCTCGCGCCCGCGGCGGGAGCGGAGAGCAGGACGTCCCAGAAGGTCTCGTCGTCTCTGACGGATCCCGACACCGAACTGGCCACCACGGAGAACGGCGAGGAACCGCTGGACTCCATCTCCAGCGAGGATTATCTCGCGAAGCTCGCCCAGAACGATGTCGTCGTCTCGGCGGAGGAACGGACCCAGATCATGGCGAGTTCCTGCTGGATCTACACCGGCTACCGAGGCGGCAAGAACCGCGTCGGCCAATGGCTCTGGAAGTATTTCCAGAGAATGGACTACTGCCGCGACGGCTCCCGGATCACCAGCGCCCACTTCTACACCAGGTGGGCCGAGGTCTACATGGTGGGCTGGTCGTTCAAGGCTCACGAGTCGCTCGTGAGCAACGGCGGCCGGGGAGCGGCCCAATGGCGCAAGCGGACCCAGGGCGTCTTCTGCCTTGTGCCGTACTTCTCCTGCATCCAGGAATCGCACCCCTGGGTGGACATGACCGTCTACGGTAACGGCGCGAGGTCCTTCAGCGCCGGAGGCTGACACACGAGAGCGCCGGTCCGGGAAGAACCCCGGGCCGGTGCTCTGTGCCGTCGGCGGCGAACGTGAGCGTCATGATCTCCCACGGTAACGCGACGGTGAGATCCCGGCCCACGCCACGAACGCCTGCCGTAAGGACTCGGCGGAGGCGAACCCGCACCGCCGGGCGATGGCCGCGACCGACTCACGAGTGCCGGTGAGCAGCTGGGCGGCCGCTTCGAGCCGCGTCTCGCGGACCAGCCGCGAGGGGGTCCGGCCGACGCACTCGACGAACAGCCTGCTCAGATGCCGCTCGCTCACCCCGGCGAGCGCGGCCAGACGGGCGACGCCGAGATCCTCGTCCAGATGGCTGACCACATGGTCGACGACCCGCCGGACCAGGACCTGGTCGGCGTGCGCGATCCGGTTGAACATGCTCACCTGCGCCTGGTCCCCCGGCCTTTTCAGGTAAGTGACCATGCCCATGGCGACGCGGCGGGCCAGCTCGGACCCGTGGTCCTCCTCGATGAACGACAGCGTGAGATCCAGAGAGGCGGTGACCCCGCCTGACGTCGCGACCGTGCCGTCCCGTACGAAGATCGGCGCGGGGTCGACCCGTACGTGCGGGTATCGGGTGGCCAGCCGTCCGGCCTCGTACCAGTGCGTGGTGGCCCGGCGGTTGTCGAGCAGACCGGCCGCGGCCAGCACCGTCGCCCCGGTGCACACGGACGCGACCCGCCGCGACAGCCCGGCCAGCCGTACGACCTGACTGACGAACCGAGGGTTGGCGGCGGCGGTCTCGTGCCCTTGACCACCCGAGACGATCAGCGTGTCGATCGGGCCGCCCATCGTGTCGATCCGCCCCTGCCCGGGCAGCTCCAGCCCGGAGTCGCACCGCACGGGCCGGCCCATCGGAGTCGCGAACACGACCCGGTACGCCGGGTCGGCGCCCTGCCGGTTGGCGTAGTCGAAACCGGTCGTCACGCACGCGACGTCAACGAGCTCGATGCCGTCGAAACCGATGACGACCACCAGCCGTCCAGTCATGACTACACGGTACGAGCGAGCGACGGAACACGCACTGCCGACTTTCCCACCGTGGGCTCCGGGACGGCTGCGGCAACACGAGCGCCGCCGTCGAACGAGAAGTGGGGTGCCCGACGATCAGCTGGCGACCAGGCCTCCCAGATGTCCGCCTTGCCCAACTTCGTACGCCTCGCGGAGCCAGCCGGCGAACCCCTCATCAAGCTCGGCGAGATCAGAGATCCGGAAGGTATGAACGTACAACCGCTTCGTGTACGGGGACACGCTGCTGATGCGGGCGTCGTCGCCGATCGTGCGCTGGATGTCGAAGTACCCTCGGAGCCCCCGCATGTCCGGCTTCGCTCCGGCGAATCCTCGACGTGTGCCCTTGACGGTGATCATGCTCTTGGACACCGCGTACGTGAAGGGCCCGCATGCCTCAACCAGGCTGACAAATTCGTGGTACAGGGCTACCGATGCGTCGGGCTTGCCCTCAAGGTGATCGTCGATCGTCCATGTCCGCTGGCTCATGGACCGAGAAACTAGCAAGCGGTGGCGACAGTTTTCGGACTGCGGAGCCGTACTGATCGGGACGCGGGCCATGCAGCCCGGCCCGGAGCCCCGCACCGGCCGGGGCGCGGCCGTCATGGGCCGAAGCCTTGCGCGGAGGGGTGGGGACGCGGGCCCCGGGCGGATCGCGAGGCCGCATGGCGTGACCGCTCGGTCCACGTGCCCTCCAAGGGCTCTCTTGCCAGCAGTCCCATCTTGGTGACCTTCACGGCCGCCTGGAATCGGGTCTCCACGCCCAGGCGGTCCAGCAGGGTCGAGATCACGCGGCTGAGCGTCCTGGGCGATACGTTGAGCCTTCGTGCGATCGCCTCGTCCTTGGCGCCGATGGCGAGCATCCGGATGATCACCCTTTCCTGGGTGGACAGGATTCTGTCCACGCATTCCGCGTGATCCAGCACGTTCGCTATCGGGACGGCCTCGGACCAGTGGTATGCGAACACCGCGTACATGGACCTGACCACCTCCATGCTGTGGATGGCCACGACGCCGAGAGAGGTGTCCTGCGGGTCGATGGGCAACAGGGCCAGGTCGTCGTCCATGAGGGTCATGCCGAGCGGCAGATAACCGCCGACCCGGATGTCCGCCCCGTGACGCATCGCCTCCATGCAGTAGTCACGCATCACGGGGTGCGCCACCACATGATCGGAATAGAGGACCCGCATCTTGACGCCGCGGGACAGGGCCCGCACCGTCCTCGACAACATCTCGTTCGTGGCGTCGATCGCGGGCGCGCTGGGATGGATGGCCAGCTCCTGCTGCTTCACCTGGGAGGATCGATGATCGAGGAACTCGCTCAGCTCCGTCGAGGTTCGCAGCAACTCGACGTTCACGCCGTTCCCGTGCCGCTCGCCGGGCGAGAAGTCCCGCAGCAGCATGTGCAACGCCTCGCGGAAATGACCGAGCCGCCGGTGGTAGCTGGCCGCGAGGCTCCGCTCCAGGTCGAGCAGCCGGGAGAGCGCCACGTCAGGATTTACGATGATGTATCCCGTTGTCGCCTGCGTGGAAGGGACGAGCAGTCCGAGCTGTTCCAGGCACATGATGGCTGCCTCGATATCGACTGTCTCGGCACCCACCTCCGCCGCCACGGAGGGCGCGTCCCATGTCGCCCGCGATCCCGCGGTCCGGTAGAGCAGCGAGGCCAGCCCGTTGCGCACGTCCGACATCGTTGAATCATTCACCAGACCCTCACCTTTCCAGGAACGGGTGTAGCGCAGGGTGGCCCGACTCACCCCGCCGATTCCGCACCTCTCCTGAAGAGGCGCACATCGCTCCAGTTGTTCTCGATGAACTCCAGGCATTCGGCACGTCCGCCGGGCCCGAACGTGACCGTCCAGCCATCGGGCACCTCGATGTCCACCGGCCACAGGGAATGTTGTCCGGCGGCGTTGACGAGAGCCTCGTACTCGCGGCCGTGGTCCTCGAAGGGATTGGTCATCACGCTTCCTCCGTTGTCGTGCCGATACCCTCACGCATCCGTCTCCTCGGCGGCGGACGCATGTGCGACGAGCCCCCGCAGCGCCTGGAACCAGCGCTCGGCCAGTGATCGGACGGCCTCTTCCGAGACCGCCTCCGCGGCCCAGGTCCAGATCGCCACCAGCCGCGGCCCGTCGGCCGAGTCCTGGGTGATGGCGTTCACCTCGACCTGGTGGGGCAGGGGCAGGTCCGCGGCGCGCGTGCCCTGGATGGCCTGCGTGCCCGGAGCGAGGGCCCAGCTCTCCTCCTCGTCGCCGAGCGTGATCCGCCCGAGATAGTTGAAGCCGATCCGCGGCCGTGGACGGCCGGCCAGGCTCGATGAGGTCCGTTCGTTCAGATGGCGCAGCAGGCCGAACCCGATGCCGTTGTCGGGGATCGCCCGCAGTTGCTCCTTGACCCGCTCGAAGGCGGTTCCCATCGCGGCCGTGCCGGCGCGCACCGCCTCCCAGTCCACCTGGCCAGGGTCGAGCCGGACGGGGAACATGCTGGTGAACCAGCCGACCGTGCGTGACAGATCCACATCCGGGACGATCTCCTCGCGCCCGTGCCCCTCGACGTCGATCAGGACGGCCGAGCCGGCGGCGCAGCGTTCGGGCCAGTGTCCGACGGCGAGCGCGAGTGCTGTGAGCAGTGCCTCGTTGATCCTTCCCCCCAGGGCGGCGGGCACCTTGGCCAGCAGGTCGCGGGTGGCCGCCGGGGAAAGGGTCAGTGTCAGATGGCGCGCGGTGGCGCCGGCCTCGACGTCGTGACCGCCGCCGAGCGGCGGGTCGGCGGTCTCCAGGACGTCGCGCCAGAGCTCCAGCTCCCCTTCCCGCGCCGGACTCGCCGCCTCGGCGCGCAGCCTCTCGGCCCACTGCCGGAAGGAGGTGGCCACGGGTGGCAGGGTCACCGGCCGGCCGGCGCCCACCGCCTCGTACGCGGCCGCCAGGTCCGGGAGCAGGATGCGCCACGAGACCCCGTCCACCGCGAGGTGGTGGACCATGATCAACAACCGGCCGGGGCGGGACGGACCCGCGGCGAACCAGACGATCTCGACGACGGCACCGGCCCGGACGTCCAGGCGGCGGGCGGCTTCCGACCGGTGTGCCGTGATCGTCCGCGCGAGCTCGTCGTCCGGGAGTCCCGCCACGTCGACCCGCCGGGCACAGGACTCGCCGGGAAGCCCGTCCGGCGGATTCACGCGGAGTGACCATGCGCCGCCGGCTTGCGAGAGTTGCAGTCGCAGCGCGTCGTGATGTCTACGGACATGCCCCACAGCGGCGCGCAGGTGATCGAGATCGAGATCGGCCGGCACGGTCACGACGACGCTCTGGCTGAACTCGTCGACGGATCCGCCGAGATCGCGAAGCCAGTGCATGATCGGCGTGAGCGTCACGGGGCCCGTCCCGTCGTCCGCGGAGGGCGTCGACGGTTCGCCGGCGTCCTCCACGAGGGAGACGAGCCCTCTCACCGTCTGCTGTTGCAGCAACTGCCGCGGACTGAACGTCAGCCCTTCCTTCTTGATCCTGGCCAGCAGCTGGATCGCGATGATGGAATCGCCGCCGAGGTCGAAGAAGTTGTCGTCGACGCCGACCCGCTCCAACCCGAGCACCTCGGCGAACAACCCACACAACAACTCCTCCCGCTCACTCCCCGGCCCACGCCCCGACACCCGATAATCCGGAACCGGCAACGCCCGCCGATCGACCTTCCCGTTCACCGTCACCGGCAACCGATCCAAAACCACCACCGCCGACGGCACCATCGCCTTCGGCAACCCCTCAGCCGCCCCCCGACGCACCCACCCCCCATCCAGCCCCACACCGGCACGCGGCACCACATACGCCACCAACCGCCGATCCCCCACCCGATCCTCACGCACCACCACCGCCACCTGCGCCACCCCCGGCAACCCAGCCACCACCGCCTCCACCTCACCAAGCTCGATCCGCACCCCACGAACCTTCACCTGGTCATCCACCCGACCAACAAACTCCAAATCCCCATCCACCCGCCACCGCACCACATCACCCGTGCGATACATCCGCTCACCCGAAACAAACGGACACGCCACAAACCGCTCCGCCGTCAACCCCGGCCGATTCACATACCCCAACGCCAAACCCACCCCAGCCACATACAACTCCCCCGCCACACCCACCGGCACCGGCCGCAACCACTCATCCAACACAAACGCCCGCAAATTCTCCAAAGGCCGCCCCATCGGCGGCACACCCTCCACCACCCCCAAAACCCCACTCAACGTCGCCACCACCGACGTCTCCGTCGGCCCATACGCATTGAACAACGCACGACCACCCACCCAACGCCGCAACAAATCACCACCCCACGCCTCACCACCCACCACCAACACCCGCAAATCCGTCAACTCCATCTCCGGCACCGTCACCAACGCCGCCGGCGGAATCAACCCATGACTCACCCGCTGCTCCACCAAAAACCGGCCCAACTCCTCCCCACCAAACACACCCACCGGACACACCACCAACGCCCCACCCCCACCAAAAGCCCACAACAACTCAAACACCGACGCATCAAAACTCGGCGAAGCAAACTGCAACACCCGACACCCCGGCCCCACACCAAACCGCGCCACCTGCACCGCAGCCAAATTCACCGCACCCGCATGCGACACCACCACACCCTTAGGCCGCCCCGTCGACCCCGACGTATAAATCACATACGCCGGATCATCCACCCCCAAAACCCCCAACCGCTCCCCCACCACCAAATCAGCCGACGAACAACCCCCCACCGGAAAATCAGCCAAATCCCGAATAACCAACCCCGCCCCCGAATCCGCCACCATAAACTCCACCCGCTCCACCGGATACGACGGATCCACCGGCAAAAAAGCACCCCCCGCCTTCACCACCGCCAAAACCGCAACCACAAACTCCACCGACCGCGGCAACACCACCGCCACCACACACCCCGGCCCCACACCCCGACCCACCAAAACCCGAGCCAACCGATTAGCCCACCCATTCAACTCCCCATACGACAACTCCACCTCCCCCACCACCAACGCCACCTCACCACCAAAACGCCCAGCCACACCCTCGAACAAACCACCAATGGTCTGCTCGGAAACGGCGAGCTCGTTCTCGTGCTGATCGGTCACGAGGCGGCGCCATTCGTCGGCGTCCAGCACGTCGAGCCGGCTCATCGGCGTGTCGGGGGCGTCCGCCACCTGCGCCAGGACCCGCAAGAACCGCGCGAGGAGCATGTCCGCCGCGGGCCTGCCGAACAGGTCGGCGGCGTATTCCAGCGTGCCGTGCAGGCCCGCCGGCCGGCCGCCGTCGTCGAACCGTTCGGCCACCTCCATCGACAGGTCGAACTTGGTGGTGCCCGTGGGGAGGACTTCCGTCTCGACGGCGAGCCCGTCCAGGTTCGAACGGGGTGCGGCGTTGTTCTGGAAGGCCAGCATCACCTGGAAGAGCGGATGCCGTCCCAGCACGCGCGCGGGGTTGAGCATCTCCACCAGATACTCGAACGGAAGGTCCTGGTGGGCGTAGGCCTCCAGGTCCACCTCGCGCGTCCGGGCCACCAGCTCCCTGAAGCTGGGATCGCCGCCGGTGTCCACGCGCAGCACCAGGGTGTTGACGAAGAACCCGACCAGATCGTTCAGCGCCTCGTCGGTGCGGCCGGCGATCACCGTGCCCACCGGGACGTCGGTGCCCGCGCCCATCCGGGTGAGCAGCGCCGACAGGGCGGCGTGCACCACCATGAAGACCGTGGCGCGGCTCTGCCTGGCCAGGCGCAGCAGGCCGGCATGCACCGAGACGTCGCACTCGAACCGGATCACGTCGCCTCGGCCGCCGGAGCCTTCCGGCCGGAGCCGATCAGCGGGGAGCGTCAGCTCCTCGGGAAGGCCGGCCAGCTTGCCGGCCCAGTACTCCCGCTGCCTGCTGATCAGGCTGCCGGGGTCGTCCTCGCCGCCGAGCAGCTCGTGCTGCCACTGCGCGTAGTCGGCATACTGCACGGGCAGGGGCGCCTGGCCGGGGTCGCCGCCGCGGCGGCGCGCGACGTAGGCGTGGGACAGGTCCTGGACGAGGGGAGCCACCGACCAGCCGTCGCAGGCGATGTGGTGAAGGACGAGCAACAGCACGTGATCGTCAGGGGACACCGTGAAGAGGGACGCGCGCAGCGGCGGCTCGGCCGACAGGTCGAACCCGCGCGTCGCCGCCCGCCTGAGCGCCTCGGCCAGCGACGCCTCCTCCACCGCGACCTCGGCCAGTCGCGGGCCGGCTTCGGCCGGGCTCAGGATCCGCTGGGCCGGGACGCCGTCGAGATCGGGGAAGATCGTCCGAAGGCTCTCGTGCCGGGCCACGACGTCACGCAACGCCGCATCCAGCGCGCCCACGTCCAGCCGCCCCTTCATCCGCAGCGCGATCGGCACGTTGTACGTCGCGGCGTCCGTCTCCAGACGGTGCAGGAACCAGAGCCGCTGCTGGGCGAACGACAGCGGCACGGCCCCGGCACGCGAGGTCGGGGCCAGCACGGGCCCCGAGGTCGCGTCAGGCGCGAGCCCTCGGGCCAGTTCGGCGGCGGTGGGCCGGTCGAAGACGGCTCTGACGGAAAGCGCCGTGCCCAGCTCGGCGCGTACGCGGCTGATCAGCCTCGTGGCCAGGAGTGAGTCTCCACCGAGGTCGAAGAAGTCGTCGTCGACGCCGACCCGCTCCAACCCGAGCACCTCGGCGAACAACCCACACAACAACTCCTCCCGCTCACTCCCCGGCCCACGCCCCGACACCCGATAATCCGGAACCGGCAACGCCCGCCGATCGACCTTCCCGTTCACCGTCACCGGCAACCGATCCAAAACCACCACCGCCGACGGCACCATCGCCTTCGGCAACCCCTCAGCCGCCCCCCGACGCACCCACCCCCCATCCAGCCCCACACCGGCACGCGGCACCACATACGCCACCAACCGCCGATCCCCCACCCGATCCTCACGCACCACCACCGCCACCTGCGCCACCCCCGGCAACCCAGCCACCACCGCCTCCACCTCACCAAGCTCGATCCGCACCCCACGAACCTTCACCTGGTCATCCACCCGACCAACAAACTCCAAATCCCCATCCACCCGCCACCGCACCACATCACCCGTGCGATACATCCGCTCACCCGAAACAAACGGACACGCCACAAACCGCTCCGCCGTCAACCCCGGCCGATTCACATACCCCAACGCCAAACCCACCCCAGCCACATACAACTCCCCCGCCACACCCACCGGCACCGGCCGCAACCACTCATCCAACACAAACGCCCGCAAATTCTCCAAAGGCCGCCCCATCGGCGGCACACCCTCCACCACCCCCAAAACCCCACTCAACGTCGCCACCACCGACGTCTCCGTCGGCCCATACGCATTGAACAACGCACGACCACCCACCCAACGCCGCAACAAATCACCACCCCACGCCTCACCACCCACCACCAACACCCGCAAATCCGTCAACTCCATCTCCGGCACCGTCACCAACGCCGCCGGCGGAATCAACCCATGACTCACCCGCTGCTCCACCAAAAACCGGCCCAACTCCTCCCCACCAAACACACCCACCGGACACACCACCAACGCCCCACCCCCACCAAAAGCCCACAACAACTCAAACACCGACGCATCAAAACTCGGCGAAGCAAACTGCAACACCCGACACCCCGGCCCCACACCAAACCGCGCCACCTGCACCGCAGCCAAATTCACCGCACCCGCATGCGACACCACCACACCCTTAGGCCGCCCCGTCGACCCCGACGTATAAATCACATACGCCGGATCATCCACCCCCAAAACCCCCAACCGCTCCCCCACCACCAAATCAGCCGACGAACAACCCCCCACCGGAAAATCAGCCAAATCCCGAATAACCAACCCCGCCCCCGAATCCGCCACCATAAACTCCACCCGCTCCACCGGATACGACGGATCCACCGGCAAAAAAGCACCCCCCGCCTTCACCACCGCCAAAACCGCAACCACAAACTCCACCGACCGCGGCAACACCACCGCCACCACACACCCCGGCCCCACACCCCGACCCACCAAAACCCGAGCCAACCGATTAGCCCACCCATTCAACTCCCCATACGACAACTCCACCTCCCCCACCACCAACGCCACCTCACCACCAAAACGCCCAGCCACACCCTCGAACAAACCACCAAAGGTCTGAATCGCGCCCTCGTTCATTTCCAGCTCCGTTCGTCAGAGTAAAAAGGTGGATCGGACGAGAAAAGGCTGCTACGGGGCCCGCACGACTCCGGTCTCGGGATCAGGCATCGGCACGGCGGAGGGAGATCTGAGCACGCTCATCGCCGAGATCATCGCGACCACGCAACAGGCGGCGCCGATCACCAGGGTGAGCGACATCCCGGACAGGAACGCGGACTTGGCCGCCGCGACCAGCGTGGCATCGCCCGTGTCCAGGGCGCCGGCGATGGACTCCCTCGCCGCCGCCGGGGCACCCGCCGGCATCGAGGACGTGTATTTCCAGGCCATCACGCTTCCCAGCACCGCCACGCTCAGGGCCATCCCCAGTTGCTGAACGGTGTCGTTGAGAGCCGATCCGACCCCGGCGTGCTCCTCCGGCACGACCCCCATCAGCAAGGTGTACGCGGCCGGGCTCGCCAGCCCCGCACCGACCCCCATGATCACCAGGCCGGCGGGGAGCAGGCCCCCGTCCGCGCCGCTGTCGATGAACGCCAGCAGGACGAATCCCGCCGCCGCCCCGGCGAACCCCGTGGCGATGAGGGACTGGTTGCTGATCCTCTTGCCCAGCGCCCCGCTCGCCACGTTGCCGAGCACGGACGCGACGACGTAGGGCAGCAGGTCCAGCCCGGCGGCGACCGGGCTGATCCCCCGTACGAACTGCAGGTACTGCGCGAGGACGAGCAGCAGAGCGCCCGAGCCGAAGACCACCAGGACGATCGTGAGCGACGCGCCGCTGAAGCGCCGGTCGCGGAACAGCGACAGCGGGAGCATCGGATGATCCGTGCGCCGCTCCCACCAGATGAACGCCGACAGCGAGGCGACGGCGAGCAGCGCCGCCACGAGTGAGCGCGGCGCCGCCCATCCCTCGCGCGGCAGCGAGATGACCACGTAGATCAGGGCGGTCATCCCCAGGGCCGATGACAGGACGCCGACCGGGTCGAGCCGGCGGGCGGGCCCCTTGGACTCGGGTACGAGCCGGACCGCAACGGCGATGACCAGCCCGGCGACGGGCAGGTTGAGCAGGAAGATCATGCCCCAGGGCGCGTGTTCCAGCACGAACCCGCCGACCAGCGGCCCGACGACGAGCCCCATCATGGCCGCCGCGCTCCACGCCGCGAACGCCTTGCGGCGTTCCCCGGCGTCGAAGACGTTGACCAGGATGGACAGGGTGCTCGGCATCAGCATCGCACCGCCCAGCCCCATGAAGGCCCGCGCGACGATCAGGTGCCAGGGCTCGGCCGACAGTGACGCGACCAGTGAGGCGCCGCCGAACACGACCAGGCCGAGGATGAGGAACCGCCTGCGCCCGTACCTGTCGGACAGGCTTCCGGAGGTGAGCAGCATTCCGGCGAAGGCCAGGGCGTAGGCGTTGATGATCCACTGGACGTCGTCCGGCCCCGCGCCGAGGTCGCCCATGAGCACGGGCACCGCCAGGTTGAGCACGGTGTTGTCCATGACGAGAATCCATACGCACAGGCACAGAACGCCGAGGACCCCCCAGCGCCGAGAACCGCGAGCCATCCTGCTCCTTCCTCCGGCGTCCGGATTACGGCAGCACTTCCATCTGCATGGTCGACGCGCTGTAGACCCCGTCGAAGAGCCGCACACACCAGCCCTCGTATTCGTGCGGCACGACCTCGGAGGCGGCCGTCACGGTCCAGGCGATGTCCCGCGACTCGCCGGGGTCGAGGTCGCACGGCGCGGACCAGCCCTCCGGCAGGTGCAGGAACTTCCCGGCCGAGATCGCGAAGCCCACCGTGCCCACGAGCCTTCTGCCCGCCTGGTTGGACCCCGCGTGGTTGGACACGGTGGCCGTCAGCTCGCAAGGCCGGTCGGGCCTGAGCCAGGCGACGTGCTCGGCCTCCACGGCGGCAGTGGCACCGGAAGTGGACCACCACAGATCTCCGCAACGCCGGCACTGGACCGTGGAGATCCTCAGCTCGGGCTCGATCCGATGCGCGAACGTGGCCAGGAAGGCGCTGTCCAGCTTGCACTTCGGACAGCGCTGGGGCTCGTCGCTCACCTTGCCGAAGGCAGGCAGAGCGGTTTGCGTGAAATGCCACCAAGAGGAATGGATCTGCTGGATCAACGACGTCACGACCTCGGCCTGAACCGCCGCCAGTTGCCCGGCCACCGCGGCCAGCTCCGTCTCCGGAGGAGCGGCACGCCAGCCACCGGCCGCGGCCTTGATCCCGCTGCGCAGCTCGGCGAGCCTTCCCTCCGGAACCTCGACGTCGAGCCAGCGCAGCCGCAGCAGCCGGGGGATGACCTCCGCGTTGAGGTAGGCCAGCTCGTCCAGCCCCCGGTTGTCGCGCTCGTCCGGAAGGGCCGGCCGCCGACGAGGCTCCGGCGCGGCGTCGGGGATCAGCACGAGCGTGGGGTCGCCCAGCAGCCCGAACCGCGACATCTCCCCTCCCACGAGCATGGCCTGCTCGTTGACCTGCTCAAGAACGTGGCCCAGCGAGCCTCCGGCGGCCAGGCCGGCTCGCATCTCGTGCATGAAGCCGGCGTCGTCGAGGTGCTTGCCGATCGTGCCGATGACCGCGACCGCCGTGCCGGCCATGAAGCCCACGCCGAACCCGACATCGCCGGGGAAGACGTTGTTGCCGACCGCCACCGACATGCAGCTCTGCGCGAGGACCACGCTGGCGTCGAGGTCGGCGACGGGGAGGCGCTGCTCGTCCTTGAGGTCCTTGCGGTAACAACCGGCTCCTCTGAGACATGACACGGCGCGGTGCTCCCCGTTCAACACGGGAAGGGGTTTCCCCAGGTAGTCGGATCTGCCGCACAGGATGGCGTCAGGCAGGTTCGCGCCGCACTCCATGCCATGGGTGCGCATCGCCAGAAGACGCACCGGCTCGTCCTTCAGCGAGAGGAGTTCGTCCCACGCGACCGCGTCGGCGCTGTCGGCCTCCTCGTCCTCCGGATGCAGGATCGTGAAGTCGCGCGCCTGGCCCAGGGCATGAAGGGTGAGCGTCCGGTACACCAGGCAACTGAGCGAGGAGGCGTCTCTGGCGGTCACGACACCGAGGCGCGGCGCCAGAAAGCCGGGCCAGTCCCCCAGGGCGGCGAAGTCGTCGACGAGGCCGACCAGCGCGATCGGCTCGTCCGCGTGGCGGCCGATCGCCCCGGCGAGCTCACTCAGGCCGAGGTGGGCATGCGGCCTGTCCGTCGCCCTGGCCAGCAGGACCGCCGCCGCCTCGCTCTCCTCGCCGCCCACGGACAACACGACGCCGTCCCGCGGGCTGCCGTCGATCGCCGGCCACTCCGGGCGTCCGCGACGCAGGAGCACGCTCCGGTAGCGCTCCACACCCGGTCCGTCCAGCACCGGGAAGGGCCGGCCCGGAGCCCAGGACCGGGACCGGGAGACCAGGGCGTCCCCGGTCGACACGACGATCGCGGACTCCTCGCGACTGCTCATCCGAGCCACCTCCTGCCTTCCGTGCGTCAAGCGGCTGACGCGCCGTCGAATCGGGCCGCGTGCAGGGCGAAGTCCACGGCCGCCTCCGCGTGCAAGCGGGCGCTGGGGAAGACCGGGATGCTGGTGTCCTTCTCGCTGATCAGCAGCTCGATCTCGGTGCAGCCGAGGATGACGCCCTCCGCGCCCCTCGCCGCGAGGTCGGCGACGATCTGCCCGAAGACCTCCCTGGAGGATTCCTTGAGCACCCCCCGGACCAGCTCGTCGAAGATCACACGTTCGACGACCAGCCGCTGCTCGTACTCCGGCACGACCACCTCGAAGCCGTTGGCGGCCAGGCGGTCCCGGTAGAACGACCCCTCCATGGTGAAGCGGGTGCCCAGGAGGCCGATCTTCCGCATTCCCCGGTTGCGGACCTCCGTGCCCACGGCGTCCGCGATGTGCAGCACCGGGACGGTCACCGACCGCGCGACCTGCCCGGCGACACGATGGAAGGTGTTGCTGCAGATGAGCAGCGTGTCGGCGCCCAGGCCCTCCAGCTTCCGCCCGGCGTCGCCGAGCAGGGCGCCGACCTCGTCCCAGCGTCCGGCGAAGATGAGCTCCTCGCAGCTGCTGAACTCGAAGGACCAGATGAGACTGCGCGCGGAGTGGGTTCCGCCCAGCCTGGCACGGACCTCCTGGTTGATGATCTGGTAGTAGATCGCAGTGGACTCCCAGCTCAGCCCACCAATAAGACCGATGGTACGCATATGACTCCATTCCGTTACATAGTCGGGGCGGCAGCCTGGAGGACGGTGTCGCGCGGACGAGAGGTCAGTGGTCGCCGTGCTGCCGCGTCGGGTGCAGGAGGCGCGGCTGAAGCTCCGTGACAAGGCGCTGCGCGGGGTCGTCGAAGCCGGTACGGGAGACGGTGACGGCGTGACGGCCGGGTGCCGCCGGGCGTGCGACCGGGCCGGCGTCCACGACCGCACGCGGCCCTTCGGCATCGTCCGGACGGCTCCGCCCCGGCTTCCCCCCACCTTCTTTCGCGGCCCGGTTGGACAGGAACGAACCGGCGAGCACGAGAAACATGCCGCACCACTGCACGAACGACAGCCGCTCGTCCAGCGCTATCAGTGCCACCACGGCCGCCACCAGGACCTCAAGGCTGGCGAGAACGCTGGCCAGCGGGGAGGACAGGCGCCTGACCGCGCCCATGCCCGTGAGGTAGGCCGCGATCGTGCTCACCAGCACCAGCCACGCGAGCACGCCGACAACGGGCACCTGCCAGCCGCCGACCGGCACGTCCTCCAGGAATGCCGCCCAGCGGATGTTCCATGGCGCGGCCACGGGGGTCAGGACGAGGGCGCCGCCACCGAGCCCCCAGACCAGCAGGCCGAGCACGTCGACTCCGGCCAGCGATTCACTGAGCAGGAAATACGTGGCAAGACAGCAGGCGGCGGACAGAGCAAACAAGAGGCCGAGCGGGTCGAGTCCCGCACCCGCCCGCACCTGCACGACCGACGCCAGTCCCATCGTCACCAGAACGGCGCCGAGAACGGCGTGCGAGGAGATCCTCCGCCGCCACATGACGCGCACCCAGAGCAGGACGAGGACGGGCGCCAGATAGACGATCAGAAGGGCGATGCCCACCGGTATCCGGGAAAGCGCGGCGAAGAACATGCCCTGCGCGCCGGCCACCGCCAGCAGACCGTACGCGGCCATGGCCGGCAGCACCGACCGGGGGACGCGCAGAGCGTCCCGCCGCCGCAGGAGCACGAACGGCACGAGCAGGCAGGAACCTATGAGCAGCCGAATCCACACCGCCTGCAGCGATCCCAGGCCGACATGACCGAGGGCCTTCGCCGCGACCCCGGCGAAGCCGAAGCAACAGGCGGAGGTCAAGGCCATGATCAGGCCCACGGCCCGCACTCGATGATGCACTGGACAGCCCTTCGACTAGCTCGTCCGGGAAATCTGGCGACCCACCGCCGCGGCGGTCCGCTCCCATTCCCGGGGTCCGGGAGGCAGCACGCGCAGGGTGAACTCCGAGTCGGTCAGGCCGGCCCACAGGGAGAAGTCGGCGATCGTCGCTCTGGCGTGGTCACGTACGACGACGGAGATCGGTACGGTCAGCAGCGGGGCGGCGTGGTGACGGAAGCTCTCCGCGATGGCCAGATCCCCGCGGAGCGCCGGCTCCAGGATCTCCACCCAGTCCGGGTCGTCCAGCAACGCGGAATCGGTGTCGCCGGCCCGCTTCAGGTAGTCCACCAGCTCACCGGTGGCCGCGTCGGACGGCGGATATCCCATTTCCGTCTCCGCGAGTGTCTGGGGCGCGCCCACACCCTGCACGATCAACATGCGCGGGCCGGTCTCCCCGGCGGCTTGGAGCCGCTGTGCGAGCCGGAAGGCCACCAGCGCGCCGAGACAGTCGCCGAAGAAGACCGACGGAATGTCCATGGCAGGGCCGACCGCCTCGTGCAGCGCCGCGCACAGGTCCTCGATGTCGGTGAACGGCGCCCGGCCGAAACTCCGCTCCCTGCCGGGGAGCAGAGGCACGCACAGCTCGATCTCCGGCGGCAACGCCTCGGCCCAGCTCGTGAACATGGCCGGGCCGCCCGCGATGTGCGGAAAACAGAAGAGCCGAGTTTCAGGAGCGGACGAACGCTCATGCTTGATGATCGATATACGCGTCATGCCGCGCTCCTATTCCGGATAACGTGTCATCGGGCCGCCGGGCGCCACCCCGAATTCCACGTTCTGGTCGAGCCCGGCAATCGTCGGCCACCGGTAGAAGAGGCGGGCCGTCACTTTCCCGTCGAGTTCGTCACGCACCCGATTGACGATCTTCATGGCCATGAGGGAGTTTCCGCCGAGGTCGAAGAAGTTGTCGTCCGCTCCGACCTCGGCCACCTCCAGCACGTCCGCGAATATCCTCGACAATGCCTGCTGCCGTTCGTTTTCCATGGGTCACTTCGTCCAAATGCAGGGCGGCTTCATCGATGAACACTTTAGGCAGCACCGGACGATTCGATGGGTAGTTCCATCGGCAGAACGAAGGCAACTCCCGCCCCCTCACGAAGAGGGGCGACGGTCTTACAACCGGCAGGCGGGGGTGCCGCCGGGCAGCCTGCTCCTGTTGCGCGCGATCCAGCGATAGACGAGAGCGGCCGGAGCGGCGATCGGCCGCAGCTCCATCAGCCGTCCGGCGATCGGCCACGGCCGACGTCCGTGCCGCAGGACTCTGGCGAACGCCCGCGCGCCCCCGGCGCGGGTCTCGGCCGGGTGCAGCCACCACACCTCGCGCGTCACCTGCTCGATCGTGAGCGCCAGCGCGTCGAGGTCCTCGCGCTGCCAGGGACGGTAGTCGACGCCGGGTGCGACGTACCGCGACAGCAGCCGCACCACCGAGGTGCAGAAGCCGCAGTCGCCGTCGAAGATGAGCGTCCCCCGCGGGTCTTGGAGCCGGTCGTTCATGACACATCCCTCGGAATGCAGGTCGTGACCACCGCGGCCACGGCGCAGGCGGCGCAGGCGGCCAGCAGGGCGATCGTCAGGCCGGTACGCGACGGGTATAGGTGCACGACGCCGCCCACCGGGACTCGGACGTTGTAGTTGGCGAAGACGGCACTCGTCAACGCGCTGGAGAGCGCGGCGCCGAGCTGCCGGACGAGGGTGTTGAACCCGTTGGCCGCGGCTGTCTCGGCAGCGGGGGCGGTCGCGGCGATGATGGCGGGCATGGCGAAGAACGCCAGGCCCAGCCCGACGCCGACGACGGCAGGGGCGAGAACGATCCAGGACGATCCCGACAGCGGGATGATCAGCGCGTAGCCGGTGCCGATGACTCCGCAACCGAGCAGGAGCACGCCCCTGCTCCGCAGCCTGACGACGATCCGCGTGGACACCGGGGCGACGGCCACCATCGCGATCCCGGCCGGAGCGAGCGCGAGCCCCGCCTCGACCATGGACCACGCCGCGCCGTACCCCGTACCCGGCGGCGCCTGCAACATCTGGGGCACCACGAGGGACAGCACGAACATCGCGAAGCCGACCAGCAACGTGACCACGTTGGTCAGGAGCATCGGCAGAGCGCGCAGCGTGCGCAGGTTGACGAGCGGCTGGCCGACGCGTGACTCGTACCGCGCCCAGCAGGCGATGACGACCGTGCCCACGACGGCGGCGCCCAGGATGGCGGGGCTCGTCCACCCCCAGTCGTGGCCCTTCGACAGGGCCACGAGAACGCACACCAGCCCGGCCGACAACGAGGTGGCGCCGATCCAGTCGAAACGCCCGCCGTGCCGGATGCCGCTCTCGGGCACGAAGAACGCGACCAGCGACACCTGGACCACGCCCAAGGCGACCACCAGCCAGAACAGCGCATGCCAGTCCGCGTGCTCGGAGATGAACGCCGCCAGCGGGAACCCGACGGTCCCGCCGAGCCCGACCGAGGCGCTCATGGCGGCGAGCCCCCGCCCGAGCCGCCGCGCCGGAAGCTGGTCCCGCATGATGCTCAGCCCGAGAGGCAGCGCCCCCGCCGCGCAGCCCTGCAGGGCGCGTCCGCCGATCAGCGTCGCCGCGGAGCCGGCGCAGCCGCAGATCACCGAGCCGACGACCATCAGGCCCAGGCAGTACAGCAGCACCCGGCGTTTGCCCAGCATGTCGCCCAGGCGCCCGCAGATCGGCGTGGACACGGCGGCGACCAGCAACGTCGCCGTCACCGTCCAGTACACGGACGCCGGCGTGGTGCCCAGCATCTCCGGCAGGCTCGGCAGCAGCGGGACCGGCAGGATGTTGATGAGCGAGACGGTGAAGCCCGACAGGGTGAGCGACGGTATGAACGCCCTGCTCCGCGCCTCACGAGGTGGGCTGTCAGTGGACGGCGGCGACGTCATTCGCCACCTCCAGGCGGCCGGCCACCGATCGGATGTCCGGCTCGGCCATGAAGTCGGCCAGCGGATACTGGTAGCCGAACCGCTCCCGCATCAACGTGATGACCCGCAGCGCCTTCAGCGAGTTGCCCCCGGCGTCGAAGAAGGACCGGGTCACCGGCATCGCGCGGAGTTCCAGCTCGGCGCACCAGATCTCGTGCAGCGCCTCCTCCACGGCGGTGACGGGCTTGTCCCCGTCGGCTGCCCCGTCCTCCTCCACAGGGTCGGGGAGGTCGGCGGAGGACAACTTCCTGTTGGCGTTCATCGGCAGCTCGTCCACGCGTATCCACTTGTCCGGCACGAGATACGACGGCAGCAGCGCGCGCAGGCTGTCGCGCAGCTCGACGTTCCACGGCCGCTCCTGCGAGAACGTCCCGGGCTCGATCACCACGTAGGCGACCAGCTGCGGATCGCCGGAGGCGTCGGGGCGTACGAGCACCGCGCAGTTCTGGACCTCGGCCAGCCGCCCGAGCGCCCATTCGGTCTCCCCGGGCTCGACCCGGTGGCCGCGGATCTTCACCTGCTGGTCCTGACGGCCGTGGAACTCCAGATCGCCGTCGGCACGCCACCGTACGAGGTCGCCCGTGCGGTAGACCGGCCCTTCGGCGCCGGACAGGAAGCGCCTCTTCGTGAGGGCGAGATCGTCGAGGTACCCGTGGGCGACGGCCACCCCGCCGACGTACAGCTCGCCGATCGCGCCGATCGGCACCTCCTGCCCGTTGCCGTCCATGACCTGGACGCGCACGTTGTCGATGGGCCGGCCGATCGGCACGAGCGGGCTGTCGAGGTCGGTGACCTCGTGACTGGTGACGATCACGGAGGTCTCGGTCGGGCCGTACTGGTTGAACAGCCGGACGTCCGGATGCGCGTCGAGGAACCGTCTCAGCGCGGCGGTGACGGTGAGCGGTTCGCCCGCGCTGAGGACCTCGCGCAGGGACGGCGCCTTCAGATCGCACTCGGCCAGGTGCTTCAGGGCCGTGCAGGGCAGGTGGAGCCGCTGCACGTCGTGCCGGTTCAGAGCGGCGCCCAGCGCCTGCGCGTCGCCGCGCACGCCTTCCGGCACGACGACCAGTGCCGCCCCGGAGGCGAGGGTCCCGAAGATCTCCTGCACGCTGACGTCGAAGGCGACGGAGGTCCATTGCAGGGTGCGCAGCGGCGAATGGTTGCGCAGTTGCCAGCGCGCCAGGTTCACCGGGCCGCGGTGTGGCACCTGCACCGCCTTCGGCCTGCCGGTGGAGCCGGAGGTGTAGACGCAGTAGGCGATGTCCTCCGGCGTGCTGGGCACCCGCGGCGGTTCCGCGGCGAACGAGGTGCGGACGGTGTCGTCGACCACGAACGTCGGCTCCCATGGAGAACCGGCGAAGCCTTCGTCCACGACCAGCAGAGCCGCCTTGCTGTCCTCCAGGCAGAAGTCGATGCGGCTCTTCGGCAGTGAGACGTCCAGCGGGACGTACGCGGCGCCGGCCTTGAGCACGGCGAGAAGCGTGATGATCAGATTCGCGCCCGGAGCCATGCGGACGGCTGCCCGGTCCCCCCGGCCGAGGCCCCGCTCCGCCAGGGCGCCGGCCAGGGCGTTCGCGGCCTCGTCGAGCTCCCGATAGGTGAGCCGTCCCTCGTCGCCGACGATCGCCGTCGCCTCCGGGGTGCGCCGGGCCTGCTCCTCGACGAGGTGGTGCAGGCACAAGGGCGGCTCGGGCGCCTTCGCCGGAGCCTGGCGGGCCTCCAGGGCGTCGCGGTCGGCCGCCGTGAGCCGGGTGAGCGCGGACAGCGGCGCCGTGCCGTCGGTCAGCGCCCGGTCGAGCACCTCACGGGTGTAGTCCAGGACGCGTGCCACCGTGGACGCGTCGAACAGCGCCGAGTCGTACTCGACCGCGCACCGCAGTCCGGTCTCGTGCCTGGTCAGGTAGAAGGTGAGGGCGAACGGCGCCCGGTCCGCCGGGGCGTCCACGATCTCGGCGCGCACGCGCGGCGGGTCGAAGTCGAGACCGGTCGCCCTCTCGTACTCGATCATCACGTCGAACAGGGGGTTGGCGCCGGCGACCCGCTCGGGGTTGAGCGCGGTCACCAGGTCGTCGAACGGGACGTTCTGGTGCTCGTAGGCGCGTGCGCACCGGTCGCGGACACGCCGTACCAGCTGGGGGAAGCTCGGGTCGCCCGTCACGTCCATGCGCAGCGCCAACGTGTTGATGAACATGCCCACCTGGTGCTCGGTGCCCTCCGGCCGGTCGGTCACCGCCGTGCCGAGCATGAAGTCCTCCTGGCCGGCCATCCGCGCGAAGACCGCGCCGAGCGCGCTCAGGATCACCATGAACGTCGTGGCCCCGTGATCGCGGGCGTACGACTCGACGCCCGCGGCCAGCCGGTCACCGAACTCGCGGGTCAGACATGCGCCCTGAACCACGTGAGAGCCCGCGACGGCGCGGTCGGTCGGAAGGGCGAGGACCTCGGCACCGGCCAGCTCCCCGGTCCAGAAGGCGAGATCGCCGGGGGTGTGCTCGGGACGGGCCGCCACCGAGGCGGCAAGCGCGGGAAGATCCGCGGGCCGACCGGGCCAGGCCCGATAGAAGGCCGCGAGGTCCCGGGCGAACACTCCGGTGGAGAAGGAGTCGAAGACCATGTGGTGCGCCAGCAGGAACAACAAGTGGCGGCCCTCACCGAGCACGGCCAGGGTGGCGAGGACCAGCGGCCCCTCGGACAGATCCGGCCTCCGCCCGCGCAGCTCCCGCGCCAGCTCGGCGTGCGCCTGTTCCACGGTGTGGCCGGTCAGGTCCACGACAGGGCACCGCACCGGACCCGGCGCGTGGAACGACTGCTGAATCCGGCCGTCGACCTCCCGGAACCGGGAGCGTAGCTGCGGATGGCGGGCGATCACCTGCCGCAGGGCGTCGAGCAGCACTTCGACGTCGAGTGCGCCCTCCAGCAGGATTCCCTTCGGCTCCCAGTAGTCGTGACGGCCGGGATACATCTGCTCGACGATCCACAGCCGCCGCTGCGCCGGGGAGGCCGGAGCGGGAGGTTGCGCCCGCTGCTCCACCTCTTTCCGCGCGGGTGGCGCGGCGGCCCGCGCCCGGAGGGTGGAAATCCCCGGCAGCCCCGCGAGCATCTGCTCGCCGGGCAGCCCGAAGTCGACGAAGCAGGCGATCTCGTCCACGCCGGCGGCGATCAGCGAGTCGGCGATCGGGCGGCAGCTCTCCGGAGTGCCGATCAGCGCACGGTCGCGGCAGTAGCGCTCGTACGCCTCGTCGAGCAGGTATTCCACGTCCGCCTGGTCGGCCTGGGTGACGTCCCCTTCGATGCCCAGGCTGCCGGCGAGGTCGCCGAGCAGATGCAGCGAAGCCCGGAGATACTCGCGGAACGGCCCGGCCGCTTCCCGGCGGACCCGGTCCAGGTCGTCGCCGACATAGGTGTGCATCAGGACGACGACGCGGCCGGCGGCCGGATCGAGACCATGCTCGGCCCGCGCGTCCCGGTAGCGGGCGATGTTCGCCGCGAGCTGGTCGACGCTCTGTGACATGAGGTTGGTGACGATGCCCAGATCGTTCTCGGCCGCCCGGCGGTAACTGTCCGGGTTGCCGACCACGGCGACGTAGAGCGGAGGCCGCGGCTGAACCGGACGCGGGAACAGCCCCACCTCGATGCTCTCCCCCGTGCCGGAGGTGACGGAGATCTTCTCGCCCGCCCAGAGCCGCCGCACGGTGCCGAGCCGCTCGACCATCAGGTCACGGCGGTCGGCGTAACTCGCCGGCGCCAGCGCGAAGTCGTTCGCGTGCCACCCCGAGGCCACGCAGAGGCCGGCGCGCCCCTGCGAGAGGTTGTCGACCATGGACCACTCCTCGGCGACCCGGATCGGGTCGTGGAGCGGCAGGACGACGGAGCCGGCGTGGAGCCGGACCTTTGACGTGCGGGTCGCCAGCGCGGCTGCCAGCACCGACGGGTTGGGGAACAGGCCGCCGAAGGAGTGGAAATGGCGCTCGGGAATCCACAGGGCGTGGAAGTCGTGGCGGTCGGCGTACTCCGCGGCGCTCACGATGTGGGCATATCTGGCGTTCGCGTCCTGGTCTGGATAGTTGCCGAAGAAGTAGAGGCTGAAGTCGCACGCTCCCGTCGCGGCGGCGTCCGGCCGCGACGGTGCGGGAGCGGTCGTGACGGGGACGGCCGCGGCGGGCGGCGGAGCCACGGCCCGAGCCTCCGGGGGCACGACCTGAGCCGGTGGCCGCGGCGCCGGTCGTGCGGCCAGCACATCGAGTTGCCGTGCGATCAGCCCGGTCACCTTGTCCACCATGCCCTCGGCCAGCCTGAGCTGCGCCGCGTACACATCGGTGAGCTCGGTCGCCGCGACGTCGGGCCCGTTCCCGGGGGCGGGCGGCGGCGGGACGTCCACCTCGACGCCTCCGGTCACGGAGTCGGCGAGCTTGCGTGGCGTGTCGGCCTCGTCGAACAGGGCGCGCAGCGGCACGCGTACCCCGAACTCCCTGGCGACCTGCCTGGTCAGCGCGACCATCGACAACGAGTCGCCGCCCAGCGCCACGAAGGTGGCGTCCACGTCGACGTCGCCGGGGGCGAGGCCGAGCCGCTCCGCCGTCAGCGACCGGATGATGGTGAGAGGACCGTTCACAGCTACCTTCTCCTCGTGCCCGGTGTAGGGGATGTCCGTGCGCTGAAAGGGATGGCCCGGCAGGGCGGCACGCCGGCCTTCCGCGGCGACCCGGCTCCACGCCACCGGGCGTCCCGCCACGTACAGCTCGCCCACGGCGAGCGCGAGCGCCTTGAGTGGTTCCGTCCCACGTCGCTGCGCCGACGACCAGTCCAGGTCCGGCGTCAGCCGGCGCCCGAGAGCGGCGAGCTCGTCTCTCGGGCCGATCTCCAGGAACGACCGGCATCCGGAGTCCCGCAGCGAGGACACGGCCCGGTCGTAGCGCACCGCGTTCCGCGCCTGTCGTACGAGGTAGCGGGGATCGGGTGCGTCACCGGCGGGCAGCACCGCGCCGTCGACCGACGAGACCAGCGGCACCCTGAGCGGCGACAGTGTGCGGGCGGAGACGGCACGCTCCCACTCCTCCAGCATGGGGTCGAGCAGGGCCGAGTGAAACGCCCGGTTCACCTCCAGGCGGCGCCAGTCCAGTTCCGCCTCCGTCAGGAGCCGTTCGCAGCGCCGGACCGCCGTGACGGTGCCGGAGAGCACGAACTCACGAGCTCCGTTGTGCGCCGCGATCTCCAGCCCGCTGTCGCGGGCGAGACGCCCGATCAGCGCCGCGTCCCCGCGTACGGCCAGCATGCCGCCTTCCGCGACGGACGATTCCATCAGCCGGCCGCGCCGCGCGGTCAGCAGCACGCCCTCGCGGACGGAAAGGGCGCCGCCCACGCACAGCGCGGAGATCTCGCCGAGGCTGTGCCCGCACACGTACTCCGGCTCCACGCCCCAGTCGCGAAGCTGGGCGGCGAGCGCGACCTGGAAGGCGAACGACGCCGGTTGCGCGAGGTCGTTGGGAAGCGGGCCGGTTCCCCGCCGGCCGAGCAGCGCGTCCGAGAGGCTGACGCCGGTGTGCTCCAGGTGGGCCTGCTCGCACTCGTCGAGCACGCTCCGGAACACCGGCAACGACGCGTGGAGGTCACGCGCCATGCCGTGGTGGGCGTTGCCCTGTCCCGAGAAGACGAAGGCCAGCGAGCCGTCCCGCGGCGGCGCGGAACCGGCTGCCGGGACCTGGCAGGCGCGTAGGGAAGGCACGAGTTCCGCCACGGACGCGGCGACCACGGCGGCGCGTACCTCGAAGGCGGGACGGCGTGCCAGCGAGGCCACCACGTCGGGCACGGTCACGTCCGGATGCCGGAGCAGCCAGTCCGCGATCCGGGCCGCCGTCCGGCGGACCGCCTCCTCGGTACGCCCTGACAGCGGCACCGGGTAGGAACGCTCACCTGACGTGGAGAGGACGCGCGCGGGCGGCTCCTCCACGACCACGAAGGCGTTGGTGCCGCCCACGCCGAGCGAGTTCACCCCGGCACGCAGCGGCTGCGAGCCTTCGGGCGTCCAGGGCACCGGCCGCGGCGAGGCGGCCAGGGTCAAGGGGCTGCTTCCCAGGTTCAGCGCCGGATGGGGCGTTGAGAGGTTGGGCGTGGGCACCAGTTCGCGGTGCCCGAGCATCAGCACCACCTTGATCAGGCCGGCGATGCCCGAGCACGTGTCGAGATGGCCGACGCTCGATTTGACCGATCCGAGCGCGCAGAAGCCCACACGTCCCGAGTCCGAGCGCAGTGCCCGGCTGAGAGCCTCGAACTCGATGGGGTCGCCGACCGGGGTGCCCGTGCCGTGCGCCTCGACATAGCCGAGGTCGTCGCCGCGGAGGCCGGCACGTCGCAGCGCGGTGCGGACGACGTCCACCTGGCCCTGCACGCTCGGGGCGGTGAAACCCGCCTTGCGCCGGCCGTCGTTGTTGACGGCCGTGCCGGAGATCACCGCGAGTACGGGATCTCCGTCCTCGATCGCCGCCGCGAGGGGCTTGAGCAGGACGACGCCGACCCCGTTTCCCGGGACGGTGCCGTCCGCCCCGGCGTCGAACGGCCGGCACATCCCGGTTGGGGAGAGCACGGACTCGGGATGGTGGACGTACCGCGAGTCCTGCGGCAGGTTGATCGCCGCCGCGCCGGCCAGCGCCATGTCGGCATCGCCGGCGCGTAACGCCTGGATCGCGAGGTGCACGGCGGTGAGAGACGTCGAGCAGGCCGTCTGGACGCCGATCGCCGGCCCGGTGAGGCCGAGCCGGAACGAGACGGTCGAGGCCAGGAAGTCGCTCTGCCTGCCGATCGCGGCCTGCATGGCGTCCGTGAGTCCTCCGGCCGGCCGGCCGCCCGAGGCGGGCGACTGGTACCCGAGCAGGGTCATCCCCTCGCCGGCGAACACTCCGACGCGGGCGTCCGCGCCATCGGCGGCGTATCCCGCCCCCTCCAGCGCCTCGTAGGCGCATTCCAGGAACAGCCGGTGCCCGGGATGGGTGAGGGTGGCCTCCTTCGGGCTCATGCCGAAGAACCGGGGCTCGAACGCGAAGACGTCGTCGAGCATTCCACGGCGCGTCAGTCCGGGAGAGGCCGTCGTGCAGTCCTTTCCCCGGCGCAGGTTCTCCCAGTACTCCCCGGCCGTGCGGGCTCCCGGGAACCTGAGCCCGATCCCGATGACGGCCACCCGCGGGTCCGGGGCGGACGGCCGCCTCGCGCCGCGGTCCGGTTCGCTCGTGCGCCGGTCGAGGAACGCCGCCAGTTCGGCGATCGACGGGTGCTCGAAGAGGGCGTGGACGGGCAGCTCGCGCCCGAGCACCTCGTCGAGGCGCGCGTGCAGGCGCACGATCGAGACCGAGGTCAGGCCGAACTCGTGGAAGGGCCGGTGGTCGTCGGCGCCCCCCGGATCCACGGCCACGCCGAGCGAGGCGACCTCCGAGCGCAGCAGGCGGAGCAGGTCCGGGGACGCGGTGGCGTCCCGCGGAGGTCTTTCCGAGGGCCGTCCCCGGGGCACCATCGCGGCCAGGTCGGCGCGTCGCAGCTTGCCGCCCGGTGTGCGCGGGAAGTCCTCGGGCGCCAGGGGCACGAGGTGGTGGGCGAACAGGCCCAGCCGGCGGACGACGGTCCGTCCCACGTCGCCGGCGATCTCGTCGGCCGTGCGGTCGCCGGGCGAGCAGGCGAAGAAGATCGCTAGCCGTTCGCTGCCCAGCGCCTCGTCGGGTACCCCGCAGGCCGCGACGGCTCCCCGCGCGACGCCGTCGACGGTCTCGACGACCGCCTCGATCGCCGTGCACGAGTGGTTCTCGCCGTTGATGACGATGACGTCCTTGTGCCGGCCGACCATCACGAGCCGACCGTCCAGGACGTACGCCAGATCCCCCGTGGCCAGCCAGCTCGCCGGCCCGCCGCGGCCTTCGGGGAACGCCCGCGCGTTCGCCTCGTCGTCGTGGAGATAGCCGGGCGTCACCCGTGGGGAGCGCACCTGCAGATGGCCGATCTCGCCCTCCGTGAGCAGCCGCTGCCGGTCGTCCACGATGCGGATGGCCGAGCCCGGCGCGGGCCGTCCGAGTGCGACGTAGGAGGCGCACTCCTCGTGCGGCACCTCGGGCCCGGCCGGCGCGACCCTGCCGTGCAGGCTCGACGAACGCAGCCGATGCACGCCGCCCGGCTCGCCGTACCGGCCGAACGTGATGCCCGTGCAGGTCTCGGTCATGCCCCAGGCCGGGACGAAACAGTCGCGCGGCAGGCCGTACGGGGCCAGCGCGTCGAGCAGGTCGTCGACGGCGCGTACCGTGATCTGCTCACCGCCGCTCACGATCGTCCGTACGTGCCTCAGATCCCAGCGGGGCCGCTCCCCGCCGCCCGCGAGCGCGGAGCACAGCAGCCGGAAGGCGAACGTGGGCGCCCACGCGTGGTGCGCCCCATGCGCGCAGATCAGGTCGAACCAGCGCACCGGGCGGGCGAGGACGACCTCCGGCGGCACGTGGACGTTGGTCATCCGCAGGAACACCGGCAGCACGTGGTAGAGCAGCAGGCTCGCGCTGAGGTCGAGGGGCAGCCAGTTGAGCGTCTTCTCCTGCTGCTCCCAGCCCACCATGTGCCGATTACCGGCGGCGAAGTCGACGAGGCCCGCGTGCGTCAGGGGAATGAGCTTCGGCTTTCCCGTGCTGCCGGACGACAGCATGAGCAACGCCGTGTCCGCCCCGCCGGGCGCGGGCGGCGGCGTCGGGTCCGTCACGGCCGCCCGGCACTCGGCGACGTCGATCGGGCGCAGATCGTTCTCGCCCGCCAGCGTCCGGACGCCGGCCGCGTCGGTCAGGACGCGAGGACGGCCGAGGACGTCACACGCACCGCGCAGCCGTTCGACCGATCGGGTGCGGGAGGCCGTGTCACGGCGCGCGTCCACGGGCAGCGGCACGAGCCCGCCCAGCAGGCAGGCCCACAGAGCGGGGAAGTAGTCCGCCAGGTCCAGACCGTACAGGACGATCGTGTCCCCGGGCGCGCAGCCGGCCCGCAGCAGCCCGGCCAGCACGGAACGCGCGGCTTCGAGCAGCTCCGGATAGGTGAGGACGGTGCTGGACAGGCCGTCGGGCGCGACGATCACCACGCCGTGGTCCGGCGCCTCGCTCGCGGCGCGCAGGAGGGCGCCCGCCAACGTGTCCGCGAGGGCGGCGCCGTCGTCGGCCACCGGCGGACCTTCCACCTGGGCGGCCGCGGTCGTCGTCATGGGCAAGTCGCCGGACATATCGGGGCCTCCCTCAGTTCTCTCGACGCCAGTAGGCGCCGTAGCCGTCGATGTCTCGGATCTCGTCCTCGATCCCGTGCCTGTCGCGGAAGTCGTAGACGGCGTCGCGGCAGGGTTTGAGGAAGTAGTCGTCGACGATGACGAAGCCGCCGCGGGAGAGCTTGGGGTACAGGTGCTCCAGCGCGTCCATCGTCGAGTCGTACAGGTCGCCGTCCAGCCGCAGCAGGGCGAGCCGGTTCATCGGGGCGGACGGAAGGGTGTCCTTGAACCAGCCCGGGAGGAAGCGGACCTGGTCGTCCAGCAGTCCATAGGCGCGGAAATTCTGTTGCACCGTCTCCAGCGGCACGCCGATGAAGTGGTTGAACTCGTGGGTGGCGAGCCGGGTGTCGTCGGGGTGCGCGTCCGGCGTGGGTTCGGGCATCCCCTGGAAGGAATCGGCCACCCACACGAGCCGGTCCTCTATCCCCCATGCGGCCAGTACGGCTCGCATCATGATGGTGGTGCCCCCGCGCCAGACGCCGGTCTCGATGAGATCGCCCGGGACGCCGTCGCGGAGCACCCGCTCGACGCATTCCTGGACGTTGTCGAGCCGGCGTAGCCCGACCATGGTGTGGGCCTTGCTCGGCCAGTCCAGACCCGCGCTGCGATTGACCCGGTCATAGGTGGAGCCCGGGCTCCAGTCGCTGGGCACGGGCGGGTCCTCGTAGATGACGTTGGTCAGCGTCTTCTTCATGAGATCCAGGTACAGCCGGGCGGCCCGCTCCTCGGGCGCCGCGGTCCAGCCGAGTTCGGTGAGCACCAGAGCGGCACACTCCGCGGGGTTCTCCATCGTGAAGAAATGTCCTCGCCCGTTCACGCGGCACATGCGCACCGGCCGGTCGACCGCCAGTTCCCAGTCGGCGGGATCGGTGTCCGTCGTGATGGGATCCGCCGAACCCGTCAGCACGGTGACGGGGCAGTCGAGCGGGCCGGTCGGCGGTGTGTGGCGATACTCCGACAGAAGCAGGCCGTCGCGGCGGACGAGCTCCGCGAAGTACTCGGCCGCCTCCCCGTCTCGGGCGATCTCGGGCGGCAGGCCGTCGAGCCGCTCAAGGAAACCGAGGGCCCCCGCGCCTTCGAGCGGCTCGTCCGGGCGCGTGCCCGGCCGCTGCCGCGGGGCGGGACATCCCGAGACGATCAACCGCTGAGCCGGGGGATGCCCACGTCCCGACAGCACGCGTACGGCTTCGTAGGCGATGAGCGCGCCCATGCTGTGGCCGAGCACCGCCCAGGTCCTGCCGGCCGACTCCTTCTCGATGACGCCGGCGACGTCCTCCGCGGCCTCCTGGATCGACGCGTACGGCGTCTCGCCCGCCCTTGCGCCCTTCCCGGCCAGTTCTATCGGCCGTACCTCCGCGCTGTGCCCGAACGGGCCGTGCCAGCCCGCGAAGGAGCTGGCAGATCCGCCGGCATGGGGAATGCAGAACAGAATGGAATGGAGATGCGTCAATGTCGTTAACCGTTCTCACGGGACGGGCGATGGATCGAGGGCACTCAGCGCAGGCGTACGCCCTGGTCGGCGAATCGCTCCGTCACCTTCTCGATGAAGCTCTCGAGCATGGCGTTGACCTCGTCGGCCGGCCGTACGGGCTCGCTGTTGCAGGTGATGACATAGGTGACCGAGCGCTCGCCCGGAGCGGCTCCGCGCGGCAGGAAGACGTCGCCGACTCTGATGCTGCGCACCCAGGGAGGACCGGCGGCGGTCATCACGTCCAGGACGTCCTGGCTGAGCACCGGGCGGGGCATGACGAAGTCGACCATGCGCTCCACGCCGGGGTCCTCACGGAACGGCGGGCGCCCGGCCGGCTCCTTGCGCAGCTTCCACGCGTCCAGGCGCAGCTCCAGGTAGCAGGGACGGTTGCCGCCGAGGCCGGCGCGGCGGCGCACGTCCGGATGCACTTCCGCGACGAGCCCCGCGTGCCGGCCGTCGAGGAGGATCTCGGCGCCGCGGTGGGGGTGGAGGACTCCGGCCAGCGGATGGGCCTGCGGGACGGGGCGGAAGGCGACGTCGGCACCACAGCGCAGCGCGATCTCCTCCACCGCGCCGCGCAGGAAGAAGACATCCGTCTCGCCCGGCTTGCCCGACCACTGGTCGGCGGCGCGGCTGCCCAGTGCCACGGCCCAGACGACCTCGTGTTCGCGGCAGAGGCCGTTGTCCGCCGTGGCGTCGGGCTCGAAGACCCGGGTCACCTCGAACAGGCGCACGTCGCCCTGCTTGAACCGCAGATTGGCGCTCACCGCCGCCACGGCCTGCGCCAGGCAGTTGTTCTTCAGCATGGAGTAGCGGCGGTCCTCGGCGTTCAGTATCCGCACGTGCCGGGCCAGCGGCTCGGACTCGGCCGGTGAGAGCAGGCGCAACGTCTCCTTGCCGTAGAAGCCCTCGGTGAACGTCTCGTAGAAGCCGAGGCCGGCGAGGGTGTCGCCGATCGCCTGGACCAGCTCTTCCTTCGGCGTGAGCGGGGCGCCGGGGCTGGCCGGCAGCGGCCGGGCGGGCAGCGTGTCGTAGCCGATATGGCGAGCGAGCTCCTCGTAGAGGTCTTCCGGCTCCTTCACGTCCCAGATGCGCGAGCCCGGCACGGAGAACTCCCCGTCGCCCTCGTGGCGGAAGCCGTACTCGCCGAGCCTGCCGGCCATGTCCGTCAGGCCGAGCTCGACGCCGAGGAAGTCGGAGCAGGTCGGCGGGTCGAGCGCGATGCGCGGCGGTGGGGCCGTCCACCGTACGGGCACGGTGGACGGCCCGTCCCGCTCGGCGGCGCCGGCCTCCTCCAACAGGCGGATCACCCGGCCGGCGCCCCGAAGGACGGCGGTGGGGTCGCTGCCACGCTCGTATCGCTGCGACGCCATGGTGGAGACCCCGATCGCGGCCGCGGCCTTCCTGACCGCCACGGGATCGTAGGCCGCGGACTCCAGGAGCAGCCGCCGCGTCTCCTCCCGCACGCGGGACTCCTCGCAGCCCAGCACGCCCGCCACCGCGAGGATCTTCTCGTCGTCGGCCACCACGGGCAGGCCGGCGGGCAGCGGCCGGGGCTTCCGCTCCCCGATCAGATGGGCCTGCTCACCGGAGCGGCTCGCACGGATGCGGACAGTGCCGCTCACCCGGTCGGCGTCGAAGACGTGGGTCGGCTGGCCGAGCTCCAAGGCCGCGGCGTTGGCCGCGTCCACCGGCGCCGATCCGGTCAGGAGGTCGCCGGCGGCCAGTCTGGCGGTCACAGGGGCGCCCAGCTCGGCCTTCGCATCGAGAACGGTGAGCGGGGTCAGCGAGTACGCCAGGCACGCCGCCGACTCCACGGCCACCTCGATCGTGCCGTCGCCGATCTCCGGCTCTTCGACCGGCGGAAGCGTCACCGGGAGGCGCAGCCGGGCGCCGAGTTCGGTGGCCACCCCCGCGTAACAGCGGTGGTCGCCACGATTGGCCAGGAACTCCAGCGTCACGTACGAGTCCGAGCCGTCGGACTCGACGCCCTTGACCTCAAGACCGGACTCGTCCAGCGCCGCCCGCACCCGGGCGAGGTCGTGGGGCAGCTCCGGCAGGAACGCGCGCAGGCCGGCGAGGGAGAATTTCATGAGACGCCTCGATGCAGGTAGGCCAGCTGACGGTGGTCGGCGGAGTACAGCGACCTCACCTTGGAGATGCCGAGCCATTGCGCGGCCATTCTGGTCGTGCCCCAGCCGAACGCGATCCCGCGCATCCCGTCGCCGTCGAAGCCGAATTCGCGAAGCACCGCCGGATGAATCATCCCGGCGCCGATGATGGTCACCCAGCCGACGCGGTGACAGGCCTCGCACCCGTCGCCGCCGCAGGCCGTGCACGCGATGTCCAGCCCGAGCGATGGTTCGGTGTAGGGGTAGTACTTGGGTTTGAACCGCATCCGCACGCGGTCTCCGTACAGAGCCCGTACCACGAAGACGAGAACTTCCTTCAGATGCCCCAGGGCGAGCCCGCGCTCCAGCCAGAAGCCCTCAAGCTGGTGGAACATCGCCATGTGCGTGGCGTCCACAGCCTCGTTGCGGTAGACCCGTCCCGCCGCGACGATCTTGACCGGCGTCCGCGGCCGGCCGCCCAGCACTCGGGCCTGGATGGTGGTCGTGTGCGAGCGCAGGAGCAGCCCGGCGTCGAGCCAGAAGGTGTCCTGCAGGTCCCTCGCCGGATGGTGTTGCGGGATGTTCAGCGCGTCGAAGTTGTGGTACGCGTCCTCGACCTCCGGACCGTCCGCGCGCTCGAATCCGAGCCGGCGCAGCACGTCCAGGCAGTGGCGCTCCACCTCCGTGAGCGGGTGCCAGGCGCCACGCCGGGGCACCTGACCGGGCAGGGACAGGTCGAGCCATTCGTGCTCGATCTGCCGGGCGGTCTCCTCCGCCCGCACCCGGCCGGTCTTCTCCTCCACTTCCACGCGCATGCGCAGTTCCAGGCCGTTGAGCATGACCGCGCGTTCCTTGCGCTCGTGCTCAGGCAGCTTCGCCAGCTCGCGGAACTCCTCTTTCACCCGGCTGCGCCGGCCCGTGTGCCGGGCCTGGACCGCCGCCAGCTCTTCTCCGGTGACAGCCTCCGCGAGGTCGGCCGAGAACCGGTCATATATCTCTGCTGCAAGGTCCACTTTCACTCCACAGAACGCACGTGGCCGGCATCGCGGGCCGCGGCCTATACCGTGCCGCGCAATGTCGCGCCGAAATTCCCGGCCAGTTCCTGGGTCACGGTCCGCAACGCCTCCTTGATCTGCTGCGGAGTCAACGGGTGGCGGGTCAGGAGGCTCAACGAGATCGTCACGGAGTGCTCGTCCTCGTCCAGCGAAGGCCCGCACCACACGTCCGAGACGGACGAGTCGATCCTGAGCACGTCGGGAAGCGCGACCCCCTCGGCGGCGGCGCAGAGCATCTCCGGCGACACGTCCCGGCGGCACCGCAACGACAGGTCGAACGAACGCACCGCTTCGGGCAGCATGCGCAGCTGTGCGAGGTCTCGCCGGAAGGGGCGCACCAGGTCCAGATCAGGAGTCTGCGCGGCCGTGATCGCGCCCATCCTGGCCAGCAGCTCGTCCTCGGGCACCCGCAGCTCGGACGCCAGGGCGTCCAGCGTCACCAGGGCCATGCGCATGATGTAGCCCTGGGCGCGGCCGGACATCTCGATGTCGTTGGCGTACAGCCGGGCGAGCAGCCCCAGCAGGTCCGCGAGCTTGGCCTGCTGCTCCGTCTCCACGGGCGGGAGTACCCCGGGCGGCATCACGTCGATCACCCACCTGCTGCGGGCCAGGCACGCGGCGAGCGTCTCGACGCCGATTCCGAACCCGTAGCCGACGGTCCGGCCGTCCCATTCGAAGGCGATGAGATTTCCCAGGTCGCGCCATTTGCCGCCGGACTGCTCGATGGCGAAGGTGGCGCCCCGCCCGGTCATCCGGTCCTCGCCGAAGCCCCAGCGGTAGTAGCGACGCGGCTCCTCGTCGTAGGCCAACGGCGTCGTCCAGGCGTCCTGCCAGGCGGTGTGCAGGTCATGGTCGTCGGCCGCCACCTTCAGCAGCACCTGCGAGCCCTTCAGCCCGTGCAGGTCGCTGAAGAACCGCCTGATGGTCTCGGCCAGCGAGTCGAGGGCGGCCACGGGCGCGAGCACGGCGAGCATGTTGAACTGCAGGACGAAGTCGGCCGAGAACGCCTCGCTGAAGGTGGTCTTCAGATTGTGCGCCCTGACGCACGGCTGGGTGACCACGAGCGTGCGATCGCCCAGGACGACGTCACCGCGTAGGTAGGGTTTGAACGCGACCACGGCGGAGTTGGTGAACAGAACGGTCGGGTCGTCGCGCGGTACGGCCGGCTCGGCGGACAGACGCTCGGCCCCGGCTCGGAGGAAGTGATCGGTAAAGCCGGCGGTCAGATCCACAAGGGTCTGTTGTGAACGACTCGCCCGCCGTACATCGCTGTGACTGACTTGGCCTGGCATGGCTGGATCTCCTGGCTTCGGGCCCGTCTCTACACGAGCAGTGCGATTCCCTACGAGCGGTCGGTCTTCGGCGACGGGGCGATGAACAGCGCCGGGTACAGCGCCCACAGATGCCAGAAGGAGATGCCCAGGAAACGTTTGGTCGCCAGATGGAAGGCGACGGCGCCGAGCGCGATCAGACGTCGGTTCTTCCAGCGGGCCACCAACAGCGGCAGGAAGGCCGCCTCACCGACGACGGTCGCCACGCTCAGCACCCGCATCAGCGGGTCGTTGGCGCTGAGGCGGTGTCCCTCGGCCGTTCCCAGCACGGCCAGCGAGCCCTTGAGGGTGCCGCCCTCCACCATCCATTTGAGCTTGCCGTGAATGAGCTTCGACAGCCCCGCCTGGCTGTAGATCGAGGCGGCCCCCAATTGCATGGCGGCGAGCGCGAGCGACTGAAGCTGCGCCTCCTCCTTCGACAGGGGGCCGGGCGGCCGCTTGTCGACGCTCAGCCACTTCGAGGTGTCGACCGCGGTCGCCGCGCACAGGAACAGGTTCAGGTGACTGTTGTAGTTCCACAAACGCGGATGGAACTGGGCGACATAGCAGTTGAGCGCGGCGAAGCCGGCCGCCGCGGAGACCCGCACGAGGGCATGGCGCACGCCGATCGTCCACAACCCCACGGCGGCCAGCGACAGCAGCCGCAGCGCGTTGAACTGGAAGGCGCTCAGCCGGACGCCGCGACGGTCCTCCGGTTGGCACGCCTGAAGGGTGTCCTGGTGCTCCTCGAAGAACGACCCGGCGGGCATCTGCACGATCGTGCGGATGACCGCGAGCCCCAGACTCACGCGCGCGAGCGGCAACCGGTCGGCGGCGTCCTCCTGCCCGAAGAGGATCGCCGAGAGCCTGCGCACCATCACCCCACCTCACAGCGGTAGAGCACCTGGTGGTCGTAGAGAGGCCCGTCGTCGGTCATCGAGTAGTCTCCGACGTCGATACTGACCATGATCACCTCTAGTCCGGTGAAACCGCGTGGATGCGTGGGCCGTTCCGATCGCCGCACCTCGTCGTAGTTCGGCCAGGGCCGCGTGTTGAGCCGGTCCAATATCGTCCGGCAGAACCGCTCCTTCACCTCGTCGTCCGTGTTCTCCAGCAGGACGGTGGCGAAGATGTCCACAACCCGGAAGAACTCCAGCGGCATCAGGCCGTAGACCTGGCGGAGGCCGGTCCATTCGTCGCCGTCCCTCAGCCGGATCCGTAACTGGGGGAACCGTCGGGGCAGCGCGCGGTTGAACATGTTGTTGGAGCAGAAGGGCCATCGATTGCGGTCGACGACCGTGTGGAAGAACTGGCCCGCCAGCACCGCGAGCAGGAAGGCCGCCGCCATCGCCGGCTTTCTCCCGACCGGCGCCGACCATTTCGTCGCCTTGTTCATGGCATGCAGCCGTCCTCTCTGACCGCCGGGTCCAGCACCGTCAGACGCTGCCGCTCGCCGGCGTGCAACACGGCCCGCGCCCCGAAGGGCACGCACATCACGGGGTCGGTGTGGCCCAGCGGAAGCCCGCTCAGAACCGGGCCGCGGAAGCCCTGCGCCGCCCGGTCCACGACGGCCGCCAGTTCGGGGAGCCGGTCCATCGCGGGATCGGTGAACCGGCCGAGCCCCAGCGCGACGATCTGGTCGAAGACCCCGAGGTGACGCAGGTGGGTCAGCTGCGCCTCCACTTCGCCGACGTCGCTGCCCGCGGTCTCCACCAGCAACATCGCGCCCCGCAGGTCCGGCCAGAAGTCCGTACCGGCCAGCCTCAGGAGGGTGTCGAGATTCGCGCCGATCAGGAAGCCCTCCGCCTCGCCTTCCCGCAGGACCCGTACCGGAGCGGCCCGATCCTGGCGTCTCGGCCGTTCGTCGTCGCAGTCCCAGGCGAGGAACTCCAGAACCTGCTCCTCGGGGAACGGGATGTCACCGATCGGGCGGGAGTCCGCCACGGTGCGCTCCAGCATCGCCTCGGTGTAGGACAGGCATCCGCCGGACTCCCCCCACTGGGGAAGAAGCTGGGGGCCCATCACGACCCCCACCCGAGCGCGTTTCCAGATCGCCAGCAGGAGCGCCGTGGCGTCGCTGTAGCCGATCAGCAGCTTCGGGTGGCGCCGGATCAGGTCGTAGTCGAGCAGTTCCAGCAGTTGGTTGGCGTTGTAGCCGCCGATGGAGGTCATGATGGCGCGGACCTGGCCGTCGGCGAACAGCTCGTGCAGGTCCTGGACCCGCTCCTCGGGGGTGCCGGCCGTGTGACCGGTGTCCTTGAGCCAGTTCCGCCCCTCACGCACGCGGTAGCCCGCCGCCTCCAGCGCGCCGATCGCCCGGGTTCGGCGCCGGGGGAATCTGGCGGCGTGCGGCATCGAGGGGGAGCAGAGTCCGATCACGTCTCCGCGGCGCAGGGCGTGCGGAAGCAGGGGTGCGGGCGGGCTCGGGTCCGGCTCGTCCACCAGAGCCCGCCTCGTCGAGAAGTGCATCGCCTACGACGCGGGGCCTTGGCGGGCGACGAAGAACAGGTTGTTCCCGCGTTCGGCCAGGTCCGGCTCGCTGAGCATGCGACGCTCCAGCTTCAGGATGCGTTCGTAGCTCTGGGGGTCGGACAAGCTCCGGGAGACGCCGGCGCTGGTGCCTTCGAGCTGGGTCTCCTGGTAGCCCGGATAGATGAGCGTCGGGAACCCCGTCCTGACCGGGACGGTCAGTCCGAGCCCGACCAGCCTCTCGTGCAGCAGTCCGGGCGTGAACAAGTGCATGGCCGGCATGTCCGGAGTGAACCGCCCGCGAGCGTCGGACACCGCCGACTCCGCGTCCTCCAGCATGCCGACGTGCAGGTTGAAGAAGGCCGCGTGATAGCGGTTGGGCAGCACCAGGGCCAGCTGGGCGTCGGGCGCCATCAGCGTGGCGAGCTGCCTGAGCACCTCATCGGGATCGGCCACGAAACCGAGCACGTTGTGGAAGCTGATGATCAGGTCGAACCGGTCGCCCGCCAGGTGCCGTTCCACGTCCATCAGATCGCCGTTCACCACGGTGAGACGGTCGAGATAGCCGTCTTCCTCCGCCTTCGCCGTGGCGTGCCGTGTCATGTCGGGGCTGAGGTCGAAGTGCACACAGGTCAGGTCCGGGCGCTCCCGCAGAATCCGCTGGGTCCACCGGCCCGTGCCGCCGCCCGCGTCCAGGAGCCGCCCACCCACCGGGACGTTGGGAAGCACGTACTCCTGCAGCGCCTCCCAGAGAAGCTGGTCCGACAGCCGCCAGTAGACCTGCTCGTCCACCTGGTCGTAGCCGTCGGCTTTCTTGCGGAAATAGTCGAGCACTTCGTGCTGCGTGGAATCGTGCGCGGGAACGTCGATCAGTGCCATGAGAACTCCGTGTCGGTATTGATGGCTTCAGGGCAGGATCTGCTGGCCGTTGAATCGCAGCAGCAGCGCCAGGTCCCGGATGTCGTCGTGTTTCATCACCCAGAGGAGGAAGCGTTCGACCCCGAGCCCGAAACCCGATGTACGCAGCGGATGACGGTCCTTCATGGTCATGTACCAGTGATATTCGTCGGCCGACACCTCGTGCAGGTCGAGCGCCCGTTCAAGTTCGGCGGCGTTGGCGTGCCGCTCTCCCGAGCCGACCGTTTCGCCGATACCGAAAAGCAGATCGGCGCTCAACGCCTTGGTGGGATCGTCGGGGTCGAACGCCTGATAGAACGGCACGCTGAGGTGGTCCATATGGGTGACCCATACGTATCCCCCGAATTGCTCCATCAGTTCCCGTTCTCCGGCACGGGTGAGAGTGCGGCACTGCGGTCCCATTTCCCGCACGAATGCCGGATCCTGGCGAAGCCGGGCCACCGCCTCCTCGAACGGCACGCGAGGCAGGGCGGCCGAGCCCGCGAGCTCCTCCAGGTGCTCGACGCCGCCCGCGACGTCCAGCACGGCCTGACGGCCGTGCTCAAGCAGGCCGGCGGCAAGATGGCGCAGGTAGTCCTCCACCACCCGGATGACGTCGTCCAGACCTCCGGCGATCTCGGCCTCGCTGTGGAAGAACTGGCACAGGTGCGTCTGGTCGGCCTGCTCGCCCCTGAAGGAAGGCATGAGGTAGTACGCCCCGCCGGGCGAGAGCCGGCAGCCGAATTCGAGCATGAACTGCATCGAGTCCGCGAGATAGGTCGAAACGCCTTCCAGCTCGACCTTCACCGGCGTGCTGTCGCTGCCGCGGCCCATCGGGCTGGAAATGGAACCCGTCGTGATCGGCACGTTGAGATAACGGGCGCCATGGGCTGTCCAGAAGTCGGTCGTCCGATGGGCGACGATATCCTGGAACAGCGTGAGATGCTGGTACCAGGAATTCTCCAGGACGGCGAGATAATGCTTTGCCGGCTCTGCCCAGGAACGGGGCGCGAGAACAGTCGGTTGTGACATGGCAACCTTTCATGAGGCCGGGACGGCGCTTTTCGGGGGAATGGCGGCTTCCGCGCATTCATCGTGTGTCACCGAAACGGCGGGCGTCCAGCGTCTGCCAAGGCGTGTAGCAGCCATGGCGAGAGATTGCCAGCAAAGCAGGCGTACGGCGGCGGGTGGCAGCGGGCTCGACTTTTCCCAGCTCACGACAGAAAAAGGCCGCGAGCCGGCCCGTCGCTCGATGACCGAGAACGGACCGGCCGGCGGCGGACATCACACGGCCCCGGCTCGCCGGGCGCGGCCTCAAGTCAGGTCAGGGATTCTCCACCCTGACGCGTCGTCCGTCCGGAACCATTGAGGCATCTCGGATCCACGCCACATCCAGATCTCCATGAAGATGTGACGGGGCTCGCCGCCGTCCAGGCGGATCATGGACACCTGCCGGACGGCCCCCTCCGGAGGGCAGGGCCGCGCCTCCACCTGGCCTGGCACGGTGCTCATGAGCGCGTTCTCTATGACGTGCGCGATCGTGGCCCCCAAGTCGTCTTCCGGCATGAAGGCGTCATTGTCGGCGCCGGCGTTGTGGTCGTCGGCGTTGTCGGCGTCGGCGGCGGCCTCGGTCGCCGCCGCGATGAACAGCGAGCGGGTGCCGCCTTCGAGAGCGAGACCGTCGGCCAGCAGGCGAACGGTCTCCAAACGGGGCCGATGCACCCGTCCACTTTCCAGATCACGAATCGCACGCACACTCAACGTGGACAGATCAGCCAGTTGTTGTTGAGTGAGCCCGGCCCGAATCCGAAGCTTGCGGAGCAGCGAGCGGAGCGACTCTTGGTGCGGCGAACGCCCGACTGAGAGTTTCATTCCATCCTTCCATGCTCGAAGCCAGGGGGTTGACACCGGAGCGAGGGCCATCCGATCAGGTTTCGGTCAACGGATCGGCCCTGAGCAACGTGTCCATCGCCAGCGAGATCACGTCGGCCCCGCAGTGCGCGACCACCCATCCAGCCGGATCGGCATCGTCGGCCAGCACCGCCTCCAGCAGGGCGCGGGAGCCGCTTTCCACCTGCGGCAGGTCGGCGCCGTTCAGGTACAGGACCAGCGATATCCCGCCGGCGTCACTTCGGAGGTAGGCGTGGCAGACGCTGATCGGGCCTCTGAACGCGGTCAGGGAAGAGCGCAGCCGCTCGGTGTCGAGCGGCGGGCTCCCCGGGATCATCGGAGCCAAGCGAGCTGTAATCACATACATGACGAAACATCGGCAACGATTGTCCGGGACTCAGCCCCAGATGTTTCCGTTTACACCGTCGGCCACGTTCATGACTGCTTTGCCGGCGGGCGCATGACCGGCCAGGGCCACCACCGCGCCGCCCGTTCCGAGCACGGCCACGGAAACGAGGAGGGCAGCGATCTTCGCGGTGAACTTCGTGGGAAGCTGCATTTTCGATCCTTTTCTGGTGAGGAACTGCCGTGTGGTGCGATCAGTATGCTCAGCAGAATGGACCGTGTTGAAGTGCCGGCGCGTGACCTAAAGGTGTCTGACCTGATTAGGTCTGACCGCCGCACGGGGCCGGCAGCGGGCGACCGCCAGTGGCGGATCTCCATGTCGCCGAGGCGGGGGCCGCGACAATGCGATCGGGCTGATGGCGGATCCCGGCCCGGGCGAGAAGAACGCGTCCATGAGGTCGGCCGCCCGCTTCCGCGGTGGGGGCCCAATTGGCGTCTACAACTTCCCCGGCGACGGCGGCCCGCACCTGCCGGTGGCGCGTCCAGACCGCGTCGCGGCCGCCCCGAAGGCTGAGGCGGCGGGTCAGAGCCAGCCTTGTCGCGCCGCGCGCAACCCCGCTTCGAAACGGCTACGGGCGCCGAGCCGCTCCATGATCGCCGCCATCATGCGCCGCACCGTGCGCTGGGACAGGCCGAGGTGATGACCGGCCGCCTCGTCCGTCATTCCTTCGGCCAGCAGCTTGAGCAGGTGCCGTTCCTGCGGCAGCAGCCCGGCCTCGTCCTTGTGCGGTTGCGACCCGATGGGCGTCGCCGCGTTCCAGATCTGGTCGAACAACGCGAGGACGGCGACCACGGTCCCGCTCTCCGACACCTGCACGGCCCCGACCTGGGTATTCGACGCATCCACCGGGAGAAAGGCGACCCGGCGATCATAGATCAACATCCGGATGGGCAGGGTCGGCACCGTGCGGACCTGCGCGCCCATCTCGACCAGCCATTCCGCGTACGCCAGCGTGGGGCCGTCGTTTCGCATGCTGTCCAGCCCGATCGTGCGAATGTCCACCCCCCGGTCACGGACCTGCCTGTCCAGGCACTTGGCCGCCTCGATCAGCTGAGGGTCCTGCGCCCCGCCGGGCATCATGCTGGCCACTTCACAGACGGCCTCGGCCGACAGTCTCTCGATGCGGGCCTGGATGGCATCCATCCCGAGCAGCCAATCGGCTCCAGGACGTTGCCCGTCCTGTTGGGCGTCGGAGTATTCGCTGACGATGGCCGCGATGGCGGACTCGGCCTCGGCGATCTGGTTCTGCTGACGCGCCAGCTCGGCCTGGCGTTGCTGGAGGAGCACCTGCAACCCCACCTGCGGGCTGACCGGCCGAAAGCTGCCGGGAGATTCCCAGGAGGGCAGGAGTAATGCCAGCTCGGCCAGATGATCGAGCGCCGTTCGGACCTGATCATTAGTTGTGGAAAGCTCACTCGCCATCGCCTCGACGTCTAAGTCCTGACGTAGAAGGAGCAACCGGTAAACCTTTTCCGCCAGTGGATACAGCCCGAGTGACACCAGCATTCAGCACAACTTTCGACGACGATTCTCGCAGGGATCCCATCATTCTATTGATCGAACAAGCACGAACAACCCCCAAGATTTCCCCGGCAATTGGCTATAATGTGCGCCAGAAGGACGACGGTCCGTGATCGCCCGGACACGAGATATGACGCCGCCCTCATGATTGTCGTAAAGATCGGCCCCTGGCACGACGCCCTGAGCACAGCCGGCCACCCCGCACCGTAAAAGCACCGGCACCGGGCGGCCGGCCCGCCTCGCCACTCCTACGTGGAGACGAACGAGGTCTGGCAACCCGGTACGGTCCAGGTCATGCAGCAGACGGTTCTCTCCTGCGCCTCGGCGTTCTCCGCGGCGGGAAGCTCCTGAAGAGCGGCCACATCGGTGGACACGGTCTCACCTCCCTTCTGCGTGCGGGGGATGCAGGGCGAACTCATCGGGCATGAACCACCGGCGGCCACCATGGCGCAGCCGCAGCAGGAACCCGATGATCCCGCCCAGGCCCAGGTTGTAGCTGAAGGGCAGGTCCCGCCCGTCCGTGGCGCGGATGATCTTCCGTCCGTTCGCGCGGACGTGCCCGCTGTGGATACGGGCCGCGTGCTCGGCGGCCCAGCTGAGATAGCGTTCCTCACCCAGCAGGCCGGCCAGGTCGAGCAGCAGCTCGCCGTTCCCCGCGTTGCCGTGACAGTGATCGGGGCCGAGCACCCATCGCTCGTTCCGCACCGCTGTCGCGGCCATCTCCGCCATGCTGAGAAAACGAGCGTCGCCGGTCGTCCGCCACAATCTGGCGAAGAAGGCGCCGATGCCGCCGGAGCCGTTGCACCACCATGCGGTGTCCGGCTCCGGCGCCCCAGCCCGGGTGGCGTCTTTGGGGCCGACCGGCCACCGGACGGCCTCGCCGACCCGCTCGGCCCGGGCGTACAGCGCCGTGCCGCAGGTCTCGGCCATCTCGACGTAGTCGGCCCGGCCGAGGGCATGGCCGGCCGAGAGCAGGAACGTCGCGATGCCCGCGACGCCATGCGCGAAACCGTAGTGCGTGAGACCGGCCAGCTTGGACGCGAAGCCTTCGGGGATCGGCCACACGACTTCGTCCGCCCGGCGTTCGCAGGTCTCCATCAGCCGATCGCCGCACAATTGTGCTCGCGCCCGGAATTCGGGGTCGCCCGTGGCCTGCCAGAGCGCGAGTTGCGCGACTCCGGCACCCGCCGTGCCATGCGTGTAGTCCGGTATGTACCACCGCAGCGGAATGCGCCTGGCATAGGCGAGGGCACGTTCGGCAAGGCCGTCGTCACCGAGGACGCGGGCCGCCTCGTACAACGCCCAGGCGCTGCCCGAGCGGCCGAAGAACAGCCCGGGAAGAACGCGCGGCTCGCGCTCCAGCTCCGCGCACAGCCATGCGGACGCCGTGGCCAGAGCGTGCCGGTGTCTCTGGTCGTCGAAGACGCGCACCGCGCCCGCCAGCACCATGATCACGCCACCGGCGCCGGCGTGCACACCGGCGGCGTCCCCCGTACGGTTCTCGTGCCGCACGGGCGGCCAGAGAGGTCCGCCGCCGGGCGTCATCCGCTCCGCCGTGTGGTCCAGCAGGTCACGCAGGAGACCGTCCTGCTCGTCCGGGGTGAGGGCCGCGATGGGCTCGGGCGCGGCGCCGCGGTCGCCGCGCAGAGCGGCTCGCACCCGGTCGAGACCCCACCGCGCCCCCGGCTCCGCCGCCGTCAGGCCGAGGATCACAGGTGCCAGGCGACGTAGGGGGTCGTTGCCGTGCATGGCGGTTCGTACCAGCAGTTCCATGCGCTCGTCCGCCACCCGGACGGGGTCGTCGTCAGCCGTGAGCACCAGGTCGACCCGGGCGCACAGGTACAGCAGGCACGCGCCGAGGCTGTAGAGATCGGCCGTCCGCGAGGCGACCGCCGAGGAGCCGCGTGCCGCGATCTGCTCCGGCGCCGTGTAGCCGGGCGTCATCACCGGCGTGGCCGGGCTCCCCTGCCGGGTCACGAACTCCACGTCCACCAGGCGCAACGCGCCGTCCGGAGTGACCACGACATTGCCCGGGCTGAGATCTCGGAGCACCAGGCCGCTCCGGTGGACCAGCGCCACCAGGTCCACCAGCCGTGCGGCCACGGCCCGCACGTCCGCCGGTGGCGGGCGGCGGATCTCCGTCCCCTGTGACTCCTGTTCCACCCATTTCCGCAGGGACCGCCCGGGGATCTCCTCCTCCGCCAGGAACAGGTGGTGCTGGTACTCGAACAGCGTCACCTTGCGGGGCGTGACGCCGAGTGGCTCCATGAGGTCGAGCATGTCCGCCTCGTGCCGCAACCGGGCGTGCGCGTCCGAGATGTGCGGACGAGCCTCCTTGAGGATCACCCGGTGCCCGCTCCGCCGATCCGTGGCCCGGTAGACGCCGCCTCGGTTGGAGTGCCGGATCGCTTCGTCCACCTGGAACCGGTCGGCGATGAACACCGGCCCGCCGTCTCGCGCCGGCGGCGACGTCATCCCGGGAAACGGCGGCGGCGCCCACGGCGGAGGCGTGAACCGGGCCTCACGCCGGTCCTCCGCCCAGGTGCCGTCGGGGGCCACGAGCGCCGGCACGTACGACCCGTCGTCGTCGAGCCTGGACAGGGCGTCCGTGAATCCCCCGTATCGGTAGTGGACCAGGCTTCCCGGGCAGTAGGGCCGGTCGGACAAGATGGCCGGCCCGGCCTGCCCCGCGACGGCCCCGTGCAACTCCTCCACGAGTACGCGGAAATGTTCGTCGTCATCGGGATAGACGGTGATGAATTTTCCTCCGCCGGACCGGGGAAAACGCATGGACGTCAGTTCTTCGACCTGTTCCAAGCCTTTGGCGAATTTGAAACAGGCCCGTCGGCGCAGCAGCACTTCGGCCGCATTCTCCAGCACCGTCGGCGCCGATTGCGTGGTCGCCGAGACGTGTATCTTCCACCCCTGGAGCCGGCGACTGAACCCCGGCGGTTCCACATAACACCAGAATGACTCCGCGCGTATATTCCAGCGCTCCGGCGCGGTGATCTCAGCCAGCGGGCCGGACAACCGGCCGGTCAGGTCGCCACCGTTCGCGCTGTTCAGCATCGCCTCGCCACTCCCTTTGTCCAGGGTCGGCCGCCAAGGAATGCCCAGCATAGGCACTGGCCGCGGCGGGCCGTCAAGCTGCCCATGGCGGCAGTTCATCGGCAAACAACGGTCCGGCCTTCAGCAATGTCGCCGGGGTGCGATACAAATGTTCGCATGCAGCAGGAGCGCCATTTTCTGGAGAATGAGCAGGGTGTTCCGGCAATCAGCTACGTGCACGGCGAACGGGACGGCCGGCCGTGGGCGCACAAGGTCGAGATCATCGGCCCGCGACCGGCCGAGACGGTCGCCGCGAAAATGCGCGGCTGGTACGTCACGGTCTCCGAGGACTTCGGCGCGGAATTGACGGCCCGCGGTGCCCGCCTGATCCGGCACGCGCACGTGATCTCCTGCGATCTCGGCGCAGCGGCGGCCTGGCCCCCCGCGACGGCGCCGGAGGGATTCCGGTTCACGCCCTGCGATCGTGCGCCGGAGGAGGTGCTGCCCGCCTGGCGGAACGCGTTCCCGCCCGGACATCCGGATCATTCTCCGCGTACCGACGAAGAGGTGCTGCGAGAGGAGTTGGCTCCCCTTCTCCGGGGCGAGCTGATCGGCCCGCTCCTGCCCTGCAGCTCACTCGCCGTGGACCTGACGGATCGGGTGGTGGCGGGGGTGGTGGTCAATGACTGGGACGGCCTCTCATGGGTCGCCAACGCCTTCCGCCACCCTGCCGGCACGCCCCGAGGTCTGGGCCTGACCCTCCTCCGTCACGTCATACAGAAGGCGGCGGCCGACGGCCTGGAATCCCTCACCGCCGTGGTCAGCCAGGCGAACCCGGCGCGGCACATCTGGCCGCGGATCGGCTTCCGTACCACCGAGACGTCCATGACGGTCCTTCTCTGAACCCACCCGTTCGCGGGAAGAGAGCCGAGGCGACCATCTGCCTTGGCGTGACGTCGCCACTCCTGACCGTGGACTTCGCCTCCACGCGGATCCAAGATGACACTGGGCAGCTCGTAAAGATCTCCGGACATCCCGCCACGCTTCCGGCGGGGCCCATCCACCAGAGCGTCAGGTCATGAGAGCTTGGAGGGCGATATGACTCGCCTGACCCCCTTCCGCGAGGGCGCGAACGTACATCCGATCAGCCGGCGGTCCGAAACGGCGGACGTGCCGTGACGATCAGGGCCGCCGTCGTCGGCGGCAGTCCCCTCCATCAGCAGGCCGTGGACGACCTGCTGCGCGACGAGGGCTTCCAGCTCGTCCACGCGCTGAACCGGGACCCGGTCGTGGACGCGGACGGTGCCCCCACCGACGCGACATGGGAGAGCCTGCTGCTCGACCCGGACATCCGGCTCATCGTCCTGTGCACCCACACGGAGGCGAGAGTCGCCCTGGTCCGGCAGGCGGCCGAGGCGGGCAAGGCGGTACTCCTGCAGGAACCCGCCCCCTCCCCCCAGGAACTGGCGCAGCTCCGGCAGCTGACCCGGCGTGACACAGCGCTGATCGGCGTCATGATGCCGTTCCGCATGGCGGTGCCGGCCGAGGTACGAGCCTGGACCTGGACGGCGACGACCTGCGCGACACTCGAGGTCTCCCGGTCACATCCCTTCGAGGAGTTCCGCAACCCGTTGTGGTTCCGCTGGGGGCCGACGCGGCAGAAACGGGCACTCGCCCGGATTCTCACGCCGTACCTCGATCTGGCCTGTCAGCTTCTCGGCGAGCCGGCCGACACGAGGATCCAGGTCGACGACGATCCGGGAGGGCGGGCCATCGGCCTGGTGAGCTTCCACAACGGCTCGCGGCTCGCCTTCGCCGGCACGACCTGTTCCGCGGTTCCGTCTGAGCGGCTCAGCCTGTTCGACACCGATGCGCGCCTCACGGTCAGCGGCAGCACGCTGCTCTTCGAACGCATGGGATCGAGGGCCATGCGGGAGATCCCGCCCGTCCGGGTCCTGCGCGGGCTCGTGTACCAGGAGATCGCCCGTTCCATCGAATCCGGCACGCCGCTGCGGCACTCCACCGTGAACGCGTCCGACGGCCTCGCCGCCGTTCTCGCCTCCTTCGTCACACTCCACCGCACGCAGGTCCACTCGTGAAGGTTGGCCCAACTGCGTGACCACGAATTGGCTCTGTGCCGATGGTGACGTCCTTCCTAAGATCATTTTTCATGAATCCTCTATCAATGCGCCTCATCGCCGTGGGCGCCTTCGTGGCGATGGCCGCGGCGGCGACTCCCGCGTACGCCGCCGCGCCCGCCGGCGACGCCGTGGTGAACGGCTCCCTGGACAACGGGGTCAAGGGCTGGTGGGCGTCCAAAAACACCCCGATCAAGGTGACCGGCGGGCGGTTGTGCGCCCAGGTCCCCGCGGGTGGTGACAACGTGTGGGCCGCGATGATCGGGCAGAGCGGCGTCGCGGTCCAGTCCGGACAGACCTACCAGTTGAGCTTCGAGGCGACCGCCACGAGGACGACGAGGATCAGGTCGCTGGTCCAGGGCGGCGGCGAGAAGCGCGCCGCGATCGTGGACGGCTACCCCGAGGTCGGCGGCAGCCCGAAGAAGTTCACCTACGCGGCCACGGCCAAGGGGTCGGACACGGAGGCCCAGGTGTTGTTCCAGGTGGGCGGCGCTGACGCGCCCTACACGTTGTGCCTGGACAATGTCTCTCTCGTGCCCGTGCACCAGAGCGTCGTGAACGGCTCGCTGGACAACGGGGTCAAGGGTTGGTGGGCGTCCAAGAACACCCCGATCGAGGCGACGGGCGGGCGGTTGTGCGCCCACGTCCCCGCGGGTGGTGACAACGTGTGGGCCGCGATGGTCGGGCAGAGCGGCATCGGCGTGGAGGCCGGGAAGACGTACCGGCTGAGCTTCAAGGCGTCGGCGACGCGGACGGTGAAGATCAGGTCACTGGTCCAGGGCAGCGGCGAGACGCACACCGCGATCGTGGACGGCTACCCCGAGGTCGGCACCGGCTCCCGGACCTACACCTACCAGAACACCGCCAAGGTCTCCGACCGGGAGGCCCAGGTGTTGTTCCAGGTGGGCGGCGCTGACGCGCCGTACACGCTGTGCCTGGACGACATCCTGCTCACCGACTAGAACGTCGGGCGCAACGGTGCTGCCGCCGCCGCTGCCGCCGCCCCCCGCCGCCGGCGAGCCCGGTGGTGGCGGACCCGCCGGCGCCGCCGTTGGAGTCAGCGCGGACCTCGAACTGCGGAAGGAGAACGGCGGCCGGGGCGTCTCGGGTGTCAGGGCGGTGGGCTCCGCGTCGGCCATCATCCGGCACCCCTGTTCGAGGGTGGGGCCAGCACCACCGTCAAGTGGGAAAGCAGCACCATCGTTCGCCGGGGCCGCGAGTTCCTACCTTTGAGGCATGAAGAAGATCCTCGCAGCCACCGCCCTGCTGGCTGCTGTCGCGATCGCCGGGGGCGCGATGCTGATCCACAGCAACGGCCGCGAGCCGATGGTGCCCGCTTCGGAGACCACCCGCGGCACGTACCGACTGACCGGGGACGAGCTGGAGGTCGACTCCAGCGGCCCGGTGATGATCACCGTGGTCACCGGGCCGGCGGGCGAGGTCGTGGTCGACCGCAGGCTGCGCTGGACCGGCCCCAAGCGCCACACCGAGTCGTGGAGCGAGCACCGCATGACCATCGACTACGAATGCGGGGGCGGCGACTGCGGCGCCGACTACCGGCTGAGCGTGCCTGGCGGTACCCGGGTCAGGTTCGGCGGCGCGAAGGTCAGCTGCCCGCCCGAGATCGCATGCGAGGAGGCCTAACCGGGTCTGGAGCCGGCCCCAGAGCCAGGAACGGGCACTGACCAGGCATCTGGCGACCCCGTTCCGCCGGGAACGGCTGCCTTCCGGGCGGCGGCCGGGACCGGCCGAATGGCCGCCTCACGTGCACTCCATCGCTTCCTACGGCCCTGACCCAGCATTCGTGTCCGGGGGATGCCATCGCGAGGGTCAGCCCCGGACGTCCACCCCGGGGGTAGGTCGCCGTGTTCAGCGGTGCTCGGGCTCCACCGGGAGCCACAGTTCGGCGTCGGCCTCCGTCTTGTCCGGCGACAGCTGGATGCGGAGGATCTCGGGGCCGGTGCGGGTGCGGTACGGGTTCGACGGGAACCACTCGGTGAACACGTCCCGCCACAGCTCCTGGATGGCCCGTGGCGCGGGCCCGGAGGTGGTGAAGACCGCCCAGGTGCCGGCCGGGACGGCCAGCGTGGTCGTGCCTTCCGGAGCGGCGGCGGAGGTGATCACGCCGTGATGGTAGTCGAGCTCATCACCCTCGGCGCGGCCGGGTTCCATGTCGTCGCACACCGCGACGATGCCGTACGGTTCCTGGTCCGACAGCTTCTCCAGGCGTCCCAGAGCCTGTGGATCGATCCTCCGGACGAAGTCGATGATCGCCTGGTTCGGGCCCGCGTGCACCAGCGGTACCCGGGCCTTGAACCCGACGACGGTGAAGTCCGCCCTGTCCACGACGCGGTACCGCATGCTGCTGCTCCCTTCGATGGTGAGGCGGAAGGCCATTCGGGACTGGGAGGTGAGCGCGGCGCCGGTACGCCGGGCCTCGCCTGGCCCGATGCCGTGCATGGCACGAAACGCCCGCGCGAACGCCTCACCGGAGCCGTAGCCGTAGCGCACCGCGATATCCAGCAGCGTTTCACGCCCCGCGAGTACTTCGGCGCCCGCCAGGGTGAGCCGGCGGCGCCGGACGTACTCCGCGAGCGGCATGCCCGCCAGCGCGGAGAACATCCGGCGCAGGTGCTGCTCCGAGGTGGCCGCGACGCGTGCCAGCTCCTCCACGTCGAGGGCCTGGTCGAGATGGCCCTCGATGTGCTCCATGGCCTGGTTCAGCCGCTCCAGCATGCGTGCCCTCCTTCCGCAGCCTCTGCACGGCCGCCCTGCCGACGATAGTCGTCAGGCACCTCTATCCAGCGCCGCCCCCGTCCCGTCCCAGCCCCTGGCGGATCGCAATCTCCACCAGTGAGTACGCGCCGTCGGCGCGATCCAGTTCGTACGGCGCGGCCGGCAGGAGCGGCGGCTGGGCCATGAAGCGCGGCCGCACCCCATGGTGCGGCTGTGCGGCGTGCACCAGGAACGGGTGGCACAGGAAAACGTCGCCCGGGGACCCGGTGGCGAGGGCGAGCGGCCGGTGGTCGGACGCCGCCACCAGATCGGGTGCGAGGGTCAGCCCGCTCGCCCCGTCCTCCCCGTACTTCTCCAGCACCTTCGGCACGTCGAGGTGTGAGCCGACCCGGATCCGGGTCGGGGCGTCCTCCTCACCGACTTCGCTGAACAGGAAGAGCATCAACAGCGCCCGCCCCTGGGAGCGCAGATTCGTGAAGTACCAGCTCTCGCCCTCCGGCAGATAGCTCCCCTCGATGTGCCAGCCCGCGTCGTTCGGCTCCTCCTCGTGGGGGAAGCGCAGCGGGAACGTGCCCAGTGAGTAGCGCGGCTCCCAGCGTCCCGCGCCGACGAGCAGGTCGTACGCATGATGCAGGGCCGGGGAATTGGGTGCGGCCGCGAACGGTCCCTGTGCCATACCGGCCACCCAGTGCACGGGCTGCGTCCACGTGGACGGGTCGTCCGGGTCGCAGCCCGTCTCCCGCCACAGCAGCCGCGCACAGTCTGCGGCCACGCGCGGCGCGACGGCACCCTCCAGCTTCACGAAGCCGTCGCGGAGGAAACGGGATGTCAAGGTCGTGTCGTCCATGCCCCCATCGTGCGACGTCACCGGCCCGGATCTCCCGACATTCTCGCTACCGCTTCTGTCGGGTCCGAGGGTCACCAGCACTGGGTTAGGTTGGCCGGATGAGGACATATGAGGATCTACCGGCAGAGTTGATGACCGAGCGGCTGCGGTTGCGACGGTGGGTGCCGTCGGACGCAGAACAGTTCCGCGGGTTGTGGTTCGAGCGGGACCCGCGAGTGCCGGCGGCCCGCCGGATCGACGCCGAGGGACGGCCGACGGTCGAGGACGTCCGCAGCTGGCTCGTTGACAATCCGCTGACGGCGGCTCCCGGGCTCGGGTTGCTGGCCATGGAGCTGCGCGACACCGGTGAGTTCATCGGGTATTGCGGATTGACCGTCGGCCAGGGAACGTTCGACGAACCTGAGATCGCGTACGAGCTGGCACAACGAGCTCACGGCCATGGTTATGCGACAGAAGCCGCCCGTGCGGTCTTGGAAGCCGCGATTCGAACAGGGCGTCACCGCCTCTGGGCCACTGTGCGGGAGTGGAACACACCCTCGTTCCGCGTCCTTGAGAAACTCGGCTTCCACCGAAGCGACCGCATCGACGAGGACGCCGAACACGGTGATTCGATCTGGATGACGCGCGTACTCGACCCGCGATAGAGACGCGGGCGTCAGCCACCAGCTCACGCGGGTGGCCACCGCCGAAGGCCTCGACGGGACGCGACGGTTGGGAGTTGCCAGGCACTTTGCTCCAGCGTGGCGCGGTGCCTGGCGAGGAGGCTGTCCGCCTGAGGTTGGGCACCGCCCCGGAGGCGGATGATCACGTCAGGGAGTTGCGAAGCGCGCGGCGATCGTTCGGGCTGCTTCGTCGACCGCTCGCGACTGCTCTTCCTTGGTGATCGACCACGTACCGTGCGTGAGGCGCGGCCAGAAGATCGCGGACGCGATCATGCCGAGGAACTGTGCGGATGCCAGATCCGGATCATCGATGTCGGCGCTGCCTGCGGAGTGCGCCTCCCGCAGATAGCGTCCCAGCGCCTGCAGCACAGGCAGCGTGCCGAAGTCGAAGGTCCGCTCGCGCAGTTCGGGGAAGTGGTGCGATTCGGCGATCACGGTTCGCATCAGGGCGACCATGCGAGGACGAGTCAACAGTTCCGAATACGCGCGACCCAGCACCACCAAGCCCGCGTAGAGGTCGCCGGTCGGGATCTCGACAGGTTCCGGCGCCGGCGATCCGCCTGCCGCGAGCACCGTTGCCTCGAAGAGCTCGGCCTTGGTCGGGAACTGCTTGAAGAGCGTCGCCTTGGACACCCCTGCCTGCTCGGCGACACGTGCCAGTGGCGTGCGGTCGTACCCGAACTCCAGGAAGAGCTGCGCGGCGGCGCCGAGGATCGCCTCGCGATTGGTCGCGGCCACCGCACGGTGGTACGAGGAGCGTCCACGTGTCATCCGTTCAGTATCTCATCGAGGCGAGTTCCTTGACTCACCATTACGCACACGATTACGGTCATAGAGGCGAGTCGATCGACTCACCTCTCGGAGAAGGGAGCGGCTTATGGCCACCGTGATCGTCCACGCGACCATCACTCTTGACGGGTTCATGGCAAGGGAGGACGGCGGGGTCGACTGGATGTTCGGCCGACCCTCCGCTCCCGAGGACGACGCCGTCGTCGGGACAGTGATGAGCCGGATCGGCGCGGTGGTCGGCGGCGCGAACAAGACCCAGACCATCGAGGACGGCGAGATCCCGTACGGCGGCATGCTGAAGGTCCCGGTCTACCTGATGACCCACAGCGCCCATGAGCCGATCGAGCGCGACGGCATCACGTACAACTTCGTCGTCGACGACATCAACGAGGCCGTCAGACTGGCCACGCAAGCGGCCGGGGACGGCTGGGTCAGCCTGCTCGGAGGAACCATCTCACGACAGTGCCTGCGGCTCGGTCTCGTCGACGAGCTCCACCTGGACGTTGCGCCGGTCCTGCTCGGCGACGGCATCTCGCTGTTCGCCGGCCTTGGGCGGCACATCGAGCTTGAGCGCCTCGGCACATCAGCCTTCGCGAGTGAGGCTCATCTTCGCTACCGAGTCCTCCGTTAGCCCGAGTTGCAGGTCCTCCGAGCCATCGGGTCCGCCACGAGCCCTCGCCACTTGTCCGAGCCCCGCCGCCCCGGAGCCCGTTCACATCCCATGCGGGTTTCGCCATCATCTTGGCTGAACCCCGACCTCACCAAGCTGCCGGGCGGCCCGACCGGCGGTTTGCGGCCCAAGCCGGACGGGCGCCTGGCCGTCGGGATCTGGGCCGCCGGCGACTGCCGCGAGACCCGGCATCGGCTCACCGGCGGGTGACGGGGCCCGCCACCAGCTGTTTGTAATGACTTTGTAGCGACTGTGTAGGGGATCTCTGGCAGCGGCTCGCACTCTTGATCGCAGAGGGCGCGATCGGTGCGCCCCCTGAAGAACTGGGAGTTCGTCATGGTCAAGACCGCCCGTCGTTACGCGAAGTACGCCGTCAGCACCCTGTCCAGCGCCATCTTCGGGCTGCAGGTCTGACGAACAGCGAGGGATCCCCCGGGAGCCCTCTCCCGGGGGACACCACGACGGGAGGAAAGCGGCGTGTTCGGCACCGCGGTACGCCAGCTCGGCTACGCCTGGTCGATGATGTCGGGGCGCAGGTTCCGGCTGCGGGACGTCTACACGCTGGTCGACGACATGCGCGAGACGCTGGAGACGTTCGGCTCGCCCGGCGAGGGCGCCGACGACCTGATCGCGGGCAACGACCCCGAGCTCCAGGAGGACCTCACCCGGCGGCGGCTGCGGCGCACGGTGGCCCACGCGGCGGCGGAGAGCCCTTACTACCGGCGGTGGTTCGCGGAGCACGGCGTGGACCCGGCCTCCATCACCCCGCAAACCCTGTCCTCGATCGCCCCCACCTCCAAGGCCGACCTGCGCGGCAGGCCGGCGGCCTTCGTCTCCGACCTGGCCAGGCCATCCGTGCTCGCGCACACGACGGGCACGACGGGCACGCCCACGCTCGTGTGGTTCTCCGCCTACGAGATCGAGCTGCTGTCGTGCCTGTCGGCGCTCTCGCTCATGATGTCCGGGAACGTGCGCACGGACGACGTGTGGGCCAACGCGAGCAGTTCGCGGTCCGTCGCGCAGATCCTCACCGAACGGGCCGTCACCCGTACCGGGGCCGTGTTCGCCCACCTGGGCACCATCGACCCGGCCGCCACGCTCGACCGGCTGGCCACTCCGCTGCACGTTCCGGGCAAGCGCGCGCAGATGTCTCACCTCAACGTGCCGGCCTCCCACCTCGCGGCGCTCGTGCAGGAGGCCGAGCGGGGCGGCTGGCGGGCCGCCGACTTCGCGCTGACCACCATCTGGTCCGGCGGCGAGGTCCTCACCGACGCGCTGCGCGAGCGGGCGGAGCACGCGTTCGGGGCCGAGGTCCGCGACGGGTACGGCATGACCGAGATCGCCCCGGTGTCCGGCCGCGTCTGCCCCGACGGTCATCTGCACCTGTCCGCCGACCAGGGCCTGGTCGAGATACTCGACCCCGAGACCCTGGCCCCCGCCGCTCCCGGCGAGGTCGGCACGATCGTCGTGACGCCGTACTCCACGTTTCGCGACACCACGCTTCTGCTCAGGTACGTCACCGGCGACCTCGTCCAGGTTCTGGCCGAGCCCCCGACGTGCGCCCTCGCCGCCCTGCCCGCCACCTCGCGGGTGCTCGGCCGCAGGTCGCCCGGCGGGCTGACCACGCGTGACGTGCTGGACCTGCTGCAGGCCGAGCACGCGCTGCCGCTGCCCACCCGGTACGCCCTGGAGGGCACCATCCTGTACGTCGTCGCGGGCAAGGCCGAGCAGGGCCTGCTCGGCCGCCTGGAGGAGCGCGCCCACGGGCTGCCTCTGACCGGCATCGTCCTGGTCGAGACCGCCGAGGACCTGCCCACGCCCTGCCGGCTGCGCACGGACCTGCTGGAGATCAGCTTCGAGCGAGGACTGTGATGACCCCGTACGTGCTCGCCCTGTACGCCCTGGTCGCTCTGGCCGTCGCGCTCACCGCCGCGTACCTGCGCCGTTACGTCATGCCCAGACCGCCGGTCGGCCGGATGGTGGGCGCGGACATCGCGGTCATGGTGGTGACGCTGGTCGTGATGCCGTTCGCGTACCTGCACCTGCCCACGGGCGTCGTCGTGTCGATCTTCGGGCTCGTGGTCCTGACGTTGACCCAGCTCACCCTCGCCCCCGTGCTGGGCGGCCGGTGGGGCATGATCGCCGCCCTGCTCCTGTGCGCCGCCGACGTCACCGCCTTCGCGCTGGGACGGCCGGCCGCGCTCCTTGTGATCAACGACGCGCTGCTGATCCTGCTCGTCGTCGGCGTGGTGAACATGTGGGTGCAGGCGGCGATCACGCCCGCGCAGGTGGCCGCCCTGGCCGCCGCCCTCACCCTGTACGACACGCTGGCCACCGGGCTGACGTCGCTCACCGCCGACTTCGTCCAGCGGATGCAGGGGCTGCCGTTCGCGCCGGTGCTGGCCTCCTCCTTTGGCGACGATCCCGCCCTCATCGGGCTCGGCGACTGCCTGATGTTGTCGATCTGGCCGGTGGTGGCGCTACGGGCGTACGGGAAGGCGGCCGCTTGGTGTGCCGCCGGCCTGGAGGCCGTTCTGCTGGCTCTGTCCATCGCCTTCGTCCTGTCCCATGGCCGGCTGCTGCCGCTGCTGACCGTGCTCGGGCCGCTGATCGTCGTGCAGTGGCTGTACTGGCGGCGGTGGCGGGCCCGCCGGACGCCCGCCCCGGCCCGGCCGGAGGTGAACCGGGCGCTGGAGGTGAACCGGGCGCTGGAGGCGGCCGACGCGCCCGCCGGGATGTGGGCCGCCCTGTCACCCGAGGGCGTGCTGGTCGCCGAGGGCGCCACGCCGGGGCTGGCGCGCAAGGAGGCCAGGCTGGCGGGAACGCAGGGCGTGCCGGTCGTGTGGCGGCTCGGCGAATAGCGTCGGTCAGGGCGCCAGGAACGCGGCCACCTCCCGTCCCTCCGCCGCGTCGCCGAACAGGGCGAGGGAGCCGCGCCACGCCGCCGCCGACTCCTCGTGCCGCCCCAGCAGGGCGTAGGCCCGGCCCAGCTCTCTGAGAGCGCGGGCCCGCCACACCGGAGGCCCGTCGCCGCCGAGCCGTTCCAGCGCGGCCCGCAGGTCCGCCACCGCCCGGCGGGGCTCGCCCTGGCGCAGGTGCACGACGCCGAGCGCGTGCCCGGCCAGTGCCTCGCCCAGGGTGTCGCCGCTTTCCACGAACAGCCGCAGGCTCGCCGCCAGTGTCTCGGCCGCCTCGTCGAAGCGGCCCAGCGCACCCAGTGCCTCCCCCAGCCGGCGCAGCGCCTTGCTCGTCTCGGCGCGATCGCCGAGCGCCTGCGCCGCCAGCAGGCCCTCCCGGTAGCGGACGACGGCCTCCGCCGTCTCGCCCCGCTGGTAGAGGGCGGTGCCGAGGCCGCGCAGCAGGTTGCCGCGGATGGCGTAGTCGTCCTTCTCGGTCACCTCCAGCCGCGCTCTGGCGATCTCCACGGCCCGGCCGTGCTCACCGCGCTCGACGTGGATCCAGACAGGCCAGGTCCACGCGTACGCCAGCCCGGCGGCGTCGCCGTGAGCCGCCATCAGGTCGAGGCAGGCGTACGCGTCGGCCAGCGCCTCGTCCAGATGGCCCATGCCGTGCCGCGCGGCGGCCCTGACGATCAGCGCGTACGCCGCTCCATGCCTATCGCCGGCGCGGCCGAACTCCGCCAGAAGCACGCCGCACATGGTCTCGGCCGAAAGGAACCGACCCCATTCGATCTCCACCGTGGCCAGCAGCAGCCGGGCCCGCAGCGCGGCGCGCCCATCGCCCAGCCCGATCACGATCTGCTGGACCCGCTCGGCGTCGGCCAGGAACCGATCCATGATCAAATAGCTGGTGAGGTGGTGCCCCAGCTCGGCCGCCGCGTCGTTCAGGCCCAGCTCGGCGGCGGTGCTGAGGGCGAGCATCAGCGTACGCCGCTCGGCCGCCAGCCACATCTCGCTCACCCGTACGTCGGGCGCCGGTCCCTCCTCCGGCTCGCGCTCGTACGGCGGGGCCAGCAGGATCGGCAGGCGGCGCGTGGCGGCCCGGGTACGCCGCAGGCATTCCAGCACGTGCCAGGTGAGCACCGCACGCCGCCCCTCGGGGGTCTCCTCCGCCTGCGCCCGTTCCCGCGCGTACACCCGCAGCAGGTCGTGCAGCCGGTAGCGGGGCTGTCCGGCCCCGTCCACCTCGGTCGAGGTGAGCATGCCCCGCGCGACCAGCGTCTCCAGCGCCGCATCCGCCTCCAGCGCGGCCGCCCCCAGCTTGTCCGCATCCCCGTCCGAGCCAGGCGGTCCGGCGGGCGCCGCGTCCGTCTCCGGGGCGGGTCGTCTGAGGAGGGCCGCGACCGACCACTCCGCCACGCTGTCCAGCCCGGCCAGGCCCAGCAGCCGGAACGCGCGCCTGGCCGGGTCCGGCAGCGCCGCGTAGCTCGGCTCGAACGTCGCGCGCACGTCCAGCCCGCCGACGACCAGCTCGTCCAGGCCCCGTCCGGCCAGCCGGGTGGCGAACTCGCTGACCGGCCAGACCGGCCGGGTGGCCAGGCGGGCTCCCGCGACCCGGATGGCCAGCGGCAACCGGCCGCAGGAACGCAGGATCTGCTCGGCCGCGCCGGGCGCCGAACCGATGCGGTCCGGGCCCGCCACGCGTTCCAGCAGGAGCCTGGCGTCCTTCTCGTCAGGGACGTCGAGCGTGAGCCGCACGGCACCTTCCAGGGCGGGCAGCGGAGAGCGGGAGGTCACCAGGACGGCGCCGCGTGCGGTGCCCGGCAGCAGGTGGCGGAGCTGGTCCTCCTCGACGGCGTCGTCCAGCACGAGGAGCACCGCCCGGTCGGCCAGCCGCTGACGCAGCAGTCCCGCGCGTTCCTCGACCGGGACGGGGATGAGCGCGCCGTCGAGGCCGAGCGAGCGCAGCAGCACGTCCAGCAGCTCGCCGGGCTCCCGGGGGCCGCGCGCGTCCCGTCCGAGCCGGACGAAGAGCTGCCCGTCGGGATAGTCGGCTCGCAACAGGTGCGCCAGTCGTACGGCGAGCGTGGTCTTGCCCACGCCGGGCAGACCGGACACGACCACGATGGGCGGACCGAGCCGATCCGCGCCCGCCCGCAGCAGCCTCAGCAGCTCGGCGACCTCTCCCTCACGCCCGACGAAGTCCGCGGTGTCGCCGGGTAACTGGCACAGCCCCCGGAACGCCATCGGCCGCTCGCCCGCTTCGACGTCCGCGGAAGGCGGCATGCCGTGCCGGTCGGCGTCCGCGGCCGGCGGCGGCGAATGACGACCGCCCTCTCCTGCCGGTGGCGGCGAGTGGCGCCCGGCCTCTCCGGCCGGTGGCGAGTGGTGATCCGTCTCGCCGGGGAGCAGCGGCGAACGGCGGTCGGCGTCGCCGGAGAGCAGCGCGGCGTGCAGGCGGCGCAGTTCCGGGCCCGGCTCGATGCCCAGCTCGGCCACCAGCAGCTCACGCGCCTCGCGGAAGGCGTCGAGGGCCTCGTCCCGCCGCCCGCTGCGGTGCAGGGCGACCACGAGCTGCTCTCGCAACCGCTCACGCAGCGGGTGGGCGGCGACAAGGGTACGCAGTTCGGCGGCGAGGCCGTCGTGGCCGAGCGCGAGCCGTACGTCGATCCACTCCGATCTGGCCACCGCCAGCTGCTCCTCCAGCTCGGTGATCCGCAGCGCCACGGCCCCGCTGAGCGGTACGTCCTCGGCCGGGGTTCCGCGCCACAACGCGACCGCGGCCGCGTACTCGCGCTCGGCCGCCACCAGGTCGCCGTTCGCCCGTTCCCTGCGCGCCCGGCGTACGCCCTCCTCGAACACCAGCAGGTCCAGACGCTCCGGCGGGACCTCGCAGGCGTACCCCGACCCCTCGGTCCCCAGCCACAGGCCGCTGCCCTCCAGGGAGCGGCGGAGCTGATGGACGTAGGTCTGGACGTTGGACAGCGCCGAGCGGGGCGGGTCGTCCCAGAGGGCGCCGATCAGGCGTTCGGTGGAAACGGTCGCGTTCGGGTGGAGCAGCAGGACCCCGATCACGGCCCGCTGCTTGCGGCTGAGACGGATCCGGCCGCCGGGACCATTGAGGCGAATGGTGCCGAGGATCGCGAAGTCCACCGGTCCTCCCTCGTGCGTGATCGGATGATCAGCTTTCCGGAAGGCAGTACACCTCTGGTGACGCCCATTTGACAAACGCGGCAAGCCGGACAGTCAGCGATGGCCGGTGTCGGGCGCCGACAGCCGTGATCGGCCCCGGGGAACGGGTTCTGGGGGGCCGGTGCCCGGTGCGGAGCCCGGGTCGCGCAGGCCGATCAGCGGTCTCCGCGCAGGGCGCCGGATTCGATCAGCCGGCGCATCGGCGTGCCATGAGCGACGAGAGAGCCGAACGCTGCGCATCGACACCAAGGGAGCCGCCGGCAGCACTCGTGGCCTTGCCACCGGTGATGGCTGTGACCCTGCTGATCGGCTCGGACTCGTTCGACGACGGCAGGGTCCACTCCGTCGTCGGCCGCCTCGTCCGCGACCTGCGCTGACCCCGTCAGCGCGACAACGACTGCAGTGACCCGGCGATCCGGTGCCCGGCCCAGCGCTTGAACTTGCGCGCCGCCTCCAGCCGGCTCACCGCCCGGTCGAGCCGGTAGTACAGCAGCGGCGGCATGTACGACAACAGCGGCGAGTGCCGCTGGCCGAGCAGCGCGAACATCTGCGCGGGCTCCAGGCGCAGGTAGCGCGGCAGATCCTCGTAGAACCGCGCGCTGTAGCGGGCGGCGCTCTGGACCGGCAACAACGCGGCCTTGCGCTCCCGCGCGTAGGCCGCGAGCGCGGGCGCCAGGGCGGGGTGACGCCCGATCGCGCCGGCCAGCGCGATGGCGTCCTCGATCGCGAGCGTGGTCCCGGCGCCGATCGAGTAGTGCGTGGTGTGCGCGGCGTCGCCGAGCAGGACGAGGTTGCCGCAGTGCCAGGAGCGGTTCGTCACGGTCTGGAAGCGCAGCCACTGCGCGACGCCCTGCCCGCGCCCGACGAGCCGATGCCCGTCGAGCACGTCGACGAACAGCTTTTCCAGCAGCTCCAGGTTGCCCGCCTCGTCGGCGCGGTCGAGCCCGAGCCCGCGCCACGTGGCGGGCGCGCACTCGATCACACAGGTGCTGCGCTCGTCGTCGAAGCGGTAGCCGTAGCACCAGATCCAGCCGTGCTCGGTCTCCACGAAGGCGAAGGTGAAGGCGTCGAAGACCTTGGTGGTCCCGAGCCAGATGTAGGTGTTGCCCCCCGTGGCGACCTCGGTGCCGAAGTCGTGGCGGCCGCGCAGCGGGCTGTTCACCCCGTCGGCGGCCACCACCAGGTCAGCGTCCGGGACCTCGCCGAGGATCTCGCGCTCGAACTCCACCCGCACGCCGAGTGCGATCGCCCGGTCGGCCAGGATGCCGAGCAGCCGGTGGCGGCCGATGCCGAAGCCCTCGTCGCCGCGGTGCGTGGTGGTGCGGCCGCCGACGAGGGCGATCCCGTCCTGCCACCGTACGGACGCCTCGCCGATGGCGCGGGCCGACTCGGGATCGCTCTCGTGAAGCCGGTCGAGCAGGCTTCCCCAGTACGTCACGCCCCAGCCGTACGTCGAACCCGCCGGATCGCGCTCGAAAACGGATATGTCACACGAAGGATCGCGCAGCTTCATCTGGATCGCGAAATACAGGCCGGCGGGTCCGCCACCGACACAAATCACCTTCTGCACTTCGTTCGGCACAGAGTAGTTATACGCACACAGTGCGCCACCGCACGCGCTACGCCACGCCGAACCCGAGCCGGCGGGCTGCCGGACACGCTTCCTGATCCGAGCGATGGGTGCAGCACTGCCGCCCTGAACTCCTCGACCGCTACTGCTTTGAAACGACCGCCAACCTCGACGTACGCCTAAGAGACCGGCTCGGCGGCGTCCTCCACACATACTCACATGCCGCTTGACCAGCGTGGATGAGATCATCGGCAGGCGCAGAGCTGCAGGGCGTCGACCACGTCGGCAATTCGGTCAACAAACAGTGTCCAAGGGTTGTTGAACCGCCGGAGTTGTTGAACGAGTTGTCGAAGGCTCCCAGTGCCTTCTGATGGCCGCATGGCCGGTCTGTAAAAAACGATCGTCATCTGAAGGATCCAGCTCCTTCAAGATTCGCCAGTGGCGCGGCCCCGCCTCCGGAACAGCCGCCTCCATCCGCGGGCACCGTGGCGCATGCTGTCGGCGTTCACCGTCTCAATGTTCTCTCGGACAATGCGAGTCGTAGGGTGGTCGGCGCCCAGCACCCGCTCGCAGTTGGCGAAGGCGGCCTCCAGCAGGGGGATGGCCCGGCCCAAGTCCCCCGCGGTTCGGTAGGCGGCGGCGAGGTTGTTGCGGGACGCCAGCGTGTCGGGGTGGTCGCCGCCCAGCACCCGCTCACGCTCGGCCAGCGTCTGCTTGTACAACGGGAGGGCCCGCTCCAGGTCCCCCGCCGCCTGGTAGGCGGCGGCGAGGTTGTTGCGGGAGGTCAGGGTTGAAGGGTGGTCGGCGCCCAGCACCCGTTCCCGGTCGGCAAGTGTGGCCTCATGCAAGGGGACGGCCCGGTCCAGGTCCCCCGCCGCCTGGTAGGTGTAGGCGAGGTTGTTGCGGGAGCCCAGCGTGTCGGGATGGTCGGTACCCAGCACCCGTTCCCGGTGGGCGAGTGTGGCCTCGTACAAGCGGATGGCCTGGCCCAGGTCGCCCGCCGCTCGGTAGGCGTGGGCGAGGTTGTTGCGGGAGCCCTGCGTGTCGGGATGGTCGGTACCCAGTACCCGTTCCCGGTCGGCGAGGGTGGCCTCGTACAAGGGGATGGCCTGGCCCAGGTCCCCCACCGTTCGATAGGCGTGGGCGAGGTTGTTGCGGGAGGTCAGGGTTGAGGGGTGGTCGGCGCCCAGCACCCGTTCCCGGTCGGCGAGTGTGGCCTCGTGCAAGCGGATGGCCTGGCGCAGGTCGCCCGCTGCCTGGTAGGCCTGGGCGAGGTTGTTGCGGGAGGTCAGGGTTGAAGGGTGGTCGGCGCCCAGTACCCGTTCCCGGTCGGCGAGTGTGGCCTCGTACAAGGGGATGGCCTGGCCCAGGTTCCCCGCCGTTCGGTAGGCGTGGGCGAGGTTGTTGCGGGAGGTCAGGGTTGAGGGGTGGTCGGCGCCCAGTACCCGTTCCCGGTCGGCGAGGGTGGCCTCGTACAAGGAGATGGCCCGGCCCAGGTTCCCCGCCGCCTGGTAGGTGTAGGCGAGGTTGTTGCGGGAGGTCAGGGTTGAGGGGTGGTCGGCGCCCAGTACCCGTTCCCGGTCGGCGAGTGTGGCCTCGTACAAGGGGATGGCCTGGCCCAGGTTCCCCGCCGTTCGGTAGGCGTGGGCGAGGTTGTTGCGGGAGGTCAGGGTTGAGGGGTGGTCGGCGCCCAGCACCCGCTCGTGATCGACAACCGCCACCTCCCGCAGGGCGACCGCACGAGTGAGGTCGGCCAGTGCGTACAGGTAGTGGCCACACCAACTAAAAAGCTCCAAAAGGTCGCTAGAAGGACCCTCCCTGAGGTGGGCATGCCGATAGAGAGCATCGGTCTGTTCGATGAATACTTCGACGGCGCCGCGTGCAGCCCAGGTGTGGACGCCGTCGGGCAGGGTGGTTTTGAAGGCGTGCAGCAGGTCGGTGGCCCGACTCAGAATGGCGTCGAAGTCACCATGGTGGGCGGCGCGGTCGCGTAGGACGCGCTGGACCAGGCGGTGCATCAAGATGGCGGAATGGTCCTCGCTGAAGGCGATCAGCGAGGTATCGGCCAGGTCGGCCAGCAGGGTTCGTAGCTGTAGCGGCTCGCCGTCGGGGGTGCTCCAGGCTTGCAGGACCTCCAGGGGGACGCCGGCCGGGGACAGCACCGAGAGCATCTCCAGCAGGTCGTGGGCCTGGGGTAGTGCGGTCTCGGCCTGGGTGACCGACAGCAGGATCGCCTCGGCGGTGCCGGCCGGGTAGGCGTCGCCGTGCTGGGCGGGCAGATACTCGGTGACTGGGAAGCCACGCAATAGGTTCAGGTAGTCGCTGTAGCTGAGGCCCAGCCGGGTGATCACGGAGGCGGCCTGGGCCAGCGCCAGGGGCAGGCATCCCAGCTCGCCGGCCAGTTGGGCGACATCGTCGGCGTCCTCGAGGCCGGTGCGCCGGCGCAGAAAGGCGTGGGCTTGGGCGGTGGTGAAGACTTCGACCTCAACGGGTTGGAACAGGCGCAGGAAGGCGCGGTTGCGGGTGGTGATGAGCACGCGGGTGGCGCCGGTGGCCGGGCACCAGCGGCGCACCGCCGCGGCGTCGGTGGCGTTGTCGAACACCAGCAGTGCCGGCCGGGCGGTGGCGGCCAGCCAGTTCTTGGCTCGTTCGGCGGCGGCCGTGGCGTCGTCGTCGGCCTTGCGTTCGCCGAGCCGTTCGGCCAGGGCGGCCAGGCCGGTCAGGAGCTGGTCGGTGGTCTCGGCGGCGATCCAGGCGATGACTGGCCAGCGCGCGGCCTGGCAGGCCCAGGCGTAGGAGGCGGCCAGCATCGTCTTGCCCACCCCGGGGGTTCCGGCCATCGCGCAGATCACCGCTGCCCCGCCGGCCACCTGACCGCTCTGGCCGGGCGCGGGATCGCCGAGCAGGCCGGCCACGCGCTGCAGCAGTTGCTCGCGTGGCTGGAAGCCGGGCGGACATTGCGGGATGTCGCCCTCGACGATCTGGCCCGGCTCCGGCGCAGGTGGATAGTGGTGGTGCTCGCTGTGGTTGATGATCTGGTTGTGAGCTGCTTGGTACACCCGGCCGTGCTCACGAGCGGCGCCGTCCATCTGGATGCCCAGCAGCTCTTGGGGATCGTCTGGTGGGGTGGTCATCGTTCGTTGATGGTCTGGTCGCCACCTGCCTGGTACACGCGGCCCTGCCCGGAGGCCTCGGCCCGCATCTGCACGTTCCGCGCGCCGTCACCGGTGGAGATGATGCCGGAGTTGTCGCCGTCAAGGGCGACCACCCGCTCGCCCGAGGCCGACACTGTGGGCGGGCTGGTCTGCTGCTCGGCCTGTGCCGGGGCGTGCTCGGCGCGCAATTGCGCCCGCAACGCCACCACGGCGACCCCCAGGGCGGCCGCCCCCAGCGCCATGCCGGTGAACATGCCGACCACGCCGGCCCGCTGATCCAGTACCTGCAGCACCTGGTCGGGTAAGTGCAGCGGATCGGCGAAGAACCACAGCACCCCGGCCGCCAGGCAGACTGCCAGCACCACGACTGCGGCGATCGCCACGACTCGCCATAACCGCGAACCCGGCGCATGTCCCGCCTCGGGCGACGTCTTCGTCATGTTTCCAGGGTGCACCGAACTGGCGGTAGTGGACCAGAAGTGGCGAAGGCGTTACCGGCCCTCCCCAGCTTCTGCGAATCGGTCTTCTGCGAGCACACAGTCACCGCCATCGCGGACAGCTACTTTGCGGCTCGTCGGATGTTCCCACCCCCCAGGGCCCGCTCGGCAGAACGCGCTCGGCATCGTCGACCAGTCCACCAACGGCCTTCGACAAGCGTACGGGGGTCACCTCCATCGGAGAGTTCCTAGGAGGGAAGGGTGAAGCCTTCGGGTGGGGAGCCTTCGACGAAGAGCAGCCCGACGCGGGCCTTGCCGTCTCGGATTTGCCTGGCCCGCCGGTACTCAGGGGAGTCGTACCACTGCCGGGCACGGTCCATGTCGGGGAACTCGATGATCAGGAGCCGGGAGGAGGCCCAAGTGCCCTCGGCGGGTTCGGGCACGGGGCCCGCGACCAGGTAGCGGCCGCCGTGGTCGAGGATCGACCGCTGGGCAACGGGGGCGTAGGCCCAGCCGGCCTCCTCATCGAGCACATCGACGTTGGCGATGACGTAAGCAGGCATGGAAACTCCGTTTCATTCGGACACGGCGTGTACTTTTGACCCGCCGAAGGCTAACGCATCCCTGTAACCTGTTCAAGGTGGGCATCGAACAGAGCGAACGCGCCGGGGGCATGATGAGCCGCCGGGAGCGGCTGCGGGTGGAGACGAGCCGGGAGATCAAGACCATCGCGCTGCGGCAGATGGCCGAAGGCGGCCCGGGAGCGATCTCGCTGCGGGGCATCGCCCGCGAGATGGGGATGACCGCGCGCGCGATCTACAGCTACTTCCCCACCCGGGACGACCTGATCACGGCACTGATCAGCGAGATCGCCGCCTCGCTCGCGGATGCGCTGGAGTCCGCCAGCAACGCGGTGCCCAACACCGACCCCGGCGGCAGGCTTATGGCCTGGGGCCGGGCGCTTAGAGAGTGGGCGCTGGCCCATCCGGAGAGCTTCCGGCTCTTCTACGGACACCCCGTCCCGGGCTACCAGCCGCCCGAGGACGGGCCGGTCGACCAGACGGCCCGCCGTGTGTGCCGCGAGCTCACCCGCCTGGTGGCGGCCTCGTGGCCGCATGCCCGGCGCCACCAGCCCGAAGACACCTCCTGGTCCGACCTCCATCCGGACCACGCCGCAAAGATCCAGGAGGATCTCCCCGACGTGCCGCCCGCGGCGGCGGCCCTCGCGCTGCGCGTCTGGGGCCGGATGCACGGCCTGGTCGCCCTGGAGATCGACGGCCACATTCACCCCGTAGCAGGCAACCCGGCCGCCCTGCATCGCGCCGAAATGCTCGACCTGGTCAGGTCGCTGGGCCTGAGCTGAGCCACGTCTGATCACGCCATAAGAGTGACGGTTCGCTACGCACAGCTACTTTGGTCCTGGGGGCACGTTCGAGAGAACACCGCCGGTACGGGCTCGTGCCCGATTCCTCGGCGACCCACGCCACCGAACCCCGCCTGGGACGGACGGCGGATGGTGGTCGCCTGCTCCGCCGATCACATGAGGCAGCTCCACGCCCAAGCGGCCGCCCGGCACTGCATCGACGCCGAACCAGGGGCCGGGAAACTCCTTCGCGCGCTTGAAGTCGCCAGGCGGGACAACCGGACCGAGATCTCGACCGGAGACCTGCAGAACGCGACCGGGCTCACCCAGGAACAATTCCTCGCCGCAGTGCAATTGCTGGAGCGCGACGACCCGCCACCCCGGCGGCCCGCTGATCAGCCATAACCCGACGATGTCCAGTCGTCAGAGTCACCACACGGCTGAGTCGCTACTGGCCGTTCCGATCCTCTTCGCGGGCCAATCGGCAAATCGGCACTTCCGATCTGGTGGGTGGCGTCGCGCGCCAGTCCGCCTCGCCGAAGAGCGGGCGCACCCCTCGGATTCAGGCGGGGCCGCTGCTGCCTGGAGTCGGGGGGCAGAGTGTGGCGGAACGGAGAACGTACACCGGGTCCCGTTCCCGCATCTCATCGCCGGCGCAGATGAGGCTGCTTCCTTCGTCATCGGGTGAGCTTTTCCGCGGCTGCGGATTCGGCTGTGGGAGCCGGTCGGTTCTTCATGGCCAGGGCCAGGAGGATTGCGGCGGCGGTGAACGCGGCGGCGACGGTGAAGGCCGCGGTGACCCCCTCGGTGAGGACCTGGTGGGACGGTCCGCGCGAAGCGCGCGTGGCCGCGCCGAACACCGTGACGAGGATGGCCAGCCCCAGCGCACCGCCGATCTGCTGCATGACGTTGAGCAGGCCCGAGGCGGCGCCGGCGTCCTCGGCCTGGATGCCGGAGGACAACACGGTGGTGGCTCCCACCAGCAAGGCGCCCATGCCGAGACCGGCGATCATCATCGGGCCGAGCAGCGCGGAGGCGTAGTCGGTCTGCGGCGTCAGCCGCGTCATCCACAGCAGGGCCAGGCTGATCGCCCCGGCGCCGACGGCGATCAACGTCTTGGCGCCCAGGCGCGGCAGCAGCCGGGCCGCCACGCCGGAGGATGCAAGGATCACCAGGGCCAGCGGCACGAAGGCGAACCCCGCCTGCAGCGGGCTGTATCCGCGGACTTGCTGCAGGAACTGGGTGAGAAAGAAGAACATGCCGTTGCCCGCGGCCAGGACGAACAGCAGCACGACGTAGCCGCCGGCGCGGTTGCGGTCGGCGAACAGCCGCAGCGGGACGATCGGCTGCCGGGCACGGGACTCGACGGCCACGAACAGGACCAGCAGGACGGCGGCCGCGCCGAGCGCGCCGAGCGTGACCACGTCACCGAAGCCCTGCTCGGCGGCGCGGATGAAGCCGTAGACGAGTGCGGTCATGCCGAGCGTCGAGGTCAGCGAACCCGCCACGTCGAAGCGGCCGGGGTGGCGATCGGTCTCGGTGACGAACAGCGGGGCCAGGATCAGCAGGACGATGCCGATCGGCACGTTGATGAACAGCACCCACCGCCAGGAGATCCAGTCGGTGAGCACGCCACCGGCGATGAGCCCGATCGCGGCGCCGGAACCGGAGACCGCCGCGTAAGCCCCCAGTGCCCGCGCCCGGCGTGCGGGGTCCGGAAAGCCTACGGTGATGAGGGCGAGCACGGTCGGTGCGGCGACGGCGGCGCCGATCCCCTGACCGGCACGGGCCGCCAGCAGCATCCCAGCCGATGTGGCCAGCCCTCCGGCCAGTGAGGCGGCGGTGAAGACGACCACCCCGCCGATGAGAGCCCGCCGTTGGCCGACGATGTCGCCCACGCGACCGCCGAGCAGCAGCAGACCGCCGAAGGCCAGCATGTAGGCATTGAGCACCCAGGACAGGCCGGCCGCCGAGAAGCCGAGGTCGTGCTGGATGTCGGGGAGGGCGATGTTCACCACGTTGGTGTCGAGGATGAACATCGTCTGACAGATCAGCACGATGGCGAGCACCAGGCCGGGGCGGCGCTGCTGTCGGGAGGCACCGGCGGGCCCGGATCCCGCTCTTGCCACGTGCGTGCTCTGCTCGGTCATGGCACTCCTCAGAATGGAACCCAAAGAAACGAGGAAGTTCCTCGCTTGTGGTGAGCTAAGATATGAGGAGGTTCCTCGCTTTGGCAAATATGTGGAGGGTTCCCGTGGCGGACCGATCAACGCAGGCCCGGCCCGTAGGGCGCAAAGATGCGCGACGCAATTACGAGCGGCTCCTGACGACCGCCCGGACGGCTTTCGCCGAGCACGGCGTCGGCGCCTCCTTGAACGACATCGCGCGCACCGCCGGCGTCGGCAACGTGACCCTCTACCGGCACTTCCCGACCCGCCAGGCACTACTGGAGGCGTTGCTGGGCGAAAGCCTGCGCGGCCTGAAAGCCCGCTCAGATGAGCTGCTCGCCTCCCCATCCCCGCACCAAGCTTTGGCCACCTGGCTGACGGCCGCGGTCGAGCACGCCATGGCCTATCGCGGCCTGGTCGACGCTCTCGTCGACAGCCTCGCCGACCCCGCATCCGAACTCCACGCCACCTGCCAAGCCGTCAAGGCCGCTGGGGCGCAACTACTGGACAGAGCCCAGCACACGGGGACGATCCGACCCGATATTGACGCTTCTGCCCTTTTCTCCCTGATCGCTTCAGTCGCCTGGGCGGCGGAGCGGACCCCCGCACATCGTGATCGACTTCTGGCCGTCATGTTCGACGGGCTCCACTGCCGAGTGGATGAGACGACCCAAGTGCCTGTTTCCGACTGAGCCGCGGCGACCTACGAGAGCCTGCTGCGCCAGACCCGCCGGATCCACATGAGCTGGTCGCGCTGGACACCACCGGCGCTCGAGGAGAAGATCAGCGGCAAGCTCGCGGCCCGTCCTGCTGGACGCGCTGTCCCACATCCGCCGTGGGGACATGCTGACCGTCCAGGAGGTCGACCGGCTCGGCCGCAACCTCCTGGAAGGGCTCATCGTCCTCAACGACCTGTTCCAGCGCGGTATCGCGGTCAAGGTGCTGGAGGGCATCGCGGCGGGCGAGCACACCGAGCGCTCCCTGATCCTCGACCTGGCCGTGGCCCTGTCGGAGGACCGGCGCCGCGACATCGTCCGCAAGACCAGGAACGGCCTGGAGGCGGCCCGCCGCCGCGGCCGGGTCGGCGGCCGCCCCCCGGTGGTCGACGACGACAAACGCGCAGCGATTCTCGCCCGTCGCCAGCGCGGGGAATCCATCCGCACCATCGACGCCGGCGTGAAGGCCTCCGTCGGCGTCGTCCACAAGACCCTCGCAGACGCCAAGGATGCGTAGGTCGTCGTTCCAGAGCCTGACGAGGGGCAGGTGTCGCAGAAATGCCAGGTTTCCGCGGGGAAAGCGGCGAGACGGTCCCGCGCGCCCGCGGCTGCCGTGGAGGCAGTGGCCGACGCACCGGCCCGCCGGAGGCGGGCCTTCACAGGTCGCGGGTAGGCCAAGAGCTGCCGTGCCGGGTGGTGTCGAGCGTGCTTCCACCACGATGATGGATCGTTCGGGCTCACCTGGCATGACGATCAGCAAGTCCGGCGGTAAGGGATTTCGGGTATGAAGATCTTCCAGTCCGCTTCGGACAGGGGCCCGGACTGGGCGCACAACGCGGATTTGATCTTGTCGGGCGCGATGAGGTGGGTGCGGAGACGGGCGCGGTCGATGGTGAGCACGGCCGACCCATCCGGGGCGAAGGCCAGCGAGTTGAGTGAGCTGTTCCCGAGGGGATCTTCCGGGTGGAAGAAGCCGCTGAGCGGGAGCCCGAGGGGCAGGCCGGCGGTGACATCCCACAGCTGGATTTGGTCGGTTGCGTCTGCCACGGCCAACAGGCGGCCTTCGGGTGAGAAGGCCGCAGGGGAGCCGCCGACGCTCGGCGTGCCCACTTGTTGGAGCGATCTGCTGTCCCAGAGCGTGAGCTTCGTGCCGGGCGGTCAGGGTGCCGGGGTGCTCGGCACCGAGGTGTGCGGTGCGGTGCTCGCACAGCTGCGGAGCCAGAGCGAGGGCGGAGCGATGGTCACCGGCGGCGCCGAGATACCGGCAGATTTCGAGCAGGCTGTCGGAGCCGGGCGGCAGGACAGTGAGGGCGTGCGGCAGCAGCCGCCGATAGTCAGGCCAAGCTCCAGGGGCCCATGGCTCGTCGGGACCTCCAGCGAAGGCTCACCCGGACTGCCACACCTCGAGGCGAGGCCGGCTGCGGAGGAAGTGGCTACGCGTCCTTGCCGGGCCGGGCGCGAGTGGCGCGCTGTACAGGGGGTTGATCGCCCTTGTATTCACCGCTACCGAGCAGGTCGGCTTCGTTGACGTGACGGGCCACTCCCCAGATGAGCGGCCGGCCTCCACCAGCCCGCTCCGCGTGCTCTTCCCATGGCCTCACACCCCCGCGCCTTGCCGGACGCCCGCTCCGCAGCCCCCAGATCAGGGCGAATCCAATTCGGAAACTCCTGAAACATCAGCACGCTGGGCATCGGCTCCCCGTACGGATCCGGCGTCACCGGTAGTTCTACGGAAGGCGCCGGTCACCGGGGACGGCACGCCGGGAGACATGCAAAACGTGAACATTTGGAGTGAAGAGTTCGGCGCCGAGACCGACGCGCCGACCCTGTTGATCATGGGTTCGATGTCGCAGGGCATCCTGTGGCCGGACGAGTTCGTCGGCCGACTGACCGCCGGGGGCCGCAGGGTGATCCGCTACGACCACCGCGACACCGGCATGTCCGGCACCGTCGACTTCGCGGCCGAGCCGTACACCTGGGACGACATCAAGAACGACGTCTACCGCGTGCTGGACGCCCACGGCTCGGACCGCGCGCACCTGGTGGGCCACTCGGCCGGGCGGGCTGCTCGGCCAGCTCATCGCCGTGGAGGCGCCGGACCGGGTGCGCTCGCTGACCGTCATCGCCTCCTCGCCACCCGGCGGCGGTGAGGGCCAGGTGCTCATGCGGGCCCTGACGGGGCAGCCGCAGCCCGAGGGCAGCCGGCGCCGGAGTTCGTGGAATTCTTCCGCGCGCTGATGGCCGCCCCACCGGCGCAGGACCGCCGCGCGCTGATCAACGGCATGCTCGCCGAGCAGCGCGTGCTGCACGGCACAGGGCTGCCGTTCGACGAGGACGCGGCGCGCCGGCTGCGGGAACGCATCTACGACCGGGCCCGCGACCTGTCGGCGGTGGCCAACCACCGGCTGGCCGCAGCGGCCGGCCCCGACTTCGAGCCGGTGGGCGTGCTCCACCGGGTGAAGGCGCCCACGGTGGTCATCGACGGCAGCCACGAGCCGGTCAAACCGGGTCACGGCGCCATCATCGCCGAGCAGATCCCGGGGGCGCGGCTGACGATCGTGGCAGGCATGGGGCACACGCTGCCGCTGGAGACCCACCAGGAGCTGGCCGACGCGATCCTCACGCACACGGCCGAGTGAGGAAGCTCCTCTGTCCAGCTCAACCGCTCCATCTATGCCAACGACAATCCTTTGCCCCTCACCGACCCCGACGGCCACAAGACGACCAAGCCGAAGAAGACTCAGTACGACAAATGCAGGAAGAACCTCAACAAGAAGGGCTTCGAGAAGTGTGTGTTCGGGACGAAGAAAACGACACAGCAGTGCGAGAAGGATGCCGTCCACAAGGTGTGCGAGGAGTATCGGCACAACGGCAACAGATGCGATGGCGCCGACTCGGTTCACGAGAAGTGCCGGGCCGGCGGGACATGACGCTCCGCCTGCATCGAAGGAAATGTCGTGTACGTGACATGCCGCAACCTGTACACCAAGGGCGAGGACGGCTCGAACGAAACGGCTGGGCGCCGTCGGGGCGGACTGGCCACAAGCAGTCGGCCCCCGTCCGGCCAACTGCCATGTCCGAGGAGGCGATCCGAAGACCTGCTTCGGCGGAGGGCTCATTCACCTCGAATGCATCGTGGAAACCGGAAAGCGGGCTGGATATGACGACAGGCCGATCGAGACCTGCCTCAAGAACCCCAAGCACAAGTACGAGGAGCACTGCTACCAGAGCTACTCCCCCACGCAGGTATGGATAAGAAGAAGGTACTGCGGGACAAGCAGCCGGGCTCGGTCAACGGTGTCTGTGGGACCATTGACGTGGTCAGTGGATTCCCGTGGGTCGATAAGATTCCTGTGGTCGGACAGTACAAGGGCGTGGTCGGCGACATCTGCAAAGGGTTGTCCGCCATAGAGAACATCCTGCTCGACCACGACGTCAGCTGGGAGAACAAGAAATGGAACCAGCTGCGCAAGAGCAACCCGGGCGAGTAAGTCACCCTCACGTTCGACGTGACCAACTTCCCGATCCTGCGGTCGATGGACCCGGGCCCCGCCCCGACTACTTACAGATGGCGCGAGGAATGACGAATCAACGTGCTGCACGAGGTGGGCCGTGGTCAGGTCTTGGCCTGATCCTGCTGACAGGCGTGCTGCTGGTAGCGCTGGCCTGGGTGGTGGCCGACGGTCGTGAGAGCGCCAGGATCGCCACCGCCAGGGACCTGGCCCTGCAAGGGGTGAGGCTGCGTGATGTCGATGACCTGGCCGCGCGGCTCGTGGGCGCGGCCGCGGTCGAGCTGCACGCCGATGCCGGTACGCGGGCCGCGCTGACCGGCACGTTGCTCGCCGGGCGTCAGGGCAATCTGCCGGGCGCGAGCGACGTGCGGGACCTCGCGCTGTCGGCCGACGGGCGGATCGCGCTGTCGGCGGACGCGCACGAGCGCGTCGTCCGGTGGGAGCTGGCGCCTCAGGGCCCTCCCGGGCGCGGCCTGCTGGTGACCGCGTCGAGCACGTTGCAGGATCGCCTGGACGCCTCCGCGGTGGCGCTCACCGCTGATGGCCGCACCGGCCTGATCGGTGGTCGCGACGGTTCGGTGCGCGTGTGGGAGATGGGCGGTCATTCCCGCTCGCGCACGGTCGTGGCGGGTGATGGCGTGCGGCCGGTGAGCGCGGTGGCGCTGTCGCGGGACGGCGGGAGGGCCGTGGCGGGCTTCGACGGCGGCGGGGTCGTCTTCTGGGACGCGGCCGGCGGGCAGCTCCGGCGGCCGTCGGAGGTGCACGCGTCGGCGGTGTTGTCGGCGGGGTTGAGCGCCGATGGGCGCAGGGCGTTGACGGTCAGCGAGGACAAGGCGGTGGTGTGGGACCTGGCCGATCCGGCGCGTCCGGTTCAGGCGGGGGTGCTGACCCGGCCGGGTGTGCCGTGGGGTGCGGGTGCGCTGAGCGCCGATGGGCGTACGGCGGTGACGGGGAATCAGGTGTGGGACGTGGGCGATCCGGCCAGGCCGCGGCGGCTGGCGACGTTGCCGGGGGTGCGGAGCCTGATGATCGGCGTGGCGTTCACGTCCGACGGGAGTGGCGCCGTGACGGGCGAGGACGGCGGCAGGGTCGGTTGGTGGGGGTTGCGTGACCGGCTGCGTCCGGTGCTGCTGGCCGAGTTGCCCGGGTCGCCGGGCCCGGTGGGCGCGGTGGCGTTGAGCGCCGACGGCGGGGTGGCCATGAGCGCGGCGGCCGGGTGGGGGGTGATGTCGTGGCAGGTCGGCGGGATCAGCGATGATCCTCTGCGTGACGTCTGCGCCGACTCGGCCTTGCGTGCTCTCCGGGTGACTCCGGAGACGTGGGCGAAGATCGCCGGTGGCGTGGGCTGGCCGGATGGACTTGGCGATCCTGGCCCCCACAACCCATGTCCTGCGCTCTGATCATGAGGAAACACCGAGAGTGCGAGTAGTCAGGGCGTGCTGGACCGTTGACGGCCAGGCTGGAGCGGGCGGAGGGCGAGTCGTGCCTGCTCGCGCGGCGGCAGTGCGTCTGCCGAAATTGCGTCCGCCCAGGTCATGACCATGTGAGACCTTCGCGTGGCGGCGCGAACTCAGGGCCACCCGGGGGACAGAAACGCGTGCGACAGGATGATCAGTCGTGCTCCTTCGCCTGGCCTACCTCACCGTCACGAACACGGTCGCCGCGCTGCGGTTGCTGCCCTAAACGATCGGGACAAGGACGTGGCGATACTCGCCCTGTGCCACCAGATCACCGTCCTCCAACGCCAACTCGGCGCGGATGACTGCGTCTTCACCGTCGAGCTGGAGCTGGGGCCGGACGAGAAGGCGGTCCAGGGCGACGAAACGCGCCTGAACCTGAAGACCTGCCAGATGGAACCGGCCATCCGGCGCGACCAGCTTCTCAAGACGGACGACCCCACCACCGGGCTCACGAAGGAGACCTGGTGGGTGGACCCCATCAATCTAACGGTCAACGATGTGACGAATTTCGTCGGCTGGGACTGGAACGGCGTCAACTGCATTCAGCCCGGCTGGGGGAACGCCAACCATTCCTGGCTGACGACAACCGGCTGGTTCAAAGTCGCGGACAATTTCCAGAATCTCTACGGCTGCACCGACCACAGGTCGGAGCCGTATGCGCACTACGCGAACGGCCCGTTCTGCGGCGTTGCCGTCCCGCGGCCCACGTATATTATCCGAGGAATGTCGTGCAGGGCTGGTGGGACGGGAACCTGACCGGCCTCACCGATTCATATGCGGACTCCGGATGCAGTTTCCTGCTGTCTCGCCATTACAGGGTCATACGCACCTATAATTAGTGTCAGCCTGCGGCGTCGCCGAAGACTCCGCGAGAGACGGGTGATGAGCCGATGAGCCGATGAGTTCCGAAAGACGCTGGGTCGTCGCAGGGGTGGCCCTCGCGCTCGCCGGAGCCTTGTTCACGCTCATCATCCCGGTCTACAGAATCAATAATCCCACAGGAACTCATGCGTCCGACATCGACTGGACGAACGGCCTCCCGCTCTTCATTCCCGTCGCCATCTCGGCAGTCCCTCTCGTCGTTACGGGCAGGTACATGAGGTGGGCCACAACCTTGACTGCAATCTGTCTAGGCATCTGGTGCGTCCTCGGCCTCGCATCGGTCGGCATCTTCTACGCCCCCGCGTTTGTTTGCACGGTCGCCGCTGCCGCCCTTGCCAATCGAGGCCGACCTGCGTGACTCCGTGCGGGCCGCAGAGGTGATGGTCTTGAGCTCTCCGGCGAGCGCGCCGAGCACGAGGCTGTCCGGCCGCGGGACGTCGCCGCGGCCGACGTCGAGCAGGAGCAGGAAGCGGACGGGGGTGGCGGGCAGTTCCATCGGGCCCCGTCGGGGTGGGCGCGGCTCCTCGTCGTGCCGTCCCCCAGAGTTGCCGTAGGACGCCGCCGTCGATCGCCCATTCGGCGCCGGCTCGATGCCCCGCAAGCATCCTCCAGGCTGTGGATCAGCAGGGCCGGGCAGCTGGAGCCGAGCCAGTCGGGCCACCAGTCGCCGATCGGGGCCTCCCATGAGACCATCATGTCGTCGTGGTCGAACAGCAGCCCCACCCCTCGGGGTGAACGAGCTTCGCGCCGCCGGCGACACCACTCTGGCCGTCGGTGCCCGCGACGGTTTGCCGGCCCTGTCGCCCCAGGAACTGCAGATCGTACGCCTGGCCGCGGCAGGGCGGGCCAACAAGGAAATCGGCGCCCGGCTCTTCCTCAGCCCCAAGACCGTCAGCTACCAGCTCTACCGGGCCTTCCCCAAGCTCAACGTGACCAGCAGAGCCCAACTCGCCGGGCTCGACCTGACCTGAGCAGGCTGAATGCAGAAATCAGCGGTAGAGCCTTCGATCATGAGAACCGCGATGTACGTCAGCCGCGCGCGGCACTCACGTACGGGACGCGGGCCGCCTGGGGTGGCGCTACGCCACGTCGAACTCGTTTCCCTCCGGGTCAGCCATCGCCACCGCATAGTGATCGACTCCGGGCTGCGACAGCACCCGCACCACGGACGCCCCTGCCTGGACCAGCCGCTCCACCTCGGCGTCCACCCGCGCCCTCCGGGTCTCCAACGGCACGTCCGCCCGCTTACCGCCCACCTTCACATCCAGGTGGAACCGATTCTTGACCGTCTTGGCTTCGGGCACCTGCTGGAACCAGATCCTCGGGCCGTGCCCCTCGGGATCGATGATGCTGTCGCTGCAGTCGCCCTCGCCCAACTCATCCTCGGGCACGCCGATGCTGAGCCAGTACTCCCGCCATGTGCCGAATTCGTCCGGTGGCGGCTCCACCGTGTACCTCAGCGCGCTCGCCCAGAACCGGGCCATGAGGTCGGGCGAGGCGCAGTCAATGACCAACTGGTAGGAAACCATGGCAACCATCCTGCCCGGGCGCCATGGCCACAACGGACCCGCAGGCACCGACGCCTCCGAACCGGCCCTCCCTCACGCCGCAGTTCCTGGGACCCGACCACCCCGTGCAACCGAACTCCGCGTACCGGCGCTAGGGAACGGCCTTGAGCAGCCAGAGCTCGTTCTCGTCATGACCGGGTTCGAACTGCACCACGCGTGCGCCCGGGTCGGTGGAGGCGTTCGCGACTGCCAGAACCTTGCCCGAGTGCTTGGCGATGAGCCGGTAGACGCCCGCCTCGTGCTCCTTGAGGTACCAGATCTGACTGGGACTGCCGTTGATCCCCCACTGCATCGCGAAGTCGGAGTTCTGGCTCGCCAGAGTGACGTCGAGGGCCTTGCCGGAGTGTTCGGCGATGAACTTGTAGCCGCCCTCGGCGGGTTCCAAGCGGAAGATCTGATTGGCCCGGCCGTGGGGGGTCCACTGAATCACCCAGCCCCCGTCGGACATGTCGCATTCCATGATGTCGAGGGCGAGCCCGGACTTCTTGTTGATCAGGGTGGCTCGGGCCGGGATGTCCATGGAGGTCCTCTCGGGCTGGAGCAGGAGGTGGCGATGTGCCGCCTTGCCTCCATAAGAGACGATTGTGCATGGGAAATCACCCTTTGACCGTGACCGCTTTCGGACAGGGTTTCCGACCGCACCTGGTCGTACCACCACTGGAACAGCTCGGCGCTCGGCGACGAGTCCGGCCCCTCCCCCGCACTCCAGCCGATGTCGCGGCCGGGCGCGGCGACACGATCCCGGTCCGACCCGGGCCACCGGGTCACGCGAGCTTGAGCAGCAGTTCGGTGAGCTCGTCCGGCATGGTGATCATGCAGTCGTGGCCCGTCGGCAGTTCCCACACCTGTGCGGGGCTGCCGTTGGGCTGCGTCGCCGGGACGGGCCGCCGCGTGATGCCCTCCGGCACGCCCGCGACGCAGTGGATGTGCGTCCGCGGGATCGCGTGCGTGACGGGGTTGTCCAGCCGGACCGGCTGCTGGAGGCAGAGCGCCGGCTGGTCCGACAGCATCGCCCGCAGCCAGGCCACGTCCGCCGGGTCGGTGACCCCGAACAGGCCCAGGGGCGGCGGCAGCTCGGGCATCGGCGGGATCCGCCAGCCGGTCCCGGACTGCGCGGCGCGGTCGATGAGGGCCTGGGTGACGGGCTGCACGTCCACCGCGCTCTCGCCGTCCTCCGGGACCATCGCGTCGAGGTAGACCAGGTGGGCGACGCGTTCCGGGATGCGGTTGGCTACGGAGGAGATGACCAGCCCGGCGTAGCTGTGGCCGACCAGGATCACGTCGGTGAGGTCGTTCGCGGTGATCAGCTCGACGACGTCGCCGGCGTGGGTGTCCAGTCCCACCTCGGGGCCGAGCAGATGGGCCTTGTCACCGAGGCCGGTCAGCGACGGCGCGGCCGCCTGATGCCCGGCCGAGGTCAGGAGCGGGACCACCCGCTCCCAGCATCGTCCGCTGTGCCAGGCCCCGTGCACCAGCACGTACGTTGACATGTGCGGCTCCTTGCTCATCAAAGGGGTGTTCGTTCCCGAGTGAGGTTTCCGCTCGTCCGCCGGCGCAGCCAGAGCCCTCGCGATCCTGGGGGTGAGGGGGCCAGGCACGCGCCGAGGTGCGCCGTTACCGTGGTGCGCATGGGCGGCGAATCCAACCTTCTGGGCGAATACGTACGCGCCCGCCGGGAGCTCGTCACTCCTGAGCAGGCCGGCATCCCTTCCGTGGGCGTACGGCGGGTGCCGGGCCTGCGCCGGGAGGAGGTCGCGATGCTCGCCGGCATCAGCGCCGACTACTACCTGCGCCTGGAGCAGGGCCGCGACCGCAACCCGTCCGCGCAGGTGCTGGTGTCCCTCGCGCGCGTGCTGCGGCTCGACGACGACGCGACGGCCTATCTGCTGCGCCTCGGGGCGGGCGATCCCCGGCGGCGACGGCGGCGGCCCCGCAAGGAGAGCGTTCCCACGGGCATCGCCAAGCTCGTCGCCGCGCTCGCGCTGCCTGCGTACGTGGAGGGCCGCTCCTTCGACGTCCTGGCCGCCAACGCGCCGGCGACCACCCTGTCGCCGCGGCTCGCGGCGGGGCGCAACCGCCTGCGGGACGTGTTCCTCGACCCCGCCGAGCAGGCTCTCTACCCGGACTGGGAGAACGCCGCGCAGGGCATGGTCGCCGGCTTCCGCAAGTCCGTCGGCGCCGACATCGACGATCCCCGGTTCGTCGAACTCGTCGGCGAGCTCTCCCTCGCCAGCCCGCTGTTCAGCAGGCTCTGGGCCCGTCACGACGTGAACACGTGCGAAGGCGCGGCCAAGCGCCTCGACCATCCCCAGGTGGGTGAGCTGTGGCTGAACCGGGAGAGGCTGGGCGTGAGCGGCGCGGCGGGCCAGACGCTCATCGTCCTGCACCCCGACCCCGGCACCGGCAGCGCCGAGAAGCTGGCGCTCCTCGCCTCCGTCACGCCTTCCCCGTAAATCACCCAGGGGCTCGCCGACCGGCTCGGCCGCGCGCATCCGCCGCTGGAGTTCGGCCTGCGCGTCACCGCCGCCGGCCGGCGCCGCCTGCCGTGACTCAGGCGGAGGGGCGCAGGCGGCGCTCGGCCGGTGGGATCAGCAGCACCTCCAGCGCGCGGGCGCAGGCCCGCGCGTGCGCGGCGAACCAGTCGATCCGCGCGTCGCTGATGACCAGCGGCGTGGAGCGCACGGCCAGCGCGTAGCGGACGTGGTTGTGCCGGTCGAGCACCGGCACCGCGACGGTGCGGATGCCGTCGCCCGACTCCCCGTCGTTGAGCGCGTACCCCGACTCGCGCACGCGGACCAGCTCCTCGCGCAGTTCGGCGTGGTCCACGATGGTGCGGCCGGTCAGCGCCGGCAGCGGGCCGAGCGCCTCCAGGTCGGCGCTGCCCTCCGGGTCCCAGGCCAGCAGCACCTTGCCCAGCGCCGTGGAGTGCAGGGGGCGGCGCAGCCCGGCGCCGCTGTCGGGGTTGAGCGAGCCGCCGCTCAGGATGACCGCGTGCCGGTCGTTGCGGACGGCCAGGTCCACGGTGGCGGAGGTGATGCGGGCCAGCTCGGCCAGTTCGGGGGTGATGCGGTGCAGGCCGCGCCGGTGGAAGGAGAGCTGCCCCAGCTCCGTGATGGACGGCCCCAGCCGGTAGCGGCCGGTGCGCGCCTCCTGCTCCAGGAAGCCCGTGGCGGCCAGCGTCCTGGCCAGGCGGTGGGTGGTCGAGGTGGACAGCCCCATCCTGCGCGCCAGGTCGGACAGGCCGAGCGAGGCGTCACCGCCCCCGAAGCAGCCGAGCAGGCCGATCGCCCTGCGCACCGACTGGACGCTGTCGTCTGTTGCCATACGGGAAACTCCGTCTTCCGAGTAGGGAGATCGGGGACCAGGTGGAAGCCGGTCCAGCCGGGAACGCTTCCCGCATCGCGGGACAATCTTTGCATTCCCTACCAATTTACAAGCAAACTCTGGCCCATGACCACAGCCGCACTCGACGCCATCTGGTTCACCCGCTGTCCCGTCCCCACCGCCACAGGCATCGCGGCCGACCAGGGCTGGCTGGCGGGAGAGTTCGCCGGCGACGGGATCGAGGTCCGCTCGCTGCAGGACGACGACCCCGGCGTGCCCCGCGAGACCCACTACACCCACGCTCTGACCGGCCTGTTCCGCGAGGGCGGCAACGTACCGGCGCTGTGGGCGCGCTCGCGCGGCGAGGCGACCAGGCTCATCGGGCTCACCTGGATCGAGGAGCGGCAGGTCGTGCTGGTGCGCGGCGGCACCGCCCTGGAGAGTCCCGAGCAGCTCAAGGGCCTGCGGCTGGCGGCGCCCCGGCACCGCATCGCCATCGACTTCTGGCGGGCCATGGCCCTGCGCGGCTTCCACGGCGCGCTCTCCCTGGCCGGGCTCGGGCTCGGTGACGCCGAACTGGTGGACGTCGAGGCCGAGCCAGACGGCGGCCAGTGGGAGGCGGAGCTGGCCGCACTGGCCGCCGGCCGGGTGGACGCGGTCTACGTCAAGGGCGCGCTCGCCGTCGAGGCCGCCCTGCGCCACGGCGCGGAGGTGGGCATCGACCTGGACGCCGTGCCGGACCGGCGCGCGCGGATCAACAACGGCACCCCCCGCCCGATCACCGTCCACCAGCGCCTGCTGGACGAGCATCCGCAGGTGGTCACCCGCTTCCTGGCCGTCCTGCTGCGCGCCGCGGACTGGGCCGCCGCGCACCCGTCCGAGGTGGCCAGGATCCTGGGCGCGGAGACCGGCGCCGGCGCGACCGGCGTGGCCGCGGCCTACCGCCCCGGCGCCTCGCTCCACCTCGACCTGTCCGCCGAACGCCTCGACCTGCTGGCCGAGCAGGAGCGCTTCCTGCGCGGCCACGGCTTCCTCGAATCACCCGTGGACGTCGCCGCCTGGGCCGACCACACCCCGCTCCAAGGAGTCACCCATGCGTAAGCTGCTGCTCGCCCTTCCGCTCGCCCTCCTGGCCACGGCCTGCGGCGGCCCGGACACCACCACCACCGCCGCCGGCCAGGAGCAGGTCGTCGTGCGCATCTCCGACCCCGGCAACAGCGGCTTCCTGGCCGTCGCGAAGAAGGACGGCAGCCTGGACGCGGCCCTGGCCAAGGTCAACGCCAAGGTCAAGTGGGCCGGGGACTTCTCCGTGTTCGCCCCGGCCGCCCAGGCCATCAACGCGGGCTCGCTCGACATCGCCACCGGCTCGATCACCTCCGGCGTCACCGCGCTGGCCGTCAAGCCCAGTTTCAAGATCTTCGCCACCGTCCCGCCCGACCTGGCCGGGGAGGGCATCGTGGTGAAGAAGGACTCGCCGATCAGGTCCGTGGCCGATCTGGCCGGGCGCAGCGTGGCCGTCGGGCACGGCGGCACCAGCGAGTACCTGCTGCTCAAGGCGTTGCAGACGTTCGACGTGCCGGTCGAGAAGGTCAAGCGGGTCTATCTGCCGCCGCCGCAGACCGCGCCGGTCTTCGGCTCGGGCGAGGTGGACGCCTGGTCCACCTTCTCCACCTTCCTCATCCCCGCCGTCACCCAGCTGGGCGCGCGCGTCCTGGCCGACGGCGAGGCGATCAAGTCGGACAACTACGTGATCTACGTGGCCGCCAACAAGCTGCTGCAGGAGCATCCCGAGGTGGTCAAGGCGCTGTTCGCGTTCATCGAGGAGGGCAGCGCCAAGGAGATCGCCGATCCGGCGGCGTACCTGAACGTCTTCACCCAGACCGGCCCGCAGGCCGTGCAGGGCGAGCAGAAGGAGCTCGTGGTCGGCATCCAGAAGAAGGGCAGGCCCGCCCAGGCGGTCACCGCCGCCGAAATCACGAAATATCAGGACGTGGCGAGGTTCTTTCTCGACCAGAAGGTGCTCACCGCGCCGCTGGACGTCTCCCAGCACGTCGTGGACGTGAACACGCTCGGGAGCGCGCGGTCATGAGCGTGGCCACTCACGCGGAGGCCGGCGTCGAAGGGCTCGTCGCGCCACAGCCGCCGCGCTCGTCCGGCCGCCACCCGGCCGTCACGCTCGCGCTGCGCGCCACCGGCCCCGTCCTGCTGCTCGCCGCCTGGTACGCGGCCACCGCCACCGGCGCCCTCACCCAGGACGTGCTCGCCGGCCCTCAGGACGTCGTCGACACCTTCGGCGAGCTGTGGGCCGACGGCCAGCTCCCCGAGGCGCTGCGCGTGTCGGTCACCAGGGCCGGGCTCGGCCTGCTGCTGGGCGCCTCCACGGGGCTGGCGCTGGGCGTCGTCTCCGGCTTCACCCGGCTCGGCGAGGAGCTCGTCGACTCCTCGATGCAGGCCCTGCGCGCCATCCCGTTCCTGGCGCTGACCTCGCTGTTCATCGTCTGGTTCGGGATCGAGGAGGCGTCCAAGATCCTGCTGATCGGGGTGGCCTGCACGTTCCCCATGTACATCAACGTCTCCAGCGGGGTGCGCAACGTGGACCGCAAGGTCGTCGAGGCGGCCCGCTCGTTCGGACTGGGCCGGCTGGCCGTCGCCCGCGAGGTCGTGCTGCCGGGCGCGCTGCCGTCGATCTTCGCCGGGCTGCGGTTGTCCACCACGCTCAGCGTGATCGCGCTCATCGCCGCCGAGGAGATCAACGTGACGGCCGGGCTCGGCTACCTCATGGCCCGGGCCACCGACTACCTGCGCACCGACATCCTCGCTCTGTGCGTGCTGCTGTACGCGGTGATCGGGCTCGCCGCCGACCTGGCCCTGCGGCTGGCCGAGCGGGTCACGATGCCCTGGCGCAGGGCGGTGACGATCCGATGAGCCTCGCCGTACGCACCCGGGGGCTGCGCAAGGTCTTCGGCGAGCGGGCCGTGCTCGACGGGGTGGACCTGGACGTGCGGCGCGGCGAGTTCCTGGCGCTGCTCGGCGCGAGCGGCACCGGCAAGACCACGCTCCTGCGCATCCTGGCCGGGCTGGACGCGGCCGGCGGCGGGAGCGTGCTGGTGCCGCCGGTGCGCACCGTCGTCTTCCAGGAGCCGCGGCTCGTCCCGTCCAAGCGCGCCCTCGCCAACGTGATCATCGGGCAGGGCCGCGCCGCCCGCGCCAAGGGCCTGGCGGCCCTGGCCGAGGTGGGGCTGAGCAGCCATGCCGACGCCTGGCCCGCGACGCTGTCCGGCGGTGAGGCCCAGCGGGTCGCGCTGGCCAGGGCCCTGGTACGCGAGCCGGAGCTGCTGCTGCTCGACGAGCCGTTCGCCGCGCTGGACGCCCTGACCCGGCTGCACATGCAGGACCTGATCGCCGAGCTGTGCGCCCGGCACCGCCCGGCCGTGGTGCTGGTCACGCATGACGTGGAGGAGGCGATCCTGCTCGCCGACCGGATCGCGGTGCTGCGCGCGGGCACGTTCGTCACCGATGTGCGGGTCGAGCTCGACCGGCCGCGCGACCGCACCGACCCCGACTTCGTCGAGCTGCGCCGCCGGCTCCTCGCCGACCTCGGCGTGGACGCCCACGCGGGAGCGGCGCCATGACGGCGCCCGGGAGCAGTGCCGTGAGCAGGGCCATGACGAGGGCCATGACGGCGGCGGGCTGGATCGCCGAGAACGCCGCCGCGCTGACCGGGCTCGCCGACCGGATCTGGGCCTACGCCGAGCCGTCGCTGCGCGAATGGCGCTCGGCCCTGGCCACCGCCGCGCTCCTGCGCGCGCACGGCTTCACGATCGCGTGGGGCACGGCCGGCCTGCCTGCCGCGTTCGTCGCCACCCACGGCGACCGCGGGCCGGTGCTGGGCTTCAACGTCGAGTACGACGCCCTGCCCGGCCTGTCCCAGCGGGCCGGCGCGGCCCGGCACGAGCCGGTCGCGTTCGAGGGCGACGAGTACGCCCCCGCCTACGGCCCCGGCCACGGCTGCGGCCACAACGCCCTGGCGGCGGCGTCGGCAGGCGCGGCCATCGCCGCCGCCACGGCACTGGGGAACCGGGCCACGATCAAGGTGTTCGCGTCCACCGGCGAGGAGCACCTGGTCGGGAAGGCGTACGCGGTGCACGACGGCGCCTACGACGGGCTGGACGCCTTCCTCGACTGGCACCCCGCCCCCGTCACCGGCACCGGCTGGGACGTCACCAGCGCCCTGTACTCGGCCACGTTCTCCTTCCTCGGCTCGCCCGGCCACGGCTCGAACCCGCTGGGCACCCGCAGCGGCCTGGACGGCGCGCTGCTGCTGACGGAGATGGTCGAGCGCCTGCGCGCCGGCCACGTCTCCCCCTCCGGCCGCGTCAGCTACACGATCAGCGGCGGCGGCGCCCCCAACGTCACCCCCGACCTGCGGACGGTCTGGGTCTACGTCCGCGAGTCCACGGCCGCCGCCGCCAGGACCCTCTACGACCAGGTCGTGACCTGCGCCCACGCCGCCGCCGCCGGCAGCGGGACCCGGCTGGAGCACCGCCTGGTCACCGCCATCCGGCAGGGGCTCGGCAACCGGGCGGGCGCCGAGCTGCTGCACCACACGATGAGCGAGCTGGGGCCGCCGGTGTTCACTGACGCCGACCACGCGTTCGCGCGGCGGCTGCAGGCGGCGATCGGCCGGCCGCCCGCCGGCCTGGCCGGCAAGGTGCTGCCGCTGCGCCCGCCCGCCGGTCCTGACCTCGGCGGCCCGTCCAGCGACACCTCCGAGGTGAGCTGGACGGCCCCGCACCTCAGCCTGGTCGCGGCCGTGGTGCCGCTCGGGGTGCCCCTGCACTCGTGGGCGGCCACCGCGGCGACCGGCACCCCGATCGCACACGCCGGGCTGCTGGCCGCCGCCCGCTACCTGGCCACGGCGGCGGTCACGCTGGTCGAGCAGCCCGAGACGCTCGCGGCGGTCAGCGCGGAGTTCGACTCCCGCGAGCGGGAGCCCGCGCTCCTGCCGGCCGGCGCCGAGCCGCCGTACCACCTGCCGCCGCCCGGATTCCTCGACGAGACGGGCCAGTCGCCGCGGCCGACCCGGACGCCGCCCGTGTCCGCTGAACCCCTAGGAAAGATCTGACATGTCCGTCCTGCTCATCTCCGGCAGCCCATCGGCCGCCTCGCGCACCGTACGCCTGCTCGACCACCTGGCCGGGCGGCTGGACCGGCCCGCCACCGTACTGCGCCTTCGTGACCTGCCCGCCGAGGCCCTGCTGCGCGGCGACACCGCCCATCCCGAGCTGGCCCACGCCACCGCGCAGGTGGCCGCGGCCGACACGATCGTCGTCGCCACCCCGATCTACAAGGCGTCCTACACCGGCCTGCTGAAGGCGTTCCTGGACGTCCTGCCGCAGGGCGCGTTCGCCGGCAAGACGGTGGTGCCGATCGCCACCGGCGGCACCCCCGGCCACCTGCTGGCCGTGGACTACGCCCTGCGCCCGGTGCTGAGCGTGCTCGGCGCGCGGCACGTCACGCGCGGCCTGTTCGTGCTGGACAGCCAGATCGAGCCGCTGGCCGGGGAGCTGCTCCCGCGCATCGACGCCCTGCTGGAAGAGGTCCCGTTGGGGGCGGCGGCATGACGGCGCACCGCACCGCGCGCTTCCACCTGGTCCTGCCCACCACGAGCCCCGCCCCCGCCAAGCTGCCGGCCTTCGTCACCGACGTGCGGCCGGCGCTCACCGACCCCGCCGGGCGGGCCGCCGTGGCCGCGGACCTGTCCGGGTGGGCGGGCGCGCTCTCGCCCTTCGACCCCGCAGGCCAGGAATCTCTCGCCGTCGCCGCCAACGCCCTGCGCCGCACCCGCCACCTGCGGGTCGTGGCCGAGTTCCACCCGGCCGTGGCCACCCCGGTCTACGCGGCCAAGCTCTCGGCGTCCCTGCAGCGTTTCTCCGCCGGACGGCTCGGCTGGCGGCTCGCGGTGGATCTGGACCCGGCCGTGGCCAGGGCGCAGGGCGACTTCCTGACCGGCGCCGCCCGGTTCGCCCGCGCCGACGAGTTCCTCACCGTGGCCAAGGGCGTCTGGGGCGGCGGCCCGTTCGACTTCGCCGGGGACTTCTACGAGGTGGTCAAGGGCGGCTTCGGCGCGCCGCTGTCGTCCCCGCCCTTCCCCGAGGTGCACCTGTCGGGCGTCTCGCCCGAGGCCCTGGAGCTGTCGCGCCGCCACGCCGACGTGCACGTCTTCGTGGCCGGTGACGACCTGGCGGCCCTCGTCCCCGAGCTGCCCGGCCTGCGCTACGGCGTGCACCTGCCCTCGATCGAGGCCGCCGACGAGTACGCCGCGCTCGGCGTCACCGAGTTCTTCCTCCAGACCGAGGACGTCTACCGCCTCGGCGAGCACGTGAAGGAGCGGTCTGTTGACCGTTGACATCTACTGGCGCATTCACATGGAGGGCGACCAGCCCTCGCTGCGCCGCCGCGTCCGCAGCCGAGGCGGTTTCGCCCCCGGCGGCACCGCCCCCGGCACCAGGGACGGCCGGGACGACGGCTACAGCCACGCCGACTACATGGCCGAGGTCGCCAGGGCCGCTGAAGACAGCGGCTTCACCGGCGGGCTGCTGCCGAACTTCCCGCACACCGACGACCCGTGGGCCGCCGCCGCGACGCTGGCCCGCGAGACCACGTCGTACCGCTTCATGGTGGCCTTCCAGCCCGGCTTCCTGCACCCCGTCCAGGCCGCCCGGATGACGGCCACGCTGCAACGGGCCACCGGCGGCCGGATCGTCTACAACGTCATCTCCGGCGGCGGCGGCCCGGCGCAGCTGTGGTGGGGCGACAAGGTGGACCACGACGACCGCTACGCCCGCACCTCGGAGTTCCTGGACGTGCTCAAGGGAGTCTGGCAGGGCGGGCACACCCACCGTGGCCGCTTCTACCAGGTGGAGAACGCCGGGCTGCCGGAGGAGCTGGCCGGGCAGCCGTTCCCCGAGATCTTCTTCTCCGGCTCCTCCCCCGCCGCTATCGACGCCGCCGGACGGCACGCCGACTACTACCTGTCCTGGCTGGAGCCGTTCGAGGCGCTGGAGGAGAAGTTCGACGCGGTGCGCGCGCACAGTGCCACGCCGCCCCGGTTCGCCGTGCGGGTGGACCTGCTGGCCCGGGAGAGCGAGGAGGAGGCGTGGGCGGAGATCGAGGCCGGCTGGCGGGCCCGGCCGCGCGAGAGCGACGCCGGCGAGGGCGACTCCGTCGGCGTGCGACGCAGCCGCGCCTTCCTCGCCGGAGCCGGTGACGACCCCCGCGCCCTGGAGGTCGCCCCCCACGTGTGGGGCGGGTTCAGCCAACTGCGCGACGGCCCGGCCTTCGGCCTGGTCGGCGACTACCACCAGGTCGCCGACCGCCTCGACCGGCTGCTGGACCTCAGGGTGGACGCCCTCATCCTGGCCGGGATCCCCCATCTCGAAGAGGCCCGCCGCGTGGGCCGCCACGTTCTGCCGCTACTGAAAGGACGCTCCTGATGACCACCAAGGTCGGCTTCTTCCCGCAGAACAACACGCTCTGGGTGGCCCGCCACCGCGACCTGCTGCCCGGCGTCGAATGGGTGGACCTGAACGCCCTCGGCCGGGACGAGCGCGTCGATCCCACCCGGGCCCTGCCGTCCGCACACGGCGACCACCTGTTCGACGGCGGATACGACTTCATCGGCACCGGCTCCACGCCCCCGGTCACCGCCCAGGCCAAGGGGCACGACATCGTGTACGTGGCGATCTCGGGGCCGCGGGTCGAGAACGGCCGCCTGGTGGTGCGGGACGACTCCCCGATCAGCTCGGTGGCGGAGCTGAAGGGCAGGCGGGTGGCGCTCGGGCACGGCTCCTGGCAGACCACCCTGCTGCTGCTGGCGCTGGAGCGGGCCGGGCTCGGGTGGGGCGACATCGTCCCGGTGGACGCCTACGGCAACGCCGCCGAGCTGCTGGTGAACGGCGACGTGGACGCCTGGGTGGGCTCCTACCCCTACCTGACGCCGGTCGAGTCGCGCACCCGGACGCTGGTGGAGACCGAGGGCCTGTTCAGCCACCGCTCACTCTGGTTCACCCGCCGCGACTTCGCCCAGGAACGGCCGGAGGAGCTGGCCAGGATCGTCACCGCGCTGCAACGGGCGGACAACTGGACGGAGGAGCACCCGCGCGAGGCCGCGGCCCTGTTCGACGGCGACCTCGACGCGTGGGAGCACGCGCTGCGCACCCGCCCGTGGGGGCTGCACCCGGTCAGCGCGGAGTTCGTCGCCGAGCAGCAGCACGCTGCCGACCTGTTCCACGCCAACGGGCTCATCCAGCGGAAGATCACGGTCGCGGACGCCGTCCTCCCCGAGATCGGCGAGCTGGTGACGCGAACCCGGTGACTTCTGTCCTCTCCGCCGCCCACGCGGCAGCGGAGAGGTTTCCTGGATCAGTCGCGTGCTTCGGGCGGCACGTAGGCGAAGGTGGGACCGGCGCCGCCGGGCAGCGCCATCAGGGCCTGCGCCTGGGCCCTGAGCGTGAACATGGTGCGGGTGGCGTCCGTGAGCCGCTTCGGGTCGCCGTTGAATGCCTGCTCCAGCAGGTTCAGCAGGGTGCTGTAGGTGGTGTCGAACAGATCCTGCGCCGCCCGTACGGCACTGCCCGGCTCAGCGGGCCGCGGGTTGGGTGACATCGGCAGCACGCCGTCTGGGTCGACGCCGACCTTCTCCCCGGTCGGGCCGGTCTTCGGGGTGTCGCCCCGCTGGTAACGGCGGCCGAGCTTGAGCTCCTGAAAGCGGTAGTAGTGGGCGACCTCTTTCCGCTCGGGGTGGAGGACGTCCTGGTCGCCGTCCCAGACCTCGCCGCGGGCGTTGCCCTCCCCCTGCTCGACGATCTCCTTCAGCGCGCCGAGCGCGGACTCCAGATCCTCGACGGCGAACAACGATCCGGCAGTGTGACGGAAGTGGGCGCCGCTCACCTGCCGGGCCGGGTCGCCGCAGAACACCTCCTTCTCGCCGAGCGTTTCGCACAGATGGCGCAACCCCTGCTCGATCGCGGCGTAGAACTGCCCGATGGTCTCGTAGTCGTCGTCCTCCGGCGGCGCGCCGGGCGGCGCGGGCCGTTCCAGGCGCAGGAACATCTCCAGCGCCTCCGCGCCGAACGGCACCAGCGACACCTCCACATCACCGTGGGGCAGCTTGCGCGGGTGCGGCGGCAGCATCTCGGGCGTGTCGAGCCGCGGCGTGCCGCCGACGGCGTTGAGCAGGTTCGCCGCCAGCGCCAAGTGCAGCATCTCCTCCACGAAGACGCCGCTCACCACCTCCACAGCCGCCGGGTTACGCTCCGGATCCAACGAGTACAGCGCCGTCAAGTACGGCGGCAGCGTCGCGTGCTCCAGCTCGATCGCCCACTGCAGGTGCTCACGCAGGCTGCCGAGCGTGCCGATCCGAACCGGTCGTTCATGGTTCATTCGTGTCAAACCTCGGGTTGTTGGCATGGCGGATCGGACCGCCGGCCGGTGAGCCGGCGGCCTGGTTCGATCCTGGGATCAGGCAGCGACGACGGCAGCCGGTGCCGTCACGCTGCGGATACGTCGCCGGGGTTCAGGACGGGCGTGGCGCGCGGCGGTCCTTGCGCTGGGCCAGCTCGGCCTCTTCCACCAGCGTGAACATCGGCCTGCCCGGCTCGCACAACATGGTGACCGTGAACCGTACCGGGACATCGTCGCGATTGTTGCCGTCCTGGTAGTGGATGACGTCGCCACCCGGCTCCCAGAACGCCTCGCCGGCGCGGATCACCCGCTCCGGCTCTCCTTCCAGCTCCATCAGCATCTCGCCGTCGAGGACGACGCCGAAGGCGGGACCCGGGTGGCGATGCGGCGGCGCGCCGGGGTCTCCGGGCGGGTACTCGATGACCACGGTCATCGCGTGCGCGCCCTCGGGGATGAACGGAGGCTGCGCCTCCTGCAGCACGGTCAACGCCGTCTGCCACGCGGTCGATCGCGGCTTGTCCATCGCCCCGCCCTACTTCGCGTCGGACTGGTCGAGCCAGTCCTTGTAGGTGATGGTGCCGAGCTGCGCGCCGTCAGCGGGCACCAGCGACCGCTCGCCGAGCACGCTGCCGAAGTAGCGCGCCTGCGGGTCGACGACGACCTCGCGGGTGTCGCCCCAGGCGGCCAGCGCCTTGCGGAAGAACTCGTCCATCTTGTACTGGGTCGGTCCGGCGATCTCGATCCGGCCGTTCAGCGGCGTCCCCACCGCGGTCCTGCCGACCGCCTGGGCCACGTCGTCGCCCGCGATCGGCTGGAACAGCACCGGCGCGATGTGCACCTTGCCGTCGATCGTGCCCTCGTCGGCGATGCCGCGGGCGAACTCGAAGAACTGGGTGGAGTGCATCAGCGAGAACGGGATCCCCGACTTCTCGATCAGCTGCTCCTGGGCGATCTTCGCCGCGAAGTAGCCGTTCTCCGGCATCCGCTCGGTCCCCACGATCGACACCGCCACGTGATGGCCCACCCCCGCGGCCGCCTCGGCCGCCAGCAGGTTGCCGGTGGAGGTCCGGAAGAACTTCATGACGGCCTCGCGCTCGAACGAGGGCGAGTTCGACACGTCGATCACGACCTGGGCGCCCTTCAGCACCTCGGCCAGACCTTCCCCGGTCAACGTGTCGACGCCGGTGTTCGGCGACGCGGCCACGGCCTCGTGGCCGTGCTCGCCCAGCTTCTTCACCAGCTTCGACCCGATGAGCCCGGTCCCGCCAATCACCACGATTTTCATTGCTGGCACCCTTCTGCCTTCTGGGCGCTGTGGTGCGCCCCGTCGTCAGCTAAGACAAGGCAGCCCCCCTCGGTTGTGACAGGCGGCCTCGTGTTCGAGGAGGAGCGTGGTGACCTGCGTGGCCGCTGGCCCGCCCGGGGGAGGAGCTGCCGGCGGTCACGGCGACGCGCGTGGAGTAGAGCGACCTGAATTCCACCCCGTCGTTGTCGGGTCAGTGGAGAGGATCTGGTCGTGCACCGGTATGCCCTTCAGTGCCAACGCTGGAGTTTGTCAGGGTTCAGGATGATCCACACCGCCGTGACCTCGGCCCCGGCCACGCTCACGCTGACCACGGCCACGGCCTTGCCCGCCCGCCGCAGCACGAGCCCCGTCCTGCCGTTCACCGATCCGATGGCCGGCTCGGTGCCTGGCTGATCGATCAGCAACGCCGTGACGACCCGCGCGACCGCGTCCGCACCGTAAGTCGGCCGTACGGCGACGCGCACCTTGCCGCCGCCATCGCTGACGACGGTCGCGTCGGCGGCCAGGACTTCCCGCAGCGCCTCGGTGTCGCCCGCCTGGCAGGCCGCGGCGAACCGGCGGGCCACCCGCTCGTGCCTGGCGAGCATCTCCGGGCCGTACCCGGCCTGGTGCGAGGCCGGGTACGGCACGGGCTGAGCCCGGGTCACCGGGCCTCCAGGCACGTGGTCGGGGTCGGCGACGAGCTCCAGGCAGATGCTTCCCGCTGTCCGCGTCAGCCAGGCGCGCGGCACCGCGATGGCGGCGCGCTCCTCCTCGTCGAGGGCGTACCAGCGGCGATAGGTCTCCTGGACGACGTGGTCGGCCGTGGTGTCCGAGCCGAACATGCACAGAGCGATCTCGAGCAGGTGCTGCCGTTCGTCGAGCATCTCCCGAGTGGCACGATCCGACGCCGCGCAGGCGCGCCGCGAGAAAAACGAGGCCGACACCCGCGCCGAGCTGGCCGACCGCCGTGCCCGGGCCGCCCGGGAAAACCAGGAGGCCGCCGAACGGGAGCAGCGCCGCGCCGAACGGGAGGCCAACAGCAAGGTCGACGCGGCCAAGGCCGACGCCCGCGACGCCTGGGCTCAGGTAGCCGAGCACGAACGCGCCCGCGGCGCGGCCGAGCAGGCCCGCGACGACGCGCTGCGCGAGCAGGAGCAGGCCCAAGCCGAGCAGCAACGGACGGCCGCCCTGCTGGAGGAGGCCCGGCGCGAGATCGACCGGCTGCGCGCCGCCGCAGAAGAGCACGCCCGGCGGGCCGAGACCCTGCGGGCCGCGGCCGCCGAGGCCGACCTCGCCCGCGAGCGTGCCGAGCACGACAGCCGCCAGGCTCAGGCCCGGGCCGAGACCGCTGAAGGCCGCGCCGAGACCGCCAGGCAGGAGGCGACCGACGCCCGCCTGGCCCTGGTCGCCGCCCAGGGCGAAGCCGCCGCCGCTGCGCGGCTGCAGGCCCGCGCCGAGGAGGTGTTGCGCCAGGCTGGCACCGAGCGTGATCTCCAGCGTGAGCGCGCGGTGGCCGCCGAACAGCAGGCCCGCGCCGCCCAAGTTGAACGCGAACGTGACGCCGAACAGATGCGGGGACTACGTGACCGGCTGGCCGCCGCGCAGGCCGCCGCCGGGCTGGTGCTGCCCGAACTGGCCGACCTCGGCGACGGCGCACGCGGCGTGTCACTGCCCGAGACCGGCATCGTCGTCGCCCGGCAGCCGGACGGCGCCGTGGTTCTGCGCCATCAGGGCCGGCAGATCCGGCTGGGAGACGGCGAGCGCGCCCCCCGCCCGCGGCCGCGCTCTGGCCGCCGCGCTGCCGGCCCTCGTCTCGCCACGATCCTGAGCTCAAGGCCATCGCCCTGCGGCAGATGGCCGACGGTGGGCCAGGGACGATCTCGCTGGGCCGGGACACGTGGCCAAGCTGCGGTGAAATTCCGAAGAAGAGTCGATACGGTCGGAAAACCCGGCATACCCGGCGATCGTCATGAGGACGGACTTCATGCTGGCCAGACACGATACAAACCAGGCACGTGTCATCGGCTGTCTATGACCTCTTCGGCAGTCGGACGAGGAGCACCGCCCGGACCCCGGTCCGGGCGGTGCTCGTTCTTCGTCAGCGCAGACCGAACGCCTTCAGTGTCGTCTGCTCCACCCGGTTGCCGTCGGTGTCCCAGGCTTCCGCCTTGAGACTGACGGTGCCCGTGGTGTTGCCACGGGACGGGTAGGTCGCGGTCGCGGTGTAGGAGCCGCCCTTCTTCTTCGAGAGCTGGACCGGGTTCCACGTCTTGCCGTCGTCCGTGCTGGCCCACACCTTCAGCCCGGCGATCTTCGGCATCGCCTCCAACGAAGGACCGTGTCCTGCGTTGACGGTGAAGCGGTGGCGCCCGGTGGCCACGGTGTTCCGCAGGTCGAGCGTGTCATCCAGGTCGAAGCCGACGGTGACCATCGGCTCGGGACGGCACGGATCGGCGGACACGACGGCGCAGATGTGCCCGGGCTTCACCGTGTCCTTCTCCGCGCGGAACGAGGTGAACGTCCAGACTGCGTTGATCGACTTGCTCGTCGCCGAAAGCCGGTACGTGGCCTTCTCCGGGGGCAGCCTGAACAGGAAGATGCGGTTGATGTTGGTCAACGGCACGTCGGTCCCGTCCTGCTTGGTGAGACGATAGGTGTAGCTGTACATCCCGCCCATGTCGTCGTGCTGCTGGAGCCCGCCGTTCACCCTCATCGTATGGAAGATGGGGAAGAGCAGGTCGCCGCGCCTGCACAGGTCGCACGGGGTGTTCAGCCCCAAGGTCGCCGGGTACGGCCTGGCGGGGTCGGGCACCCGGTACACCTGGTCCGGAGCCGTGTAGCCACCGGGCGTGCGCGGTCCGGCGAACATACGCTGCTGGGTGCGGACCGGCTTGTCATAGACGTCCAGAGCGTCGCTCACCTCGACGGTGTTGTCCGACGGCCTCGCCACGCTGATGTTCAGCTGCATCACGTCCGCCGCCAGTGGACCGACGTAGTCGCGCCGGGTGTGCGGACCGACGGCCGACCAGGTGCCGAGTTCGACGGCCTGCGCGACGAGCAGGCGTTCGTCCTGCTTCCAGGCCAGGCGGTGGTCGGAGAACTTGGTGGCCGGGTCCGGGGCCACGTGCACCACGTCGACCTGGGCGAGCTGGTTGTGCTTGTAGGTGTGGTTCAGCGATTCGGGAATCCTGCCCTCCTGGTACTCCTTCAGCGCGTACGTGAAGGGGGTGTCCGGCGTTCCCGTCACCCGGATCGTGACCGGGCCCTTGGTCAGCCGGTCGCGTACCGCCGCGCCGTCACGGGCGGACAGGGACACGTTGGCGATCCCCAGCTCCTTGAGCTCGCCGGTGAACGGCGCCTGCGAGATCGGCAACGGCAGGGAGCATCGGGGCATCGTCTCCGACGGCGCACTCGGGAACGCCACCACACCGGCGGCCCCGGCCGCACGCAGGTTCTGCACCACCTCGATCGGCACGCCGCAGGCCGTGCCGAAGATGTTCGCCTGCAAGCCGGTCTCCAGCAGCGCCAGCTTGCCCTTGAGGTCGAGCTTGGCCAGTTCCTCCGGAGTTCCCGTTCCCACGTTCACCACCGGGAGATCCTGGGTTCCGGTGAACGGGACCCAGCCGGGATGGCCGTTCTGGCTCTCGACCCCCTCGTACTCCCAATGCATCCCCGGGACGGCCTGGATGTCCGGCATGCCCTTGCGGAGGAGGGACATGCTCACCTCCGGCTGGCCGAGAATCGCCTGCTGGGCGAAGCGGAATGTGCCCTTGGTGACGCGCTTGGTCGGGGTAGCCCAGACCAGGTCCCAGGGGCTGTGGTCGAGCATGCCCGCGTACCGCGCGCCGTTCTCCGTCGTACGCTGGTAGGTCTCGATCACGGTGTTGTTGAGCGGACCAGCGGGAGTGGGCGTGCCGAACCGCACCTGGCTGGCCTTGCGCAGGTCGAGCGTGATCGTGGTGTCCTCGGTGACCTTCACCTCCGGATCACTCAGCCAGGCGTAGTTCGTCCGCGAGTCGTCGTCGATCCACTGTGCCAGCTCCATGATGCTGTAGGTGCTCGGAGGCACCCGGACCGTCACCACGCCGGGCTCTGAGACGCCGGCGCCGTCGGGCTGCTCCTCGGAGTCCGTCACGCTGATGAGGTCGAGCCCCGTGGGGGTCAGCGGGGCGCCGTCCCGGCCGATCGTCTTGACGGTGAGCGTGACCCTCGGTCCCGCGATGAAGAGGCCGACCGGGGTGCTGAGCCGTACGTCGCCCGCCTGGGCGGTGATGGCGCCGCCGTATGCGCCGAAGCCGAGGTCGGCAGCGTCGAGCGTGACCGTCGCGGTCGCGGTGCCGCCGGCGGGGAGCGTGAGGGTCTTGTCGGCGCTCAGCGCGCCCTCGATCGGCTTGCGCTTGCTGTCGGACAGCGTGGGGGTCAGCGTGAGCGTGACCGGCTGGTCCGTCAGGTTCGCGTAGGTGACCTGCTTCGTGGCGGTCTTGCCGTCGCCGAAGTCCAGGTTCGCGGTGGTGGCGACGACCTGCTGGGAGGCCGCCCTGGCCACGTCGACCCGGCCGGCGCCCTCCTCGTAGACGGTCAGCCCGACCTGCTTGCTGGTGCTCATCAGCGCGGCCTTGTACTGCGCCGCCGTCCAGTCGGGGTGGCGCTGGGCGAGGATCGCCACGGCGCCCGCCACGTGCGGGGTCGCCATCGAGGTGCCGTTGGCGGAGGTGTAGTAGTCGTCCACCGGCGTGCCCATCGCGGTGCCCGCGGCCCGCGCGGCGACGATGGCGAAGCCCGGGGCGGCGATGTCCGGCTTGAGCGCCCCGTCCAGGCGGGGGCCGCGGCTGGAGAAGTCGGCCAGTTCGTCGGTCTTCGTCGTGGCCGCCACCGTCAGCGCGGCATCGGCGGTGCCCGGCGTGTTGACGGTCCGCGCTCCGGGCCCGTTGTTGCCCGCGGCGATCACGAACAGCGTGCCGGTGCTCGCCGTCAGCTCGTCGACGGCCTGCGACATCGGGTCGGACCCGTCGCTGACGCCGCCGCCGATGCTCATGCTGACGACCTTGGCGCCGCTGCTCGCGGCCCACTCCATGCCGTCGATCAGCCAGGATGACTCGCCCTGTCCGGCGTTGTCGAGCACCTTGCCGATCAGCAGCTTGGCGCCGGGGGCGACGCCCTTGTTCTTCCCGCCAGACGCACTGCCCGAGCCCGCGATCGTGGAGGCCACGTGGGTCCCGTGGCCGTGGCCGTCGGTCACGTCTTGGCCGGGGACGAACGAGTGCGTCTCCGCGAGCACGCCCGCCAGGTCGGGATGCTTGGTGTCGACGCCGGTGTCGAGGACGGCGACCTTCACCCCGGTGCCGTCGAACCCGGCGGCCCAGACCTGGGGCGCGCCGATCAGGGGAACGCTCTCGGCCAGGTTGACCTGCACCTTCCGGTCCAGCCAGAGCTTGGCGACGCCCTGTTTGAGGGTGCGCGCGGCCGTGCCGCCGTCGCGGACGGCGCTCCAGAAGTCGCCGGCCTTGGCCTTGTCGACCTGGAGTCCGGCGCCGCTGATGCTGGTCAGGTCGGTGGCGGTGGTGGTGGCCGGCAGCGCGTCCGCCGCCGCCTTCGCCCCGCGCTGTCCCTTCGGGTACTGGACGATGACCGGCAGCTGCTTGGTCTCGGCGTCGGTGTAGCCGTTCTCGGCCAGGTACTCGACGTTGAACAGTTCCTTGTCGACGTTGCCCGCGTTCACGGCGGCCATGGCGTCGGTCGGGAAGACGTACACGCCCTTGGGCGTCGCCCTGGTCAGGAAGGCGGGCGCCGGGCCACCCGGACGGGCGGCGGGGTCCACGTCGACCTGGTGAGCGCCGCCCCGGTCCGAGAGGGTGACGGTGTCGCCGGTGATGAGCGTGATCTTGTGCGTGCCCGCCGGCAGCCGGTCCAGATCGGGTTGCGCGGCCGGCACGGCCAGCGCACCCGGAGTGGAGACGGCGGACAGCGAGCCCGCGAGGGTCACCGCGGTGACGGCGACGGCGGATCCGCGCCGTAACAGGCGCGAGAAACTAGGCATGGGGCTCCTCGGGAGGTAGGTCAGGCAGGCGGGCGGTCAGACGTCGACCCATCCGTCATCGGGCACTAGGGCAGCGGGGTCCTCGTCGGGCTCCTGGTCGCCCTCTTCGGGCTCCTCCGGGTGCTCAAGGTCACGCTGCGGATCGGTTCCGGACATGACGCCCATGGTCTGCGGCGCGCCCTCTACCTACCTATGGGTAAGAATCCCCATTTATGCCCCGCCGTCCAGCCTTCGGGCGAGCGCGGCCCGCGAACGCAGCCCGAGCTTGCGCAGCGCCGCGCTGAGATGCTTGTCGACCGTCTTCGTCGACAGGAAGAGCTCCGTGGCGATCTCTCTGTTCGTCAGCCCGGTCGCCGCCAGCGTCGCGACCTCCCGCTCCCGGGGTGACAGGTCGCCGCCGTAGCCGCTCGGCCCGCCCCGGTGCCGGGCCGGCGAGGGGACGCCGCGCCGCCTGGCCAGGTGGGAGGCACGGTCGAGGTCCCAGCGGGCACCGAGCGCGGCGTACCCGGCCAGGGCCGCGTTCAGCAGATCGGCGGCGCGCTCGTCGGCGAGCGCGAACAGGCCGGCGGCGGCCAGCTCACGCGCCTGGGCGGCCTCGTACGGGCAGCCGAGCCGGTCGTAGCCGTCAACCGCGGCCAGGAACTCGGCGGACGCGGTGGCCGGGTCCGACGCGCCGGCGGCCAGCAGGCCGCGGGCGTGGGCCAGCGACGGTGGCGCGAGCGGCGCGTCCAGCGTGGCGAGCTCACGGCCGAGCCGGTCGGTCAGCGCCTGCGCCTCGTCCTGGCGCCCGGCCGTGACCAGCGCGTCGACCAGCGGCGGCAGCACCCGCACGGCCACCGGCCAGAGCCGTTTGGTGTCCCACACCGCGATGGCCGCCGCGAGCCCGGCGGGCGGTTCGCCGCCCTGCCTGAGCAGCGCGCCCATCGCGATCGGCAGCACGTCGATCGCGCCCATCCGCGTCGCCCGCTCCACCACGTCGAGCAGCCCGAGCCTGGCCTCCTCCACCTCGCCGGAGGCGAGCGTCAGGCAGGCCCCGAGAATGTCCAGGACGGCGAGTTGGCGCGGGTGCCCGGCCAGCCGTTCGGACAGGAATTCGACCTCCTCCCGCAGGCCCGCCCATGCACCGCGCGCGTAGGCGAGGGCTGCGTACGACGCCCGGCATTCGAATTCCATCCACCGGGTCAGGTCGCAGCCCGGAGCCCCGAGCAGCGCGGCCGAGAGCATCCGGTCGGCGACCTCGTACCGCCCGGCGTAGCACGCGTCCTCGCCGAGTGAGCAGAACGCGCCCACCTCCCTGCGGTTCACCGGCCTGCCGCCCGTCTGCGCCAGCAGCCGGTCCGACAGCTCCGCCCAGCGGGGATCGCCCACCGCCGTGAGCACCATGGCGACCTTGCCCAGCACGAACGCGCGTAGGGGCGCGTCATCGATCGCGGGCAACTGCTCCAGCGCCCGTTCCAGCCAGCCGACGTGCTCGGCCAGCGGCACCTCCGGAGTCGTCGGCAGGCCGAGCCCCACCATCGCCTGTGCCAGCAGGTCGGGGCGCCCGTCCAGCGACTCCACCGCGTCGGTGAAGGCGCGCCACTGCAGCGGGGGCTCCGCCGCCGTCCGGTCCAGACCCAGCGCGTACAGGAAGCGCAGCTCCCCGCGCAGCGGCTGGGGCGGGTCGTGTGCGAGCGCCGCTGACAGCGCGTCGAGCTCGGCGACGACCTTCAGCGTCCTGGTGCTCGCCCAGCCGAGCTTGACCGCGAGTTCCGCCCGCCGTACCGGGTCGAGCGGGGCGTCCCGCAGCACCGCCTTCAGCAGGTGCGCCGCCTCGTCGTCGTCACCGAGCGCGGTCGCCTGGTCGGCGGCCTGCTCGGCCGCCGACACCCAGGCGTCCAGTTGCCCGGAGTGGCGCAGGTGGTGCGCGAGCTGCCCGAGCGGCACCGGGCTGAGCCGCGCCACCGCCGCGCCCGCCCGCGCGTGCAGATCGCGCCGCCGCGACAGCGGCACGCTGCCGTACACGGCCTGTACGGCCAGCAGATGCCTGAACCCGACCAGCCCTGACCGCTCGATCAGCAGGCCGCGTTCGAGGGCCTCGTCCAGTCCGGTTTCCGCCTCGCCCGCCGGGATCCGGCAGGTGGCCAGCAGTGTGCCGATCGGGACGTGCGCCTCCAGCACCGCGCTCGCCTCGACCACTGCGCGGGCGGCGGGAGACAGGCGGCTGACCCGTTCGAGCACCGAGTCGCGCACCCCGGCGGGGACGTCGAGCTCGTCGATCGTCTTGCGCGCCCAGCCGCCGTCGCGCCGTACGAGGGTGCCGCGGGCGCGCAGCAGCGCCAGCAGCTCCTGGATCGCGAACGGCAGGCCCGACGTGCGCTCCCGCAGGTAGAGCGCGAAGTCCTCGGACACGCGCGGGGCGCCGAGGATCGAGGCGGCCAGCTCCTGCGTCTCCGCCGTGCTGAACGGGGCCAGTGCCACCCGGGTCCTGGCCACGGCCGTGGGCAGCCGGGAGGTCAGCGCCCGCACGCCGACTCCCACTTCCTCGCCGCGGTAGGTGAGGACCACGCTCAGGTCCGGCGGGGGATCCGACAGCAGGTAACCGAGGAACTCGACGGTCTGCTCGTCGGCCCAGTGCATGTCCTCCAGCACCAGGACCACCGCGCCGAGGGTGGTCAGCAGCTCGGCCAGCCCGCGGAACACGCGGTGCCGCTCGCCGACCCGGTCGTCCAGCGGCTCAGGGACGAGCGGGAGGACGTGCGCGAGCTCGGGCAGCAGCGGCCGCAACGCCCCCGCCACCGGTGACAGAGAGACGGCCGCCAGCAGTTCGCCGGTGCCGCGCAGCGCTTCGAGCACCGGGCCGAGCGGGAACGGCTCGCGGATGTGCCCGCAGCCGCCGGTCAGCACCAGCGTCCCGGCCAGCTCGGTGGCCAGCTCCCTGACGAGCCGGGTCTTGCCGATCCCCGCCTCGCCCTCGACGACCGCGACTGCCGGGGGGCTGCCGAGCGTGGCCAACAGCGCGGACAGCTCTGTCGCCCGGGCGACCAATTTCGGCGAGACGATCTGTGCGCTGCTGGCGCTTCGGGGGGTCACGTCACCGGCCTCGTTCGAGATCAGAACGAGGTTCAGCCTACTAGCTAGTAGTTCAGGACGATTTCATGATGGAGAAGCCGCCGTCCCCAAGAGCGGCCGGCTCGGGCGCGGGTCTGGTGGTGGCGCCGACGTTGGGACCAGGCCGGCGCGTACGTGAGCGGCCGGGTGGCCGTGGCGGTGCCAGGCGTCGTAGCGCCGGACCTGGTAGTGGTCCAGGCCGGTAGCGCGAACTCCTCGCCGATGGCCGATCGACATAGTCGATCACCCAGACCCCCATGAGCAGGCCGACGGTGACGGTAGCCGTTTCACGTACGTGCGCGGGCGCCAAGGTGTGGGTGCCTTCGGCGAGTCCCATTCACAGGCCTCCGAAGCTGGATCAATGTTCCACCAACCCTCCATCACCTCATCCCGGAGTGCTTCGCGCAGAAGCATGAAGTCGGGGCGTCACACAGGCAGCCGCCCTGCAGGCAAGAGAACACAAGGGGCGCACGGGCGCCCCTTGTTGAAAGCCCGTCACTGGCCCTCTGGTGCCGAGCCAGTCCATTGAGGCGTGCGCGGCTCTACTCCATCGACGCGTCGTGATCGTTGTCGCGTCGTCGCTTACGGCGGGTTGGGCGGACGCGGCGTCGCGCCATCGTCAGCGCGGCAGCAAGGCCGACGCCGGCGGTGGCTAGCTGGGCTAGCTCGGTCAACAGATCCAGCATGAAGGCCTCTCCAGAATGGTCGGACAAGTCACTGGATCAGAGTGAGAGGGAAGATCGGTGTCCGGCGAGGTTGGCGGCCATTCCCGAGCCGAACTGACGCCACGGGCCGTCCATTTCCGGACACTGGCCCACGAGGTTTCCGTGAACCCCCGTCCGCGACGAGGAGGCGGCCTAAGCTGTCGGACATTCAAAGACATGTCCGGACGATCGCGAACGAGGCAGCGTGGAACATCTCCCCCGCGAGGAAGGCGGCCCACATCGGCTGGACCCAGACTCAGTCGTAACGCGTGAGGATCTGGCCCGTGCGCTCACCGCGCTGCATGTCCGAGCCGGGGAACCCTCCCTGCGTCAGCTGCAGGAAAGAACCCAGCTCCACAAGGTGCGGCTAGCGCGTAGCACTGTCTCTGAGATGCTGCGGGCTAAACGACTGGCGCCGAAAAAGGTCATGCTGGCCTTTGTCCAGGCATGCGGCGTCGCCCTGACTGAGATGTCGGCGTGGGAAGCGGCGTGGGAACGGGTGGCCATCGCGGAGCGCATCCACCAGGCGCCGGCACCGATGGAACAGATCAGTCTCCTGCAGGAGACCGTCGCCCATCTTCAACAAACGATCATTGATCTGCAGCAAGAGCTCCGGACTGAACGCGAGGCCCGAGCAACGCGGGAAGGAACCGGTTCCCACACTTCCCAGCCGCCGGCAGTGGTGGAAGCTCGGCAGGCAACACGCCCGCCCGCGGAGGAGATCCTCCCCGCCGACGCAGGAGAGCGTAGCGCTGCCCAGAGACTGGTCGACCTGCTGGCGGAGCAGGAGCGGACAGAAGAGCTGCACGCACGCGCCCAGGCTGGGGACGCGTACGCCGCGCGTCGGCTCATCGACGTGTTGGCCGCACAAGATCGCCAAGAGGACTTGGAAGTGCTGGCTGACGCGGGCAACCGGTACGCCGCCAAGCGCCTGGCGAACCTGTTGCTGGAGCACGGGCGCTTTGTGGGACTACAAGCCCGAATTCAAGCCGGAGACAAGGCCGCACTTCGGCTCTTGGCCGAAAGCCATGCCGACGCGCTGGCCAAGCAGGGTTTAGTAGAGGAGCTGCGGGCCCGCGCCAGAAGAGGTGACGAACCTGCCGCTCGGCGACTTGCCGATCTCTATGCGGAGCGTGGCAATGCTTTAGAACTGCGGGTGTTGACCGAAGCTGACAACAGCGACATCCATGCCGCCTGGCAACTGGCCGACTTGCTGGCGAAGCGGGGCCAAACCGAAGAGTTGCGGGCTTGGGCCAAGACAGGCAATCCGTATGCCGCCTGGCGATTGGCCGATTTACTTGTCCAACAAGGCGGTGTTCTGGAGTTACGTACTCGGGCTGACGCCGGCGATTCCTTCGCTGCTCGCCGTCTTGTCGACCTTCTGGCCAAGCAGGACAACACCTACGAACTAGAAGCGCGGGCCGCGGCTGGCGATTTCACCGCCTCTCGCCGGCTGACCGATCTGCTCGCCAAGCAGGGCCGGACCGCAGAACTGCGAGCTCGCGCCCACGATGGCGATCCCTACGCAGCCTGGCGGCTGACCTCAACCAGCCTTTGAACTGATTCGGCGAGCTGGTAGCGCGTGGTCAGCCTGTTGAAGACATGCTGACCACGCTCTTGTTCCCAACCGGCGAAGTGGCTCGCGTTCGAGGAGCTCCCGGAGTTTCGGGAGCCACTGTTACGCCCGCGCGGGCGCGTAACGTCAAGGCCATGATCAGCTTGCCCGTTTCTCTCTCTCGCGCCGTTGGCGGGCACGGCCTGGACGTTGGCGAGTGCCTGGCTGCCGCTGATGTGGTCGAGCAGGTGACCGTCCAGGGGCGCCGGTAGCAATGAAGAAATTTCCAGCGAAGTAGCCTCTGACCTGCATAAATGTAGGCGCTTGACCGCCTGCGGCAGGTGAGCATCACTGCCGCTACGTTCGTTCCGGTTTCATCCGGTACGGCAGGTAGAGGTGGTGCGTTGTCCGAGAAGATGTTCTCCGAGGAGCAGCTGCGCTCGTACCCGGAGATCACCGGCGATGAGCTGATCAGGTATTTCACGCCGACGGCGGCTGACCTGGCAGCGTTCGTGAGTCCCAGTTGATCGGCTGGGCATGCTGGTCCAGCTGTGCAGCTTGCCCTGGCTCGGGTCCGTGCCCGACGACGTGGCCTCAGCACCGGCCGCGGCGGTGGCGCGGGTGGCCGAGCGGCTTGGGGTGACCGGGATATGAGAACTCGCCCGCGTCCAGCCGTGCCGTGCCGACCCTGGGTCTCCTGGTCTGAGGGCTGCTGTGTTGATGCTGTGATCAGATTTCTGCCCGCGCTGCGCATCGGCCGCAAAATCCTGGTGCCCACCGCGCCGAGGGCCGCCCCGGACCTCCCTGGCTCAGGCCAGTGCGTCCATCAGGGCGGTGACATAGGCATCCAGCCGCTCCTCCACGGCACGCGTCGTCAGCTCTGTCCTCCCTGCCTCCCTCCATGGCTGCGACACCAACTGCACTTCTTCTGAGCACGCCAGCCCGTCCCGCACCTGCCAGTACAGCCGCTCGCTCGCGGCCGCGGCCAACACACCGCCGGCCTCCTGATACGCCTCAGCGAACCGCAGACCCCACGCCGGGCCGTGCAGCAGGGCGAGATTGGTGGAGCAGTGCGCCACGTCGAGATCCGCCGGGCCCCAACAGGTCGCTGCCCAGTCGACGACGCCGGTGATCCGGGCACCTGCCGGGCTTGGGGGCGACATGTCGAACAGCACGTTGCCGGGTTGGAAGTCCCGGTGCAGGAATCGTCCTTCATAGGGCGGCGCCGGCTTGCGGATCACGTCGATTGCCGCGGCCCATGCCGCCGCGTCGGCGCCCTTCGGAACCACGACGGTGTCGGCGGTCGTCAGCGTCACATACTTCCGGGGCCGCTCGGCGGGCCGCAGCGCATGGATCGCCGCGAGTTGACGGGCCAGCAGAGGGACGCGTGTCTCCAATCCCTCATCGTCGAGGACCGTTCGGCCCGCCAGATGTGTCATGACGAGCGAGGGATACTCGCAATGCGCGGCGGTTGGATCAACCGCGACCAGTCCAGGAACCGGCACGTCGGTCCCCGTGAGCAGGGTCAGGGCGCCGGCCTCCCTATTCAGCCAGTCCTCGGCGTACTCCATGTTGACTAAGGTCCGCAGCACCAGGTCACGGGTGCCTCCGTGCCGCGTGCCGATGGTCAGCCTCCGCATCTCGGCATTGATGCCGCCGTGCAGCGCCTCGGTTTCGACGATCCGTTCGCCGACCTCCAGGTGCCGGCTCACCCAAGCCAGTGTCAACGGTCGGACAGCCGCCGCCTCATCATGGTTTGTCACCGTGCCACCTCATCATCCGGACGGAGGGCGAAGAACCGGAACAGCTCCTCGCGCCCGATCTCGGGAACTGGCGCAGTGCCTCAAGTTGCTGGTCGGTGAAGACCTGAGCGACCAACCAGCACCCCTCGCCACAGCTCGAAGATCCGCAGCTAAGGAGCCTAGTCGATCATATCCGCCCAAAATTTCCCGGATGCTACGGCGACTCCCCAGTTAAAGAGCACCGCGCCGACTTCCGAGATTGCCATGGCCAACCTACTTGCCTGACGTGCCTGACAGACCTTCAAGCAGCTGACCAGCTATTTCGCTTGGCTACCCAAGATAACCATCGAAGATCGCTGATCGGTTGTTCAAGCGGCCCGAGCCGAAGGCGACGTTCGCAGACCTGGTCCGCGGGCTGCTGGCCGGTGTGCCGCCTAAACTCCTGGCAGCTGGCCGACCACCTCGGGCATCCCGACCGCCAACCCGATCGAGTGACTGCTGTCACGGGCCAAGTGGGACGCCGACGTACCACGCGATGGCGTGCGCGCCTACGTCGTCGAACATCTGGGCAGCGCGGCCGGGGTATTGATCGCTGACGACACACAAGCGATCAAGAAAGGCGACAGGTCGGTCGGGGTGACCCGCCAGTACTGCGGGCTGACCTGCCAGATCGAGAACTACCAGGTGATGCCGATGCACACTACGCCTCCGCAACCGGGCACGCCTTCATCAACCGGCGGCCGCGGATCCACGGGGGCAGCGACGGCCGCGGAACTCCGCCCGGTTCCCAGGAAGAGATCTCGGAGCTACGAGCGGCCCTCGAGCAACCCCATGGCGAGAACCTTGAACTGCGGCGTGAACTCGCCCGCCGCGGTGGCAGCTGCTACTAGGGTGCCGCTTGTGCTCTATGCCCTCTACGCCCGTCACCTGCGCTCCCGGCTGCTGAAGGGCCCACTCCCCGCCCACGTCGCCCTGGTGATGGACGGCAACAGGCGATGGGCCAAGGAGGTGGGTCTGGACAACCCGAGCCAAGGACACCGCCACGGCGTCGAGCACATCGAGACCGTCATCGGCTGGTGCGCCGACCTCGACATCAGACACGTCACCATCTACGTCGCGTCCGTCGACAACGTTCGCAAGCGCGAATCGGCGCAGGTCGCCTTCTACATGGGACTGATCGAGGAGATCGTCGCGGGACGGCTGGTCGACTCGGCCCCCCGCTGGCGGCTCCACGTGGCGGGACGGCTCGACGAACTGCCCGACCCCACGGCCCACGCGCTCAAGCTCGCCGTCGACCGTACCCGCGACAGGGAAGGCTTTCACCTGACGCTCGCCATCGGGTACGACGGGCGGCAGGAGGTGGTCGACGCGGTCAGGTCCGTGCTGACCGACAGGGCGGACGCGGGCGTGCCAATCGACGAGCTCGCCCGAACGATCACCGCGGACGACATCGCCGCCCGCCTCTACACGGCCGGGCGGCCCGACCCGGACCTCATCATCAGGACAAGCGGGGAGCAGCGGCTATCGGGGTTCCTGATCTGGCAGTCGGCCACCGCCCGGCTCCACTTCTGCGAGGTGTACTGGCCCGGGTTCCGCCACATCGACTTCCTGCGCGCCCTCCGCTCCTACGCCGCCCGCCGCCCCTCATCCCACGAAACCTCGAACCCCCCACCCCGTAACCACAGCCCCATGACCCCGTGACCCCGTGACCCGCGTGACGCCCGCCGTCCCATGACCCCGTGACCGCCGTGACTCTCGTGACCCCCGATCCCATGACCCCGCCACCTCCCGGGGTCACTCGCCTCTCGTCGCCGAGAGCACCTACACCTACCTGAAGCTCGCGCTGCACGCCCTGGTCGAGGTCTCGCATCACGGCGGCGAGATCGGCCTGCTGCGCGACCTGTACATACGCCAAGGCGTCTGACACGGCCTCATCGGGGCAGTGCACACCGCCATGGGCAGGGTTCTGGTGGGAACGGCGTCGTGGACGAATCGGTCGTTGCTGGAGTCTGGCTGGCATCCACCGACGGCCACCACGCCAGAAGAGCGCCTCGACCACTACGCGGCGAAATTCCCGCTGGTCGAGGTCGACGCCACCTACTACCACCCGCCCGCGCTGCGAACCACCGAGCTGTGGCGCGACCGCATACCAGGAACGAGGCGTCTCCATCGCCGCGCTCGCCCGCGCCCATGGCGTCAGCCGCGCCGCCATACGGGCCCGGCGCTCGGCCGGTGTCACCAGACGCAAAGTAGAGCGTCCGCGCTGGTCAGAGGGCCCGGACGGCGGGTGGCGCCGGAGCGGTTACGGCTGTGGACAACCGGGGCCGGGCAGTGGCCGAATCATGGCGTTCAAGGTGTCCTAGACGCTGACCTGGGCGAATGCGATTGGGGAGACCCGACAGAGCACGTACACCGTCCAGTGGAGCGGCGACATCGCGACCCTGCCCACGCAGGCCAGCCACGATGTCGTGGTTCGCGACTGACATGAGTAGCTGGTGCCTCGACCGGCCGGCCGAGTCGAAGCCAGTGTCCATCCGGCCACTTTCTTTCATGGTGATGTGACGGCGCCTGTGTTGCTCCCGTCCTGTGCGCCGTCGAGCCGTGCTTCGCGACTGCTCTGCTCGCCTGGTCTGGGTCGACGATGGCGGGACGAGAAGCTAGTGCTGCGTTCCTCAAAGGGTGTGGGGTTGCCTCTGGCCAGGCGCCTTGAGCAGGCGGATTCTCATGGCAGGAGGGTTCCGCCATGCCGAAGCTACTGTTCGCGCGGGCTCCGTGCGATGAGAGGGAAGAACGCACAATGCGCCGGTTGGCCGGTGCCCGGCACGCTCCCGGTGACTGGATCCAGCGTGCCCCGATCGTGGTGGCCAGCTGGGACGGGCTGAGGATGCCGGCAATCGCGGCCAGACTGAGCTGTCACCCGGAAACGGTGCGCCGGCGGTTACACCGGTTCAACGGCGAAGGGATCGATGGCCTGGGCGATCGGCCCGGGGCCAGGGCAACGACCGCGGCTCACCGAAAGCGAGCGCAGCCAGATCATCGCCCTGGTCAACACGACCCCACCAGGGCGACCTGTGCCCGATCCGTGGCTGAACGGGCTGGCCGCCGCCGAGGAGGAAGATGTGCCGGACGTGTGGACGCTGGACACGCTGACAGCCGCGGCCCGTGGCGCCGAAATCGAGGTCGGTCGCTCTCATGTGCGCCGGATCCTGATGAAGGAAGGGGTGAGATGGCGCCGCCCCCGATCCTGGACCACCAGCAAAGACCCGGAATTCGCCGCAAAGATCCTGGATCGTGGACCTCTACGCGCGCCCGCCGTCCGGCGCGATAGTGGTCTGCGCAGATGAGCTCGGCCCTGTGGTGCCGCGGGCCTTCCCACCCGCATCCGGCTGGTCGCCTGATGGGCACCGGATCAAAGCGCGGCATCGACTCTCGGCTATGAGCGGCCACCCATCGTCATGGTCGGGACGGCTTCGAGGAGCTGCTTCGTGTACGGATGCGCGGAACGCTCGATGACGTCCTCCGTCGTACCGTGCTCGACGAGCCGGCCGGACTTCATGACCGCGATCGAGTCGGCCACGTAGCGGACCACGGCGAGGTTGTGCGAGATGAACAGGATCCCGACCCCGGTCCGGGTCTGGATCTCCTTGAGCAGGTTGAGTACGGCACCCTGGACCGAGACGTCGAGCGCCGACGTGATCTCGTCGGCGATCAGGACCTCGGGCTCGGCGGCGAGGGCGCGGGCGATGGCGACGCGCTGCCGCTGTCCGCCGGAGAGCTGCCGGGGGCGCTTGTGGACGTCGCCAGGATCGAGCCGGACCATCTCGAGCAGCTCGGTGACCCGGGCCGACCGCTCCCGCCGCCCGCTCCCCCGGGGCAGGCCCTCGGCGATCGACGCGCCGACGCTCATCCGCGGGTTGAGGGACGCGTACGGGTCCTGGAACACGTACTGCAACGGCGGGCGGTCGCGCGGGTCGAGCACCGCCCCCTTCCAGAGGATCGTGCCCGAGGTGAGCGGGGCGAGGCTGACCGCCGCCCGGGCGAGGGTCGACTTGCCGGACCCCGACTCGCCGACGAGCCCGACGACCGAGCCGGCCGCCACGGTCAGGCTGACCTCGTCGACGGCCGTCACGGCGCCCCGATGGTGGCCGTACCGGACAACTATGTCGCGGAGCTCGAGCACGTCACGCCTCGCTTTCTAGGACCGGCAGCAGCGGATGCCAGCAGGCGACGGCGCCGCCGCCCGAGTCGGCCAGTTCGGGACGCGCCTGCCGGCATCGGTCGTCCGCCCGGCCGCACCGGGGCGCGAACGCGCAGCCCGGCGGCAGGTCAGAGGCGTGCGGCGGGCGGCCGGGAATGTTCGCGAGCGGCCGCGACCGGTCGGTCGACATGTCCGGGATGCTCGCGATCAACGCGCGGGTGTACGGATGCGTGGCCTCGGCGAGCCTGCTGACCGGCAGTTCCTCGACCACCCGGCCGGCGTACATGACCAGGACCCGGGACGCGTTCTCAGCCACCACCGCGATGTCGTGGCTGATCAGCAGGACGGCGGCGTCGCTCTCCTGGGAGATGCGCCGCAGCAGGCCGAGCACCTCCTTCTGGACCGTCACGTCGAGGGCGGTGGTCGGCTCGTCGGCGACGATCAGCGCCGGTTGGGCCATGAGGCCCATCGCGATCGACGCACGCTGGCGCATGCCGCCGGAGAACGCCATCGGGTACTGCTTCGCCCGCGCCTGCGGGTCGGTGATCAGCACTGCGCTGAGGCGGTCGACGGCTCGTCGCCACGCGTCCCGGCGGCTGAGGCGTTCGTGGGTCTCCGCGACCTCGGCGAGCTGGCGTCCGACCTTGAGCGCCGGGTTCAGCGACGACATCGGGTCCTGGAACACCATCGCGAGCGAGGTGCCGAGCAGCCGCTCGCGGTCGCGGGGGCGCATCCGCCGCAGCTCGTTGCCCTTGATCTGGTGCACGTCGGCCTCAGCGACGTTCGGGTACGAGGTGAGCTGCGCGGCCGCCATGGCGGTGAGGCTCTTGCCCGATCCCGACTCGCCGACCAGCCCGACGATCTCGCCGCGGCGAAGGCGCATGCTGACGTCGACGACCGGGGAGAAGGGCGCGGTCTCGCCGGGTACGGTGACGGTCAGGCGCTCGATCCGGAGCACCTCGTCGCCCGGTGGCGGCGTCTCGGCCGGGGCCGTATCCCGGCGCTGGGACCTGAGGGACGGGAGCCGGAGGTGACCGTGCTGGCTGCCGCCGAGGACCTGGGTCAGCAGCTCGCCGGCGAGGACGAATGCGAGACCCGCGACGACGATCATGATGGACGGCGCGAGCGCGGCCACGGGGTTGGTGTAGATGGCCGGCAGCCCGTCGGCGAGCATGCGTCCCCAGTCGTACTGCGGCGGTTGCACGCCGAAGCCGATGTAGGACAGCGCCGATATGCTGAGCAGCGCCGCCCCGACCTGGCTGGTCGCGTTGATGACGAGGGGTTCCGAGATGTTCGGGATGACGTGGCGAATCAGGATCCGCCACCGCGGGACCCGGAGCAGTCGCGCGGCGGAGACGTAGTCGGCGTTCGCGACGCCGCTGGCGGTGGTGTGGGTCAGCCGCGCGAACGAGGGCGCGAAGGCGATCGCCATCGACAGCACAGCGCCGCGCGCCCCCACTCCGAAGATCATGGCGAGGAACAGGGCGAGCAGCAGCCCGGGAAAGGCGACCATCAGGTTCAGGACGGCGACCACCATTCGGCCGGCGCGCCGGCCGAGCACGACGGGGACGGTGCCGATGATCAGCCCGCAGGCCACGCCGATGCCGACGACGAGCAGAGCGAGGACGAGGGACAGCCGGGTGGCCACCAGCGTCCGCGTGAGGACGTCGCGTCCGAGGGCGTCCGTGCCGAACGGGTGCGCCGCCGACGGTCCCGCCTGGAGTGCGCCGCCCGCGATCTCCGTGGCCCGGTCGCCGAGCAGCAGCGGCGCCACGACGGCGGTCGCGACCAGGAGCAGCAGCAGGGCGACCGTGACCACGCCGAGCGGCGACGACAGGTGATGGCGGGTACGTGACCAGGACACGTCAGCTCTCCTTGATCGTCGAGCGCGGGTCGATGACGGCGATCGCGATGTCGACCGCGAGGTTGATCAGCAGGATGCCGGCGCCGAAGAAGAGCGCGACCGCCTGGACGACCGGGTAGTCCTTGGCGAGCACCGAATGCACGAGTTCGGCGCCGACGCCGGGCCAGGCGAACACGTTCTCCACGAGCACGGTGCCGGCCACCATCGACGCGAGGATCATGCCGGAGACGGTCAGCGTCGGGGTCAGCGTGTTCGGCAGCGCGTGCCGCAGGTAGATCAGCCGCGCCGCGAGGCGCTTCGCGCGCGCCGCCCGGATGTAGTCCTCGCCGAGCACCCGCTGGGTCTCGGCCCGGACGATCCGCGCCAGGTAGGCGGCCGGCCCCACGACGAGGGCGGTCACCGGCAGCACGAACGACGCGGGACCGGACAGGCCCGCGACCGGCAGCGCGTTGAGGGAGACGGCGAAGACGAACACGAGTCCGACCGACACCAGGTAGTCCGGCACGGAGAGCGCGAGCCCGGTCACGCCGCCGAAGCCGAAGTGCAGGCCGCGGCCCCGGCCGTCCCGGGTGGCGATACCGAGAAGCAGGCCCACCGGTATCGCCACCGCGAGGCAGACCACGAACGCGGTCAGGCCGAGCTGGAGGGTCGCGGGCACCAACTGTGCCATCTTCTCCCGCACCGGCGTCTGGGTGTCCAGTGACGTACCGAGGTCGAGGTGGAACAGGTTCCAGAGATAGTCCAGGTACTGCCGCCACAGCGGGTCGTTGAGCCCGAGACGCTCCCGGGTGGCCGCGATGGTCTCCGGCGGCGCCATCAGGCCCAGGGCTCCGCGTACCGGGTCGCCCGGCAGCGCGTGGACCATGGCGAACGATGCGGTGACGACGACCGCCAGCGAGACGACGAACCTCCCCAGCCGCCGGATCAGGAATACCGGCCACGGGTGCCTGGCGCGCAGCGACGACTTCACAGAACCTCCCATCCTCCCCGCCGTACCTAGCGCAGAACCCGGAGCGAGGTGGGCTCCAGCACGCGGGCGACGACGTCGAACTTGGCCCCGTTGCCCCAGTAGAGGTAGGGCGAGACGCCGATCGGGGTGATGTCCGCGTCCTTGATCAGGGCGCCCTCGCCCGCGTTCCAGTCGGCGCAGCCGCCGGTGCCGGACTTCGCCTGCGCCGCCTTGATCGAGCTGTCGAAGACGTCGTTGTGCATCGAGCCGTAGTTGATGCCGCCATGCGACGGGGTGGCGCCGGAGAAGAATGGCACGAGCGTGGCCGGGTTGGACACGCCGAGGCCGATGAGGGTCGCGGTCCACGGGCCCTTGCCGCCGAAGACGACGTCGGACCGCGCGTTGAACGACTGTCCCTTGAGGTCCACCTTGACGCCCAGCGCCGTCCACTTCTGGCCGATGTACTCGGCCGCCGCCGCGGTCGTGGTGTCCTCGTTGTCGTAGACGAACGCGACCTCGAGCGGCTTGCCGTCCTTGGCCCGGGCTCCGCCGCCGGCGGCCGTCCAGCCGGCCCGGTCGAGCAGCGCCGCCGCGGCGGCCGCGTCGTACGCCGGCTTGTTCGGGGTGACGGTGTCACCGCTGCAGATCTTCGGGTCGGTCAGCAGCCCGTTGGCCTCCTGTCCGAGGCCGCCGGTGGCGACCTGGGCCAGTTCCTTCATGTTGAGAGCGCCGACGAGCGCGCGCCGGACGTTGACGTCGGCGGTCGGCAGACCGGCGGCCTGGTTGAAGGTGAGCTCGTCGTCGATGATGCTGCCGCCGTCCGAGAACACCTTGGCGGCCTTGAGCCGCCGGGTGTCGGCACCGGAGAGGAGCGAGATGTTGACGCCCTTGCTCAGCAGGAGGTTGGCCGTCGTGGTCACGCTCGTCACGAGCTTGAAGGTCACCTTCGCCGGTATGCCCTTCTCGGCGGTCGAGGCGCCGTTCGGCCCCCAGGCGTACCCGTCGCGGCGGGTGTACGTGTACTGGTTGCCGGCCTGCACGCTGGAGAGGACGAACGGACCGGAGCCGGCGGAGGCGGCCTTCAGGGAGTCGCGGTTCTTGATGGCGCTCGAGCAGACCAGCGGCAGCTCGGCCAGGTTCTGCAAGAAGAAGGGCGCGCCCTCCTTGAGCTTGACCGCGACGGTGCCGGCGGCCTTGTCGGCCGTTGCCGTGGCGCCGGCAGGAACGGCGGCGCCGCGCATGGGTGAGCCGTTGCCCTCGGCGGCCACGTAGTTGATGTTGTCGGCCACCGTCTGCGCGTCCATCGGCGAGCCGTCCGAGCAGGTGACGCCCTCGCGGACGGTCAGCGTGTAGGAGGTTCCCTCGCCGGTCCACGACTTGACGACGCTGGGCGCCACCTCGCCGGAGTCCAGCAGCTTGACGGGCGTGTCGTAGGCGAAGACGGCCATCATCTTGTTGACGCCGTTGACCGAGCGCTGCGGGTCGAGCGCACCGGGGTCGCTGTCGATCGCGATGGTGAGCGAGCCACCGTCGGCATAGTCGTCGCCGGACGAGCTACCGGTGCTCCCACCGTTGGAGCAGGCAGCCAGCGCGACCGTCGAGCACAATACGGAAATCGAGACACGAAAAGGGCGATTTCGGACCATTGGCGTGTGACTTCCTCTGCGGCCGGCGGGACGAGCCAGCTCGGCGCTGGGTGATGTAACCCACGATTGAAGCCACAGCGCGGCAGCGATTCTTGTCCAAGCCCACAAAGGTGCCCGTGCTCGATCGTGGCCAGACCCAAGCCCCACGGTCGCCCCTCACTTTAACGTCGTCCGTCAGACCGTACCGGACTAGGTGAAACATGGATCAAATGACGGAGGGGTCCGGGTTGGTGGACGTCGAAAGCCTCGGCAAGCGGTACCAGGAGCTCCGATACCGCACGGCGCCCACCTGGGCGCACCTGATCGGTGAGTACTCGGTGGCAGGGCACTTCGAGGACGTCAGCGCGACGGCCGAGGCGGCCGAGCTCCGCGAGCTGCGCGAGGTGGCACATGCCGCCGCCGCGCTCGCCCGTACGCCGGACGGCACACCCGTCTCGCTCGACGGCGCGGTCCTCGCCTGGCAGGCCGCGACCAGAGCCGACGTGCTCGAACACCGGTTCGCCGAGCTCGACGTCGACCCGCTCTTCGGGCCGGTGACCCAGTTCCCGGGCCAGGTCGCCAAGCTGGCGCTCCCGTCCGCCGAGGTGGCCGGCGCCCTGCCGAAGAAGTACCGCGGCTTCGCGCGCAATCTGCGCGACAGGCTGGAGCGTCTCGCTGCGGGCCGCGCGGCCGGCCGTACCCCGGTCGCCTTCGCCGTGGCGGACACCGTGGACAGGGTGCGGAGGTGGCTGCACACCCCGCTCGAGGACGACCCGCTGCTGGCCGTCGACCGCGCCGCGCGCACGGATCACCTGCGCGCGGTGGTCGGCGAGGTGGTGCGCCCCGCGCTGGCCGACTATGCCAACGCGTTGACATGGGAGGTCGCGCCGTCCGCGCGGCCCAATGAGCGGTGCGGGCTGTGCTGGCTCGACGACGGCGATCGCGTCTACGCCACCCTGGTCCGCTCGCACACCACCACCGACCTCCACCCTGACCGCATCCACGAGATAGGGCTCGCCCAGGTCGCGGCCCTGGACGAGGAGTACGCCGCCCTCGGCCGGGAGGTCTTCGGCACCTCGGACGTGGCCGCCGTCATGGCCAGGATGCGCGACGACCCGGCCCTGCACTTCGACGACGCCGCCGGCCTCGTACGCGCCGCGGAGGTCGCCCTGGCCCGGGCGACCGACCGCGCCCCGGGCTGGTTCGGGCGGCTGCCGCGCGCCGCGTGCGCGGTCGAGGCGGCGACGAGCGGATCGCTCGGCCAGTACATGCTTGCGCCGAAGGACGGCTCGCGGGGCGGGACGTTCGTCATCAACGTCTCCGATCCGCGCGCCTGGGCCCGGTACGAGGTTGAGGCCCTCGCCTTCCACGAGGGCGTTCCCGGGCACCACCTGCAGATGGGCCTCGCCGCCGAGCTCACCGAGCTGTCGGAGTTCCGCCGCACCACCACGGTCACCGGCTTCCTCGAGGGCTGGGGGCTGTACGCCGAACGGCTCGCCGACGAGATGGGCCTCTACAGCAGCCCGCTGGACCGGCTGGGCATGCTGTCGTTCGACTCGCTGCGGGCCTGCCGCCTGGTCATCGACACCGGCCTGCACGCCAAGGGCTGGAGCCGGCAGCGGGCCAAGCGCTTCCTGGCCGAGCACTCACCGCTGAGCCCGGGGCACATCGACGCGGAGGTCGACCGGTACATCGTGACGCCGGGCCAGGCCCTGGCCTACTTGGTCGGCCGGCTCGAGATCGTGCGGATCCGGCGGGAGGCGGAGCGCCGCCAGGGTGCCGGCTTCGACCTGGCCCGGTTCCACGACGTGGTGCTCGGCGCGGGGCAGCTGCCTCTGCCCTTGCTGGAGGCGCACGTCGCCGCGGCACTACCAGGCGTCGTCGGGTAGTGCGCCGGGCGGGCGGCGGCGATGCCAGTCGCTGACCGCCTGCACGGCTTCGCCCACCATGAGCAGGGCCCGGTCGGCGCCGCGCCGGCCGACCAGCTGTGCGCCGACCGGCAGCCCGGCCGGCGAGGGCGACACCGGCAGGCCGACGACGGGCAGGCCGGTGACCGACCAGCAGCCGGTGAGCTGGTTGATCCGCCGGCTGACGAGGGTGAGATCGCCGTCCCCGGCAACGGGCGCGACGAAGGGCGTGGCCGGCACGGCGATGACGTCGGCCTCGGCGAGCACCTCGTCGACCCGGGCCCGCCAGACGGAGGCCACCGCGAGCGCGCTCTCGATCTCCTCGGTGGTGACCCGGCGGCCCGCCTCGATCCGCCCCTTGATCCCGGCGCAGACGCGGGCGTCGTGCCAGTACGGCCGGAGGTGGCGGATCGCCTCGGAGTTCTGCAGCGCGGCCATCGCCTGGTGCACCCGATCGACGTCGCGCAGGGCCACCCGCCGGATCTTCGCGCCGTGCGCGCCCAGCAGGTCGAGCAGATCGCGGAAGCCGGCGGCGACCGCGGGCTCCAGGTCGTCGAGGAAGTACGGCTCGGGTACGGCCACGGTCAGGCTGGACAGGTCCCGCGGCGGAAGGGGCCGCGAGCCCGTGCCGGCCATGACCTCCAGGGCGATGCGGGCCTCGGCCGCACTACGCGCGAGCGGCCCGACGACGTCCATGCTGGGGCTCAGCGGCGTCACTCCCAGCGTCGGCACCAGCCCGTGGCTCGGGCGCAGCGTGGTCACCCCGCAGAACGCGGCCGGGTTGCGTAGTGAGCCGCCGGTGTCCGTGCCGATCGCGAGCCGGACCAGGCCCGCGGCGACCGCGACGGCCGACCCGCCGCTTGAGCCGCCGGGGATCCGGTCCAGGTCCCACGGGTTGCGGCAGGCGCCCCACGTGTCGTTCTGCGTGGTCGCCCCGAAGCTGATCTCCTCAAGGTTCGCCTTGGCGACGATCCGCGCGCCGGCGGCCCGCAGCCGGCGCACCACCTCCGCGTCGATCACCGCCGCGGGCGGATGCGGGTCGCGGAGCCCGTCGGTGCGCACCGTCCCGGCGACGTCGATGTTGTCCTTGACCGCGATGGTCCAGCCCGCCATCGGGCCGTTCTTCCCGGCCCCGGTGTCGTCCTCGATCAGCTGGGTCAAAGCGTTCAGCCGGGCGGCGAGCGCCACCACGGCGGCGGGAGCGCCGCTCACCGTTCACCGCCGAAGGCGCCGCCCCGTGCAAGATCGGCCAGTTCCGCGGCGCTCATGCCGAGTTCCTCCCGCAGGATCTGCTCGCGGTGCTCGCCGAGGCCCGGCGCGCGGTCCGGTGTCGGGTTCTCCCACCAGGCGCGTCCCGCCGTGCGCACGTGCCGTACCGTACCGAAGCTGGGGTGGTCGGTGTCGACGACCAGGCCGCGCTGCGCGGCCTGCGGCTCCTCGAAGGCCTCGCGCAGCCCGTTGACCGGGCCGCACGGCACGCCCGCCGCCGACAGCAGGCCGACCCAGTGGTCGGTGCCGTGCCGGGACAGGGCGGAGTCCAGCACCGCGTCCAGCTCGGCCTGGTGCGCCTGGCGGCCGGCGAGCGTCGCGAACCGGGGATCGGCGGCGACCTCGGCGACGCCCAGCACCTTGGTCAGGCGCTCGAAGAACACCGGCTTGACGCAGGCGAGCATCAACCAGCCGTCCGCGGTGGGGTAGGCGCCGAACGGCACTACCGAGGGGTGCGCCGACCGGGTCTTGCGGCGGGTCTCGTGCCCCCGGGTGAGGAACCAGGTCGCCGGGTAGGAGAGCATCGCCATCGCCGTGTCGAAGAGGCTGACGTCGCACTCGCCGCCGACGCCGTCGCGCCGGGCGACGTGGACCCCAGCCAGCAACGACATCGCCGCGACGACTCCGCCGCAGTAGTCGACCAGCGAAAGGCCGCTCTTGGTCGGCGGTCCGGCCGGGTCGCCGGTCAGGTCCATCCACGCGGCGAGACCTTGGACGACGTAGTCGTACGCCGGCTCCGCCCGCCGCGGCCCGGTCATCCCGTAACCGGACAGCGAGCAGACCACCAGCCGCGGATTGAGGTGGCTCAGGTCGGCGTACCGGAGGCCGAGCTTGTCCGGCACGTCCCCACGCAGGTTGTACATGAGCGCGTCGGCGCCCTCGACGAGGCGGTGCAGCACCGCCACGCCGGCCGGAACCGAGAGGTCGAGGCAGATGCTGCGCTTGTTCCGGTTGAAGCTCTGGAAGAAGAGGCTGTCGTCGTCCTCGGCGAACGGCGGGACATGCCGCCCGATGTCGCCGCCCGTACGCGCGTCCTCGATCTTGATCACGTCGGCGCCGAGCTCGGCGAGGTGCAACGATCCGAATGGGCCGGCGCCGTACTGCTCGACGGCGATGATCCTGATGTCACTGAGTCCCGTCACGTCTGCTCCTGTGCTCGATGACCGCATGGGTGCGGGCCATCTCGTTCCTGGTCACCATCACTGCCTCGTCGACGCCCATGCCGGGCCGGGCCAGCAGCACGTCCGCGCCCGCGCCCATCGCGACGTGGGTGGCGATGCGGGCCGACAGGTCGGTCTCGGTGCACGACCCTCCGAGGTACGCCGCGACGCCTGCGGCCCGGCAGGCGAGAACGGACCGCACGGCGTCGTCGAGGCTGCCGACGTCGGGCATCTTGATCTGGATCATGTCGGCCGCCCGCGCGTCGAGGAAGGCCAGCACGTCCTCGTGGGTGTTGCACCACTCGTCGGCGACGATCTGGACGCCGGTTTCGTGTTCGCGCAGGCGCAGGAGGACGTCGATCTGGGCCTCCCGCGACGCCGCGCGCATCGGCTGCTCGACGCGCAGCGGGAACGGCGCGCACTTCTCGGCCAGCCGGGCGAGGAAGCCGGCCACCTCGGCCGTGGAGGGGAAGACGTCGCCGAGGGTGCCGTAGCAGTCGATGTGGATCACCGGCTGGTAGTCGTCGTCCGGGCGCCGCGCCAGCACCCGGTCGCGTACCCAGCCGACATACTCCAGCAGCAGGTGGCCGCCGGGCCCGACGAGCAGATCGGCGTTGTTGATCAGCCCGTGCGGCAGGCTCTCGACCCGGCGCAGCACCATCCGGTCGACCGCGCCCCGCCGGTCCTCGCCGGACTGGGCGAGCAGCGGGACTGGACCGATCGGATCGGCGCCGCCGTACTCGGCGGCGACCACCTCGGCCATCGTGCGCCGGGTGGCGTTCGCGGCCGCATCGAGCAGGGCCTGGCTGACCCCGTACGCGACCGCTCGTGGCAGCCCGAGCGGCGCGATCAGGGCGGAGGTCTCCCGGAACGAGTCCACGGTCGCGTCCAGCAGGACGTCGCGCAGCACCGGCAGCCAGCGGTCGCGGGCCGCCTCCGCCAGCAGGACGGGCTCGCGTCCGGAGCCGCCGGCGTACTGCACCGACACCCCGGCCCCGGTGGCCACGCGGTCGTCGTCGAGGAAGAGCGAAATCTGCAGCGACTCGCTGGGCTGGCGGATCGCGCGGTAGCCCGGGGTGAGCGCGGGGCCGTCGTAGAAGTAGCCGTCGCGTACCGCCCCGGCCTTGATCGCCGCCTGGTCGTCGTTGCTGTAGGTGCCGATGCCGGGCACCGCCAGAATCTCCGAGACGCGCATCAGCCGGCGTACCTTGTCACCCAGTCCACGACCCGGGCGTTGTAGTCGCGCCGGAACCGGGGCGGGCTGTTGAACAGCATGTTGTGCGACGCCTCCGGGTAGATCACGATCTCGGTCTGCACGCCGAGCTCGCGCAGCGCCGTGTGCCACTGCCTGGCCTGGTCGAGCGGGCAGCGGACGTCCGCACCGCCGTGCAGGAGCAATGTGGGAGTGCGTACCTCGGCCACGTGGGTGATGGGCGACATCGCCGCGTAGTTCTCGGCGTCCGCCCAGAACGCGCCGCCCCACTCGCTGGTCGACAGGGCGCGCCGGTTGTCGGTCGTGCCGGCGGCGCTGCGCAGATCGCTGATGACGCCCCCGCCGACGGCCGCGGCGAACCGGTCGCTGCGGCTGGTGAGGTAGCAGGTCATGTAGCCGCCATAGCTGTAACCGGTCACCGCGATGCGGTTGTCGTCGACGAGACCCTCGGCGACGAGCTCTTCGAGGGGCTCGAGGAAGTCCGCGGTGTCCGAGGTTCCCCACCGGCCACTCACGGCGCGGGCGAACTCCTCGCCGTAGCCGTCGCTTCCCCGCGGGTTGAGCAGCAGTACGGTCCAGCCGCGCGCGACGAGCTCGTGGTGGTAGAGGTGCACGGCCTCCGCGGCGCCGTTCCAGGCGTTGTGCGGGCCGCCATGGATGTCCAGCAGCAGCGGCTGCGGGCCGGTGGCGTCGGGGTCGCGCATGACCCATCCGGTGACGGCCGTCCCATCGGAGATGGTGAACGTACGCTCGGCGCGCGGGGCCGGACGCCGGTCGCCGAGCCGCTCGCGATGGTTGGTCAACTGGGTCGACGTGCCGGTCGCGAGGTCCAGGACGTAGATCTCGCCGAACGTGTCCGGCCCGTTGCCGATGAACGCGACCAGTGTGCCGGCCACGCTCAGGCTCGAGACGTTCTGGTCGGGCGCCGCGAGCAGCGCGGTGGGGGTACCGCCGGTCTCGGGCATGGTGTACGGCACGACGTAGCCGCCCTCGCGCACGCAGAACAGGACCGTCCCGAGCTGCGGCACCACGCGCGGCGTCGAGCCGGGATAACCGGGCGCGCCGTACATGACCTGCCGGTCCATCTGCTCGGTGAGGTGCCGGGCCGTGCCGTCCGCCGGATCGACGAGGAGCAGGCCGGTGAAGCGCGCGGGCCCCTCCGGGTGGCCGCAGACCAGCAGCCGGGTGCCGTCACCCGTCCAGGCGAGCGGCCCGGCGCTGCCGGATAACGGGCCCGCCGGCCGCGGGACCCGTCCGGGGTCGCCGAGGTCGATGGTGTACGCGGCGGATTGCCGGGTGAGGTCGGCGTCCGCGGACATGGCGGCGGAGAAGGCGATCCGGGTGCCGTCCGCCGACCAGGCCGCCCCGAATGCGCTCCACTCGCCGGCGGTGATCTGCTCGCATCCGCCCGTGCCGACGTCGGCGATGTGGATGTGCTGCCGCGGGGCGCTCAGCACGCCGGCGCCGTCAGCGTAGTAGTCGAGGCGGCGGCTCACGACCGGCGCGCCCCACGCCCACGTGCCCTCGGACTCCGGGGGATCGGCCGGCGCGGTGAACAGCAGCCGCGAGCCGTCCGGGCTGAACGCCGGGGCGCCCGCTCCGCCGGGCCGGCGGGTGAGCTGCCGCGCCTCGGACGTCCCGACGTCGAGCAGCCAGATCTGGGGCCGGCCGTCGGTGGTGCGCAGGAAGGCGAGCAGCCGGCCGTCCGGCGACCAGGCCGGGGCGCAGTCGCCGACGCCGTCGGTCAGGCGGCGCGGGTTCCCGCCGCCGGTGGGCACCAGCCACAGGGTCTGCTCGACGCGGTCCGCGTCGAGGTCGTCGGTCTGGACGACGTAGGCGACCGCGCTGCCGTCCGGGCTGATCGCCGGTTGCTTGGGTACGTCGATCCGCCGGATGTCGTCGACAGTCAGATAGCGGTTCACACCGGGCCTCTCGTCGGTTGCCTGGATGCCGGACACCGCTGATCGTCACAAGTCCGGGGGCGGCGGCGCTGGTGTCGCGGCACGAAATTGCGAGCGCCGGGTAGCGCCGCGCGACGAGGCTGCCGGTCAGGAGCGCATGAAGAGCCGGAACTGGAGCATCAGCGACAGCCGCTCGTCGTGGTTGTCCAGGCTCATCCCGGAGACCTCCGCGACCCGCTTCAGGCGGTAGCGGAACGTGTTGGGGTGGACGTGCAGCGACGCTGACGCGGCGATGTTGTCGCCGAAGTGGTCCAGCCACGCGCGCAGTGTCGGCACCAGGTACCCGTGGCGCTCGTCCTGCTCGACGAGGCGGGCGAGCGGCCCGCTGAGGCCCATCCCCCGCGCCGACACCAGGTCGGCCATCTCCATCATGAGCAACTCGTACGCGTGCTCGACCGTCGAGCAGACGCGGTCGCCCTGCTGCGCGCTGCGGGCCAGCCGCAGCGCGCGGTCGGCCTCCTCCCGGGCCCGCGGGAGGGCGTAGGCGTCGGGCGCGACGGCGCTGACCCCGATCACCGCGGCGGACCGCCGCCCTACCCGGGCGAGGAAGTCCTTCGCCATCCGCTGACCGCGGTCCGAGTGCGGGTCGGCGGCAGGGGGCAGCGGAACGATCCCGTACACGATGTCGCCTACCAGCGCGGCGGAGGCGCCCGGCTGGACGGTGCCGAGGTGCATGTCGAACGCGTCACCGATGCGCAGCAGCTCGGCCGCGCGGTCGCCGCGCAGGCGTGCGGGCTCGTCCTCGCCGTCCGGGAGCGCGACCGCGAGCACCAGCATCGGGCGGTGGGGCAGGCCCAGCCGGGCCGCGACCTCCTCCGCCTCCGGGCCGCCGGCCAGGACCTGGGCGGTGAGGTCCGAACGCATTCGGCGCTCCACGTTGGCGTTCGCGCGGTGGCTCAGCAGGTGCACGGCGACCGTGCCCTGCAGCTCGCGGAAGGCCTGCATCCGCTCGTCCGAGAGCGGACCGGGGACCGCGGCCCACACCGAGCCCAGGATCTCGTCGTCGGCCCGGATGCCCAGCACGACGCGGGGCATCGTGAAACCGCCGTACCCGCTCTCGGGCGGATCGACGAAGAGCGGCTCCTGGGTGCGGTACAACTGGCGGAAGATGCCGCGCTCGGTGAGATCCTGCGTGGCCCAGGGCGTGACCTGGCGGTTGAGGATCGCGCCGATGCGCGACGGGTCCGCCTCCTCCTGCCGGATCGAGAAGGCGAGCACCCGGGAGTCCCGGTCCTCGACCGTGACCGGCGCGTCGAGGATCTCGGCGATGGCGTTCGCCAGGGCGAACAGGTCGCCGGTCGGGACGCCACCGAGCGGCGCCGCGAGCGCGGGGCCGGACGAGCCGTTCACCAGCGGCGCGAGGGTCGCGGCGAGCTGGATCCAGGAGTTCTCGTTGCCAAGCGCGAGCACCGGCACGACGGTCCGCGGGCCGGTCAGCGAGGCGACGACGCTCTCGTGGACGATGAGCGCGCCGCCCTGGCGTGCCACCCGCTCGCTGAGGGCGGTGAGCTGCTCACCAGCCTGGACCCCGACGGCAAGAACCAGGGGGCGCCGCGACCAGGCGACCTGGTCGGCCGGGTCGAAGATCACCAGGCCGTCGACGATCCGGTCTAGGTCCTGGCCGTCGAACGCCGGGCGGAGCAGGGTGTGGCCGGCGTCCTCCAGGATCCGGGCCAGCGTGATCGACGGTCCGTCTGCCACGACGGATGCTTCCGGCTGTTCCGGGCGCTCCACAACCGTGATTCTAGCCACGGCCGATTTGCCCGATCTTGTTCCACGGCACTATCGGCCTGCTCGATCTGGTGCGGCAGCACCATCTTCATGGGGCTTCGGGTTCACTGCGGGATGAGCGGTAGCGGTCGCCGCTGTCTATGAGGCCGCCGAATATCACGCTCCACACCCCGCACCCAGACTCGGTATGAATCACTACAGACGAGACGCCGATTCTTCAGCGGCCTCCTATAGAGGCAGCCACTCGGTGTGAACTGTTGCCGCGGCGAGGGCTTCGGGGTCGGGGGTGACGCCCAGGCCTGGGCCTTCCGGGACTGACATGTAGCCGTCGCTGAGTTCGAGGGGTGGGGTGATGTCCTGGTGGTAGAAGCGCGACGAGGCGGAGATGTCACCTGGTAGCCGCATGCCGGGCAGGGCGGCCAGGGCGGCGTTCGCGGCGCGGCCCAGGCCGGTCTCGACCATGCCGCCGCACCAGACCGGGACGTCGTGGGCTTGGCAGAGGTCGTGCACGCGCCGGGCCTCGAGGTAGCCGCCCACCCGGCCGGCCTTGATGTTGACGACACGGCACGCGCCCAGTCTGATCGCGTCGGCCGCGGCCCGGGCGGAGGTGATCGACTCGTCCAGGCAGATGGGGGTTCGCAGGTGGCGGGCCAGCTCGGCGTGGCCCAGCACGTTCTCCTCGGCCATCGGCTGCTCGATGAGCAGCAGGCCGAAATCGTCCAGTTTCCGGAGTTGGTCGACGTCGGCGAGCGTGTACGCCGCGTTCGCGTCGACCTGCAACGGGATGTCGCCGAACGCGTCCCGGATCGCGCGCACCGCCGCGACGTCCCAGCCTGGCTCGATCTTGAGTTTGATCCGCCGGTATCCGTCGGCCAGGTAGGCGCCGACCGCGGTGACCAGCTCGTCGAGGGTGTCCATGATGCCGACCGAGACGCCCGCCGGCACCGACGTGTGGACGGCGCCGAGCGCGCGGCTCAGCGGCATCCCCAGACCCCGTAGCTCGGCGTCCCAGACCGCCATCTCAAGCGCCGCCTTGCTCATCCGGTGCCCGCGGAAGCGATCCAGCGCGGCGCTGACGAGGTTGACGTCGATGGCGGGCAGGTCGCGCAGCGCGGGCACGAGGAAGTCGCGCAGCGTGATCATCGCCGCGCCGACGTACTCCGAGGCGTACAGCGGGTGCTGCGCGGCGACACACTCGCCCCAGCCCTCGGCGTCGGCGGTGACGGCGCGGAGGATCAGCACGTCTTTGGTCGTCTGGGTGCCGAAGGAGGTGCGGAACGGCGACACCAGGGGCAGCCGGAGCCGCCGCATCTCGATGCCTTCCAGCGCGGATACCTTACCCATCAGGGTCACCTCAGTCCTCGGTCCGGTTCAGGGGGATGTTGGCGTACGCCGGGCCGGCGTCGCCGACCGTCAGCACCTCGCCGGTCGCGGACAGGTAGCGTCCCGGGCCGGCGGCGGTGAGCTGCAGGGTGATCGGGTCATCGAGGGAGCCCCCACTGGGCAGGTCGATCACGGCGTGGTCCCCGTCCTGCCGCAGGCGGTACGGCGCCATCGGCACCTCCCCGACCCGGGATTCGTAGTCGCCGGCCAGGCCGGGTTCGAGCGTCGACGGGCCGAGCTCGGGCACGGCGGTCCGGTACCGCACATCGCCGGTGACGGCGTCGAGCTGGTAACGGACGTGCCCGGCCGCGTCGCGCAGGAACACGGACCGGCCGTCGACGCCGTGAAGTTCGCCGTCGCGGGCGACGATGTCCCGGATGTCGCCAAGGCGCCCGACGTACCGGCCGGCCGCGTCCTGCGGGTAAGGCGAAACCGCCGCCGGGGGTGGGGTGGCCTGCGAGCCGTGGCCGTCCGCGAGCCGCCGGACGATGTCGGCCGCCAGCTCGTTCTGCAGGTCGTGGTCCACGGAGTTGGTGAGCACCGCACCGCCGATGCCGAGGTCCGGCAGCCAGAACACCTGGCAGAGGAAGCCGAAGCCGGCCCCGCCGTGGTGCAGCACCCGGACCCCGGGCGCCCAGCGGTCGACGTAGAGCCCCAGCCCGTACCCCTGGGTCTGCTCCTCGGTCAGCCTCGGGAAGTCCAGGTGTTGCCGGGCCAACTCGGGCCGTAGGACGCCGTCGCCCTCGCGCAACTGGAATCGCAGGTAGCGCAGTACATCCGCCACGCTGGTGTAGAGACCGCCCGACGGCACCATCGGCACTCGCCGGGGCACGTCGCGGCCCGCGCGGGCGAACGTACGGGAGTGCCCGAGCGTCCGGTCCTCCTCGCCGTCGAAGGCGCCGAAGTCGAACGTCGACCGGGTGAGACCGAGCGGCTCGAACAGCCGCCCGCGCATGAACTCGGCGAACGTCTCCCCCGCCGCAGTGGCCACCACCTGGCCGGCAAGGTCGATCCCGAGGTTGGAGTACTCGTGGTGGTGGCCGACGGGGAACCGCAGCCAGGTCTCGGAGATGCTGGCGAGGTGCTCCTCGAACGTGGCGTCGCCGACCTCGTAGTTGGACCCGACCGGCGCCTCGTGGGTGAAGCCGGCGGTGTGGGTCAGCAGGTGGCGCAGGGTGATCCGGCGTTCGGGCCGCTCCTCGAAGTCGCTGTGTACGGTGAAGTCCGGCAGGTGGCGCAGGATCGGCTGGTCGAGGTCGACCAGGCCCTCCTGCACGGCCAGCAGCACGCCGGTCGCGGTGACCAGCTTCGACGTCGACTGGACGCTGAACATGGTGCGGACGCCGATGCCGCTGCCGAATCCCTCGGCCCACAGGACGCCGTCGGCATCACACAGCCCTACGGCGACCCCCGGAATCCCCCGCGACCTCGCTTCGCGGGGAACGGCTTCGGAGAGGTACGCGATGAGCTCATCGACCCGTGACATGACCCGCCCCTTCTTCGGTACGACCCCGCGCCGTCGACGATCCGGCCAGGACCGCCTCGTATCCGGCCGGATCGGTGACCCCTTCGGTGTCGAAGAGGACGAGCGTGGATCTGGGCCGCAGCAGCGAACCCGCCCGCGAGTCGAGCCGCAGCCGCCGGAGACCGGCCAGACCGGCCGCGCCGCTCTCGCTGGTCGCGACGCCGAGCGCGGCGAGGTCGCGGACGGCCGCGGCCACCTCGAGGTCGGAGACCCGGGTGGCGGCACGGACGCCCCGCTGCAGCGCCGGCCATGCCACCAGCGAGACCTCGCCGCAGTTGAGCCCCGCCATCGTGGACTCGTGCGGTCCCGGCACCGTCACCCGTTCCCGGGCCGCCAGGGACTGCCACAGGCAGTCGGCCGCAGCCGGCTCGGCGGTGACGACGCTGCACGACCCGCTCGCGAGGCTGCGGACCGCGGCCGAGGCGAACGCGCCCACACCCACCGGGACGAGCGCCAGGTCGATCGACGCGTCCGAGCCGAGCGCCGCGGCGAGCTGGCGCCGGGTCTCGGCGAAGATCGTCGAGTAACCGGCGGCCACGGCCTCGGGGATCCGGGTGTACCCGGGCCACGACGTGTCCGAGACGAGCAGCTCGTGCCGGCCGTCGGACCGGTCCCGCTCCGCGCTCTCGGCCGACCGGCGAACGGCGTCGTCGTACGATCCGGCGACCACCTCGACCTCGGCGCCCTCACCGCGGATCGCATCGACGCGTGCCTCGGCCATGTCCGCGGGCACGAAGATCCGGCTGTTCAGGCCCAGCCGGCGCGCCAGGTACGCGACGGCGCGGCCGTGGTTGCCGTCCGTGGCGGTCGACAGGACGATCGAGGCGCGCAGGGCGCCGGCCGCCTCGGCGAGCGCGTCGAACGTCGGGAAGGGCACGCGGCCGATGTGACCGGCGATCGCCACGCTGACGGCCCAGCTCGCACCGACGACCTTGAACGACGGCAGGCCGAGGCGCTCGACCTCGTGCTTGACGAGCACGTGCGCGACGCCGACCTGGTCGGCGATCGCCGGCGCCGGCACCAGCGCGGACTCGGCGAATCCCGGGATCGATCGGTGAAAGTGCTCGATCGCGTCCGGAGGGCGTTCCGCCCAGCCGTCGAGGGCCGACCACGCCGGATTCCACAGGACGTTACTCTCGAAGTGCGCCATCTCAGTCCCCAGTTCCCCTTTTCTCATCGATGGCCGAGCCAGCCACAATCCGGCGCGCGCGCTCGACGACCGGGGCGTCGACCATGACGCCCCCGACGGCGACCGCACCCTGCCCGGCCGCCGCGATCACCTCGCGCGCCCAGGACACCTCCTCCGGCGACGGCGCGAAGGCGGCCCGGATCGCGCCGACCTGGACCGGATGGACTGCGAGCTTGCCCGCGTAGCCCTCGCGGCGCGCTCGCCCGGCGTCGGCGAACGTGGCGTCGTAGTCCCGCAGCGCCATGGTCACCCCGTCCACCGGCGCGGGCTTCCCAGCCGCGCGGGACTCCAGAGCCAGCCGGCTCCGGACCTGCCTGACGACGTCGGACTCCTGCTCGCAGCCGAGATCGAGGGCGAGGTCGACAGTGCCCAGCATGAGCCGCTCCACCCGCTCGACGGCGAGCATCTCGGCGACTCGCCCGACGCCGACGGCGGACTCGACGAGGGCCGCCGACGGCACCGGGAGCAGGTCGCACACGCGTTGCAGGTCCGCCGCCGACTCGGCCTTGGGCACGACCACGCCCCGCAGGCCCGCACAGCCGACCAGCGCGCGCAGATCGTCCGCGTGCCACGGTGATCCTGCCGGGTTCACCCGTACCCAGGCGGATCCGCCGGCGGCGAGCCAGCCCGCGACGTGGTCCCGGGCCGCCGGCTTGGCAGTCAGCGCCACGGCGTCCTCCAGATCGCAGATGATCTGGTCGGCGGCGCTCGCGGCCTTCGCGAAGCGCTCAGGGCGGTCGCCCGGGACGAAGAGCCAGGCCGGGCCTCGTACGGTGCTCATGCGACCAGCGCCGCGAAGGTCCAGTCGAGGACGGCTCCGCGACCGGCCACCGACGTCTGGGTGTTGAGCACGGCGATCGCGGTGCCGTCCCGGTAGGGGGTGACGCCCCGCACCGTGACGCGGCTGCGCACCGTGTCGCCTTCGAAGACGGGTGCGACGTGATCGCATGCGAACCACTCGGTCACGATCACCAGCCCCGGGACCATCCGGCAGGTCTGGCTGAGCGCGAGCCCGATCGTGTGCCCGCCGTAGACGAGCCGACGGCCGCCGGCGGCCTCCGCGTCGTGGTGCACCGCCGCGATGTTGACGGTGAGCCGCGCCAGTTCCGGCGCGCTCGAGACGACGTCGCCGGCCGCCAGCTCGAAGGTGTCGCCAGCCGCAGGCGGACCGCCGGGCGAGGGCTCCAGCGGCTTGAGCGACCACTGCGCGAGCCAGTCGGGGGCCGTCGCCACGTCCGGCACGGACGGTGCGGTGAAAAGGCCGTCGACGTGGGGGCCCGCCTCCGGGGCCGGTCCGGACCCGTCGCGGCAGGGCAGCAGCGCGCACCGGTCGAAAGCGAGGATGACACGTCCGGTCTGGTCCCGGGTCACGATGCTCAGCACCGCCTTGCCGCGCTCGGGCCGGTCGGGCCGGGACCGGACCCGGCGGAGAGCGACGACCTCGGTCGAGGTGACGAGGGTGTCGCCGAGGTACGGCGTCGCCCGCGGCCGCAGCCCCCGGTAGAAGAGGTTCGCCACCACCTGGCGGGTCACGACGCTCGACTGGCCGACGGCCACGTCCCAGACCACGCCGGGATACGCGAGGCCGGGACGTCCGGTGACCCGCTCGGCGAGCGTCTCGTCGAGGCAGAGCCGGAGCCGGTCGCCGAGGATCGCCCGGTGCTGGGCATGGAGCCCGGCATCCAGCGTGACGGCCGGCGCGGTGAAGGTGTCGCCGACGGCGAGATCGTCGAACCAGGGACCGTCCACGACGCTCATGCGCCCTCCTCCAGTGCCGGCGCGCCGGCGGTCAGGTAGCGGGTGAGCAGGCGCACCCCGCGGCCGTTGGCGCCTGCGGCCCACCGGGCGTCGGCGGCCGGGCGCATCACCGTGAGCCCGAGGTCGAGATGCGCCCACGGCACGCCGGACGCGAACGGCTCCAGGTACAGCGCCGCGGTGATGGCGCCGTACGGCTGGGGCGCGTCCGGGTCGAAGTTCCGGGTGTCCGCCACGTCGGAGGCGAGGGTGGCCCGGTAGGGCTCCCACATCGGCATCGCCCACCCGGGCTCACCGGCCGCGCCGCCGGCGGCCAGCACCCGCGCCAGCAGGGCGTCGTCGGTGCCGAAACCGGCCCACATGTCGGGGCCGAGGCCGGTGACCGAGGTCAGCGTCGCCAGGTCGACGATCGCGGCAGGGCCGGCCTCCACGGCGTACGCCATGGCGTCCGCGACCACGAGCCGTCCCTCGCAGTCGGCGTTGGTCACCTCGACGGTCCGGCCACCGCGATGGCGCAGGACGTCCCCGATCCGGACCGCGTACGGGCCCGGCATGTTCTCGGCACACGGCAGATAGGCCCGCACCGGCGCGTCGGAGCCCAGGCGGGCCAGCGCGACGAAGGCGCCGAGAACGGCGGCGGCGCCGGCCATGTCCGCCTTCATGGTGAGCATGCCCCGGGTGGGCTTGAGCGACAGGCCGCCCGCGTCGAAGGTGATGCCCTTGCCGACGAGCGCCGTGTGCGGGCCGTCGCCTCCGCGTCGCAGCTCGATCAGGCACGGCGGATGCACGCTTCCCCGGCCCACGCCGGCGATGCCGCCGAATTGCTCGCGCTCCAGCATCGCGGCGTCGTGTACGCGTACCTCGAACCCGAGCGCCTCGCCGAGTTCCTGGCACACGGTCGCCAGCCGCGCCGGGACGAGTTGGCCGGGCGGCGTGTTGGTCAGATCCCGAGCGAGGTTGGCGGCCGCGCCGAGCGCGACCCCTTCCCGTACGGCATGCTCCGGTCCCCCGTGCCGACGCGGACCGGGGTCGAGCCGGGCGAGCAGGTCGGCGACGGTCCAGTCGGGGCGGTATCGGTACGTGCCGAGGGTCCAGCCCTCCGCCGCGGCGACCGCGCAATCCGGGTCGGCCGCCCAGCACCCGATCGCGTCGAGCACCGCCGGCGCGGATCCGCAGTGCCGGGCCGCCGCCATCGCGGCCGCCCGCACGTGGTCGAACGCCAGACCCGGCCGGGGATCACCGACGGTCACGTAGACGAGGTCGGGGCCGTCGAGTATGGGGACCCGGGCCACGTCGCCGGGCTCGGCCGGGCCGAGGCGAGCCCCGATCGCGTGCACGTCAACATCAACGCCGGCCTCCGCGAGGAAGCCGGCCACCGGGGCCGGCACCGCCCCATCGGTCCCGACCGGCACGACGACCACGTCCGCCACCCGTTCCGTCACCTGGTCCTCCTGAACACGCGGGCCGCCCGCTGCGACCCGTCTCGTTTGAGCAAGCTAACCGGCGGCGCCGGCCGCCGTCGGTGTCGAACACCCAACCTCGGGACCGCCTTTCATGTCGGGCCACAAGAGTCGCCACCGCACCCGATGAAACGTTGACGGCGCCGTCCAAAGCGCCGGAGGAAAACCCATGAACGCACCGTCCGTCAGCTCCCGCTCCCGGGTCGCCGGCGTCGTCGCGGCGTCGGTCCGGATGATCCGCTGCGAGTCACCCTCCACCGACCTCGCCGCGGTCGCCCGCAGCGCCGACTGCGTCGCGCGGGTCGGCGAAGAGATCCTGGGCCGCCCCGCCGAGCCGATCGTCACCGCCGGCCGCACCCACCTGCGCTGGCGGTGGGGAAAGGAACCACCTCGCGTGCTCGTGCTGGGCCACCACGACACCGTCTGGCCGCTGGGCACGATCGACACGATCCCCTGCACGGCCGGCGACCGGATCCGCGGGCCCGGGTGCCTGGACATGAAGGTGGGCCTCGCCCTCGCCTTCCACGCCATCGCCGCGCTCGACGACCCATCCGGGGTCACCCTGCTGGTCACCGGTGACGAGGAGCTCGGCTCTCCGACCTCCCGCGAGCTGATCGAGGATGAGGCCAGGGGCTGCGCTGCGGCCCTGGTACTGGAGGCCGGCGACGACTCCGGCGCCCTGAAGACCGAACGCAAGGGCCGTGCCCACTACGAGCTGACCTTCGCCGGACGCGCGGCCCACGCCGGCCTGGAACCGCACCTGGGCGCGAACGCGCTGATCACACTGGGCGCCGCCGTCGGCGCCGTCGCCGCGCTGGCCGACGACGCGGCGGGGACCAGCGTGACGCCGACGATGGCTTCCGCCGGTACGGCCGTCAACACGGTGCCGGACCGGGCCACGTTGACGATCGACGTTCGCGCCCGGACCGCCGAGGAGCTGCGGCGGGTCGACACCGCGATCCGCGGCCTGGCGCCGGCGAACGGTGACGTCACCATCGAGATGGAGGGTGGCATCGACCGTCCGCCGCTCGATGCCACGATGACGGCCGGGCTGTTCGAGCGGGCCCGCGCCGTGGCGGATCGGCTGGGCATCGGCCCGCTCGCCGGCGTCGCGGTCGGCGGCGGATCGGACGGCAACCTCACGGCCGCTGCCGGGGTGCCGACCCTGGACGGCCTGGGCGCGGTGGGCGGCGGGGCGCACGCCCGCCACGAGTGGGTCGACGTGGCTCGGCTCGGCGACCGTCTCGCCCTGCTGACCGGGCTGCTCGCCGACCTGCTCGGCGAGGCCGGGCGATGACGCCGGAGCACGGAGTGTCAGTCCGCGAGGCGGCCGGGCTCGCCGACCTCGAGGCGATCGCCGCCCTCTTCAACCGGGTCTGGGACGGCGCGCCCGACTCCAGCCAGATCACCGTCGCGTTGCTGCGCGCCTTCAGCATGACCGGCAACTACGTCGCCGTCGCATTCGTCGGGGAGCATCTGGCCGGCGCCGCGGTCGGGTTCCTCGCGCCGCACAACGGATCCCTGCACAGCCACATCACCGGGGTGGAGGCGAAGTACCGCGGCCGGCAGATCGGCTACCTGCTCAAGTGCCACCAGCGCGACTGGGCGCTGGGCCGCGGCATCGGCTCGATCACCTGGACGTTCGACCCCCTGGTCCGTCGCAACGCGTACTTCAACCTGGTCAAGCTCGGCGCCCGGGCGACGGACTACCTGCCCGACTGCTACGGCCCGATGCACGACGGGCTCAACCGCGGCGAGGCCAGCGACCGGCTGTTCGTCGAGTGGGACCTGCTCTCCCCCGCCGCCGCCGGGCCGCCCGAGGGCGACCATCGGCCGCTGATCACGGTCCGCGACGACGCGCTCCGGGTGGTGCCGTGGACGGGCGGGCCCGCCTTCGTCCCGGTCCCCGAGGACATCGAACGGTTCCGGGTCGAGAACCCCCTCCTCGCGCGGGCCTGGCGTGCCCACGTACGGGACGTGCTGGCCGGGGCCCTGGCCGACGGCGCCGAGATCGCCGCCTTCGACCGGCGGCACGGCTACCTGATCACCTACCCAGCCAAGACAGGAGAACGATGAAAGACCACCCGGACGTCGTGACGATCTGCTCCGACCTCATCGCGATCGACACCAGCAACTACGGCAAGGCGGGCAGCAAGGGCGAACTGGCCGCGGCCGAGTACGTCGCCAGTCTCCTGCGCGGGGCGGGATACGACCCCGAAATCATCGAGTCCGCGCCGACCCGGGCCAACGTCGTTCTCCGGGTCCCCGGCGCCGACCGGTTGCTGCCCGGCCTGCTCGTCCACGGGCATCTCGACGTCGTCCCCGCCGAGCCGGAGCGGTGGACGGTGGCGCCGTTCGAGGGCCGGGTGGCGGACGGGTACGTGTGGGGCCGCGGCGCCACCGACATGAAGGATACGGTCGCGATGATGCTCGCCACCCTGCTGCGGTGGGCGGCCGACGCGACCGGACCACGACGCGACGTGGTCTTCGCCTTCGTCGCGGACGAGGAGGAGGACGGCGCCCTCGGCGCCGAATGGCTGGTACGCAACCGACCCGAGCTCTTCGCCGGGGTCACCACCGCCGTCGGCGAGTCGGGCGGACGGCCCGTGCCGGTACGGGCGCCCGACGGGACGGTACGGCGGTTCTACCCGATCGCTGTCGCCGAGCGCGGCTCCCTCCACATGCGCGTCCGCGCGACCGGTACGGAGGGCCACGGGTCACGCCCGAACCCGGACAACCCCGTCGCCCGCCTGGTGACCGGCCTGGCCCGGATCTCGGCGCACCGGTGGCCGCTGGTGCTGACGCCACCGGTGCGCCGGCTGCTCGACACCGCCGTGCGGACCCTCGGCCTCGACGCCGACCTCTCCTCCGACGAGGGCGTCGAGGCCGTCCTCGACCGGATCGGGCCGCTGCGCGAGTACGTCGAGCCGTCGCTGCGCTGCTCGACGAACGTCACCGTGCTCGACGCGGGCTACAAGTTCAACGTGGTACCAGGCGAGGCGCACGCCGAGATCGACGTACGCTCGCTGCCCGGCACCGAGGACGAACAGCTCGCCATCATCGACGAGTTGCTGGGACCGTCCATCACCCGGTCATTCCTGTCCTACCGCCCCGCGATCGGGGCCGGCTGGGACAACGCCTGGTACGACGCGATGGCCGCGTCGGTCCTGCGCCACGACCCGGACGGCGTGATCGTCCCGTTCTGCATGGGCGGTGGCACCGACGCCAAGCCGTTCGCCGAACTGGGGCTGGCGGGCTTCGGCTTCGCCCCGCTCGGTGAGGACCCCGACGGCCGCACACCAGCCGGCATGCACGGCGTCGACGAACGCGTGCCGATCGCGTCCCTGCGCAGCGGCCTCGACGTGCTGGACGACTTCCTGCGCACGGTATGACCCGCTACGGCGCCGCGAACGCCCTGCCGTGGGACCGGTTGCATCCCCGCCTGACCCGCCGGGCCGCCTGGCTGGACCACGGCGACCCGCCCGTGCTGGAAGGCACGCTGATCCGGCTCACGGTGCGGCACCCGCCCCGGGCGACCGTGACCCGAAACCGTTGTGGCTGCGGTCGTCCCGCACCGGCGTCTGTCCGTCTCATGGGGACAACCTCTGGCAGGCGTTCCTGCGCAGGTTCGACCTTTCGTGTCGGGGCCGGTGAGGCCGAGCAGAACCCGGAGCGGCGGGGAACCCGCGGCTGATGATTTCGCCGGGGCGCTGCGGCGGGTCCGCTCCTACAGCCTGCCGCGCGAGCACCGGCGCCTCCAGGAGTTCGGGCAGTCATCGTTCATCGGCCAGATCCTCATCGTGGAGCGCGAGGCCCTGCCGGAGCGGGCCACGGTCGTGCTCGTGCGTGAGCCGATCGGGTTCTGAGCGCGCAAGCCGTCCGGGTGCACCCGGATGTCCCCGACGCCCGGCTACATATATCCGATATAGCTAGTAGGAAATGTTGACTTTAGGTGAGCGTCGCCGTAGTTTCGTGGTCATGAGCCCCCCGACCAGGCGTCCGAGGCGGTGACCTCGCCCACCTCGACGGCCGCCCCCTCGACCGCCGTTCCCGACGGCGGACCGGCGTCCGTCACCCGGCGATGGCGGCCGGCGACCCGCAGGACCATGGTGCGCGTGCTCGCCGGGGCCGCGCTCCTCGGCCTGTGGCAGCTCGCCGCGGCCGCGGCGGCCAATCCCTCTTTCATCCCCTCTCCCGGTGCCGTGTGGGAGCAGTTCCTGCGGTTGTCCACGACGCACGACGGCATCCGCGGTTACAGCGGCAGCCTGCTCGTCGAGCACTTGGGCATCAGCCTGCGGCGCATCCTCATCGGATCCGCGATCGGTGTGGCCGGCGGGCTCGTCGTGGGCGTCGTGCTCGGCACCGTGCCGTGGATCCGCGTCGTGGCCGAGCCGGTGGTCACCTTCGTGCGGGCGCTGCCGCCGCTGGCGTACTTCAGCCTGCTCATCATCTGGTTCGGCATCGACGAGACGCCCAAGCTGTGGCTGCTGGCGATCGCGGCGCTGCCACCGGTCGCGGTGGCCACCGCCACCGCCGTGCACGGCGCGCCGTCCCACCTGGTCGAGGCGGCCAGGGCACTGGGCGCCTCGCGGCGGGACGTCATCCGGGACGTGGTGCTGCCCAACGCGCTGCCGGAGATCTTCACCGGCGTCCGCCTGGCCGTCGGCATCGCGTACTCGTCCGTGGTCGCCGCTGAGACGGTCAACGGCGTGCCCGGCATCGGCGGCATGGTCCGGGACGCCCAGCGTTACCTGCAGACCGACGTCGTGGTGCTGGGGCTGCTGGCCATCGGACTGTCAGGCCTGCTCATCGACGGCCTGCTGCGGGTCGCGGAGAAACGGCTCATCCCCTGGCGGGGCCGCTCGTGACCCGCCGCACGTCCCTCGTGAGGAAGCCGCCATGCGTCTGAGATTCCTGCTGTCTTTCGTGTTGATCGCGGTCCTGGCCGCCTGCGGTGATGGCACCGCGTCCCGGGGAGGCGGTGGCGGCGCGGCGGCCAACCGCATCCGCCTCGCCTACCAGGCCTTCCCCAGCGGCGACCTCATCGTCAAGAACAAGAGGTGGCTGGAGGAGGCGCTGCCCGGTTACCAGATCCAGTGGACGAAGTTCGACTCGGGCGCCAGCATCAACACCGCCTTCGTGGCCGGCAGCGTGGACATCGCCGCCATCGGCTCCAGCCCGGTGGCCCGCGGGCTGTCGGCCCCGCTGAACATCCCGTACCAGGTGGCGTTCGTGCTCGACGTGGCAGGTGACAACGAGGCCCTGGTCGTCAGGAACGACAGCGGCGTGTCGGCGATCGAGGGCCTGCGCGGCAAGAAGGTCGCCACGTCGTTCGCCTCGACCTCCCATTACAGCCTGCTGGCCGCGCTCGGCCAGGCGGGCGTGCGCGAGTCGGAGCTGACCATCGTCGACCTCGAACCGCAGGACATCCTTGCCTCCTGGACGCGCGGCGACATCGACGCCGCCTACACCTGGCTGCCCACCCTGAAGGAGCTGAAGAAGAACGGCAAGGTCCTGATCGCCAGCCGGGAACTGGCCACGGCCGGCAAGCCCACGCTTGACCTCGGAGTGGTGTCCACCGCGTTCCTCAAGGCGCATCCAGACGCGGTGGACGCCTGGCGCAAGGCCGAGGCGAGGGCCCTGCAGCTCATCGCCGACAACCGCGCCGAGGCCGCCGCCGCCGTCGCCGCCGAGCTCAACCTCACCAAGGAGGACGCCGGGGACCAGCTCACCCAGGGCGTCTTCCTCAAGCCCGCCGACCTGGCCTCCCCCGAGTGGCTCGGCACCCCCGAGCGGCCCGGCGCCCTGGCCGAGAACCTCGTCAGCGCCGCGCAGTTCCTCAAGGACCAGCAGAAGATCGAAGCCGTACCCGACCTGGCGACCGTGCGGAACGCCGTCTACAACAAGGGGCTGCCCGATGTCCTCACCCCTTGAGGCCGGCACGCAGACCGCTGTCCACGTCAAGGATGTCGTGCACGTGTACGGGACGGGCACGGACATCGTGACCGCGCTCGGCCCGATCTCGCTCGACGTCCCCCGCGGCTCGTTCCTCGTGATCGTCGGAGCGTCCGGCTGCGGCAAAAGCACGCTGCTGCGCCTGATCGCCGGCTTCGAGCGGCCCAGCGGCGGCGTCGTCCGTACCGCCGGAGCCGCGCCGGTGCCCGGCACCGGCGCCGGGATCGTGTTCCAGCAGCCCCGGCTGTTCCCCTGGAAGAGCGTGGGCGGCAACGTGGAGCTGGCCCTGCGCTACGCGGGCGTCCCCCGCGAGGAGCGCGCCCGCCGGGTGCCAGAGCTCCTGGAACGGGTCGGCCTGCACGACGTGGCCCGCCGCCGGACCTGGCAGCTGTCCGGCGGTCAGCAGCAGCGCGTGGCCATCGCCAGGGCGCTGGCGGGCGACGATCCGCTGCTGCTGCTCGACGAGCCGTTCGCGTCCCTGGACGCGCTCACCCGCGAGCGGCTGCAGGAGGACCTGCGCCGGGTCAGCGAGCAGACGGGCCGCACCTCCGTGTTCGTCACCCACAGCGTCGAAGAGGCCGTCTTCCTCGGCAGCCGCGTCGTCGTGCTGACCAGCAGGCCCGGCCAGATCGCCCTCGACCTCGACATCCCCCTGCCCCGCACCGGCCTGGAGCCCGACGAACTCCGCGCCCTCCCCGAGTACACGGCCCTGCGTGCCACCGTCAGCCACGCCGTCCGCGAGGCCGCCGGATGACCACCACAGAACAGGAGCGCACATGTCCACACCCCTGGCCGCCACGCTCACCCTGCGCCCGCTCGGACCACACTTCGGCGCCCGGATAGAAGGGCTCGACCTGGCGACCGCCGACGACGAGGAGCTGGCCGCGGTACGAGCCGCCCTCGTCGAGTGGAAGGCACTGTTCTTCTCCGGCCAGAGCCTCGACGAGGACGGCCAGGTCGCCCTGGGCCGCCGCCTCGGCGAGTTGACCGCCTCCCACCCCGTCGTCGGCGGCGTGGACGAGACGCACCCGGAGATCTACGAGCTCGACAGCGCCGACAACGGCTTCGCCGACGTCTGGCACACCGACGTCACCTTCATGCCGCGCCCGCCGCTCGGCTCGATCCTGCGCGCCGTGGTGCTGCCGCCCACCGGCGGGGACACGAGCTGGGCCGACAGCCAGCTCGCCTACGACTCACTGGCCGCACCCGTACGGGAACTGGCCGACCAGCTCACCGCGGTGCACGACGGCAACCGCGAGTTCGGCTACTACCTGGCCCAGCGGCGCGGCGGCAAGGGCAGCGTCTGGGAGGGCGAGGTCGTCACCCGGCTGGACCCGGTGGAGCACCCCGTCGTCCGCGTCCACCCCGAGACCGGGCGCAAGGGCCTCTTCGTCAACCCCGGCTTCACCTCGCACGTCGTCGGCGTCTCCGAGGCTGAGAGCCGTCACATCCTCGACCTGCTCTACACCCACCTGACGAAGCCGGAGCACATCATCCGCCACCGCTGGCGCCTCGGCGACGTGGCCATGTGGGACAACCGCAGCACCGCCCACTACGCCAACCGCGACTACGGCACCGCCCGCCGGGTCATGCACCGCATCACGCTGCGTGGCGACCGGCCGTTCGGACCGTCGTCCCCCCGCTGAAGGGAACGGCCCGTCCCTGCCTGCCGGAGGCGGTGGACGGGCCGGCCTCGCCGCTGGGTGCCAGTACTCCATTCACGGTCGTGAGCTGCGGGTTTGTCTCGGCTTCCTGGTCGGAGCAGTGGCCTGGGTCAGGCATGCTCCGGGCTCGTGACGCCACGTCTCTTCTCCATGATCTTCTGCCGCAGAATGGGTTGGCTGACGCTGCCGGCCCGTAGCGACGCGTCCAAGAACATGGAGATCCTCGTCCTGCGGCACGAAGTCACCGTGCTGCGCCGCCAGGTCCACCGTCCAAGGCCGTCATGGGTGGACCGAGCAGTGCTGTCCACCCTCGCCGACCTGCAAGCGCTACTCGACCGCTTCACCGACACCTACAACCACCACCGCCCGCACCGGTCCCTGCCACACCGCGCCACCCCGGCCGCGACCTACGCCACCTCGCCCAAGGCCCTGCCCGACGGCAGCCGCGACGCCGACACCCACGCACGCGTACGCCACGACCGCATCGACCCCTCCGGCGTGGTCACCCTGCGCGTCAACGGCCGACTGCACCACATCGGCATCGGACGAACCCACGCCCGAACCCACGTCATCCTCCTGATCGACAACCTGCACATCCACGTCGCCAACGCCGTCACCGGAGAACTGCTACGCGAGCTGACCCTCGACCCCGCCCGCGACTACCAGCCCCAGGCAAACCCGAACAAGACGAAACCCCCGAACCCGTAGGTTCGAGGGTTTCCGATGTCCCGAGACATCACAATTGCGCGCCCTGCAGGATTCGAACCTGCGACCGTCGGATTAGAAGCGCGGTGCCGCTTGATGGCAGTTCATGCCGCCTCAGCGCGCTTTGCATGTCGGGCAATGCCGGGTTCCGACGGCACGTTACGGGGCGCACGAGCACGCACCGAGCACGCCCGCGACCATCCTGCCGACCACGACAGGCCATCGTCTCTCACATCAGGTCGAAACTTTGGCAGACAGCCTCGGCTGCAGCCTTCACAGACCACTCATATGCGGCTTGAACCGCGTGGATGGAGTTTTCGGCAGCCGCAGAACCGATCATCTCGGCGGCCGACATGGGAGGGGGTGGCCGTGCGTCACCATGCTGCGGTCACGGTCGACCGCCATGGAGACCCTCACCGGCGAATGCCATTTCCCGAAGCGCCGCGACCTGGACAGGTCGACCGCTTCGTGCTCCTTCGGAGTGCGCCGGCAGAAGTCGCCGTAGTCGTCGTCACCGAACGTGGCGGCCGGCGACGTGCGCAGACCCGGCCGACTCGTCGCGGTGGTCGCCCGTCTGCGTAGCCGCCAGTGTTCGTGCACCTATCCTTGCTTGCATGGGTGACGTACTGAAGGGGCGAGGTTGCGCGTGGGAGTTCGAGGACGGTGGGCTGCGCATCACGCCTGAGCCGGGTAAGGCGTCGAAACTGAGCATGGAGCTCGGAGAACGGTTCGTGCCGTACGACGCGCTGGCCGATGTCATGCTGGAGCCTGGTGCACGCGGCAGGGTGGTGTTGCGGGTGGTTCCCCGGGAGGGAGCCGATCCGGTCATGTCCGCGGCAACGGGGCAGCTCCAGGAGTCGCTCGATCCGTACCGGCTGGTGCTGCCCGCCGCCACGAAGACGCTGGCCGACCAGTATGCCAACGAGGTGCGCGCGGCCCTGTCCCAGCGCGGTCCGGCTGAGCGGTTCCTGATCGCCGGTCCTTCGGTACCGCGTCGTTTCAAGGCATGGGACGGTGAGGCCGCCTTCGACGGGCAGGCCGTCACCTTCACCTGGTTCGCGTCCGCAGCTTCCCCGGCCAAGTACACGGCAGGTGACCGGCGTTACCCGATCACCGAGATCGAGGGCGTCGACTGGCATGCGCTGGAGGAGGCTCGCGGGTCATTGCGGCTGCGCATCCGTGGGCACCAGGCCCTCTCCAACCCCAACAACGATCCCGCCTCCGTGGTGTTCGGCATTGGCTGGGGAGCCACGCATCACTCCCTGCCCTTCGCCGCCGCCGTGCTGGCCGCCGTACAAGCTCCCATGATCGAACAGGTCACGGCGGAAGGCTGAACTGCTGTCCCGTATGTGATTGTTGTGCGCGTTGGCGCCTTGGAACTCACGGCACCCGACGGCACGCTTTCGTCCGGGAAGAACCGCACCATCAGCACGGCATCCGCTCGGAAAGAGTTTTGCTGCGTGATCAGGGCAGCGACTGCGACCATCGCGAGGTGTGCCGCTCGAATATTGAGTTTCGTGGGCTGAGCTGTGATTAAGCGGCGTGGTGGTATTCGCTCATCACGCCTGCGACGACGAGCCTTCGGCGGATGGATCGCAGGCCATTGGCTGTGAAAACCTCTCAAAGGGCGACGGTGAAGAGCGGGGCCCGATCGTGGATCAAGAATCGTAGCCTGGCGATGCGCTCCCCAGATCCATGACCAAGTTGCGGGCCTGCTGCACCGTCCACGCCCCAGTCGGATGCGCGGTCACCCCTGTCCGGTGCCAGAACTGATTGCAGCGGGTCTAACCTGGACTTCCAGGCTTGCCTCTCGTGCTGTTTCGCCTTCTGCATCTGCTGGTGGTCAGGGTGTTCGGCTGGCTGGTGCCGCTCGCACGCGGCAGTGCCTCCAAAGAGGTGGAGATCTTGGTGTTGCGGCATGAGGTCGCGGGGCTGCATCGCCAGGTCCCCCAGCCCAGACCGGACTGGGCCGATCGGGCGCTGCTGGCCGCGCCGGCAAGACTGTTACCCGCTCGTCTTCGACCGCATCGCAGCGTAACGCCCGGCACGCTGCTGGCCTGGCATCGCAGGCTGGTCAAGAAGAAGTGGACCTACCCCGCCAAACAGGGCCGGCCCCCGATCGCTGAAGAGATCCGCGATCTGATCGTCCGATTGGCTCGGGAGAGCCTGCACGTGTTGTTCGTCATGGAGATCGAAACACGGCGCGTGCACATCCTCGGTGCCACGGCAAATCCAACCGGCGCCTGGACGGCGCAGCAGGCACGCAATCTGCTGATGGGACTGGGCGAGCGAGCCGACAGGTTCCGGTTCCCGATCCGGGACAGGGACGGCAAGTTCGGCAGAGCATTCGACGAGGTGCTCATCGGCGCGGACGTGCGCGTCCTGAAGATTCCGCCGCGCTCGCCACGGGCGAACACGTTCGCCGAGTGATCGACATGACCGCCCGTATCCACCATCGAAGGACTGTCACCGGACTGATCAGCGAGTACCACAGAGCAGCCTGACCGCCTTGCAGATGCCCAGCTCAGCAACAGCATCGGCGTTTTGGCACCGCACAGGCGCTCGAAAGCCACTCAGAGCCGATCCGTTGCGGATCGACGCGTCCTCAGCGGCGCACCTGTTCGTTCATGATGAGGAACGCGCCCAGCCCGTGGAAGTCGTTGACCGGCCTGGCCCGGCCGAAGTAATAGCTCAGGGAGTCGCTCGCGTTGGTCCCCTCGCTGATGTCCGCGATGTTGGTCCGGCCGTCGCCGCCCACCGACAGCGTGGCCAGCACACCCTGGTATCCGCGGTCGGCGTTGACCTGGTAGGAGGCGTCCACGTACCCGCGTTCGACCGACTTGGAGATCGTGTACGTGTACATCGCCGAGCAGGACGTCTCGGTCCAGTTGGCGGCGTTCGACGGCTCGGTGACCACCTGCCACCAGCGGCCGGTCGCCGGATCCTGCCAGCGAGCGTAGGCGGGGACCAGGTCGCGCAGGATGCCGACGAGCGCCGCCCGGCGCGGATGGGTGGCCGGGACGAGGTCCAGCACGTCGACGACGGCCATGCCGAACCAGCCCATCGCCCGGCACCAGGAGACGCCGTTCGTGTTGCCGATCGACGGTTTGACCCACGGCGCGGTCAGGCCGCCGGGCTCGTCGTAGGCGTGGTACAGCAGTCCGGCCGCCGTCCCGTCCGTTCGACGCAGGTGACTCCAGTACACCTCGAGCTGCCTGGCCGGTTCCGCGCCGGTGAAGGAGTCGGCCTCGACCCAGGATCCGTATCTGGCCAGGAACGGGTCGACCATGTACACGCCGTCGCCCCAGAGCTGTCCCTGACGTGAGTCGGAGGTCGAGTGCCACCAGCCGCCGTCGGAGGTGCGCGGGTAGGTGTTCAACCTGGTTCTGATCTTGGCGGCGGCGGTCCGGTAACGGGCCTGGCCGGTCTCCCGGTACAGGGCCAGCAGGACGTTGCCCGCCTGCATGCTGTCCAGATTGTTGAAGCTCTGGGAGATGCCGCCGGAGGCGTCCACGAACCGGTCGGCCCAGTCCTTGATGTAGCTCAGGTAGCGAGGTTCGCCGGTGCGCCGCCACACCAGGTATTGGGCCCAAAGGTACAGGCCGCGGGTGTAGCTCCAGCCGCCCAGCGTGCCCGGCGTGTACCTGGCCATGGTCGAGTCGACCACGGCGCGGGACCAGTCAATGGTCGGGGCGTCGTCGTCCACTGTCAGCGAGTCGAGGTTCGGCCCGCCCGCTGCGGTGGCGGCGGCGGCCCGTACAGTGTTCGTGCCCGCGTCGAGCGAGGCCCGGACGGTCGCGGTCCGCCAAGTCGTCCAGGCGCCGGTGCCGGGAAACGACTGGGACACGGCGACGCCGTTGACCGTGATGGTCATCGACCGGTCGGTGGTCGTGCCGTTGGCGAAGCGGAAGACCAGGGCATGCGCCCCACTCTCCACGGCACTGACCTGGAACTCCACGGACGAGCCCACGGCGTTGTCGTAGTTGACGAACCCGGTCCCGGTGTACCCGGCGTGGTCGGAGTCGACCGTCCCTTGCGAGATCGTCGCGTCCTCCGCCTCGTACAGGGTGGCGGTGAGGGCCACGGCCGCGGGGACGGGCGGGATGAGCAGTAATCCTGTCGCGACGAGAGCGACCGCACGATGTCGGTTTCTGAGCGGCATGATCTTGTCCTCCTGTCGAACGGCGGCGAGCACAGGTCCGATCTCATGCCTGCTTCACCCATACATCTCCGGCAAATATCTGTCCACATCCGTTTGCACATCGGATGTATCGCGGCAACCCTCGCCGCGTGAGTTAGGAAACTTTCCTAAAATTGGATCGTTCCAAGATCGTTTATCTGTTGACGCGTGTGACTCCTTGTGGGAACACGATGAAGAGCCGCTAACCCCTCAGGAGCCACCCGATGAACCTGTGGAAGTCCCGGTTGTGCGTCCTCGCGCTGGTCGCGGGCATGCTGGCCGTACCCGCCGGTCCCGCCGGCGCCGCGCCCACCCGGTACGAGGCCGAGAACGCGACGGTCTCGCAGGGGGCCGTCGAGTCCAACCACACCGGCTACTCGGGCAGCGGCTTCGTGAACGGCGACAACGTCGCCGGCGCCTACACCGAGTGGACCGTCGACGCGCCCGCCGCCGGCACCGCCACCCTGTCCCTGCGTTACGCCAACGGCACCACCGCCGACCGGCCCAGCGACATCGCCGTCAACGGCTCGGTGGTGGCCGCGGCCCGGGCGTTCGCGCCCACCGCGAACTGGGACACCTGGGCCACCGTCACCCTCACCGCCCAGGTCAACGCGGGCGCCAACACGATCAGGGCCACCGCCGCCACGGCCGGCGGCAACCCCAACTGGGACTACCTGGACGCCGACGTCCAGGTCAGCGGCTTCACCGACCACCAGGCCGAGACGGCCACGATCGTCCAGGG